>NHCT01000066.1 GCA_002167605.1 Verrucomicrobia bacterium TMED40 | reverse complement strand
GCCAATAGCAGCGACCAAAATGGGAGGTAGAGTCCGAACTTTAACCTTCTCGCTTGATTGTACTTTCTTTGAAAGATCCTTAGCCCCAACGAAGAAGCGCATCTTCCCGGGTTGAATATCCGCTTCGACCGGAGTGGTCATGGCAACTTCGTTTTGGTTTATGTAACGGAAAAGGGTTCTAAACATGCCGTTGTTTTCCGAAAAATAAGAATCTTCGGTCTGGGCTTCGAGTGCCACTCGTTCGGGAAGTCGGATGACTTTTATTTCACCAACAGGGGTTTTTTCATGCATGGATTCGTAAGCGATTGCCGGAGTAAAAGAAAGTACCAGAGTGCATAGAGCTAAAATTCGGGTTTTCATTATATGAATTAGTACGAGTAAAGGGGAAACTTGGATTGGTTTGAAGGGGAAAATTTCGCATTTGAATTTTTTTCAAGTCGACTCTGAAATTGTCCGGAATTGAAAAATCATATGATCTTCCTGTAGGTCAAATTGACTCTTGGCCCAAGCGGTTTAGCAGTTCTCGGAATTTCATGAGCCCAGTGGCTCTGCGTCGAACCGCTCATCAGCAGAAAACTTCCATGCTTCAACATGATTTCGCTGCGCAACCCATTTTCGCGGTATTTTTTGTGGCGAAGTTTGAATTTTCTTTCGGCACCGAAACTGACCGAACCGATGATGGGTTTTTTTCCCAATTCCTTTTCGTCGTCACTGTGCCAAGCGACTCGGTCTTTGCCGTCTCTGTAGAAATTAATCAAAACCGAATTGAAAGTGGTCATAGAAACCGGTTCGATGATTTTTTTGATTTCCAAAAGATCCTCTGTCCAAGGCAAGGGATCCATCCGAATTCCCGAGTAAGAGTAGGACATACCAGGATCTCCGTACCAAGCCTCCAAGCGGGGCACCGGGCTTTCCTTACCATAAAACCGTATGGTGTTCTGTTTCCATTGAATCTGATTGATTAAGGAATCGAGCAGGCGGTCCGAATTCTCAACTGGGAAAAATCTGTCGAAGTAAGTAATTTCCGCATCAGGTAGGTTGATAGATTCCATAGGTTCTAGGAATCATAAGCTAGCAGGGTTTATTCGCTTTGCAAAAAGATTGCCGTTAATTCGGCCTCTTCCTCTAGGGTAATCCGGACTTTTTCCTTACACGCCTCAGAAAGTTCAGAAGTCAACCGGAGGCGTTTAAGGAAGTCCGCAGGCAAGGGAGCAGGTTGTTGGTGTCCACTGTTCCCATATTCCAATTCATGGATATAGTGATTGGCCAGTATCACAATATCGATGAGTTTATGCATTGATGGATCTTCGATATTTATTCGATCATTCCGATTTAGGGTATGATGCCACCGAGTTGTATTCTCAACGATTTCGGATAAACCCCATTTTTCAATGATGAGGGCTCCAAGTAGGTCATGCTTTAGAAAGCTTCTTTTAGACTCTGAGGAGTGGGAGGATTCCTTTTTTTTCATGGAATACCTTACTTCCTTAAAAAAGTTTTTTGGAGAATCTTTGAATTTTGCAACCTTGCCAATGTCGTGTAAAAGTCCGCAGGCGTAGGCATTTTCGCTGAGTTGTGATTCCAGGTCATCCGCCAAGGACTGGCTTGCAAGAGCAACTCCTACGCTATGCATCCATAAACTTTCCAAGTTGTAGGATAGTCCATTTTTCTCTTCCTCGAAAATCTTGAATACGGAATTTTGTAAAGCGATCTGTTTGACCTTTTCCAATCCAATTCTTTGCATGGCTTCGGTGATTTCACTGATCCGGTCCACTACACCTTCCCGGTGAACTACACTATTGGTTATTCGAAGAATTTTGGCATAAATCGATTTATCCAACTTTAGGATATCACGAACTGCAAACAAGGCAGCATCCGGATTCGCAACGATCCGCAGCAATTCATCCATGATCAGAGGAATGCTTGGAAGTTGGCCCTCCAATTCTTCAACAACCCTACGGTATTCTTCGGTATTTTCAGTCATTCTTTCAGTTGAATTACTGAATATAAAAGAGAGGCTTACGAGGATGTCAAAAACAAAGATTTGCGGGTGAGTCCAAGGGTTTTCTTTAACGACCTCTTACTTTACCGAAAATGAATCGGAATCTTTTTATTCTTCGAGAAGGCTCAATTTTTCGCTCTCCTTGATCAACTCTTGTTCGACTTCCTCCTCAAAATCGAGCAAGTCGTCCTGGCTCATTCCGAGCCGGCGCAGGAGATTACTTGGAGGATCCTCCACTTGGTTGTGTCCGCTGTTTCCAAATTTGAACCTGGGTACGACCAAGTTGGCAAGCATCACGACATCGATCAGTTTGTGGGTATCCGCATCATCGACACCCTCTCGCTTGGATAGGTCTGCTTGGTGATGCCAGGATGCGACCTGAGCGACAAACTTGGAGATTCCCCATGTTCTCGCGACCATGCCTCCCAAAAGGTCGTGTCTAATTGCCTGCCCGGCTACTTCAACGGCATAGGAACTGGTGGCATTGTCCTGTGCGGATTGCAGCTCATTGCAAAACAGAGTTTGATCAAAATTGAATTTTGCGACTTTGCCAATGTCGTGAATCAATCCACAAGTGTAGGCTAAATCCTGGAGGGTGAAAGTAAGTTTTTCAGCCAGCTTTGNGCTTGCCACAGCTACCCCAACACTGTGCTTCCAAAGNGATTTTAGGCTGAATCCATCAGGNANNNTGACTGATCCGTACAATTCGAGNATGGAGATGTTGAGGGCAAGTTTCTTGACTTCGTCGAGACCGAGTCGGGTCAACGCGTCTTCGATGGATGAAATTCTTTCGGCACTGCCTTGNCNGAACTCGGTGGTGTTNGCCNCCTTCAGTAGCAAAGTGGAAATGGCCGGATCCATGCGCAGGAGATCCCTGATGGCATGAAGAGTTGCATCGTGGTCAGAAACGATGGTCATCAGTTCGTTCAGGATCACCGGCAAACTCGGAAGCTTGCCCTTAAGCGAATTCACCACAACGGTATAGTCTTGGTTGGAGTAAGTCATTCGAATCCTTATTGTCTGANACTTANTGAGAGTCTTAATTGTTTTTGAGTCAATGAATCAATAGTATTATTTNTGCTCTGNTAAATATGATAGTATGAAGATTGTTGTGGTGGGTGCCGGCATATCCGGNTGCGTTTGTGCCTATGAACTTTCCAAGGCGGGTCACGAGGTCGTGGTGGTCGAGAAAGGACGAGGAGTGGGGGGGCGAATGGCCACGAGACGGATGCAAGGTGCTCGGATCGATCACGGAGCCCAATTCCTTACTGCACGATCNCCCAGAATGTTGACTCTGCTTGAGCANTGGNAAGCCAGCCAATCTGTTGTATCTTGGTATGACCGAATTCCCAACCGACCCGATTTACCTACCGGGGTTCGTTATCGGGGTTCCATGGGTATGACCTCTCCGGTTAAGTACTTAGCCCGGTCCTTTTCCTCCGAATTGGTTTTTTTCGTCGATCAAGTGGTCCGGCACGATGCAGGTTGGATGGTCTGCGAGGCCGGGGCACAGGGCCGTCAACTAACCGCCGATCATCTAGTCCTTACCCTACCATCNGTTCAAATGCTCGATCTTTTTGACCGGAGTTCGCTCGTCCTTGATGATGGAACCATGGAACGGTTGCGGGGGATTCGCCATACTCGGTGCCTCGCCTTGCTCGGTTTGCTCGAGGACCGGTCCTCCTTGGATCATCCGGGTACGGTGACTCATCCTGACCAACAAGTGGACTGGTTGTCAGATAACCAAAGGAAGGGTATTTCCGAACTTCCCTCCTTTACTTTGCATGCCAATGACGAATATTCACAAAANTATTGGGATGCTTCGGACGAGGAGCGTGTGCCTCATTTGCTAGGGGTGGCCGAGGAATTTCTGGGAGCGCGAGTCACTCAATGGTCCGTTCACCGGTGGGGATTCGCCAAGCCTGTCGTTACCTTTGGNGATTCCCATTGGCATTCNGAAGACTTGGCNCTGACCNTGGCNGGCGATGGTTTCGGTGGAGAGCGCGTTGAGAATGCGGCACTCTCCGGGTGGAATGCGGCGGATGCGATTCTTAAGCGAAGCAGCTCTTAGAAACCATATTTGTATCCAATTTCGAACACCCCTCCGTCCTCAATATCGCGATCGGAATTCAGGGTAGTCGATTCAATTTCCAATTCACCGGCGAAATCATAGCCCAATCCTGCGAAGACTGAGTGATGCTCATTCAGGTTCCATTGAAGGTTGGCAAAAAGNCGATAGGCCCTNAACCGAAAATCCCGTTGTTCCAAGTTTCCTCCATAGGTGGCCTCGGTNTTCCACCGATTGCCGGTGAACTGTCCACCTAAATTAAGGCTCAAAAGTTCGGAGAATTCATAGGAGTAGCGAATAATCGGTCCGGCGAAGGTAAAACTTGAAACCTCGGAAGGCTCCCAAATGAANCCAATTGCAGGGACAAAAAGATCGTCTCCGATACCNNTGGTATAAACGGCTCCGAAGATCCACTGGAAGCTTTCACTTTTTTTCCATTTTACCCCGGCAAGGGTGAGGTAATTCATTGCATCTCCACCGATGTTTTCGAAATCTCCCGCCAAGTTGGGGTTGAACAGGAAGAGCCAATCTAAATGATCCGATGACCTTTTGCTCAAAAAAATAGCCAAATCGAGAGAATGCAGACGATCTTCGTTGAGAAGAGTGGCATCCGACACCTCAAAATCTGTGGACTGGTAGCGAATTCCTGCTGCGATCTTCCAATCTCCAGACTCTTTATAAAAGAAGGGAGCCCGTACTTCCCATTGGTCCAATCCGATCTCTGTATTTGTTCCATCGATGGTGCGGTCGGAGAGGGTTTCATAGGAGATGCGAACGGATGCGAGTTCGGACATAGCTCCCTGCCCAAAGGCAAGGCTGCACAGGCATGAGCTTAAGATCAGTGAAGCGAAAAGGATTTTCATTCCTTTCTCCATACTTTCGATTCGCTGAATGGTCAAGGGGAGGTTGCAAATGATCCCAGCTCCCGATAGGTCGGGAAGGTGCATACCTTAACGCAAACTCAAATTTTACCGGTTTCCAGAACGGAATTGTGGGAATTCGTATCTGTTCCGCAAAACCTCAATCGAATCACTCCTCCTGATTTGGCCTTTGATATGAAGGGCGATCCCCCGGAACGTGCATATGCGGGTCTGTTTTTGGAGTATCGGGTAAAGATTCCGATTCTTGGGTGGACACCATGGCTCACCGAAATCAAATATGTGGAGGAGGGTTATTCCTTCGTAGATGAACAAAAGGTGGGCCCTTACAAGTTGTGGTTGCACAGGCATTGCCTAGAGGAGGTCAAGGGTGGGACAAAGATGACCGATGAGATCCGTTACCAAATGCCCTTTGGCCCTTTGGGGGCAATCGCTCATCTTCTTTTTGTCAGGCGAACGCTTCGTCGGATTTTTGACTATCGTCGGGAAAAACTCGACGAACTGTTTCCTCAAAGCCAATAGGAAGGCTTGGCGATGCGTGTTGGTTGGCTCAAGCGCTTCATGACTCAGAGGTGGGAGGACCTCTTACTTTTGCATTGGACGGTACCCCAAGATTCACTCCGGGCGACTCTACCTGATGATTTGGAGTTGGATTTGTTCGAGGGGGAGGCTTGGGCAAGCGTGGTTGGGTTCAAGCTGACCAATCTTCGTATCTCTCCTTTGCAATGGATACCCTGGAGCGACTTTTGGGAAGTCAACTTACGAACTTATGTCCGCAACCGTCAGGGACAAAAAGGCGTTTGGTTCCACTCCTTGGATTCGTCGGACCTGCTTGCTGTTTTCGGGGCTCGGTCCCTTTACGGACTCTCTTATCATTATGCTCAAATTCATTGTTCTCGAAAGCCGAAATCAATGGCCTATCATTCCCGTCGCAAAAGTTTTTTAAAAACGGCGAAAGCCGAAATCTTTGCGGAATTCCCTTCCGGTAAAAACAACTCTGCTCACGCTGATTCGCCCTTGGACCGCTTCCTGTTGGAAAGGTATCGTTTTTGGGCCCGAAGAAGTTTTTCCTCCGTATCCGGTGATGCCCAGGTGATGCATCGCCCTTATGATGCCCAAGAGCTAGGTCTTGCAAGCTATCACGGTGGGCTATTTGAATCTCAGGGACTTAAAGAGCCCGAAACGGGGCCCGTAGTTGCCCACTACTGCAAGGGTTTTGAGGTTGAAGCATCAGCCCCTTCCTGGGCGTTTGCGATGGCGGGCCATGCGAACCATAGGTAAGTGAGATTCTTGATGCGGGTGCAACCATAGGCATTACGTTCACGCAACTCAGATAAGTTTGCACTTTGATGACCACGAACCATGGAATCCTCGATCAATGTCCAAAGGTGTTGGTCGCGCCCAGCATTATTTTTGACAGCGTGTGTACCTGAAATAATTGCTTCGAGGTCTTGGTGTTTGGCATGATCCATTTTGGCAGTGGCCAAGGCAAGGGTGCAACCGGGTACGGCATCCTTTAGCAATTCCAGGTGAAACTCCCCATCTGATGAGCGGGGTGAGAGCAAGTTGGCCAGGCAGTAAACATTGGCATCATATTCAGCGAATTCCACGCATCTTTCCGTTACGGGTCCGTCAAAGAAATTTCCACATCTCACTTTTCCGTTGGANGAGAAATAGGCATGNTCAGCTCCCCACCACTTGGTTTGCAGAAGCCCCGCNCCATGAAGCCTGAGTTTCTCGTCATCCTCCAANCGTAANGGATCGATGTCTCCAAAGGACGCCCGCATGATTTTGAGTTGATCGCGGCACAAATAAAAGAGGCGTCTGGTATCGGAAATGGTGGGATCGCCTTCGCTTAATCGGTCCGAAAAGAAAGAGAGGGAGGGCATGGTCGCCAGTGCCGTGCGNAGAACCGACCGAGCTGCCGGGTCTTCACCGTTCAACTCATGGCTCAAATTCCTTTCTATACTTTCGGAGTAAGACATTTGCTTCCGCAAAAACTTATGCAAGTGAGTGAAATCTCCAGAGGCAGCTTTGGAATCACCTGCAACCAAAGGGGAGAGTTCGATAAGACTCTCATAGTTTCGTTTAATGTCATCCCTGAGCAAGGAGGAAGACACATCGTTTAAATCTACACTTCCTCCACCTCCCTGGTAGCGGGTCGTGAAAGATGTAAAATTATCGCGAAGGATTTCGATTTCTTTACTTTCGAGAATTGGGTCCAGGTTGAGTCGGGGTTCGGTGTATTCCATGACCCGAGCACGGACCTCATTTCCGAGAGTTGCTGATTCAGAAATAAGAGAAAGTTTGGCACACTCATCTTGTGCTTCGACAAGGGACTTTTTTGCCTCATCGTCATGGTCTAGGAGCGCTTCGAANAGCANNGAATCTTCCTTGGGTAATACGCCAAGGGTGTAGTCTAGGGCTGTTTGTCTAAGATTGTCCAAAACTGACTGTTTATCGAGGTTGGGGGCTGATTACAAATTAAGCTTGTGAGATGTATAAGTTTTATATCCTAAGAGTGGACAATGAATTTCTCAATTTTTCGACCCCCAAGCGTATCCGTGATTTTACGGTGCCGAGAGATAGGTCGAGCTTTTCAGAAATTTCCTTGTGATTAAATCCTTTAAAGTAGGAAAGTTCGAGAACTTGTCTTTGATCCGGGGGAAGCAGCCTAAAAGCTACTCTCAGTTGCTTGCGTTCGTCATTGAGGGTGGCTTCTTCGGCTCCATCAGTCTGACTGAAGTCTTCCTTTTGGTTTAAAACCTCATCGGATTGACCGCGGTCCAACCTTCTCTTTCGTGACCGGTAACGGTCGATGCTGCGGTTACGCGTAATAACGAGCAACCAACTACTGAATTTTCCTTTGGAAGGTGAATAAGATTCTGGTTTTCTCCAAAGATAAGCAAAGACATCCTGGATGACTTCCTCTGCTTCCCATCGATCGTTAAGAACCTGTAGAGAGAGCGAAAACATGGCAGAGGCAAAGCCATCGTACAATTCCGCAAAGGCTGCGGAATCGCCCTCCTTGATNCTGGACCAAATTTCGTTTTCTATCCTTGGCATACCCCTTTTTTCCCGAAGTTNAACTAGTGACCATTAAGCGGATTCAACGCAATTGATTTTTTGNAATNGNATGAAATAATCGAAGAATTAGCGATTNTTGCNATTNTACCAGGGCTAGNTCTNGTGACGATGTGCCTTTTTAGNGCANGAGTGGGTTCNNTCTGGAGGTAAGTGGCAAATGAANGTCTTTACCTCCTTGGCGGTGCGATTCGAAAACNGAAGAGACAAAGGNAACGGTGCTGGTTCCCTCATCCAGNCCACACNGGGGCTCTTNNCCATTCTCCAGGCAATGGATCAGGTCGATCAGAGCAGCGAGATGGTTGCGAACCGTTCCGTCTATGTCCTCCCTCTCCTTTTTACCAAGCCCCGAAGAAGTTAATGGNATCCTTTCTNTGCTACCCTTACTTGATTTTCCTTCAATNAAATGGAANAGTGGTTCCTGATCGCANAGGATCTCAAGAGTNCCTTTTTCGCCCACGATNTCCAAACCGAACCCCTTCTGTCTCGAGCCTTCCCCTCGNACGGAATCGAAAGTGGCNGTCCATCCGTTTTCCATTTTCCACTCGGCATGAATCTCATCTCCAACCAGGGGTCCGAGNCCTTCATTCCCTTCATANANTTGGNTTTGNGTCGCAATCTTTCCCTTAGTCTTNANCGTAGCTGTGCATGAGACAGGTTTNCCCGCAAAGGCATGAAATAAGTCAAAGACATGNGTNCCCANNACCCAAAGGTCCTCACCGCCNCCCCGANGATCTTGCTTNCCNCGGCCTNGCATGGCAAGCACCTGACCCAAGAGACCGTCCTTAATCAGTTTNNTTGCGACCGCGAGGGCAGGGTGNTAGCGGTTCCGGTGNGCGACNGCCAANAGCGTTCCCGAACGTTTGCANGCTTCNGAGATGAGATCACACTCTTTGAGGCTCCGGGCAAAGGGCTTTTCTACATAGATCGCTTTCGCTCCGAATTCGCAGGCAGCCTTGATCATGGATACGCGCTGATCAACATGCCGGGGGCATACGGCGACGAAGTCGGGTCTTTTTGTCTCCAGCATTTTTCGGTAATCCAGGTATCCGGTGCCTTGCCCNACTCTCGCCAATGCCTTTTGCAGNCCCTGNGGATTCGCATCCGCAACTCCGACCACGGAAACCTTGGGATGCATTTTCCACATTTTGTCNAGTCCGTGTCCGAAATTNCCCCGACCGGTATGCCCGATTACGCCGACNGTGTAGGTTGAGAGCGTCTTTCCTTGGAGGAACAAAGGGATGCTTGCGAGACCGAAAGACTGGAGGAAAAGCCTTCGGTTCGCGTTCATTAGTCCTCCAACTTGTGAGCTTGCAGATCGTTGAGGTCGATGATTTCCAAAGCGGACATCTCGCAGGATGCAAGTTTGACCTTGGGTGCCATCCCTGCTTCGAAGGCCTCCTGCCAACGCCCCGCACAAAGACACCAGCAGTCTCCTGCCTTCAAGCCGGGGAAATTATATTCAGGAAGCGGAGTGGATAAATCATTGCCCATCGACCGGCTGAAGGCGAGNAACTCTTCGGTCATTTGAGCACAAACCACATGTCTGCCCCCATCTCCGGGATCGGTTTCGCAACTCCCATTGCGATACCATCCCGTGTTCAATCGGGTGCAACATGGTTGTAAAGGTTCGCCCAACACATTCTTGGGACCACTTTTTTCGATGGGTGCGATCATACTCACATTCAATCTTCCCCTGAAGGATGGACAAGCAAGAAAGCGAAATTTCTTGCGTGACCCTTNAGTGAAAAATTGCAGGGTAGGTGGGAATGTCTGAAGCACTCTACGAATTTTCCGGTTGGTTATGGGGTAATCTCCTTTACTTACTCCTGGGAGGTGGACTGTTCTTTGCAGTCTCTTCACGCTTCTCACCTTTCCGTCATCTCAGGCATGGCCTGAGCTTGATCCTGGGCAAGAGCTCCGAGTCCGATGCCCCTGGGGAAGTTTCTCATTTTCGTGCCCTTTGCAGCGCACTCTCGGGAACCGTTGGAATGGGGAATGTTGCGGGAGTTGCGGTTGCCCTGTCTCAGGGTGGACCCGGAGCCCTTTTTTGGATGTGGGTTTGTGCCTTGTTGGGTATGGCCACGAAATTCTANACCTGTTCTTTGGCGGTGATGTACCGGGGTAAGGATGAGGATGGAGTGGAACAGGGGGGGCCGATGTATTTTATTAGCGAGGGTTTGGGTAGGAGTTGGAAACCGCTNGCGGTCTTCTTCGCCGCCTGCGGTATGTTCGGTTGTCTGCCCCTTTTGCAATCCAACCAGCTTACGCAAATCGTTCGATCGATGTTTCTTGAACCTAAAGGTTGGTTCGTGGGATCAGAAAGCTCGGTGCTTTGGGGAAACGGGCTCTTCGGGTTGCTGTTGGCGATTCTTGTGGGCATGGTGGTGGTTGGAGGAATTCGTCGGATCGGTGCGGTGGCAGCCCGGTTGGTTCCGGGCATGATTGTTCTTTATGCAGGGCTTTCTCTTTTCATTCTCATGCTGTACGCGGATCGAATTCTCCCGGCTTTCGCGGTCATTCTATCTGATGCGTTCACCGGTCAGGCGGTGGCGGGTGGGGCTTTGGGAATGGTCATTGTGACTGGTGTCCGCCGGGCCGCCTTTTCCAACGAAGCCGGTATGGGCACCGAGGCGATGGCTCATGGAGCGGCGAAAACCCGGGAACCGATCCGCGAAGGGTTGGTGGCGATGTGGGGACCGGTGATTGACACTTTGTTTATGTGCACCCTGACGGGGTTGGTTCTTTTGGTGACTGATTCCTGGCAGTCGGGCGAAGGGGATGGGGTGCTTTTGACCACCTCCGCTTTTGAAACCGCTTTACCCGGAACCGGTCCCTATCTGNTGCTCATCGCGGTGCTCTTTTTAAGTTTCTCNTCGATGATCGGGTTCTCTTACTATGTGGTAAAGTGCGGTTGTTTCCTTTTCGGGCAAAAAGCCCGTTTGCCGATGCTCGGTTTTTATTTACTTACCATTGTCGTTTCGTCCGTGGTCCGGATGGGCGATGTGATCAATTTTCTCGATATCGCTTTTGGTCTTATGGCGATTCCCACGATTTTATCGACGATCCTCCTCGCTCCCCGGGTCAACGAGGCCGCCCGAATTTACTTTCGAAAGTTATAACNGGTAGGAAGGGTTGAAATGCCCCAAGTGAGCTAAATATGGAAACTACTCTCCGTAGGGAATCCAAACATTCTTAACCTCAGTTGCCTGACTAAGAAATGCCTTCCCTTCACCCTGCATTGGATCGAACCAGTCGCGGGCAAATCCATGGTTCACCCAAGTACGCTTGAGGTTGGTGGCGGAGGCTTTTTCGATAGCTCCGGACTGTCCGGAGGATCCAAAATACCAAACCGCATCCAGATCCATGTGACCAGCCAGAGACTCGGCCACCTCGGCGTGTTTGGCGGTGATAAGATTAACCACTCCATTGGGGAGGTCGGAAGTCTCGAAAACTTGGTACAAATCTGTGGCTGAAAGCGGAAAGGGTTCGGANGGGATAGCCACGACGACATTTCCCATCGCCAAAGCCGGGGCGATCAGGGAAACCAAACCGAGGAGCGGATTTTCGTCGGGACAGATCACTCCGATTATCCCCACCGGTTCGTTCATTGCCAAGGCGACACCGCGTATCGGTGCTCCATGCACCGCCCCATCGAACTTATCGGCCCAAGCCGCATAGGTGAAGAGTCGATCGATGGAAAGCTCGACCTCCCGGGTGGCGGAAGCCAAGTCCTCTCCGGTCATGGATACGATGCGTTTTGCGAATTCCTCCGAACGCACCGCCAGGTTTTCACCGAGGTAATAAAGAATTTGAGCCCGCAGGTGAGCCGTTGACTTCGCCCATCCCCTCGCGGAATTCGCAGCCTCCACCGCATTGCGCAGGTCCTTACGGTTGCCATGTCCGACNAGTCCAAGTTCCNTNCCTGCGGAGGAAAAGATNGGATAGGAATACCCNCTGTCCGGACGGGCCTGTTTGCCTCCGATAAACAATTTTGGAGTCCGGTCAATCTCGGCGGTCGCCGGTTCAGGTTTTCCGGTTTTAGGTTCGATAGCGGAAAGGGTTTCCTTGGATAGATGACGGGGTCGGGCATAAGCCTGCAGGCCTTCCCATCCTCCTTCACGCCCGAAACCACTTTCTCTCCTTCCGCCAAAACCGGCGGAAGCATCGAACTGATTTGTGGAATTGATCCAGGCTACCCCGCAAATAATCTTGGGAGCCAGGTCGAGGGCAAGGTTGATGTTTTCCGTCCAAATGGATGCGGCCAAACCGTANCGGGTGTTGTTAGCCAATGCCACTGCTTCCTCAGGCGTGCGGAAGGTGGAGCCAACCAGGACAGGTCCAAAGATTTCCTCCTGCATCAATCGGCACGCCGGATCGACCTCGGTGATCAGGGTGGGGGGGTAAAAGCAGCCCGCCTCAGGAAGCTCACAGGATCCGACATAGGGAGAGCCGCCTTCTTTGAGTCCGTCTTCAACCAAGCGGGTGATGGAATCGAGTTGATTGGGGTCGACGATGGCCCCCAAGTCGATCGATTTGTCCAGAGGATCGCCCACCCGGAGTTTATCCATTCGAGCTTTGAGTTTTTTGTGGAAAGCATCTGCGACTCCTTCCTGAACGAAGAGGCGGGATCCGGCGCAACAAACTTGTCCCTGATTGAACCAAATAGCATCGACCAGTCCTTCCACCGCACTGTCCAGATCGGCGTCATCAAAAACCANNTAAGGCGATTTCCCTCCAAGTTCGAGGGTGAGTTCCTTACCCTGTCCGGCAATAGCCTCGCGGATTCTTCTTCCCACCGCGGTGGATCCGGTGAAGGCGACCTTGTCAATGTCTTCATGGGTGACCAGCATTTCCCCGACCCGTCCATCCCCGGTAATAAGGTTGACCACCCCATCGGGCAGGCCCGCCTCTCTACAAACTTCCCCAAAGAACAAAGCACTGAGCGAGGTGTATTCCGCTGGCTTCAGCACCACGGTGTTGCCCATGGCAAGGGCGGGTGCGATCTTCCAGGCAAGCATCAGCAGGGGGAAATTCCATGGGATCACTTGGCCCGCCACCCCAATCGCCTGATGGTCAGGCATTTCCTTATCCATTAATTGAGCGGCCCCGGCATGGTAGTAAAAATGGCGGGCCACGAGGGGAATGTCGATGTCCCGGCTTTCCCGAATCGGTTTCCCGTTGTCCATCGACTCAAGGACTGCGAAAAGCCTCGANTGCTTCTGAACCAAACGGGCCAAGGCGTACAGGTATTTGGCTCGTCCGGCACCTCCGAGTTCCTCCCATGGGACTTGGGCATTACGGGCAGCTTGGACAGCCTGGTCAACATCGGCTTGGGTGGCCTGGGGAATCTGAGCCAGGACTTCTCCATTGGACGGGTTTCGGCTTTCGAAAAATTCGCAACCTGCGGGTTGATAAGCTTCGCCATTGAGGTACATGCTCATCTTNCCCTCATGCTTGGCGATCCAAGCCAAGGCTTGCTCGGGGCTTTCCGGAGCCTTTCCGTAATCCATTGTTTCCAAAATTTCCTTAACTTTCATAGTTCCTTATCCCATGGCGTGACGGTGGGCGGCCGAATAGTGACCGGTCACAAAATGTTCGAGTTGGCGCTCGATGTCTCCAAGCAGGCTGGAGGCTCCGAAACGGAAGAGGTCGGGTTGCAGCCATCGGTTGCCNANTTCCTCTTTCATCAGTGCCAGGTAGGTCAGGGCATCCTTGGCTTTGGAGATTCCGCCCGCNGGTTTGTANCCGATATGAAAACCGGTGCGGTCAAAGTAGTCACGGATTTGCCTGATCATGGTNAGGCTGACNGGTAAGGTTGCNTTNACGCTTTCCTTGCCGGTTGANGTCTTGATGAAGTCNGCNCCGGCCATCATGCAGATCAGGGAAGCNCGGGCAACATTNCGTAATGTGCCCAGNTCTCCGGTGGCCAGGATCGCTTTGAGGTGAGCTTCTCCACAGGCTTCCCGAAAGGATTTTATCTCNTCGTAAAGAGCCTNCCANTCCTGGGAAAGGACATGCCTCCTGGAGATCACAATGTCAATTTCCTCGGCACCCGCAGCCACGGATTCTCCGATTTCCGCCAACCGCAGGGAATAAGGAGAGAGCCCGGCGGGGAATCCGGTGGAGACCGCGGCCACCGGGATGCCCGATCCATCGAGGGCTTTCACGGCGGCTTGAACCATCTCATGGTACACGCAAATGGCTCCGGTGGTGATACATCCAGGTTCGATGCCCAGTTCCCTGAGGATATCCTCACGCACCGGGTAGCGGCCTTTCCGGCAGAGCCGCCGTACCCGGTTTTCGGTGTCGTCTCCGGAAAGAGTGGTCAGGTCGATNCAGGTAATGGCCTTGAGCAACCAAGCGGCCTGGTTGGCTTTTTTGATCGATCGACGGCCAGGCAGAGACTTACATCTTCTTTCAATGGCCGAGGTGTTGGCTTGCACGGAAGTCGCCCAGTCGAGATCGAGCTTGATTCCTGGGTTTCGGGGTAATGTTTGCGCGGGTTTANTCACCTTGGTAAAATTGTTGGGGCAGAGTTAGATTCTCGAATGATTTGTGATTTCTGGCAAGGGTTGAGTTTTCNCGTTCTCCTGCCTTGCTCTTTCTCTGGCTTCCTTCCAAGATAATCAAACATCGCTTTTATCAAACCTTATGACCCTTTTCGAAAAAGCTCTTTCTGTTCGCCAAAATGCCCANGCACCCTATTCGAAGTTCAAGGTGGGGGCAGCCTTGCGCACCCAGAGCGGGAANGAGTTCGTTGGATGCAATGTGGAAAATGCNGCATANCCGGANGGTACCTGTGCCGAAGCCGGGGCGATCGCGGCGATGGTGGCGGCNGGAGAAACTCGGATCGAGGAAATCTGGGTAGTGGCAAATTCCACCGAGACCGTGGCTCCTTGTGGAGGTTGTCGGCAGAAGCTCGCCGAGTTTTCATCTCCGGACACTCAGGTCGTTCTCGCCGGAGTCGAAGGCGAACGGGAAAGGCGGACGGTTGCCCAATTGCTTCCCGATTCTTTTTCCGGCGAGCATTTGCCCTAAAGTATGAGCATCTCCNACATTCTTNCCAGGGTTAGGGAGGGAACCACCTTGNGTGCTGGAGAAATCCGAAGCTTTGCCAACGGTCTGGCGGACGGTTCGGTCAGTGATGCCCAAGCCGCAGCCTTTGCCATGGCGGTTTGCATCAAGGGACTTTCTGAGGAAGAGCGAATCGAACTGTCCCTTGCAATGCGTGATTCGGGGAAAGTGCGCACCTGGGACTTGCCCGGTCCAGTAATCGACAAGCATTCCACCGGAGGGATCGGGGATAACACCTCGCTGATTCTGGCTCCCGCATTGGCGGCCTGCGGAGGCTTTGTCCCGATGGTATCCGGGCGAGGATTGGGGCATACGGGTGGAACCTTGGATAAACTCGAAGCGATACCCGGATACCAAGCTGAAGTTTCACCCGAACGCTTCGAGGAAGTGGTGGGTAAGGTGGGATGTGCCATTGTTGGAGCCGGAGATGGAATCGCACCCGCCGACAAAAGACTCTACGCCATTCGTGATCTTACGGGAACCGTGGAGAGCGTCGATCTGATCACCTCGTCCATTTTATCCAAGAAACTGGCGGCGGGTTTGGAAGCCTTGGTTCTCGATGTCAAGGTGGGCTCTGGAGCCTTTCTCAGGCATGTTGAAGAGGCCCGGACCTTGGCCGAATCTTTGGTGCGGGTTGCGAGTGGCTCCGGATGCCCGACCATTGCTCTGCTTACAGATATGAACGAACCTTTAGCTACCTCCGCCGGTAATGCCATGGAAGTGGAGTCCGCCATCAGGGTCTTACGGAACGAACCGGGAGAAGAACGACTTTTGGAGGTCAGCCTGGCCCTTGGGTCGCAGCTTATGGTCGTCTCCGGTCTNTCGGAAAACGAAAGATTGGCCGAGGAAACACTTTTGGAATCCCTCACGACGGGGCGGGCAGCGGAAGTTTTTGGGGAAATGGTGACCGAACTTGGTGGACCAAGTGATTTCGTTGATCGACCGGAGAAATATTTATCGAAACCTAGAGTGGTTATGGANTACCCCGCGAAATCCTCCGGGTTCCTTGNCGGGATCGATGGTCGGGTANTGGGCGAGGCCGTGATCGAACTGGGAGGCGGGCGAACAAGAGCGGAGGATTCGCTCGATCATTCGGTCGGACTTGATCAGGTCGTTCGTCTGGGAACCAGGATTCAGNNGGGAGATCCACTTGTACGGATCGGTGCGNCNGACGAAGCCTCGGCCAAGCGGGTTGCGAGTCTGTTGGATAAAGCCTTTNTTTTTTCCGAACACCTNAANGAGCGTNCCCCGCTCATCCTTCAAACCCTNTCATCCATCGAATGAGCAAGCACCTAACGATAATCGATCACCCCTTGGTTCAGCACAAGTTGAGCCTGATGCGACGCAAGGAAACGCCGAGTGCCACCTTCCGGCAGTTGCTGTGGGAAACATCCATGCTGTTGGCCTATGAGGTGACCCGAGACCTTCCCCTGACCACGATCAGTCTCGACACCCCTTTATGCCGGACGCAAGCCCCTGTGATTGACGGGAAGAAATTGGCCCTGGTCTCGATTCTCCGTGCGGGGAATGGTTTNCTCGATGGACTCCTNGAGGTCATCCCTGCGGCCCGGGTNGGNTTCGTGGGTCTTTACCGGGACGAAAACACGCTTGAACCGGTGGAGTATTACNTGAAAGTTCCTGCTCAACTTGATCAGCGTCTGGTGATTGCAGTCGACCCCATGTTGGCAACGGGTAATTCCTCGGTGGCGGCGATCGAACGACTGAAGCAGGAGGGGGCCAATGACCTGAGAATGCTATGTCTTCTGGCGGCTCCCGAAGGGGTCGCCAGAATGAAGGAAGCTCATCCCAATGTACCCATTTTTACCGGGGCTTTGGATGAGAAACTGAATGAACGCGGCTACATCGTGCCCGGTCTCGGAGATGCGGGAGACCGGATGTTCGGAACCAGATAGAGATTTTTTCGTAAAGCTTCTTAAATTCCTTTGTATATGAATCCTTGGGTTTGCTCTTACTCTTCGAAAAGTTCAGGCGGGAGCCGGAGTTTTAAGGGTTTGGTCAAACCGAACACCAGTCTCCGGACTAATCATTTTCTTTTGCAATTTGATTTTAAAAGCCTCCAAATGTCTTTCGGAAACCAAAAAATTATTCACTTTAAGCTGTTTTAACCCTAGAAGCTGATCTGCTTTGTAAATCGATGAGATTAGCTAAATCACTTACTCATCTTGACGGTCGCTTTTTTCCAATATAATTATCTCGCTTTGACCCGAACGCGAATGTATTGACGGGTATTTCCGTTAGCCGTGCGGGTTTGCCTACTTCGGAAAACCACGCGCTCCATGCCTCCCCCAAGATCCTCAGGCGTACTGAGAAGTTCGGGGCCGTTGGTAGTGTCGGAGGTGTCATACCAGGTTCTCAAGTCGCGGCTCGTTTCCACGATATATTCGATTTTATCATCTCCTGTGTTATACTCATCGGTGAAACGATTGAATACAATGTACTCGTAACCGTCCTTCTTACGGATTGCCTTGGGCAAGATTGATTTACGATCGTTGACCAACGAATCCCCTCCGAAT
>NHCT01000012.1 GCA_002167605.1 Verrucomicrobia bacterium TMED40 | reverse complement strand
AACAAAAGTACCCAAGAATGTAAAATTCGACGGAGAATCCCTGCCTGATATTTTACTCGGCAAATCAAATGCTTCCCGCAAGCAGGATATGCTCTTTCGCCGCCCGCCCGATCGTGATTCCTTCTACGGAGTCGAGGATTTGCCCGATCTCGCCATCCGATCGGGAAAATGGAAACTGCTTTGCGAATATGACGGATCAAATGCTCTGCTGTATGACCTGACCACCGACCGGGGAGAACAAAACAACATCGCTCCAAAGCATCCAAAAGTAGTGAAAGAACTTTCGAAGAAAGTAATCACCTGGCACAAATCCATGCCCGCAGATAATGGCCCGCAAATGGTTGCAGGCACCAGGAAATAGATCTGCCAAAAACAATTTCCAGCAATCAGGCGATCACATTTTTGACCACATGGCCGTGCACATCAGTAAGCCTGAATTTTCTTCCCTGGAATCGATAGGTCAAGCGTTCGTGATCCATTCCTAAAAGGTGTAGAAGCGTTGCATTGAAGTCGTGCACATGAACGGGAGAATCAGCGATTCCATATCCAAGATCATCCGTGCGACCATGTACATGGCCGGGCTTCGTTCCTCCGCCTGCCATCCATACTGTGAACGCTTCCTTGTGATGGTCGCGACCGATCGCAGTTTTCTCACCCGATCCACCCGTTCCCTGCCCCATCGGTGTGCGTCCAAATTCTGCACTCCATACAACCAGGGTTTCATCAAGCAACCCACGCTCCTTTAAATCCTTAATCAGAGCAGCGATCGGTTGATCCACTTGTTTGCATTTGTTGGGAAGGGAATTGAATACATTGTTGTGATGATCCCATCCCTGATCGAATAATTGAACGAAGCGTACCCCCCGTTCCACCATACGGCGGGCAAGCAAACAATTATTGGCAAATCCAGCACCGCCCACTTTTGCCCCGTAAGCATCCAGAGTAGTCTGTGGCTCCTTGGAGATATCTTTCAGCTCCGGGACACTCGTCTGCATACGGTAGGCCATCTCGTACTGGCTGATCCGGGTGGCGATCTCGGGATCCCCCACCCCATCGAGCTGCATCTCATTCAACTGATTGACCGCGGAGATTACTTTTCTACGGGCGGTTGCATCCACACCCTTAGGATTGGAAAGAAAGAGAACCGGATCTCCTTTGCCCCGAAATTCAATGCCCTGATAAACAGAGGGCAGAAATCCACTGCCGAAAACACTGTTTCCGGCACCGGGATATTGTCCGGTGACCATGACCACAAATCCGGGAAGGTCCTTATTGGGTGATCCGATCCCATAATTTGTCCACGCCCCAAGGCTGGGTCGACCGAATCGCTCGAACCCTGTCTGCATATACATCTGAGCAGGTGCATGATTGAACTGCTCGGTATGCAGGGTGCGAATGAAGCACATATCATCGGCCACCGTTTGCAAGTTGGGGAGTAAATTGGAAATCTGAATGCCTGATTTTCCACATTTTTTAAATTCAAATTTGGAATCCTTGGATGTACCGAGCAGGGCTGGACGGGAACGGATAAAGGCAAGCTGTTTGCCCTCGAACATTTCCTTGGGGCAAAGCTCCCCATTTCTTTTCTGAAGCTCGGGTTTGTAGTCAAAAAGATCGAGGTGGGAAGGAGCACCGACCAGATGGAAATAAATGACATTCTTTGCCTTGGGTGCAAAGTGAGAGAATGGATTTTGGGGAGCGGCTGACAGATCGTTGTTCAGTAGATTGGCGAGGGCAAATCCACCCACACCCAATCCCACCCGTTGGAAAAGCTGACGGCGGGTAAGCGTGCTAAGATATTGATCGACTGGGTGCGTCTTCATCCTTTGGTAATGGTTTCGTCGAGATTGAGCAGAGCATTGGCCACGAAGAACCAGGCACCCACTTCGTCGCATTCAAATTTATCGGAGATTTCAATCTGGGGAGCCTGTGAGAGTAAGGACTTGGCGATGGAAGAATCCGATTTCAATCGTTCACTCTGTTCATTTAATAGACCTAGCAGGACTTTAATTTCCCGATCCGATGGATCACGGGACAAGGCACGACGGACGGCGTGGGTGATGCGCTCCTTATCGGATTTCCCGTTTGTTTTTTCCAGAATTGATACCGCAAAGCCGAGGGCCATTTCCACATAGGCCTGATCATTCAATAAAGTGAGAGCCTGCAAAGGAGTATTGGTCCGGCTACGCTTGGGGTGACAGGCAGCCCTGTCCGGACCATCAAAATTTACAAAACTGGCGTAGGGAGCCGCTCTTCTCCAAATCACATAGATTCCCCGGCGGAATCGGTCCTCCGTCTGAGCGGCTATATATTTGGGCTCATTACGACCGGTCTGTCTCCACAAGCCATCCGGCTGTGGAGGATAGACGGGAGGGCCACCCATTTTACCACTTAATAGACCGGCAATTTGCAGGCCATTGTCACGAATCATTTCCGCAGTCATGCGGAAGCGTGGACCGCGAAGAAAGAATCGGTTGTTGGCATCCCGCTCCAACATGGCGGTNGTNACGCGTGAGCTTTGCCCATAGGTACCACTNAGGGCGATCAATTTGTGAATGTGTTTCATGGACCATCCATTTTCCATAAATTCAACTGCCAGCCAGTCGAGTAATTCCGGATGTGTGGGTGGTTCGCTCTGAGATCCAAAATCTTCTTCTGTGGAAACGATACCGGAACCAAAGAACTGCCCCCACCAACGATTGACAATCACCCGTGCGGTGAGTGGATTTTCTGGATCGACCAACCACTTCGCCAAGCCAAGACGGTTCTTTGGCCATTCCGGCTTCCAGTCATTGAGCACCTGGGGTACATCCGCTTCCACTTTTTGTTTGGGGGATAAATAACTTCCACGGGCCATAACATGCGTTTCCCGTTTCTCGTCCATTTCAACCATTACCAAGGTGGTGGGTGGGGTGACTTTCTTTAAGGATTTCTCAAGTTCCCCGACTTTCTTTTGCAGGGCTAAAAGTTTTGGATTTTCCTGATCAAAAATCGCCCGTAATTCCTTCTCTTCCTTTCCGTTTCTTTTTTCCTTCGCTAAAAGTTCTTGTAGTCTTTGGTTCTCCGCTTCACCCTTCTTCACTCCATCCGTGGAAAGAGAGAAACGTGGACGCCCCACATTGCGCCCTCCCCCATAGAGATGTTTCATTTCGATCAGTAATTTGGAGTCCTTGCTTAGTACGAGTGGCTCAGAAAATTCCGCCTGTACCCAGTGGGCCTTTCCAAATTCAGGAGCGATTGCCCATCCATTTCGGGTATCCAAATTTCCATCAAACAATTGTCCGGGCAAAAATCCTCCCTGATTAAAATCAGCGGCCACCCGGCCAAAATCCAATGGTTTGGATGCCCCCTCCACTTTTACGATCATTTCCGTAAGGACGAAATTGGGATTAGCATTGGTGGTGTTTCTACCCGGTCCATTTTGTTTCATGGACTTATGGAGCATGGTTTCCATTTGAAATGATTTCCAGGCTCCTGCGGGTACGGATACTTCAATTTGGTAGATCGACTTGTCTCCGGGTTTCCTCTCCGCCAGCAGGCTACCATCCTTAACGATTCGCAAACTTTCCCCGCCATCCGAAACTGCCTTGATCGGAGTGAGCACCTGCCAATCAGGTTCCTTCTCTTTTGTGATTTCCAATTTTTGCTGAGTCCATTCCTTATATTTCCGCTTAGCTTCCTTGTCTAGGGAGGCGAGCTCCTCTTTATTAACCTTAAGCTCAGCATTCAGAGCATCCCGTTGTNTTTGTTTATCNNNAGNNAGNGGAAGTTCCATCTTGGGTCCCCANAAATCAAAGGATACTCCCCTGCCNCTCTTATTCTCCACTTCNAGAGGNGTGTTNTTGAAGAAAGCAAACATTTNAAAATATTCCTCCTGNGAAAANGGATCGTATTTATGACTATGGCACTGGGCACATTCCATNGTGGTACCCAGCCANGTNGTNCCNGTGGCATTCACTCGATCCACAACCTGATTTACNCGNTTCTCCTCNGGNTGAACGCCTGCCTCCACATTGCAGGTGGGNGTNCGGTGAAAACCGGTGGCNATNTTTTGATCGATGGNTGCATTGGGGAGTANGTCNCCGGCAATCTGCTCGATGGTAAACTGGTCGAAGGGCATATCCTGATTGATGGCATTNATCACCCAGTCACGAAATGCCCAACTGTCNCNNANNTGATCNGCCTGNAANCCATTGGAATCNGCATANCTNGCGAGATCNAGCCATTGNCGNGCCCAGTGTTCCCCNTATCGGNTAGANGCAAGCAGACGATCNACTANTTTNTCTTTAGCNTTTGGANNNTCNTCCTGCATNAAATNNTCGAATTCCTCNAGCGTAGGAGGNAAACCGGTNAGACCAAGACTAACCCGGCGAATCCATTTTTCCTTTTTTTCAGGCCCACTGGGACTCCATTCCTNCTCTTCCAGCTTGGAAAGAATGAATGGATCNANCGNNGTNTTTACAAAATNCTTGTNTTCCACTTTGGGNAANNCAGGTCTNTNNGGAACAACATACGCCCAGTGTTTTGCATACTGAGCACCGGATGAAATCCATTGACGGAGAAGTTTGANCTGCTCNGGCTTNAGNGGTTCACCTTTGGGTGGCATCCGGTCATCCATATCGGTGGATACCACGCGATGGAGAATTTCACTTTCTTNNAAGTCNCCNGGTGCAATNGCNGGAAATCCNGANTTNCCTCCCTTGTNGGCAAACTCAGCAAAGTCCAANCGNAANCCNCCCTNNGGNTCATCNANTCCATGNCAGGCAAAGCAGTGCTCAGAAAGAATCGGGCGGATCTGNCGATTGAAGTCAATTTTCTCAGCCCAAGCTTGCCCAAGGTAAGACAATGCAAGGAGGAGGCATACGGTGCTGGAGGGAAACTTTGACAAAACTTCGTACCTACGAAATCTATCTAAGACCCCCCCTTGATCAAACCAAAAGAAAGCNCGAAAACGGATTTCCTCAAAGAGGACGAGAGCCTGGAGGACCCCGTCGCCCAGGACCGTTGCTCGGCGGAACCCCGTTCGGGGGTGCCCCATTGGCTTCGGCCTGCTCACGCTCGGCAGCTCGTTCAGCAACCCTCTTAACTTCGGTAACGACCCTTTGCTTGCGTTCTTCGTCCACGATTGCTTCCGCCCAGGTCAGAGCGGTGTCCGGTTCCTTACGAACCACTTCGCGCACAAAACGTTCAATGGGTTCGTCCATCAATTCACCCGAGGGAAATTGATTGAGCCATTCCGCGGTTGCGGTCGGATCCTTTCGGGCCCACTGGGTTACCACTTCTTCCATACTTTCGGANCGGGATTCGCCTTCCGGCATTTGGGATACCCATTCGGCAGCCTCAACTGGGCTTTCGCGTGCCCAACGTTCAGCGACTTCCTCACTTACCTGAACCTTTACCTCGGACTCATCCATTCTCTCCACCCACTGAACGGCACGCTGCATATCCTCCTTGGCAATCTTTTTGCCAATTTCCCCAAAGGTGTAATTCTGCAAGGAACCTTCGGGTAAATTCTCAGCGAATTGCAGGGCCACCTCCTCTCCCTGTTGCCANGTTTTTTCAAGTAAAATGGAAGCGGCCCGCCCNCGGGANCGGCTTCGNGGCATACTNGTCATNANNTCACTNGCTCCNGCAAGATCGTTCTCCGACATTCCACTGACCACACCAATAAGATAGGGGTTTTCTTCTCCTTCGAAATTTTCCTTGGCCCAGNCAAGAGCGGAAGCCGAATCATAGCGAGCCCAGGAATCCATCACCGCCCCTGCCCCAATTCGGTCTTCGAAGCCGCTCAAACCATCTACCCACTCCAGGGCCGCCTGCGGATCCACCTGTCCCCAACTGAAAGCAAGCATGCGCAATTCGCTAAATCGCGATGGACCACCTGGCAATTTGTCGTAGGCTTCGCGAGCAGCTTGCAAATTGTCTGGCGTAGGGGTTTGCAAAAGTTCGGTGAAGGCTCGCAAGCGCACCACGGGGTTACTGGATGCGACCCTTGTCATAAGATCCTCTTCCTCAACCGGCATGNGATTCTCCNCAACCNCNGNTTCGGGGATGGATGGTGCCATGTCCGAGACGGGCTCATCAGAAACCGCTTGAGGATTAANCGGTTTGTTGGATTTGGGAAGCGGGNCTGGATTNGTCGAAGCTGCCTCAGGGNTTGTCCNGGCAAACGANTCGCTGGAATCCNTTCCNTGCTTCAAACCCACCCAATAGGTAAGCAAGGCGGANACGATCCANAGGGATACAAATAAAATTTTGTTCATTTTTTCTTTTCTTTGGTAAGAATTCNCATNCNAAATTTACTCAATCATTGGCATTCAGCAAGAACCAAGCTTAGGNAAATCGATCAAAAATGTGAGAAGCTTAAGGTTTGAGCCCTGGTTTGGACTTGAAGTAAGATTCTGGAATGGAACCGAAAGCCGNTAAAAATTACCTAGTTGCTGATTTCAAAGAGATTCCTTCCGTNCCCTGCCCTTGNGGACAGGCAAAGCGNGCCTTCGTCCAACCGGATAACCCCACCGCCTCCTTTCATCAGGTTGAGATATCAGAGGACAGTCGGGCTCATTATCATAAACAGACCACTGAGATTTATCATGTACTAAAAGGATCCGGAACCTTGGAACTTGATGACGACCGAGTCCGCTTGAAACCTGGAGTTACTGTTCTGATTAAACCGGGTTGCGTCCATCGTGCCGTGGGGAAGCTTACTATCATCAATGTNCCCATNCCNACCTTNGACCCCGNGGANGAATGGTNTCCCTGAANCCNANGAANANCCTNAGAGACTCATTCCGAANTTGNCCANNATTCGGATCATNAGCANNTANAGNANGNNCGTNANAGNNATACCNGNAGCCAAGGTGACTGGGAAGNTGATGCCCTTGCGAAGCATCCATGGCATGACCAGGAACATCGGCAAGGAGGGCAAGACATACCAAAANGTNCCGAAGGCATGAGAAGCCAGNTTCTCCGAGTCTCNGGTCTCTCCATAAAGCCANATCATACCTAANACTGACACCAAGGGTAAGGAGGCAATCAGGCTGCCGAGCAAAGGAAGCTTCTTNGANACTTCGGAAATAATCACAATGATCAGAGCNGAAACCAAGACTTTNACNGCATACCANATCATTGTTNCCGAGTCTCTGCGGATTCTTNTTTGGCTAAGTGAATAGTCTGCGTAGGAAAGGCAAACTCGATTCCNTCCTCATTGAAACGTCTGAGGATTTCCAAGTTCACCCATTCGCTGAACTTCATATAATCCCAGTAAGCCGCCGGGTGATACCAATACATGCATTTGAAATCGAGGGAGGAGGAGGAGAAGTCGCTGAAATAGACTCGGGGCAACATTTCGCCCTTTGGATCCATGCCTTCGTGGTCCTTGAGCACATCCTCGAGGATTTCCTTGGCCCGGCTGACTTTTTCGGGAGTGGTATCGTAGGTTACTCCAAGAGTAAATATTCGGCGTATGAAGGGGCGCTTGGCAATGTTATGAATGGATTTGTTGGCCAGCTCACCATTCGGGATAGTCACTTGATGACCATCCAGACGACGCAAGCGGGTGGAACGCAGTCCCACTTCCTCAATAACACCATCATGTCCATCGTAATTGATGCGATCCCCCAAACCAAAGGGTTTGTCGGTGAAGATCACCAGCGAGCCGAAAAGATTCTTGATGGTATCCTGAGCGGCCAGTGCAAAGGCTAAACCACCCAACCCCAATCCCGCGAGCAAGGCACTGACTGGTTTATCACTGAGAGATTGGGCGATACTCACCAAGGCAAACAGAACTACGGTCACTCGGAGACTCTTCCGGACAACAGGCACGAGCATATCGTCAAACTTGCTTTCGGTCTTTTCGGTTTGGCTGTGCAACCAAGAACTTGGAACTTCCACCAGATAATAGGCGAAAAGAGCGATGGAGATAGTCAGCAAGACTTCCAAGGCCGAAAATACAATGGTCTGGGCTAAACCACCCGGTTCCCCCANTTCGATCCAGCAAACTCCCAACCGGATACCACCCCAGATGCCAAGGAGCGGAAGAGCCTTACCCACCGATCGCAAAAAGACCGTTCGGGTTGAGTGGGTCTCGCTTTTGCCAGGCATACGAGAGAGCCAGGTTTTGAAAAAACGAGCAACCACCCAAACGNAAAGCACGGANAGAAAGAAAGAAAGGATTTGCAAACCATCATTTCCCGCAATCAACTCGCGGTTTAACCACTGGATGAGGTCTTGCTCAAATAAAGATGCAATTGTAGGGTTTTTCATGGGAATGTAAGTTCAATAGATGGTGACAAACTAGCCTTGCCTCCGATGCAAACAAGAAAAAATTTTGATTTTATCACTGAAGTAAGCGGACATTTAATCTAGTGTAAGGCGATTTCGGCAATAAATTGACTTCCGTAAACATTAAGAATATGAAGTTATCGGTGGTAATTTGGAATCGATTAAATANATAAATGTTCATTTTTGTGGGTCATCATTATGCCTGTTCAAGTGTCNTTTTCGGTTTTAATCAGGAAAAGTTGCAGAAAAAATGCCCTTTTAGGTACTTTTTCACGACCAAGCGCTAATTGTGCTCGTACACATGTACAAAATGACCAAACCTAACTATATTCTATTTCTCAAAACTGTCTTTGGGAGTTATTGTAAGATATGATCTTCCCCGCGAAGACTTGGCTTTGCCATCACACATCGCTCTTGCTTTGCCTGATCGCCTTCATTTTGTTTCCCGATAGTTTATCAGGTCAATATGTTTCTTTTTTTAACTTAAGTGCGAATACCAAGATGGAGAAAATCGTTATTCATAATAACCAAGCAATTGAAACCCATACCTTTCATTCAGATCTTCAGTTCGATTCGCTCGGTAGTCTCGACTTCTTTGAAGCCCTTTCGAATCAAGAAAAAATAGAAAGCCCAATGATTGAGCCCATCGCGTTGGGTATTTCATCCGATTGGGAACAATCAACTAATTCCCACACTTCACGCATCCACGAAAATATTTTACATTCACAAATCAAAGTCGATTCTGATCAAACATCCGGTAAGAATCAAATTGCCAATGATTTAAGGGTTGGAATGCAGAGTCTTTCCTTATTCTCTTTTGATTTCCCGGAACCTCAAAATTTGGAAATCAAAACGGTTCACTACCAAGAATTTACCAACGGTCCTTCTTCGCACCCACAGATCGATTTTTATGAGAAAGTCGATTATCTCGCTGAATCAGCGTATGACCTCGATCTACATAACTTGCATGAAAATCAATTTTACAGACAGCAGAAAGCTTTTNCCATATCTCCTAGCACAGAGTTCCCTACCACAACCTCTATGCATTCCTTCGTTCAAGAAGTCCCACTCGAAAACATTGCTCATATCACATACAATCATGCTAATTTCGAGGAGAATGTTTTTGCATGGAGCGATGAGGAATTCGATTCTTACCGAGAAAGGGTAGCAATGGACGACTTCAATCTTCCTTTTATGCATTTCAATNTGAACACGAATGATCATTCTTTGTTGGAACTCAATTTTTCATCTCCCCAAAGTATGCCCGAACTTGAGCGAAATTNCTCTGNCCCGAACTCCATTTGGTTCTCTTCCTACAACTCCACAACNAAGTTNGNATTCTCTAATGTAAACTTTGCGAGAACCCTTTCTTTTAAGAACAAACCNAAGNTTTCACAGGGTTTTCCTAATTAAATCATNGATCCCTCATGAATGCAGATGGGAGAAATGCTAATGCTNGGATTTGAGANACGNGTAACCCTAACNTCATTCGTCCTTTTTTTGNTTCTGAAAAAGGCTAGTTTTTGCGAAANCCCNTTTCAATNTTCCATTTTGCTTTGGAGTCCTACAGANGAACCGAAACTCCATCATATTTGCTTGCTNAATGATTCCAATCGAACGAATCAANATCACAATGATTGGACTCCTTACTCCTATGAATCAATAAGGCACTTTAGCTTTGGAAATATCATTTCATCCGAATCAACAGAGGAACTTTACAGCGGACATATTGGCAGTCTCACGACTGATAATTTGATCACTTATTTAAATCTTGAAAAAATCGAGCAGAATCTGCCCAGCAAGTCCTTTTGGGAAACCCATTACGACGAGTACCTGAACCAGAGACAGACCCTCACCATCAAAGAAAATCTAGCATTGGTTCAGTTGACTAACACGGAAAGCAATGAAACCCCTGAGGGAAACTATTCGAACATTCCCTACACACCATCCGCATCCTTAACAAAAAGCCCACAGAAAGCTTCTAAGTCGTCGAACATAGCTACCTATCTACTAATCGGTGGGATCGTTTGTCTTTTCCTGCACAAATACTCTAAGACCACACCAGAGGGCTTTTCCTCGGATCGTAGAAAAATTATTTTGGCCCGACGAAAGAGATGGTTGAAAAAAATCTACACCCTCGGCTTAATAGAAAAAAGCACCTATCAAAAAATGCTTAGGAGGCTCGAAGACCTGCCAAGTTTAGTAGAAGCCTTGGGGTTACGAGATCAATCCAAATCGTCTTCGGCCAAAGGAATGGAAAAGGATTTGAAAAGAGCAAAAAGCGGAGAATCCGTTGTCAAAACCAACGAGATATCAGATGTCAAGATCTCACGATAAGTTTCCAAGGTCTTGATAAAGGCGTAAAATTCGGCCGAATCCTTGCTTTCATTGTAGGCGGATGCATAAATAGTTGAAGCTTTGGCATCTGCTTCCCCATAAATCTCTTGGACACGTTTGTAGGCTTCCGATTCGATCTGCTGTAAATCTTTTTCCTTTGTACCAGAAATCTTAGCAGCTTCAGCTGCTCCTTCGGAGCGAAAACGATCCGCAATTTGTTGTCTTTCACTGACCATACGCTCGTAAATCCGCCTGCGAACCGTTTCGTTGTAATTGATCCGCTTGAAGCGCACATCAAGCAACTCAATCCCGAAACCTTCGAGTTTAGATGCTGCGTTTTCAAAGATCTGTTGCTCCACCTTCTCACGGCCAATTTTGATGGGATACAAAGTACCCACTTTTCCAATTCCCTCGACCAAAGCCTGGTCGGTCTTGGCAACACGTTCCTTAGTTGTCCGCACGATCTCGATCAATTCGTGCTTAGCCACGGCATTACGCGTTTCACTGCCAAGGATATCATTCAATCGAGACAAGGCACTGCGTTCATCCCGCAGGCGTAGGAAATACTGCATTGGATCATTGATACGCCAACGTGCAAAGGTATCGATAATCAAATAGGTCTTGTCCTTGGTAGACATTTCATTGGCAGGACCATCCCAAGGAAGAAAGCGCTTTTCGATCCGGTTAACCTCTTGGATGAAGGGAATCTTGAAATGTAAACCCGCCTCCGTAACAGGTTCGCCAACAGGTTTCCCGAATTGGGTGAGGATGACTTGGTCAGTTTCCTCCACCACATAGGAGCAAAGGTAAAACCCAATTAAGCCAAGAATAAACGGAACGGGAAGAAATTTGAGTATATTCATCAGTTACGTCCTCCATTGCCAAGATTTTGTAATTGCAAAAGAGGGAGCACTTGGGAGGCGTCTTCGTCGAGAATAATCTTCCTACCCATTTGCGGTACAACTTCCTTCAAGGATTCCAAATAGAGTCGNGTACGAGTAACCGATGGTGCTTTNGCGTATTCTTCGAAACGCGCATTGAATCGTGAAACATCTCCCAACGCTTCATTTACTCTTTTCAGTGCATAACCTTCAGCGGCTTGAATCTTTTGATCAGCCACTCCGCGTGATCGTGGAACCTCCTTGTTGTATTCACCCTTGGCTTCGTTGATCATACGCTCCCGCTCCTGCTGAGCTTGATTGACCTCNTTAAAGGAAGCCTGAACCGGGGGAGGCGGGTTGACATTTTGCAATTGAATTTGGTCGATCCCCAAGCCAAGTTCGTATTTTTTCACTAAAGTTTCCAAGCGATTGCGAGCCTCCTCNTCGATTTCCTGACGCCCAATGGTGATTACCTCATCCACGGTTCGGTCGCCAACTACGGTACGCATCACCGCTTCTGAAACATAACGAAGCGTACCCTCCGGATCCATAACATTGAAAAGATACAGGCGAGGATCNCTAATACGGTATTGGACGATCCACTCCACCTCAGCNGCGTTCAAGTCACCGGTCATCATACTCTTTTCTCGATTCCGTNCTCCTCGATCAGAGNACTGATTAGGATTGGTTGCACCGATGGAACCAAATCCNTACTCTTGCTTNAGTTGNCTNCGCACNGGAAGAACATAGACTTCNTCAANNCCAAAGGGCATCTTAAAACGCAAGCCGGGCTCCACCGTCTTAAGATACTGTCCAAAACGCAGGACCACACCCTGTGATTCGGCTTGAACAGTGTAGATGGAGGTCACGCCTCCTGCCAGCAAAATCACTGCAAGGACAACCCATAAAATTAATCCATTGCGGATGAATTCCGGTATTTTGATTTCAATCGGATCACTCATAACGACNTATTCAATCCTATGCATCCTTTAAGGTCAACGAAGGAGCGTTCACATTCCAAAAAAAGGTCATTCAATTTGGTATTTTCTTTTCAAAGAGCTTCGAATTTCGATCGCATCATAGGCAAAGGAATCCGCGGGCTTTGCCTTGAGAAGCCGGATCGTCTTGGCCGAAAAAGGTATATCCTCCATGAAAGGATCATCATGAAAATAGTGCCGATGGAAGGGATACGCGGAGGGTGNGTTGCGCAAGGACGAACCGGTCTCGGAATCCACCACCTCAAAAAAGGAGAAACCGGTATTCAAAGTNACTTCAGCACAACGAAGCAAGCAAAGTTCTCCTGTGGCCGGGTGATCCCCCCCTTTGAAAGTCACCCGACGCAAATTTTCACCCAAGCTGGTTTCGTCATAGTAAGCCGGTCCATACAAGCTCCCCACCCCACATCCGGAAAGCATAAGAAGTAGAGTGGAAATCACCAAAGGAGAAACTGCAGATTTCATGCTCTTAACCTATTGGAATGCCCCTTGATGGGCAAGTCCTTCTCAGACTAACTGCTTTGTCGCTTGCCTTCGCGCTTCCTCGCGTTGAAATCGAGAATTCGTTTTCTCAATCGAAGGTTTTTGGGAGTCACTTCCACCAACTCGTCTGGTGCAATGTACTCGATCGCTCGCTCGAGAGAAAACTTAATTGCTGGAGTAAGAGCCTCGGTTTTGTCACTGCCTGCGGCCCGATGGTTNGTGACATGCTTAGCTTTGGTCGGGTTGACTGGCAAATCCTCCGTCCTTGGATTCTCACCAACGATCATGCCTTCGTAGACTTCCTCCCCAGGACCCACGAACAATTTGCCCCGGGTCTCAATATTTCTCAAGGCATAGGTCATCGACTCCCCTTTTTCCATGGAAACCAAAGTTCCCGTTCGACGCGTCCGAATGTCTCCGGAATCCGGCCGGTACTCCTTGAATAAATGAGACATGATCCCTTCACCACTAGTCAAGTTGAGCAACTCGAACTCAAACCCGATCAAGCCNCGTGTNGGAATCGTGGCTTCCATTTGGGTCCTCCCCCGATTTGCTGAAATGGATTCCACCACCCCNTTACGGTTAGCCAGGGATTGCATGCATCCACCCACCGCATCATCCGGCACCTCCAGATAAAGCGTTTCGAAAGGCTCGTGGGAACGNCCGTCAATTTCCCTTTTAATTACGGTGGGACGGCTGACCAATATTTCAAACCCTTCCCGTCTCATTTCCTCAACCACCACCGCAACCTGCATGGCTCCACGTGCGTTCACTTTGAATTCAGTCGACTCTCCCGTATCCTCGAGCTTAATCGAGATATTGGTTCGGGCCTCACGGATCAAGCGGTCACGAATTTCCCTAGATGTCACACGGTCACCTTCCCTGCCTGCCATGGGTCCGTCGTTGACGGAAAAGGACATCATCACGGTAGGAGGATCGATTTCCACAAAGGGCAAGGTCTCGGACTCTTCAGAACTGGCCAAAGTCTCTCCGATATCCAATTCCTCAAAACCTGCGATCCCCACAATATTTCCCGCCACCCCCTCGACNGCATCGTTGGTGGCCAAGGCGGAATATTCGAAGACCTTGGAAACCTTTCCCCGTTCCGGTTTCGAGCCATCTTTAAGGCGCCAAATCGGATCACCCACTTTGACCGAACCGGAAAGCACTTTTCCCACTCCGATCCGACCCACATAATCCGACCAGTCAACATTCGAAACCAACATTCTAAATTCATTCGATTCTTCGACCTTTGGAGGAGGGACGGATTGAACGATTGCTTGGAAAAGAGGCTGCATATCCATNCCATCATCATCCAAATTNACTCGGGCAAAACCTTCCTTGGCNCTTCCATATAAAAAGGGTGCGTCAAACTGTTCTTCCTTCGCTTCCAATTCTAAAAACAACTCCAAGACCGCATCCTGCATCTCATCCGGGCGGGCATTAGGTCGGTCGATCTTGTTGACGAAGACCACCGGATTCAATCCCGCGGCCAAGGCCTTTTGCAGAACGAAACGGGTTTGAGCCTGAGGCCCTTCGTAGGCATCCACCACAAGCATCACTCCATCAACCATCTTCATCACCCTCTCCACTTCGCCTCCAAAATCAGCATGTCCGGGAGTGTCCACAATATTGATCAGATGTTCTTCCCAACGAACGGAGGTGTTCTTGGCCTTGATGGTAATACCGCGTTCCCGTTCTTGCGCCATCGAATCCATCGCCCGCTCATCCAAGACCTGATTTTCCCGAAAGGACCCGGATTGCTTCAGCAATTGGTCCACCAAGGTGGTCTTGCCGTGATCGACATGGGCAATGATGGCGAGGTTTCGAATGCATTCCGGTGTAAGCGATGTCATAATATAAAAAAACCCNCCAACCTATCGATTGTTTAGGACCGTGACAAGGTTTGCTTTCAAGAAGTTTTGTAAGCAAAGNTCATGCAAGCCTGATTTGTGGACAAAAAAAAGCGCCCGTCGTTGCCCACCGACGGACGCTTATGATTAAGCCCACGATTTTTGAGCTAGTTTGCTTAGAGTGATAAGACTCCAAAAACGAGAACCAAGAACAAAGCCAAGGTAACTCCCATAAAAGCACCTGTCACAGCATCGGTTGACTTCGATTCATCATAATGATTGTTAAGTGTTACTTTTTTCATACATCCGCCTTTCTATGCACTACCTATCGCATAGGTCGTGCCAACTTTATGACAGGGATTGAAAAAGTAAAATTTTCTATAAAATGACTAGTTTTGCGAAGAACCCCAAGCTCTTCCATGAAACTGATTCATGGCCCTCCTCAATCGTTTTCAGCTCAAGGATCGAATGATCAAAAAATATACATTTCGGGCAGGTTCAAAAGAACCCTTCAGACCAAAAGCTCAGGTTCGCCAACTCCTCCGCCCCCGGGAGTCCGCAATAAAAAACGGTCTCCAGACTCAATGGCCAGGCTTTGTGATCCCTGGACCGGCTCCCGGCTNCCGTTCTTGCGAATCAATATTTGTTCGCCCGGCTGACCGCCTTTCCCTCCAGCTAAGCCCTCAGGACCTTCCCGGCGGCGCTGACTAAGCAGGGAAAGAGACACCGCACTCTCGAAGAGGTATTCTCTCTCAATCCCATCACCACCCGACCAAGTGCCAGCTCCACCTGATCCTCTTCGCCTTACAAATCGAAGCAAGCGAACGGGAAAACGGGCCTCCAAGACTTCAGGATCCGTAATCGCGGTGTTAGTCATATGGACTTGAACGGCAGAGGTTCCGGGCTGTCCAAAACAAGCTCCCGCTCCACCTCCCACGGTCTCATAATGACTGAAGTGTTCGTTTCCGAAAGTGAGGTTATTCATGGTGCCCTGCGAGCAGGCTACCTTACCAAAGGCATGAAGGATCAGGTCCGTCAAACGCTGACTGATCTCTACATTCCCTCCCGCCACTCCAGGACATTGGTTGGGCTCTCCAGAAAAATCAGGAGCCAGAAGGCAGTCCTGCGGAATAAGAATACGCAGAGGTTCGAGAAGTCCTTCATTAAGNGGTAAATCCCGTCCGACCAACAAGCGCATGCAGTAGGAAAGAACGCTATGAACAATGGCTTCGGTAGCATTTAGGTTGTCCTTGCGAACAGGTGATGTTCCAGAAAAGTCGAAGGTCGCTTGGTCACCCTCTATTCTGACTTTGAGAGACAGGCGANCCCCATCATCGAGAAATTGATCGGAGACGATTTCTCCGGGNCCGAAATGCCGNAGNAATTNCCGACAACTAGNGGAAGCTTCGTGGGTGAGAACCTTGATTTGATGGGTGACCTCTGNTTCTCCGTATTCCTTTATCATTTCAGACATCGCTTCCGCCCCGCATCTCAGGGAAGCCACCTGAGCCGACAAGTCCGCGAAGTTCTCGGCCAACTGACGGGTCGGATAAGGTCCGGAAGACAACAACTTTTCCATTTTCACAAACTGGGATTCTCCAGAGCGAAACAGTAAGAAGGGTGGAATTACAACTCCCTCCTCGGAAAGGTTTGTGGCTCCCGCGGGCATAGATCCTGGAGCAATTCCCCCGATCTCCGCATGATGAGCCCGGTTGGCAAGGTAGGCGACCGGGNTTCCCGAANCACCGAACACNGGGATCATTACAGTGACATCGGGTANGTGCGAACCACCGAAACCGGGATGATTGGAAACCGCCAAATCCCCAGCTTTCAATGGACCGACTTGAGCAAGCATCTTACGCACGCACAAACCGAGTGCTCCCAGGTGAACCGGGATATGGGGGGCATTTGCCACCAGACGACCGGATGCATCGAGCAAGGCACAGGAAAAGTCAAGGCGTTCCCGAACATTCACGGAGAGAGCAGTCCGCTCCAACTGAACCCCCATCTCCTCGACTAAACACAGAAATCGACTGGTGAACAATTCGGTTTTTGCAAACTTGAAGGAGGGGGCGGCTTGGTGCGCCTCCGAAGTTTGCCGAAGTAGGGAGACCGTCCTTTTCGAACCCGTTACTCCCTCCCATCCAGACTCAATCCACAGGGCACCAAACTCGTCAGTCAGAAGACAGGGCCCAATCAGTCGGTCTCCCGGTTGCAAAGAATTCCTTCGATGAATTCGGGTTTCCGAATCCTCGACTGGCTTGCATTCGTTCACTGGAAAGTTTTCCTCTTCGGAATCAGGCTCAGGTCCCCCCACACGCAACCGCAGAGAATACAGTTCAAGTTCTTTTCCCTCTGGAAAATAACCAAAAATTCGAGTGAATTTCCTACGAAAAGCCTCCGGCAACTCATCGGCTTGGTAATCTTCGAACTCAAGAGTGGATTCCTGTCCCATCAGTCGGATCAAAGCGGTTTTACCAAGTAACTCCCCCTGATCCCCGGCCCGCTCCACCGAAGCGATTCCTTCGGCCAACATTTCCTCTTCGATCGTACGGATTGCAACAGGATCGATTGGACCCAAAACCTGTCGCTCAACAATTCTCTCGATCCTGGCCTTCGATAACCCATAGGCGCTCAGTAGCCCGGAATCCGCCGGCGAGAGAATGCTCCTGACTCCCAATCGGTCAGCAACCCCACAGGCATGTTGCCCACCCGCACCCCCAAATGTGACCAAGGCATGAGCAGAGGGATCGTAACCCTGCTCCACCGAAACCTTGCGGATAGCATTGGCCATTGCATCATCAGACACCGCAAGAAAACCAAACAACAAATCATCGCGTGTCTGACCACTTTGCTCCATAAGTTTCCGCAGGCACGACTCGGATGCAGAGGGATCTATGGGAGTCGAAAATTTTCTGGAGTCCAAACGACCGAGTAAAAGATTGGCGTCGGTTAGACAGAAAGGGCCACCAAAACCGTAACAGGCCGGACCTGGGTATGCCCCAGCACTTCTGGGCCCCACTCTAAGCAAACCATTCTCAACGGAGCAGATCGATCCTCCTCCAGCCGCGATGGTTTCGATATGCAGCGCACTCCCAGTCACTCGAGCTTGCCCAATGCGATGCTCAGGTTGGTAGGAGAATTGGCCGGAGTGACGGGAAACATCTGTGCTCGTACCCCCCATATCNAGATTGATGAAATCAGCAAAACCAGCCGAATTTGCCATGTTCGCGGCTCCTACGACGCCCCCTGCGGGACCACTGAGNAGGCTGTCGATNGCACGGTATTGCGACCGATCCAACAATCCGCCGGAACTGGTCATAATTTTCAGTTCTGCCCCATCCCCCAAGTCCTCCTGCACGCGGTCCAAATANTGCTCAAGGATTGGAGCAAGGTAGGCTTCGATGACCGCGCTTTCGCATCGAGGAAGCCATTTCATGAAAGGATGGATCCGGGAGGATTCCACGACCTGCTTAAAACCGATTGAGTTAAGCAATNCAGCCACCTCTCTTTCATGACGAGGNTTCNTGTATGAATGGAGCAGTGAGACCACTGCCGTGGAGTGACCTTTTGNAAGTANGGTGCGAGCACTCTTNTGGACTTGCTCCAAGTTGGGAGANTGAAGGATNTTGCCCTCGCGATCGATTCGTTCTTCGACTTCAACGACCGGACCATGAAGAGGCGGNCGCTTGTGAGGCACGAGATCAAAGAGATTTGTTCTGCGTTGGTCTCCGATTTCCAGCAGATCAGGAAAACCTGCAGTAACAAAAAGAACCGGTTTCCGACCGGTNTCCTCTAGCAAGGCATTNGTGCAACGGGTGGTGGCCAACCGCATCCGAATCCGAACGGAGCTCGGCTNNACGCGACAGCGGGCGAGAATCAGACGCATTCCCAGGATCGGAGCCTCCCAGGAGGAGTGGAGTTCGAGAGCCCCGAGANTCTGATCCTCTTGGGGAAAAGGTTGATCGGTCCNCAGAATTTTGGAATGCGGATCCCAAGCGATGATNCTTCNACGAATTTGGGGTTGCCCGGTAATGATTTCAAAATCAAGGGGAAAACNGNTNGGCCAACCCGGGTCTTTGGACAATTCAATACAATCTGGTGCNGGGTAAGAGGCAACCTNAGCGGACAGGCTTCCCCTAGACAGAACCTTGACCCGCTCAATCCTTCCATCCGGCCCACGGCCAAGGCAATCGGTGAAAGTGCCTCCGGTATCGACNTAAAAGTCCCAAATCTCGGTTTGCATNGTCAAATGGTTTCAGCTTGATCGCCGGGGGGGCCCTCCGCCCAGGATTCCAAAATTCCCAACTGACCCNTAGGCAAACCAATNTCCCGACCGCCTTCTNNNACGATCCTTTGGTATTGAGAAGATGGGCGGCCATAAGTCCGATCAGTNGATANGTAAACCCAAGTCCGGNGCTTCATTCGATNGACTCCAACTTCGACTTCNAGAAGAACTCGCTCGTAGAAACCCTCGGCTACCGCTTCGTAGCGATCCAGAGCCACCCAATGACTCTCNCTTAAAGNCCANAGGCAGCCNTGGGTCTCAGAACCGGGTCTCTTTTGAACTCCGGCATATCCGTTTCCATTNATGAAATAGGTCCAACCCTTAAGGACCGCCAANGATCCGAATTCNGCACCCGGGCATCGGCGTGACATTTGTTCCCGGTTCATATTGGACCCGTATGCAAAATATNCGTCTATCATCNANCAAAAGTTTGAGTCAGAACGGCAGGGAGGCAAGAGGGAAGGTTTCTCGCTTGAATATTTTCTCAAATCGTACATGATTCTCTTTTGCGTTAGAGGTCTTCCCCAAAGGATTGCCTCCTTGACAGACCCAAAACCAACTATTGTTGGATGCGGGACGAAACGGCGTTTCGGCCTCAAACCTGAAGCGCGGGTTCACTTGAGTGAATCCCACGGGTCATGAAAACAGTCATAACAATGTCAGAACAAGTAAACAAACAAAACATAATCGAAGATAATCGTTCCCACGACAAGGACACGGGGTCCAGTGAAGTGCAAATTGCCCTACTCACTGCTCGGATCGCCCATCTGACGGAACACCTGAAAACCCACCGTAAGGACTTTCATTCCCGTCGAGGACTGCTTATGATGGCGGCCCGGCGCAGAAAATTGTTGGATTACCTGAGGAAGAACGAGCTCACCCGCTACCAAGCGATCATTGAAAAGCTCGAACTCCGCAAGTAAGCCTTATCCAACCCACCCTATCCATTTCATACTACCGGTTNTCTAACCGGCGGTATTCTCCTCCAAAGGATTTCAATAGAAATGATATACAATCGAATCTGAAATCCCTTGAGGCTTTGATCGGACAATGCGGTCGGATCAAAGGGAAGAAGTAAAAACAAATACCTAAAGGTAAGTACGAATAATGAAACAAAAGCATAATGTAACCGCCGAAAAACTCGGCATTCAAATCTCCACCGGAACCTTGGCAGGTTTGGCAAGTGGAGCCGTAACCATCAGCAAAGGAGACACCAATGTCTTCGTTTCTGCCACTGCAGCAACCACCTTGCGACCCGGTCAGGACTTTTTNCCTCTGACTGTAGACTACCGCGAGAAATTNNCNGCCGCNGGTCGTTTTCCNGGCGGATACTTCAAACGAGAGGGAAAACCGAGCGAGAAGGAGATTCTTACCTCCCGTCTTTGCGACCGCCCCCTTCGTCCTCTTTTCCCCAAGGGATTCCTGAACGAGGTTCAGGTAATCGGATACCTACTTTCTACCGATCAAATCAACGAGGCTGATGTCCTCATGGTCAATGGTGCATCGGCTGCCCTTATGATCTCCGATATTCCTTGGACGGGTCCCATTGGATGTGTTCGCTTGGGAGAAATTGACGGAGAATTCGTGGTCAACCCGACCAACGAACAAATGTACGATTCCACGCTCGATCTGATTTATGTCGGAAGCGAAAAGGAAATGATGATGATCGAAGGATCCGCCGACCAGATACCCGAGGAACGATTTGTTCAAGCACTTGAGTTTGCTCACGAATCCATCCAGGAAATCATCACTGCACAAAAGGAATTGGCTGAATTATGCGGAAAACCAAAGAAAGAATTCGACTTGGTTCAGGCTCCCGAGGAAGTTCTCGCCCTCTGCCGCGAAATNACCGGCAACCGGATGGAAGAGGCGATTTTCGCNCCCTCCAANCAGGAGAGACAAGTGGCGGTGGACGCGGTCAAGGAAGAAGCCTCCGCAGCCTGCGAAGAAAAATTTGGNGAAGACTTCGACTCCGATCATGTCAAAATGGCCTTTGAGGTAATCCAAGAGGAAGTGTACCGGGAAAACATTCTCGTGCGTGGAAAACGAGCCGACGGACGCGGGCCCAATGACCTGCGTGAAATCACCTGTGAAACCGGTGTTCTTCCCCGGGTTCATGGNTCCGCCGTTTTCACCCGTGGAGAAACTCAGTCGCTGGTCCTTAGCACCTTGGGAACCAGTCGGGATGTTCAGGATTTGGACGGACTGACCGGTGGACCCACAGCCAAATCCTTCATCCTTCACTATAACTTCCCTCCATTTTCAGTGGGAGAGGCTGGACGGTTCGGTTTCACCAGCAGACGGGAAATTGGGCACGGAGCCTTGGCCGAACGCTCGGTCTTACCCGTTCTGCCTCCTGAAGATGACTTCCCTTATGCCATCCGCTTGGTATCTGAAATCATGTCATCCAACGGATCGACCTCCATGGCCAGCGTCTGTGGCGGTTCCCTTGCCCTGATGGATGCCGGGGTTCCTTTGAGTAAGCATGTCGCCGGAATCTCCACTGGCTTGGTAGCCGAGATGGATGATCAGGGAAACATCATCAAGCATGTCGTTCTCACCGATATTATCGGAGCCGAAGATCACTTTGGTGACATGGATTTCAAGGTCTGCGGAACCCGTGACGGAGTCACTGGCTTCCAGCTTGACCTCAAGATTCAAGGCTTACCCTTTGACATTGCCAAGGAGGCGGTCAAGCAAGTGACTGAAGCACGGATGCAGATTCTCTCCGTTATGGAGGAAGCCCAACCTACTCATCGCAAGAAATTGCGCGAACACGCCCCTCGAATTGAAACTGTCCAAATCGACCCCGAGAAAATCGGTGCACTGATCGGTCCTGGTGGAAAGAACATTCGCAGGATCACCGAGGTCACCGGTGCCAACATTGATATTGATGAGGACAACAGCGGAAAAGTGCGCATTTACGCCACCGACACCCAAGCCATGGAAAGAGCCTTGCAAGAAATTGACTTGGTCACTGGTGAAATAGAGGCAGGTAAAACTTACCGAGGAATCGTTCGCGGAGTAAAGGAATTCGGTGCTTTCGTCGAATGCCTACCCGGCAAAGAAGGACTTTGTCACATTTCCGAGTTGGCCGATTTCCGGGTCAACAAGACCGAGGACATCTGCAAGCTGGGCGACGAAATCATCGTCAAATGTATCGGCATCGATGACAAAGGGAGAGTCAAGCTTAGCCGCAGAGCTGCTTTGGAAGAAGCCAAATCATCGGAAGCGGATGACTCAACTCCCGATGATCAGTCCGAACAACCTGCCAAGGAGGAAGCCGAACCAGCTGTTTCCTGAATCGCGGTTGCCCTCGAGCAATAAAATCTTACAACTAAGAGGAGGATCGTCCATTCGGGCGGCCTCCTCTTTTTTTTGCAATGACCCAAAACAAACCACTAGCATTACTCACGAACGACGACGGCATAGAATCGAGCTTTCTGCTGGCTTTAGTAGAGGCATTCTCTTCTTCCTTTGAGGTAGTAACCTGTGCCCCGGACGGAGAGAGGAGCTGGATTGGGCATGCAATTTCCCGGAACGCCAAACTTCTCCCCAGTAAAATCGAGGACTACCCCTCGCTTGCCTACGCCCTTAACGGCACCCCTGCGGATTGCGTAAATCTGGCCTGCGGCAACCTCCTGCCCAAAGCCCCTGACCTGGTGGTGAGCGGCATCAACCTTGGTTATAATGTCACCTTGCCGATGATTCTTTCCTCCGGAACCGTGGGTGCAGCGATGGAAGCCTCACTGCTTGGCTTTCGAGCGATGGCCGCAAGTATGGCTTTGCCCAATGACCAATTTGAAACGATCCGTGAATCATGCGGNAAAAAGATGGANAATCAGGTGCGANAATCNCTNAGGCACTCGGCTGAAGCTTGTGCCCAATACGCCCTTGATGTGATTGCCGCTCCTGTACCCGAAGGATTGGTGGTGCACAACTTGAACTTCCCCATTGGATACGANGGGGAGCACGATCCTATGATCAGTTTCGCTGGTTCGCTGAACTTGGGTAGCTTTTTCGAAAAAGGGGATNAAGAAAAGGCCTATCAACTGGTCTATCATCCCGAACGACTGGAGGCGGCCAAAGTGGAAGTAGGATCTGATCTTTGGGTAATGAGGGAAGGAATGCCTTCCGTTTCCAGACTCGATTTTTCAGAGGCAAGCGGTAAAACCTACCTCGAACCCTGATTCCAAAAGATATGCTGCACAAGCTCTTCCAATGGTGGTATGACAAAACCCGGTCTTCTTACGGGCAATCCTACAGGAAGATCGATGTTCGTTCCAAGGAGAGGGATTTGATTCACTATTTCCACGATTTTGGTGGCGACGGAATGAACACACGCACTTCTCATTGGTTGATAAGAAAATTGTTGAAGATGCTGTTTTGGGCCATCTTTATGGCACTTGCCTGTTGGTTTGCCTANGAAAGTTACCACGGACTTTTAATTTACGACGCCTAAGGCGTCATTTGACTTGATCGATTACCAAGAAAAAGGTATTCTAATCGCTTTTTCTCATCAAATCATGAAGAAGACGCACAAAGGCATCGCCAAAAGATTTAAGATAACCGGTNCNGGAAAAGTNAAATTCCGNAANCCTGGCCAAAGGCATTTGCGTAGAAAGCGCACCGTCAAGCAAACCCGAGCCGGTCGACAGGATCAGGTCTTGGCCGTAGGTATGGCTCGTCGCGTCATCCGAGCCATTTCCCCCTAACAAACCCAGCCCACTCTTACCGAGTTACTACTATGCCAAGAGCACGCAACGTACCCGCCACTCGCAAACGCAGGAAAAAAGTCCTTAAAAAGGCTAGAGGATATTTCGGAAACAAATCCCGTCTTTTTCGTTACGCAAAGGATGCGGTAGACCGGGCCGAGGCGTATGCCTATGTGCATCGCCGCAAGCGTAAAACAGAATTTCGCCAGCTTTGGATCGTCCGAATTAACGCAGCCTGCCGAAACGAAGGCATGCGTTATGGAGAATTCATGCATGGATTGAACAAGGCAGGCATCGAGTTGAACCGTAAGGTCCTTTCCGAACTCGCCATTCACGAACCTGATTCCTTCAAGGAATTGGTGGCTAAGGCAAAAGCCGCCCTCGAGGCCTAAGGGCCCCCTTTTTTTAGGCGTGGAGAACGATCTCCAAGCCATTGTCGCCCAAACGGAGACGATTTTGGAATCCGTCTCTTCCCGTTCGGATTGGGAACAGGCAAAAGCTTCAATTTCCGGTCCTAACGGTGCCCTAACCCAAATCGCCAAAAACATTGGTTCCCTCGCCAAGGAAGATCGTCCGACCTTCGGGCAAGCTCTCAATCAGGCAAAGAAACGTGTCGAGGCACTCTTCAAAACTTCACTTCAAAGCATTGAAGAACAAGCAGACCTTCAGGCTTTGGGGGAAAAAGTAGATCCGACGCTGCCGCCAGTTCCAGATTCCAACGGCGGAACCCATCCCCTTACCAATGTTCGAAGAAAGATCGTCTCGATTTTCGGAAAGATTGGATTCACTGTTGCGGAAGCCACAGAGGTCGAAACCGAGTGGTTTTGCTTCGATGCCCTCAACACGCCAGACGATCATCCGGCAAGAGATGCTCAGGACACGCTTTATTTCCCTGAAGATTCCAAGTGGGAAAATGTCACCCGCAAAGCGAAGGAAGAGCATATTCTTCGTACCCACACCTCTTCGGTACAAATCCGAACTCTGATCAAGGAAAGCCCCCCCCTTCGCATCATTGCCCCGGGACGCTGCTTCCGCCGGGATACGGTAGATGCCACCCATTCCGCCAATTTCCACCAAACTGAAGGTCTCTATGTCGACCGCGGCGTAACCGTGCACGATCTCAAGGGCGTGCTAGATTACTTTCTCAAGGAACTGTTTGGGGACAAGCTNGAGACTCGGCTGCGCCCCAGTTTCTTCCCTTTCACCGAGCCTAGTTTCGAAGTTGACCTAAAAGCCCCCAACCTCGGAAAACTGAGTGACCGATGGATTGAAATCATGGGGTGCGGAATGGTCGACCCCGAGGTGCTCAAACTGGTTGACCTGGATCCGGAAAAATGGTCCGGTTTTGCTTTCGGCTTGGGGATCGAACGGGTAGCCATGATTCTCCATGGCATCGATGACATCCGTCACTTCTACCAAAACGACCACCGGTTTCTCTCTCAATTCTCAAATGCGTCATGAAGATTAGCTTGGATTGGATGAAGCAATACATCGATTTACCAGAATCTCCGGACGAATTGATCGATGTTCTTCCGATGCTTGGTCTGGAAGTCGAGGAAGACGAAAGCTCCACCCCGGCCTCTTTGGATAAGGTGGTGGTGGGTGAAGTGCTCACCAAGAATCCCCACCCCGAAGCGGATCGACTGAGCGTCTGCTCGGTGAAGGTTGGAACCGAAGAACCTGCAACCATTGTATGCGGAGCCTCCAACTTCGAGCCTGGTGATCGGGTACCCGTTGCCCTCCCTGGAGCAAAGCTACCCGGTGGCTTTAAGATCAAGAAATCGAATCTGCGCGGAGTGGCTTCTGAGGGTATGATGTGCAGCGCCAAGGAACTCGACATCGGAACCGATGCCGACGGATTAATGATTCTTTCAGGCAACCCCGAGCCAGGTATGCCGGTCGATCGGCTTTTCTCTCAGGACAAAACCCTGGAACTCGAAATCACCGCCAACCGAGGGGATTGCCTCAGCTATCTGGGAGTGGCCCGAGAAATTGGTGCTTATTACCAAAAGCAGATCAGGATTCCCCAAACCTCNCCCCTNGGCTCCCCCACCACTAAAGTTCCCGAAAACTTTCCNCTCCGTGAAGTAAGCATAAAAAGTGAAGCATGCTCACTCTATAAATTGTGGAGTATCCGCGGCGTAAAAATCGGACCCAGTCCCTCATGGTTGCAGGCACGATTGGAAGCGGTTGGGCTTAGACCGATCAACAATGTGGTGGATGTGACCAATTTTGTTCTGTTGGAAACCGGGCAACCCCTGCACGCCTTCGACTCTGCTAAGATCTCTGGGGAAACCATTCGAATCCGGGAGGCACAGGAAGGCGAATCCATTACCACTCTCGATGAAGTCGAACGGCAGTTGGACAGCAGCATGATGGTGATTGCCGATTCCGAAAAACCTCTAGTGGTAGCAGGTATTATGGGCAGCGTGGACGCGGAAGTCGATAAGAGCACCACAGACTTGGTTCTCGAATCCGCTTGGTTTCATCCAGGCAAAGTCCGGGCGACCGCCCGCAAACTCGGTCTTCACACGGACAGTTCGCAACGGTTTTCCCGAAATGTGGACCCTCAAGGCTTGGACTATGCGGCCCAGCGAGCGATTGATTTGATTATCGAAACGGCAGGTGGTTCGGTAAACCCTGACTTCGTGTCTCTGGGTGAGGCACCACGCGGGGAGCGAACCATTGAGATCCATCGGGCCTATGTTGAGCGGATCTGCGGTTTTGACATTGCACCGGACAGTCTCATCGAAGCATGGGTTCGCCTCGGGTTTTCCGTCCAAGGAGAGGACCCCTGGCAAGTGACCGTGCCCTCCTTCCGATCCGAAGTGGATCGCCCGATCGACCTGGTCGAGGAATTTTTGAGAATTCATGGAACTGACGATCTCAAGGATGCGGCTTTCGCCTTCCCAGCAACTCATCGGGAAAACGACTCCTCCTATGATTTTCTTCAGCGAGCGATAGACAACCTAATTGGCCAAGGCTTTCAGGAATGCTGCAATTACAGCCTGCGTTCATCCGCTGAAATCTCCGCTTGGCACCCTCATTCGGAACTGAAGTCCCTCGCCTTGAAAAATCCCCTCACTGCCGACCACACTCATGTTCGGGCTTCCCTGCTCCCCGGTCTGGTGGATAATCTTTCCCACAACCAGAAGAACCTGACCAACTTAACTCAAGTCTTTGAAACCGGCAGGGTCTTTAGGCCCGGTCCCCGAGGAAACCTGGAGTTAATCAGCGTCGCCTTCGCCTCCTTTGCCAAGCCCAATTCCCGACAATGGAAAAACCGTGAGGATCTTGATTTTTTTGGTCTTAAAAACCAGCTCCAACGACTTTTGCATGCAACTGGCCTAAACCAACCGCGAGGACAATGGGACCTCCTTTCGTGTGCGTCTCTTTGGCAAGATGGATACTCTGCCCGACTTGGAGATTTCCTTCGCAACAAGCTCGAACTCAGCCTTGGAATTATTAAGCTTTCACTAAGCAAGGAGAAAGAAGCGAAAGGCCCGATCCTTGCAGCAGAAGTTCTCATCGATCCCATTCTTCTAGCAAAGAGAAGGAAAAGCGTTTCCTTCGCATCCTTCTCCACATTTCCTCCTGCCATCAAGGACCTTGCCCTTGTCGTGGATCAGTCAGAACCCGCGGACTCCGTTCGGAATGCCATCGAATCGATCGCTCAAGAGGTGGCCAAAGGAAAATTTGAGGTTGATCCGGTCACCATCTTCGATCTGTTTTCAGGAGAGGGTATGGAAACGGGCAAGAAGAGCGTCGCATGCTCGATGCGCTTTCGGGCGACCGATCGCACCTTGAGCGAAAAAGAACTTAACCAGGCCTTTGATTCTGTGGTTGAAAAAGTCACCGGAGAAACCGCCTACGAATTGAGAAAATAAGCATGAGCGAATCCCCAAAAATGGATATCGATTACGTCTCGAACCTCGCGAGGATCGAGCTCAGCCCCGAGGAACGGGAAAAGTTTCAACCGCAATTGGGGCAAGTCTTGGAATATTTCGACAAGCTTCAGGAAGTCGATGTCCAAGGAGTCGAACCAACAGCCCACGCTTTCCCGCGCTTTAATGTTTGGGATTCGGATGTAGCCAAGGACGGGTTTTCCGAGGAGCAGGCATTAGCCAATGCCCCCAAGTCAAGAAACGGACAGATCGTAGTTCCCAAGGTCGTAGAGGAATAAGCTGATGAGCGCAAGCGACCTCACATCCTCCACCGCCCATGAACTTTCCCAATCTCTGATCGAAGGCAAGACTTCTTCGGAGGAAATAACCCGAGCTTTCCTTTCCCGCATCGAACAGGTCGATGACCGCGTTCATGCCTATTTGCATTGGGATGGGGAAGATATGATTGCCCAAGCCAAGCGTTCCGACGAGCGACGAGCGCAAGGAAAAACCCTGGGCCCCCTGGACGGGATTCCGATTGGCCTCAAGGATGTAATATGCGTGGAAGGGCAACCTCTAACTGCGGCGAGTAAGATTCTGGAAAATTACATTTCTCCTTATGACGCAACCGTTACCCAAAAACTCAAGCAAGCGGGAGTGGTGCTTGCCGGGCGGTTGAACCTTGACGAGTTCGCCATGGGATCCTCCACCGAAAATTCCGCCTATGGCCCGACCTGCAATCCTTGGGACCTAAGTCGTGTTCCCGGTGGAAGCAGTGGGGGAAGTGCGGCAGCGGTCGCTGCTCGGGAAACGCCCCTTTCTCTGGGATCTGATACCGGCGGCTCCATTCGCCAACCCGCCTCGCTCTGTGGAGTTGTGGGTATGAAACCCACCTATGGTATGGTTTCCCGGTTTGGGCTCGCGGCCTTCGCCTCCTCACTCGATCAAATCGGCCCCTTTGCTCAAACCGTTCCGGATGTGGCTCTTCTTTTGGAAGTGATCTCCGGACATGACCCTCTTGATTCCACAAGTTATCCGGCTGAGGTTCCCTCCTATTCCCATGCTCTGAAGGCCACACCCCAACCGCGGAAACTCGGGCTACCCAAGGAGTTCTTTGGTCCGGGAATGGATGATGAGGTGAGGAATGCCATTCAGCAAACAATCTCCTTTTACGAATCGTGCGGTTATGAAATGGTGGAAGTCTCTCTGCCTTCGACCGACCTTTCGATCCCCGTTTACTATGTTATTGCCACGGCTGAGGCTTCCTCCAATTTGGCTCGTTACGACGGGATTCGCTACACCTTTCGAAGCCCTCATGCGGAAAATGCGATCGACGTTTACGCCAAAAGTCGGGGCGAGGGATTTGGAGAGGAAGTCAAGCGACGCTGTATCCTGGGTGCGTACGGACTGAGCAGTGGATATTATGATGCTTACTACCTGAAAGCCCAAAAGACCCGTACTCTGATTCGCAGAGATTTCGAGAAGGCATTCGAACAAGTGGATGCAATCCTGACTCCCACTTCCCCTACCCCTGCCTTCCGNTTTGGAGAAAAGAGCGAAGATCCGATCTCCATGTACCTCAGCGATGTCTACACCATTTCCACCAACCTGGCCGGCTTGCCGGGTATCTCCGTGCCCTGCGGGTTTTCCCAATCAGGACTACCCATTGGCATGCAACTCATTGGCAAGGCTTTCGACGAAAGCACCCTCCTGTCCATCGCTCAGGACTTCGATCAAGCTCACGAATTTGGCCGCCAGGCTCCCACCCTCTGACCTTCAGGAATAAGATGAAATACGAAGCNGTCATTGGCCTTGAAGTTCATGTTCAACTGGANACCGAATCGAAGATGTTCACCCGCGTGGGCACCGGATTTGGCAAACCTCCCAACACCCTCACGGATGCGGTGGTGCTCGGACTACCCGGAGCACTTCCGGTCATGAACCGAGAAGCCATTGAGAAATCGATCAAGGTTGGATTGTTGCTTGGGTGCAAGATTGCCAAAGTGTGCAAATGGGACCGCAAAAATTACTTTTACCCGGACATGCCCAAAAATTACCAGATCTCTCAATTCGATCAGCCGATCTGCGAAGGCGGGGAGGTAGAGATTGAAATGCCCGGAGAATCTCCAGCNGTGATGGGACTTCACCGCATCGTGCAACTGACCCGTATTCATTTGGAAGAAGATGTGGGTAAACTTACCCACTACGAAAGCGACAGTTTGGTTGACTACAACCGGGCTGGCAGCCCCCTCCTTGAAATTGTCAGCGAACCCGATCTGTTCTCCCCCGACGAAGTGTTTGCCTACCTGACCTCTCTACGAAACTCACTGGTTTCCGCCGGTATCTCTTCCTGCGATATGGAAAAAGGACAACTCCGATGCGACGCCAACATCAGCATTCGCCCGGAAGGCACGAAAACCCTAGGAACCAAGGTCGAGCTCAAAAACCTCAACACCATTTCAGGAGTAAGAAACGGGGTCGAATACGAGATTCGNAGGCAGACTAAGGTACTGAACGAAGGAGGAGAAATCTTTCAGGAAACCCGTCGATGGAACCCCGAGCAAAAATACACCACCTCCATGCGTTCCAAGGAAATGGCTCACGATTATCGCTACTTTCCAGACCCAGATCTGATGCCCGTTGAAATTGCTGACGACTGGGTGGCAAAGATTCGAACCCAACTCCCGGAAAAGCCCTTTGACAAGCAAAGAAGATATCAGGCGGAAATGAACTTACCCTACTCTTCAACCTCCGCCCTATGCGGAGATCGCCTGCTCTGCGAATTCTTCGAAACCTCCGCAGCACTGACCAAAGTTCCCGCGAAAGTGGCAAACTGGGTGGTCAACGATCTGCTCCGCGAATTGGGACAAATGAACTCCAAGGAAGATGAAAGATCCGACTCTTCTCTGGAACGATGCAAGGTAACTCCCTCCATGCTTGCGGAACTGGTGAATCTGATCGAAGAAGCGGTCATCTCCAACAATGTGGCGAAGGAGATTTTCCCGGAAATGTTTAGCTCAGGCAAAACCGCCAAGGAACTGATTGCGGAAAAAGGACTGGAAATGAAATCGGACGGTGATGAGATCGAAGCTCACTGTGCCCAAGCAATTTCCTCCGACCCGGATGCAGCGGATAAGTTCAGGGGAGGTAAGGAAGGAGCAATCAATGCTCTCAAAGGAGCAGTGATGAAAGCCACCCGAGGACAAGCCAACCCCAAAGTGGTGGACGAAACCCTGCGCCGCCTCCTCGCTCAGTAACTTGAGCTTGCCCCATTTTTTGAGCCAAAAAGGCGTGCGGCTTATTGAGAATCGGTCTCAGAATAATCTTTCCAATAGGATCTCAGCACTGTATAAATAACAACCTACCTACATGCGAAAATTCTCACATCCAGTTAAGCTTTTTTCTTTGGTTATCTTCCTTTTTTTCATTTCTCGGATAGCTGCCGAAATTAAGGAAACCCATAAGATCATCGAGGAATGGATCGATGTTGAAACGCTCATCTCCGAGGAATCCTCCACTTGGGCGATCGAGCAGGCTGCTCTAAGTGATCTGCTTGAATCCCTGGAAAAGAACGAGCTCGTTCTCGATGAAAAACTTGCCATTTCGGAAGAGGAGGAATCCGGCGCCATACAGCAACGCACCGAATTGAACGAAAGGAAGGAAAAAGCGGAAAAGGCAATGGAAAGCCTTTTTGAAAATTTGGAAAAAACCCAAAGCCGACTCGAAGATGTTCGGGCCTTGCTGCCNAGTCCCCTNGCGGAGAGGCTGTCTCCTTTTTGGGACAAGTTAAAAACCGGTCCCAAAACCCCGAGGGTTACCCTTAGGCAACGAGTCGAAACCATTGTATCCCTGATGCAATCAATTCACATCTTTCATCGGTCCGTTCTTCTTGAGCGCCAGGAGTTCACCTTGAACGACGGTCAGTCCAGAGAATTCCATGTGATTTACTTTGGATTGGGCTCGGCTTACTTCGTTAATGAATCAGGCACCGTTTCGGGCTATGGTACTCCAACAAGCAAAGGCTGGGCGTGGACTCGGATGGATGAGATCGCCAAGGAGGTAACCACCGGGGTTCAAATGCTGAACAACCGAACTATGCCTAAGTTTTTGCAACTGCCGCTTCCGTCTCCGGAGAAGTTTGTTCCATGAATGTCTTTAGAATCACTTGCTTGTTCTTGGCGTGGGTCTCCCCTGCCTGCCTAGTCGCTCAAAGTATTCAGGAAGTAAGAGCCACGGCTCGCAAGGATCTGCAAAATGCGGTGCAGAAACTGGAGGACCTTCGCAATCGAATCGAAAAGGAAAAAATTCCTCTAGTTCGAAAGGTGGAGCAACTCGAAAGGAAGACCTCGGAAAAAAGAAATGAACTGGACCGCCGGCTTCGTTTACGAGACAACCGTGATGCCAACCTCGTGCAACTCCGCGAAGAAGTGAAGGAAAATGAAGGTGAATTGGAAATTTCCCTGGGTTTGCTTAAGGACTACGCCGCGAGTTGGAGGCAAAGTACACCTCCCGCCGAACAAAATCTTTGGGCCAAACAAATCTCCGATCACTTGAGTCAATCCGACAACGCTTTGGATTCTGCCTTGGATTCACAATTAAAGATTTTAAATCTTTCCATGGATGCGGTTCTGAAACAAGCAGGAGGTTTCATCTTCGCAGGGGAGGCCATTGTCCCACCCGAAGGGATTCGGGAAAAAGGTCATTTTTTGTCTCTGGGTCCCACGCTGTTCTTTTCAGGTTCGGAAGGAAATGCTGGTTTTTTAGAAAAGTCTTATGATTCAGATCGTTTTTCATCCATCGATTTGACGGAAGAATCTGTTCTAAGCGTCGAACCCTCGCGCCTGTTACAAACTTCCGAAGCGACTTCGTTTACCATTGTTCAGGCACTCAGTGAACCGGCGGGAACTTTGGCCGTTCTTCCCCTTGATCCGACAATGGGAAAAGCCTATGTCATGGAAGGAGGTGAAGTCACCTTAGTCGAAGAGTTGCAAAAGGGGGGCATCTGGATTTACCCCATTTTGTTCTTTGCGGGGCTTTCCCTTCTCATTGCCTTGTACAAGGGCTTTCAGATTTTAAGCATTCCAACACCCATGAAACTGGCTTCACTGGAGGGAACCTTTAGTGGCCCTTTCGAAACTTTGCGTAAAACCGCAAAATCCTACCAAGGAAAAGAACCAGAGATTTTGGAGGAAATTCTTTATGAGGTGATTATCGATTTTCAGGTTAAGTTGGAAAAGGCACTCCCCTTGATTGCGGTGACTGCGGCGACCGCTCCCCTGCTCGGGCTCCTAGGAACAGTCACAGGGATGATTGATGTCTTTCGTCAGATCACCAATTTTGCCAACCCTGAGAACAGTGAATTGGCTCGGGGTATTTCTGAAGCATTGGTGACCACAAAGTTTGGCTTGATTACCGCCATTCCGGCCCTGATTGCTCACGCGCTTCTCTCCAGAAGAGTCCAAGGCGTGATTTCCAAGCTCGAAGCCTTTTCGGCCCGCCTGGTTCACCTGAAAAGAGGAGCCTTTTCTTCGACGGAGGCTGAGCAGACCCAAGATGCACCCGGTGATTGAATTCCTGCAAAGCGCCACCAATGTTTGGGAAAAGGGTGGCTCTCTTATGCCAATCATTGGACTTCTCTCCATCTATACTTACTGCCTTGCCTTTGATCTTTGGTTTCGCCTAAAAACTGTTATACCTAAAGATTTAAAGGCGTTTCCAAGGGAAAGATGGGGAGCCTTTGAAGGGGGAGGAAGAGTCGACCGGATCCTGAGGCACTGCCTGGGCAATCATCGGGACCCCAAGGAGACCCGCAGGCGATTTGCTCAAATACGGATTGCAGATTCTTCTTATCTCCGTCGCCGCATTCGCTTTCTATTGGTTCTCGCCAGTGCCGCTCCCTTGATCGGACTACTTGGCACCGTGATCGGCATGCTGCAAACCTTCGACGGCCTAAGTATGCAGGATAGTTATAAGATGAATCAGGTAGCCAGCGGAATCTCTCAAGCCCTCGTAACCACTCAGGCCGGATTGCTCGTCGCCATCCCTGCCCTCGCTTTCATTCATCTCCTGCAAAGGCGGAGAAAGGATTGGTTGCATTGCATCAACCGCCTTGAAAGCCTATCTATTCGAAAAGTCCGTCCCGTTGAATCATGAGATTGTACGGAAGATCGAGAGCCTATGAAGACAGTGAGGGAGGAGCCATTAATGTTTCTCCGCTCATCGATGTGGTCTTCATTTTGCTCATTTTCTTTATCGTCTCGGCAACTTTCGTCAGCCTACCCGGTATCGAAGTCACTCGCCCCAAAACCCAAACTGCTGAATCCCTCGAAAAAAACTCGATCCTTTTTGCCATATCTCAAGAAAATCAGATTTTTCATGCCGGAGAGGAAATTCTATTGAAGGAAATCCCCCGATTTATTGAACTGGCAAGTAAGGACCGGAAAAAACCAGTGGTGATCCAACCGGATGAATGGGCCGATGCGGCCCTTCTGGCTAAAGTGATCCTACAAGCCAGAAGCAAGGCACCTTCCGTTTCCATTGCAACCAGAAAACCTAAATGAAACGCTCCCTTAAAAGTCTCCCCACAGACGAAGTGGAGATCAATGTCTCTCCTCTGATTGACATGGTATTTATCCTCTTGATTTTTTTCATTGTAGCCACCTCTTTCATTAATGAATCTGGTATCACTTCAAAATACAAGGACACGGCAAACAACTCACTCTCCGAGCACCCCCCCCTTTCCTTTCAATTGCCTGCATCCGGACAACTGATGCAAAATGGGGCGGTCATTGGACTGGAGGAGATCGCTCCGATCGTTCGGAATGCAAAGGGCAAAAGCAAATCATTGGTTCTGATTCAGGTTTCCCCCGGCTCCAAAGCAGGACTGGCAACCCAAGTAATGGATCAAGCCATCCTCGGTGGAGCGGAGGCAGTCAAGCTAAGCCCAATAGCCAGATGAAGCCCAAAAGCGATACCTATGAAGGAATTCCGGGAATTGAATCGGAACGGATCAAAGGGGCAAAAAGATTGAGCCTGATCTTCTCCCTCACCATTTCAACCGGATTATTTTGCCTGCTCCCTCTATCCGAATTCATTCGGGCAGATGAATGGTTGGTCCGCACAACCGACGCTCCATTATTCTCTCCGCCGCCTCCACCAAAGTCGAAGATGGAAGAAAAAGTGGAAAAGGATTCCCACCAACCCAAGCCTGTCCCCAAACTGCTTAAAAAAGCACCGATTCAACTCGATACGATCGCATTGGATGCCACCCTTGAGGTTGGCCCCGGTGATTTCCAGTCGGCCTTTTCCTTGGTTAGTTTCAATCCCAATGCAGAAGGTCTCGAGCAAGAACTGATATTTTCTCTTCATGAATTGGACCGAAATCCTTCAATTGTCAGGCAGGGAGTTCTGCGCTATCCTGCCCATCTGAAGAGAAAAGGGCTTGAAGGAGAAGTAAAGCTCCTCATCCAAATTAACGAAAAGGGAAAAGTCCAAGTAATGGAGATTGTTTCCAGCTCCCATCCTGATTTCATCAAACCCTCCCGCGATGCCGCAGAAAGCTCGATTTACGAATCACCCAAAAGAAACGGCGTGCCGGTTAAGGTTCAGTTTTATCTGCCGGTCCGCTTCAGTTTGCTCCAATAATGAAATATTCAGTCTTATCTTTTCTTCTCTTCCCCAGCCTACTTATGGCACTGGCTCCGCAACCCGAATTAACCAAAGATTTTTGGAACAACCCAAGTTTTGTCCGCAGTTTCATGGGAGATTACGGCTTTAGGAGCGAAATCGAACCGAAAATTAGCCGATCCGAGCAGGAAATATTAAGACAAGTCGTGGCCAAAGCCGAAAACCAACTTCTCGATGCGATCACCTACTTGGAAGGCAAGATCGACTTAGAGAGCAGTGCCGCCCTTGATTTTGCTCTCGCAACCATGTACTACCAAGCGAGCCGGCTTACCTCAGCTCGCAAGACTTACCTGCAGGCGATCACAAAATTTCCCTCTTTTTTAAGAGCCCACAAAAACCTTGGATTCGTACACCTAAATCTGAACGAATATGATAAGGCAACGATTCATTTGACGAAGGCCATCAGCTTAGGAGATGGGGATGGAGTCACTTATGTTGCTCTTGGATTTTGCCAGCTAAGTATGGAGCGGTACCTTTCGTCGGAAAATGCCTATCGCATGGGTCTCCTGCTCTTGCCCGAAAGCAAGGATGCCCGAAACGGATTGGTCAATTGCTATCTTTATACCGAAAGGTACCAACAAGCCTTAGCTCTGCTCAACGAATTGCTGGAACAGCACCCCCAGGATTCATTTTCTCATAGAGCTCGGGCCTCAGTTTTGCAACAAATGGGACAAGAGAAGAATGCGGCCATTGCTTTAGAAACACTGAAGCGCATGAATAAGCTAAAAGCTTCGGATTTCATCGTTTTAGGAGATATCTATCATAACCTCGCTCTTTTCGATAAATCCTTCGGCATATACCAAGAGGCTCTCCGTCAAAAACAGAAGCTCGGACTCGAACAGTACATTCGGGTTGCCCGCATTCTCATTGGCAGAGGATCCTTCGAGGAAGGCTTTTCTTACCTGGATCAGATCGAAAGCTTTTTTGGAAGTGGATATTCGGAGGAAGACGAAAAGAAAATCCGCCTTCTGCAAGCGGAGGTTTTGCGAGCAACTGGGAAAGATCAATCAGCTCAAAAAATTCTGGAGGAAATCGTTCGCGTGCATCCACTCGAAGGCGCAGCCTTGTTGATGTTAGGACAAATCGCGTGGAAGCAAAAGGAATACGCCAAAGCCAGCTTGAGATTTGAACGATCCGCCAAGGATTCCGACTATGAAGTCCGTGCCCTTATTGAACATGCGAGGATGATGGTTTCCCAAAACCAGTATGAAAAGGCCTCCACGCTCCTTGAAAGAGCTCAGACCATTGACCCACAGCCTCAAGTCGCCAAATACCTCCAATCAATCAACAACCTGCTGGCAAGTTCAAGGATACGATTTTGACCTAGACGGAAAAACTTGCTATAGTTTAATGGTACCTTAGCTTCTACNCATGGTCTCCTTGCCAAGTCCAATTATCATTTCCTGCTTCTTTCTGGCTATCGCCTTACACCTAAAGGCACAGGTAACTACTGAATGGAATCAGTCTCAGGCTTATGAAAGAGGCGTCGTGGTGGTGCAAAATGATGTGCTTTATCTTGCCCATATTCAAGTCCCATCTGGGACCGAACTGACGAATAGCATCTATTGGGAAAAACTTGAAAATGAAGATCCGAATTCCCCTCCCAGCGATCAGCCTTCATCCAGTGCCCCAACCGGAACCGAACAACCCGAAGAAACACCTTTGCCCAATGGGCTTATTAATTTTTCCTGGGGCTTTAAAACCATCGAGGCGCATGATGCAGAGACCTACTTGGTTGAAAACGACAAAGTCAAAAAGTTTATAGATCCGGCAGACGCACTGGTTTCTTATTGGGGCCCAAGCGAGAACGAAGTCGTAGCCAACCTGACTTACCGTTTTGATTTCAATGGGTCCGTGAAATCGGCTCGAGCTCGAATTGCCACCCATTCCCTCAACTACTCTTCGAACTCAAGTTATTCAGGCTCCGGATTTTCGTCCGTCTGGGCGTCCAGTGACGGGTCTGAATGGACCCGAATATCCAACAACCCCACCCCTTCGATCGAGTCCTCCCTCGTTGTCTTTGATGATCAATTACCGACTTCGCTCATGGATAGCAGTCAGCTTTTTCTTAAGATTCAACTACAGACAAGCGGCACCCCCCTTGACTCCTATGCAACCGCTCAATTTTCAAAGGCATCCCTCAATAACGATGAATATGTCTTTCATTTGGACGCAAATTACAGTGCCACCTCAGATGACCCCGGCCGTATCAATTACAATTTGGGGCTGAACGAAGGCATCAACTATGTTCTGTCTAATTTGGAAACCTATAATTTATATTCCGCATCTCAGTACGGTTCCTCCGTTCACTCCGCTATTGAACAAGGCAAATTGATGGTTACTCAATCTCCCGCTGACTACGATCTGATCAATATCTCCGAATTCAACCAAACCCATTTCAATTTGGGGGTAACCGAAGGTGTTGAATCTGTTCTTGCGAACCTGAAAAGCCACAACCTCTACTCCGAATCCGAGCATGCTTCTTACATGCTCGCCGCCATCGAAGAAGGCAAATTGATGGTTACTCAATCTCCCGCTGACTATGATCTGATCAGTATCTCCGAATTCAACCAAAACCATTATAATTTGGGGGTAGCTGAAGGTGTTGAATCTGTTCTTGCGAACCTGAAAAGCCACAACCTCTACTCCGAATCCGAGCATGCTTCTTCCGTGCTCGCCGCCATTGAAGAAGGCAAGATGTTGGTTACTGAATCACCATCCGAATATCAACTGATCGGTATCGCCGACTTTAACCAAACCATGAAACAAAGGGTCCAGGAAAATTCCTTCGAATTGGGTTTCTCCTACCTAAGCGAATTGATTGCCAACCAAGCGACTTCCTCCGAAACCAAAAACAATGGGATTCGTTGGGGAGTGACTTGGGTGACGGACAGAAATGCCTCCTCTGCAACGCCTTACACACCGAGCTGGTTATATTTGGAACAACTGGGCTGGATTTGGACGAACAATTCCACTTTCCCTTATTTCTACAAAGCCCCTTCTTCAAGCCAAGCAGGCTCTTGGTTGTTTTTCGAGGAAGGAAGTGCCCCCCCTCGGTTTTATGACTTCCAGGCTCAACTTTGGATGATCATCGAGGACTGAGATTTCGGGGCACCCCTCAATTATCTTGCACGCATCAACGCATCATGATATGATGATGCGTTTAATGAATTCAGGCAATTCCATCCGTAGGATTTTCGAAGAAAAACGACCCTTATTTTCGGTTGAATTCTTTCCTCCAAAGAACGAAGAGGGAGGGAAACGCATGATCAGGACTGCAGCCGCTTTGCAGCCCTATAAACCGGACTTCGTATCCATTACTTACGGTGCGGGTGGAGGTACCAGAGAAACCACCATGCGGTATGCAACCATCCTTAAGGAGGAACATGGTTTCGAAGTCATGCCACATTTGACCTGCGTGGGTCACTCCACCTACGAACTTATGGAAATCCTCGAAGGTTTTGCAGAAGCCGGTTTCCGCAATGTTATGGCTTTGAGAGGAGACCCCCCGCAAGGCGAAAACGAATTCAGGGTGACCGAGGGTGGCTTTCGTTATGCTTCTGATCTCGTTGCCTTGATTCGCGAAAACTTTCCTGATTTTGGAATTGGCGTTGGGGGCTATCCTGAAAAGCACCCGGAGGCACCCGATTTCGAGACGGATATGACAAACCTTAAAACCAAAATCGATGCAGGTGCCGACTTCATTACCACCCAACTCTTTTTTGACAACCAGGCCTACTTTCGTTTTGTCGAAAATTGTAAAAATGCGGGAATTCAGATTCCTATCCTACCCGGATTACTCCCGGCCTTGTCCCTGGGACAGGTCCAACGATTCTGTAAAATGTGTGAAGCCTATCTTCCTGCTAAGCTCGAAGAAAGCCTCCAAGATTCCCCTACGGAAAATCACCCGGATATCGGGGCAAAATGGGCATTGAACCAAGTTTCGGAACTTTTACAGGAGAACTGTCCGGGCTTTCACCTCTATGCCCTAAACAAACCAGAAAGTACCTTGGCAATACTTGAGGGATTATCCCGTAATCCATAATTACCGGGCATTGCCCCATCTCCGAAAGGAAAATTATGAAGTTCTAAATGCTTGTAAGGCAGGTGGAGCAATTAAGCGTTAATGTGCTTTTCATAACAAACCGGACAAATCCCATGAGAGAACCGGGTTTCATGACTCAAATTAGGCAAAGCACTCTCCAAGGCATGCCAATCGCCTTGTTTGTCCTGAATGCTCTTGCAGTACATACAAATGGTGCTGACCGGCAAACCCTTCATCGATGGATCGGTATTTTGGGTAAAATATTTAACAAAATCGGGGACAGGGAAGAGTAGTTTTTCAGAGGAATCCCTGAAAAAGGGATCCTTTTCCAAAACCGCCTCATCTGGGAAATGGATGGTAAACTGGAGCATCGCCTCAACCGCCATGATAATCCTAAGAACGACCCGATTCTCATCTGGTGTGACAAGAGAAAGCAGAGTCGAACCGGCTTGCCTAGCTTCATCCCTGATCTTTCCGATCGTAAATCCATTTAAGAAAGTCCACTGAACCACCCTACTCCATTTTTCAGCCTCCGGAACTCGGGAAGGAAAGGATAGGCTGAGAGCCAAGGTCTGAATTTCCTCAAGGGAAAGACCCAATCTTTTCAGGACAAACGCATGCAAAAGAAAGCAAGTTTTGTTACGGGACTGAACCGCAAGGGATATCGCAATCCCTTGCTTCACGACCTCGTCATTAATCCCGGGATCAAGAAAAGAATCTCGAAAAAGAGGCCAAAAGGAATCAAGCATGCCCTTGGCTTCGAGAAGGCTGAAGACTCCCGGTATTTGTTCACCAAAGAAATTCTTCAATTCATAATGAATGGTTCCGGGTGCGATGGGCTTATCCAAAACTTCACTCATGGAAAACAATGTTGGCAGGTTCTACAGAGATAGCTTTCTCTTTCCCTCATCCTGCTTACCTGAATCATCTGGTTGAGAATAGTCAATAGGCAGGAGGACATGAAAGGTAGTCCCCTTCCCGGTATCAGAATCAAAATAAATCCTTCCATGGTGACGCTCGACCACGAGGTTGTAGGAAATGGCCAAGCCTTGACCGGTACCTACTCCGACCTTTTTAGTTGTAAAGAAAGGTTCGAAAATTCGCGATGCAACCTCTGGGGGAATACCTCCGCCATTGTCCTTAACCGAAACTCGGACAAATTTATCGTCCTCCAGCTTGGTTTCTACAAAGATTTGCCCAAGATCTTCGGTTTTCTGGGCTTTGATCGCCTGTGCGGCATTGATGATAAGGTTAAGAATTACTCGGGTAATTTCACTTATCCTACACTGAACCAAAGGTAATTCAGGATCCAGGTCAGAATCAAGCAAAGCCACATTTTTCCATTCATTNCGGCTAAGNGAAATGCAATCCTTAACCGCCACATTGAGATCTGAATGGGTCGGAGATGAACTCGTATCCTTGTATGCGAAACGCTTCATTGAAGTAATAATTTCAGAAATCTGATCCAACCCTTTTTGAGTATTAGCCAAGGCTACAGGNACCATCTCACTTACAAATTGAGAATCGTTTATATCCAATTTTTCGTAGACCTTCTTTTCCACAGCTTCATTGACGAACTCCTTGAGAAAATCAAGGTGGTCACCTGCAAATTGCACGGGAGTTCGAATCTCATGAGCAATGCCCGAAGCCATTTGTCCGACTGTTTCCATTTTCTGGGCGTGTTGCAGGTCGGCCTCGAGCTTTTTNCGGTTTTGCATTTCCTGCTGAAGCTTGTGGCTTCGCTCGGCAAGTTCTTTTGTTCTTACCCGAACAGACTCCTCCAAGTTATTGACCAACTCCCAAAGAGTGCGGGAAAGGGTTTCGATTTCCTCAGGACCGGATTCCCTACGCAGNAAACTGGTTTTCTCGGAATTAATTGCNTTGCCCGACCAAGGGGTCTTTGTGAAAGAACTNCGAGTGAAAGATTTTCTTTCANTTATNGCCTCTTTTGCGGCTGNAGCCATTCTTTGAATGGGCATCAAAAAACTTTTGTGGATCAAAAAGCTGACAAACAGACAAATTCCGAGGAAAATAAGACAGGCTGTCCCAATCGAGAAAAGAGAAGTGTTTCTCGCCACCTCTATTTCATTTCTCATTTTCTCAATCTCCTCCGCATCTTCTTTCAGTATTTGCTCGGACCATGCATCCAACTCCTCAAGCACCTCATAAAAGTCACCAGAAGATTTCTCAAATTCGGCAATTNTGGCTGCTCTCTCCGTCATTCCGATTCCAANGGTTCCCAATGCATAGGCTTTGTTTCTNAANTCACTGAANGAAAAAGCTAACCTTTCCCGCAAATCATNTGATATGACATCGCTTTTTTCTTTGGAATTACCAACCAGTCTTGCGATATCTTCAAGCATNACCTCAACGAATTGAAAGAGACCAGAGGCTTCATTCACAAGAAAATCCATCGCCANAATAGCCTCCTTACTCCGGGANGATATATCCTGAATCAATATCCAATCGGGAGATCGCTTGCCANGNNTCCCAACAAAATCACTNATTTTGATATCATTGGATTTGGATTGCTCCACTGTTCTCCAAACCAAATACATCAAAGAAAAAGACCCCAGAATTGAAACCAGAGTCATAATCAGAAGATAATTACGGATTTTCAAGAATCAGAAACGATGAGTTAGGGCATTAGAGTGGGGAAAGGTGAGCGAACCTCNGGCAACCGGTTTTATTTCTTCTTGCGCAGAATAACCTGCACTTTTTCCGGGAAAGGATTACCGCCATGGTAAGTGGCATAATAATTNTCTATGATCCGCATNAAGTGTTNTTCCACGATCGTACCTTTCGGAGCAATCAAGGTCTCATCGGGCAAGTAAAGATCTTGGTTAATTTCCATTCCAGTCAANAACTCACTTGGATGGACGACATCAATGGTATCCGCTTCTTCGGAAAAATCATAGAGTTCCAAAAATGCGTCGAGCACTCCAGGGAGGAACTTCCTTTGCCGATCCGAAAGAACTTCAAAGATTTTTTTGTTGGAACGCCCGCTTGCNGCCAAAACATCGTATTCCTGAGAAAACCTCAAGATNGAAGCCAATTTGAGTATCCCCGTCTTATCCAAGACCTGAGAATTGTAATCATCATCAATNTGNCTGATGATCGTAGGGATTTCATCCAACCTCGGAATTTCACCGAGTACGCTACTGATAAATTCAGGGAATCCGCTAATAATTTCCTGCACTTCCTGTGANAGATNGTTTTGGTCGTAAACATCCTTCTGCACGGAATCAGGTAGACCGACATGACCCAGATAGGTAAAGGTAGAGGCTAACTCCAGTCGCCANGGGTCATTNATCTTCAACTGTTTGGCCAAGTCAAAAGACATATTCTTNACCCGTTGAGCCCGGCCAAAAAAGAGAGGCTTGGAAGCAGCCAATATGGCCGAGAGTGCTCGAAGGGCACCATTCAGCGTTTCCTCAAGCAGATCCTTTTCCGCACGAATCATACGATATTGAGCCAAGGCGGCATCCAAATGACCCACCATCTTTTCCTTTGAGCATGGTTTTCCAATCAAGCGGAAAATTCGTCCATGGTGAACCGCATCCGAGATCTCTTCGAAATTCGCCGCCCCGGTCAGTAGCATCGTAACCACTTCCAAATCAGTTTCGCGAATCTTTTGCAGGAAGTCCGCACCGTTCATAACTGGCATCTGAAAATCTGAGACGACCACGGCAAAAGGACCTTCGTTTTTGAAAATCTCGAGAGCTTCAGTCACGGAGGTACTTGTACTCACCTCGAACTTCCTTCCAACGGTTAGTTTGATTCCGCTGATGATACTTTCATCATCATCAACAAAAAGTATCTTCTTTACTTCACTCATTTGGGTTCCAAGTAACAATTAATTTCAAGAATTTTTAAATTTTGGTTTTGAATAGGCCTCGTTAGAAAAACTTATTAAATTTTCTACCCTAGGGAGATTGGAGGCAATAAGTAATTTAGGAACAAAGCAAATAATATTATGGAAACTCACTACCAACAATCATAATCGAAGAGTACGCCTAAACATTATTGGCTACATACTGAATGATCGGTCAAATTCCCGAAACCTCTTCAATGGTTGCCTCGGATTTCAGCCGATCGAGAAATTCCTCAAAAACTTTGTCTTTCCTTCTCTCCGTCAAATATTCCACAATTTTTTCACGCATCTCCTCAAAAGGGGTTATCTGAGGCTGAGTTCGCTCACGAAGCAGAATCAAATGCCAACCAAATTGAGTCCTCACGGGCTGACTTAACTCTCCCTCTGCAAGAGAAAATGCAACCGTTTCAAACTCCGGAACCATCCGACCCTTTCCAAAAGTCCCTAAGTGGCCGTCATTAACCGCATCGTCTGACTCTTCCCGAACCGCCTCCACAAAATCCATGCCTTGTTCAATTTTCTTCCGGAGATCGAGCACTGCCTGTTCCTTTTCCACGAACTCTTCCTCGGTACTCGCCTTCTTGAGCAAATGCGAAGCGCTCAAAGTCTCTTCGGTGCGAAAAAGGTCCGGACGTGACTCGTAGTATTCCAACGCATCTTTCTCAGAAACCGGGGAGCACGCCGATTCTTCCTCGAGCAAACGATTGAATTGGATCTGGCTCGTGATTTCTTTTTTCAAATCCTCCTGATCCTTAATCAAGGGGTGTTTATTTTTTTGAAAAGCCTTTTTTCCGCCATTTTGCTTCAGCCATTGCTTCATCCCGTGAGCAAGTTCCGCAGGATCGACCAGGTAATTGCGCCTCTTGCTTTCCTGAGCCATTAAGGCCTGATCAATCATTCTTTCTTTGGCCAGATCGAAAGCGGCTAGTTCTATGACCTCCCGAGGTTTACCCGGCATACCTCGGGAAACATTTTCAAACAAGGCTTCGGCTTGTCTAGTGATTGCCCAATCGGGAATAGTGTTTTGATTAACTTTTACGGACATTCTCCACTCTTAAATCCAACAACGGGGTCAAGCAAGTCGCTTCGACGGAGATAAATCTCAATAATGTCTCAATGAAATTGACCTTTTAAAAGTTACGCGCAAATAGTTGTTTGTACGAATTGATGAATTCCACTCGAAACGATACCTTAGACAGCTTTTGCGAATACCTTGCAAGCAAAGGCTTGAGGATGACCGATCAACGCCGTGGAGTGTTCGAGGCCTTGTCCCAGCAAACCGGTCACTTTACTGCCGAACAACTGCTCATGGAGGCCCAAAGCTTGGACGAGACTGTCTCAAGGGCCACCATTTACCGTTGCCTCCCCCTCCTAGTTGAAAGCGGCGTCGTTCGAAAAGTGGATGTTGGTCACGACAACAAATTTTATGCACTAAATGACACCACCGAGACTTTTAAGGCACAGGTCATCTGTGACGATTGCGATCGAATCTTTGATGTGGATGCTCCTTTTATGGAATGGTACGGCAAAAATGTTTCGGAAAAATTAGGCCTTCATGTCCAAGATCAACGTTTGCAAGTTCACGCCAAGTGCCCCAATTACAGTAAAAACGGTAGTTGCTCCGACTCCAACTAATCCCCTCAAATGGCAACGCTCGCTCCAGGGCCCCCGATACAAATCTTCAAAAGCAAAAGCGAAGAGAAGACTCTAAGTTTTGATCAGAAAGAAATTCTTCGACTTAAGAAAGAAAAGAATGCCATCCTTCTTTGCCATAATTACCAGATCGATGCCATCCAGCAAATCTCGGACTATGTCGGAGACTCCCTTGGCTTGGCTAGGCAGGCAGCCGAAACCGATGCGGAGATTATCGTTTTCTGCGGAGTTCATTTCATGGCGGAAACCGCAAAAATCCTCAACCCCGGAAAAACCGTACTTCTCCCGGACATGGAGGCCGGTTGCTCGCTTTCGGACTCCTGCCCCGCGGAGAAACTCGCTCTATACCGCGAGAAAAATCCTGACATCTATGTAGTAGCCTATGTAAATTGCTCGGCGGAAGTCAAAGCTCTCAGTGATGTCATTTGCACAAGTGGGAATGCGGTGCAAATCGTCAACCGAGTGCCAGAAGACCGCGAAATCCTCTTTGTTCCAGACCAAAATCTCGGACAATGGGTGATGGGACAAACCAACCGGAAAATGAATTTATGGCCGGGGAGTTGCTACGCTCATGTTCTCTTCACCCAGGAATCCGTGGAACGCTGTCGACTCGAATACCCCAACGCCCCCGTTGTCGCTCATCCAGAATGCATGGATTCAGTAAGAGACCTTGCCGACGAAGTCTGTAGCACCGAAAAAATGGTTTCCTTTTGTCGCGATAACCCCTCCGAAACCTTCATTATCCTTACCGAAACGGGCATGATGCATCGCTTGAATCGAGAACTCCCCGACAAGTCATTCGTGGCTGGCCCGACTGGGCATTGCGCCTGCAATGATTGTCGTTTCATGAAAATGAATACCCTACCCAAACTCTTAGAATGCCTGAGAACCGGAAATCCGGCCATTGAGATGAATGAGGACTTGATAAGAAAAGCAAAGCTTCCCATCGAGCGGATGCTTGCGTGGAGTTGAATCCTGGGAAAAGATTTTTTTCTNTGTTCTTTTGAACGTTTTTTAAATNAGNCCCGTCTTACNNATTGACTTAGGTCAGTTTGNTTCAGTTTAAGTTTGTGCTTNNAAAGCCAAAAGACACCGCAGAAATGCGGTGTTTTTTTTGGTATGGAAGCAAAACACTCTCCCTGTGAGGTGAGTATGNNGNACTTTNAGCTAAGTTCACTCTTTGCTTCNTTGCNACGGCGGATACGNTAAAAACTCAGGAATTTTTATCCACCGCAAAGCTCGAACCCATAATAACATCNATTNTCGGAGGCAAGGGATCGGAGGGATAGGAAGTCCGGTAGTTCTGGAGAATGGAAATGAAGTGGTTATTGACAATCGACCCCTTGGGAGCGACCAAGGAACCGTTGTTAAGTCTCAGGTCTTCCTGAATTCTCATCCCCTGCTTGAGAGCGGTCAAATCAATCGATTGAACCTGTGGACCTCCATCCGCATAGTTACGAATCTTACTCAGAGCCTCCATTCCTCCAGGCAGGTACATGCCCCGATTCTTCAGCAACCTTTCAAAAATCATGGGCCGAGCCAAACCCTCGCTTGCCAGTTGATCATAATGCTTAGCCAATCGAATAACCGATGCGGACTTGGTCAAATCATTGTCCAGAACCTTGGGTTCCTCGTAATCGAGATCGATCTTTCGAATAATCCTGATAACCTCCTCAAGTCGTGGAATCCCCCGCAAGATGCCTTCGGAAAATTCTGGGAAATTCTGTACGATCCGATCGATCTCCTCAGGCAAATCTTCGTTTCGGTATATTTTCTCCTGAATCTCATCAGGTAAGGTAAGGTAGCCCAAAAAGGAAAAAGTGGAGGCCAACTCCAAACGCCATTGGTCCATAAGCTTCAATTCCTTAGCCAATTCGAAAGCCATTCTTTTGACGCGCTGAGAGCGACCAAAGAAAAGAGGTTTGGCCGCTGCCAAAATCGAAGTCATTGCCCGCATCGCACCATTCATGGTCAAGGCCAGCATATCCTTTTCCGCACGCAGAGTTTGGTAATGCCTCAAGGCTTCTTCCAGATTCTCTTTCATTTCCGTTCCACTGCAGGGCTTCGATAAAAGCCTGAAGATGCCTCCAGTTCGAACCGCATCGGCAGCTACCTCAAAATTCGCTGCCCCCGTCAAAATCATCGCCACCACCTCCTGGTCTAGCTTCCGAATCTCCTTAAGAAATTCGGCCCCACTCATCCGAGGCATCACGAAGTCAGCGACAATCACCGCAAAAGGACCTTCCTTGTTGAAAACCTCCAGAGCTTCTGCCCCAGAAGAAGCCAAACTTACATTAAACTTACGACCCACCGTAAGTTTGAACCCACTCAAAATCGATTTCTCATCATCCACAAATAAAATTTTGGAGGATGTTTGGGGTGATTGCATCCTTCCATAATCACATCGACTAACTTTATTTGTCAAATGAACTTTTCTAATCAAGCTCATTAACNAAAACATTGTTCTAGCAAGGAATGGATTCCATCAACTCTTTTGAACCTTTAAAGAAGATTTCCATTGAGGATTCCGATTGGTTTGTTAGTACAAAGTGAATAATGAATGAAGTAACGATCAAAGGAGANGTAAAATTTGTGGATGAGATCCGCGAATACGGGGCGAACGGGTTCAAGAAGCATCAGGTTGTGGTGGAAACCGGAGACGGACGCTGGGACAATCCCATACCTGTTGAATTCATCAAGGATGCCATCGAAAAAAGTAAAGACCTGAAAACAGGAGACAAGGTCACCATAGAAGCTCGCCTCAACGGGAGAGAGTGGCAAGGCAAGGATGGCGTCACAAAATGGTTCACCTCAGTCAGCGGATTTAAGGTCGAAGCCGAAGGCGGAAATTCAGCAGCTATCGATCCCGACAGTTCGTCTTACGATACCTTTGACGAGTATGACGACGGCAATGAAGATGAGGTTTTCTGATATTGGCCTCACCTGCATGGCAGAGCCTTCCTGACTAATCGTACTACACTCCTGGACCCAAGCGGAAAAAGACCACAGATCGATTTTCTCCCTGCTAGGAAGACTGGGTTACTTCAATTTTATTGGGGAAGGGGTTGCCAAAGTAGGAAATNACATAATTGTCGATCATGCGGATAAAGTGATAAGTGACCTCCATGCCCTTGGGTGCGACCAGGGTTCCATTGGGCAAGCGAAGTTCTTCCTGCAAACGCATCCCTTCCTTGAGATCACTGCATTCGATCCTGAGTTTTTGNGTGGGAGCTTGGGTTTGCTCAAGAACATCNCCAAGAGTCTTTAGAATTTCAGGTGAATATCGTTCGGATTGTTCTTTAATTCCATCCAAAATATCCTTTTTNCCCATTCCNCTNCTCATNCAGTTTTCGTAAGTTTGAGCGAGNCGGATGACGGAGGCAGCCAAGCCTTCCTTCTTTTTTTCCCTGTCCGCCAAAAAATTATCTTCGGCCAACAGTGCAACAATTTTGGACACTCTCTTGATCCTTGGGATTCGGGAAAGAATATCCTCCACGAATGCGGGNAATCCACTGATGATCATCTTAACCTCCGGAGAAACCTCTTCTCCGTTATAAATCTTTTCCAATTCGTCATCNGGAAGAGTCAGGTAACCCAGGTAAGAAAAGACGGTAGCCAATTCGATGCACCAGACATCTTCCANTTCCATTTTTTCGGCAACTTTAACAGCCAATTTCTTGACTCTTTGGGCTCGACCAAAAAAGAGCGGCTTGGACGCGGAGAACAGAGAAATNAGAGCGGAAACGGNACCATTGAGAGTTTCTTCCAGTAATTCTTTCTCCGCCCGGATCAGGTTGTATTGCCTCAGTGCTTCCTCAACATTTCTTTTAAGCTTTTCGGAGGAACAGGGTTTGTTGAGCAATCGAAAGATTCCGCCGGAAGAAACCACTTCCGAAACTTCTTCAAAATTTGCCTCGCCGGTAAGCAACATGGTGACGGCAGAGGAGTCCCGTTTACGCAACTCCCCTAAAAATTCTGCCCCGTTCATTTCAGGCATCGCAAAATCAGAAACCACCACCGCAAATGGACCATCGCGATCGTATACCTCTAATCCCTCTTTGCCCGAGGATGCTACGGATATTTCGTAATGCCTACCGACAGTCAACTTGAATCCTTGGAGAATGGATTCCTCGTCATCCACAAAGAGAATTTTGTTGGTTAGGGGCTGTCGTTTCATGGATGTAGAAATGAATTCCGATCCCGTCGATGTCAACCTGACTTTGTTATATTCCTATCACAAGGAAGTCCCATCGGTTCCCAAAATCTCAAGACTCTACCTTACGCTCGGGCCTTTCCAAGCAATCCCCGATCCATCCGAGAACGGTTTCCACCATCAAGCCCAAGGAGTCTCCTGAGAAAAGGTGATCCGCATCGGGGATTTCCACCAGTTGCTTGGGTTCGTTGGCATAGGAGAAAATCTCACGGGAATCCTCGACCGGAACGACATCATCTGCAGTTCCGTGAACCATCAACCAAGGCACGCTCACCGCACTGGCAGAAGAGTTCGTTGATCCGATTGCGTGCATATCTACTTTGAACTTTTCCGACAAAGGAAAACTGGGATCCTCCCACATGCAGCCCGATTCAGTTTTTTCCTGACCGAACTCGCGCTCGTAAAAGCTCTTCGTACTCACCATCCCCGCAAGAGAAATCAGAAACTTGATCCTCGAATCGATGGCAGCGGTCATTACCCCGACCGCGCCACCCATGCTGTGCCCCGCATAAAAGACCCGATAACCGAAAGTCTCCGCTGCGGAAAGAACGGACTGAAGATCCCCGACCTCCTTGGAGATGGTGGAATCCCTGAAACTCCCACCGGAAGCCCCATTTCCAGAGAAGGAGAACCTCAGGACGGGCATACCCTCGTCCGCCAATGCATGAGCGAGTGCTAAAATTAAAGGGCGGTCCTTATTTCCGGTAACCCCATGACCGATCAGCAATAAATTCCGCGACCCTTCGGCTCCTTCGTGAAAACTGAAATCTAGAACTTCCCCATTCCTGTTGGTTATCGTATCGATCATGGCCGAAGAGATAATTTCTTCAACTGCCGGTGGCAAGAACGCATTGCTACAAATGGCATTTACCCGTGCTCATGATCTTTGTATTTATTTGCCCTGCCTCTCGATTTTTCAACCGGATATTTTTGAGCATTAACCTCGATCTTTTCCCTTACGATTTCCGAAACATCAAGACCGTGGCGCCCCGCCAACATGATTGCGTAGGCAAAGACATCCGCCAATTCCTCCCTCAACCTATCGCGATCAACCTGCTCCACTTGTGCATCCTTTTTCCAGAGAAACAATTCGTTCAATTCGGCCGCCTCGATCGATAGAGCCAAGGCCAGATTCTTGGAATCATGAAATTGCTCCCAGTCCCGCTCGTCACGGAACTGCACAAGGAGATTGTGCAACTCCTTAAACTCACTCAAAGCGAAACCTCCAGGTCAGCAACTACTTGGTTCGCCCGATCACGAGCTTCCTGCAAGGAATCTCCTCGAGCAAGAGCTACGCCCATTCGACGCTGACCGCTTACCTCTGGCTTTCCGAATAAACGCAACTGCGTATCCGGTCGGTTCAAAGCGGAGTCAAGGTTCCCATAGCACGGACCTAGGGATTCTCCTTCGACCAAAAGAACGCTCGACGCAGCCGGGCCGAATTGACGGATAACGGGCACCGGCAAACCCAAAATAGCTCGAGCATGGAGTGCGAATTGTGAAAGGTCCTGAGAAATCATTGTCACCATTCCAGTATCATGGGGACGGGGAGACACTTCGCTGAAAAGCACCTCATTCCCTTTCACGAAAAGCTCGACGCCAAAAACACCCCACCCACCGAGAGCTTCAGTAATACGCTGGGCATACCTTCGGGCTTCCGCAAGAGCCAAGTCGGACATGGGGTGAGGCTGCCAGGATTCACGGTAATCTCCATCAACCTGAACATGACCGATCGGTTCGCAAAAGGAAGTCCCCTGGGCATGCCGGACAGTGAGTTGGGTGATCTCATAGTCGAAATCCACAAACCCCTCAACGATGACTTTTCCTTGCCCTGCCCGCCCGCCCTGTTGAGCGTATTCCCAAGCTTGATCGACTTGTTCCAGCGACCTTATCGTACTTTGCCCCTTGCCTGATGAACTCATAATCGGTTTGACCACGCAAGGCATCCCAATTGCCCTCACCGCCTGGTC
>NHCT01000011.1:27666-54614 GCA_002167605.1 Verrucomicrobia bacterium TMED40 | reverse complement strand
GCTCAAGGTAGCCACGGATACTTTCCGAATTCGGGCTTTCTCTTCTCAAGAAAAGCTTTCTTCCCCTCCGAGCCTTCCTCGGATAAATAATACAACAAGGTGGCATTGCCCGCGAGTTCCTGAATACCAGACTGTCCATCGAGCTCGGCATTGAATGCGGACTTCAGGCAACGGATCGCAAGCGGGCTTTTTTCCATAATCTCACTGGCCCACTGCAAACCTTCGGCTTCCAATTGCTCCACGGGAACCACTGTATTCACCAAGCCCATATCCAAAGCTTCCTCCGCATTATACTGTCGGCAGAGGTACCAAATTTCCCGGGCCTTTTTCTGACCGACGATCCGGGCCAGATAACTAGAGCCAAAGCCTCCGTCGAAACTGCCGACCTTGGGTCCGGTCTGCCCAAAAATAGCATTGTCCGCTGCAATGGTCAGATCGCAGACAACATGCAACACATGCCCCCCGCCAATCGCATACCCCGCAACCAACGCGATCACCACCTTAGGCATGCTGCGAATCAGCTTTTGCAAATCCAAAACATTGAGGCGAGGAACACCCTCTTCGTCCACATACCCGGCCTCTCCGCGCACACTTTGGTCTCCCCCGGAACAAAAGGCATACTTGCCATCGGAGTGAGGCCCCTCCCCGGTAAGTAAAACCACTCCAATCGAAGAGTCTTCGCGGGCATCGAGAAAGGCTTGGTACATTTCATTGACCGTCTGGGGCCGAAAGGCATTGCGTTTGTGAGGGCGGTTAATCGTCACTTTAGCTACGCCTTCTCCCTTGTGGTAGAGAATGTCTTCAAAATTTCCGGTTGCTTCCCAATTCATGATTTTTCGCTTTCGTCTTTCGATTGCTCGGTTTGCTTGTCTTGCAGATTGGAGGGAGTTTCCAATTGCCTGCCCTGAGTACCCCATTTCTCCTGCAGGTACTTTTTCTCTTCCTTCCAATCGGCAAAGGGCTTTCCGCGCATCGACAAAAGATCGTCAATATCCTCTCTCTGATACTGGTCCGAAGATTCTTTCATTACGGGTTCAATCGTTGCACACTCCAGCCCTCAGCTTGCTTCTCATAGAAAAAGCGGTCATGCAAGCGACCGGGCCCCCCTTGCCAAAACTCAATGGAATCCGGAGACACCCGAAAGCCGCCCCAATGCGGGGGTTTGGGAGGATCCTCCTCCCATTTCTCCTTCGCTTCCAAAAATGCAGTTTCCAGGGTTTCCCGAGAATCAAGAGGGTCGCTCTGAGAGGATGCCCAGGCACCCAGTTTGCTTGAAAGAGGACGGGACCGGAAGTATTCCTCGGCAAGTCCATCCTCAACTTTTTCAACCACTCCGGTGATCAGAACCTGACGTTGAAGGGCAAACCAGGGGAAATGCAAACATGCCTTGGGGTTCCGCTCCAATTGAGCCGCTTTGCGGCTGTTATAATTGGTGTAAAANACAAAAGTTTCCTCTTCGATTCCCTTGAGCAAGACGGCNCGGGCAAAGGGTTGGCCCTCCGAACCAACGGTGGACAAAGTGCAGGCATTGGGATCATAAACCTGAGCCTGCACCGCTTCCTCCAACCAGGTGGAGAACTGCTCGATGGGGCATGATCGCATATCCGAACGGCGAAGCGGATCGTTGTCGTAGTCTTCGCGNAGGGNATGAAGCTTGTCAGAAATCGAACTCATAAGGATTNATCACATTATCCAAGAAATCTTCGACGGCAAAGAATAATCAATCAGCTTTCCATCACCCGACGGTAAATCTCGGCCGATTTTGCGGTGGAAGCCTGACGTATTTTCTTTCGGGCTCTCATATTCCAAAGAATCAAACGGCGAGCCAGGTACCCGCGAACACTTTTCCGAAACCAGTGGAATTCCCGAACTGGTTCAACNGAGGCGGCCAGCTTCTCCTTATACTCAAAATTTCCNGGAAGNAAATCGATCACCCTGCCCTCGTCCCACGCTCTCTTGATGGTGTGATAAGTGAGCTGCTTGCCTGGCGAATATTTTTTCCATTCCTGATGAAAGGAAAGATGGTGAACCCCCATGAATCCNGGCCCCAAGATGCCCAACTCCCANGCCACAGGCTCATCGTTCACNCGAAGCAAGGATAAGCGNACCCTCGCGTTTTTCCCTAATTCAGGCAGNAATTCAAAGAAAAANCCCCTCTTCCCACGGATCGAATAGAGCCCAACGCCTTCGATCGACTTCAAGGATTCGACCTCGACCACGCAGGTCGCNGGCATGACCGCCCGAATCTCTTCGAAAGACTCGAGGCATTCGATGCATACCTCCCCCTTTTCCTCGAGCCTCCGGGTGTCGTAACGGAAGGACTTCCGGCTCTTTGCCCCCACCCTTTCCGCCCAAAACTCCTCAAAACTCACTCCTGGCTGCGGCAAGATAAAGGANGTCGTACGGGGCTGCCTNGCAATATGAGGTAATCNGTATTTCAGGANCTCNGGGGCCAGAAATTTNTCCCAAAACTCATTACGCANCANAGGAATCCATGAAAAAGTGAACTCATTCATCAACTGCCTCAANCCCTCCACCAAAACCGGAGCGGCGGCTTCCGTGCACCAAGGATCGAAGTAATTCGCCTCGTCATAGACAAAGGGCCACAGCCCTTTTGATCCGAGTAAACCGGGTCTCTCCACCAGAGGCCAAAATCCCTCAAGCCCACCGCTTTCGGACCGAGCGACCAAAAAAACCGGCCTCGATCCTTCCGGCTGCCTCTTCCACCAAACCTTCAACCATTCCGGAGAAAAATAAGGATTCCTCCAAGAGGCTCGCTTTTCCAAGTCCACNAAATCTTGCTCGTTTTCGAGAAAGGAATCGAGGCAATGCTCAATTTTGCATGCAACCCTCATCGCATTTTTGCGAAAGAAGGCAAAAAACACCTCCCGGGCATANGGGACGAAGNATTCAGACGATCAGGTTGGAGAANTCTTCGTATTCCGCNCGGAACCCTCCATCNATCCCCCNACANAAAACCGCAATGGCATCGTGAGAGTGNAGGGATTCGAAATGCGAACAAACCACTCGAAAGTCAATGATTCGGGTGTCCTCGATCAGCTGTGCGTAGAGCAAGCGGGCCGCATCCTCGACGAACTTAATGTTGGCTCCATTCATCTCCGCAAAAGCCTGTTCATCNTCTCGGCGAACCATAACCTGAGTCTCGGTGCTCAGTCCATTGATGCACATATCACGCAATTCCAGAAGAGATACCTCGCGGTCCGGATGAACCTCCACACTCACACGGGCCTTGCTGCGTTGGGAATGCGGAATTGCCAGCAAGCCCCTTNTTTCCCTTGCATGTTCGGAAAGCTCGGACGCACATGGGCAGGCTGAGGAATAAACAAAGTCGAAGTGAATGATCTTTCTTACCCGGTCCGCCCGGTCAATCAGACCCTCAAAACTGCACCCGTAATACTGGTACCCCTCCAACCCGCTGCGAAGACTTTGCTGGATCATGGGATAGGANAAGTCCGCCTTGATGCGGGCCTCCCTGGAATCCAACTTGGTTTTGTAATGGTGTAAGATCTTGGCGAGAATTTCCGGCGAAAAGATTTCCTCTTTGTACTCGTAAAAGATCCGAATGATGCGGGACATATTGATCCCTTTCTTATCCGCATCCAGGCTCACGGTACCAGTCACCTTGGTTTCCACCGCCAAGTCCTCACCATCCGGTCCGACAAAGCGGAGTGGTAAACGAAAACCGGAAATGCCAACCTGAAGGATGGGCACGCGGGCACCTTCCATCTCCNNGCCTCCGGAGTTCTGCACATCCGGGAGGGAGGCTCGATACTCCGGGGTTACGACAAATGACTTATCGTATTCTCTTTTTAGGGGTTCGGTCTTCTTGCTTGATGCGTCCATGGTTAATTAATCTTTCGCAAAAATTGAAAAGAGGCAAATTGAGCAGAGNAATTTGCCTACTTGGCTTTCCCTTGGTTCGCCACNGCNTCCATCGCCTTGGCAACCCGNTCCGGATCACCCAGGTATTGGCGGNTCAAGGGTTTCAGNTCTTGGTCCAACTCATAGACAAGAGGCATCCCGGTGGGCACATTCACACCAAGGATGTCCTCTTGCGAAAGACCGTCCAAATATTTGATTAACGCACGGAGAGAATTCCCATGAGCCGTGATGAGCACATTCTTTCCGGCTTTGATTTGAGGGGTGATGGTTTCTTCCCAAAGCGGGAGAAAGCGATCCACTGTATCTTTGAGGCATTCGGTGAGAGGCAGATTGGATTCATCCAAATTCGCATAGCGTCGATCCTTTCCGGCATACCCATCATCCTCCTTACTCATGGGAGGAGGTGGAATGTCGTAACTGCGGCGCCAGACCAGAACTTGTTCGTCTCCGTGTTTTTCCGCAGTTTCCGCTTTGTTAAGCCCTTGCAGGGACCCGTAGTGCCTTTCATTGAGTCTCCATTCCCGATGAACGGGAATCCATACTTGCTCCATTTCCGTAAGAGCCAGCCAGAGAGTCCGAATCGCCCGGGTGAGCACCGAGGTGTAGGCGACATCAAANGCGAAGNCCTGCTCTTTAAGCAAGCGACCGGCCTCCTTACCTTCNCGTTCACCCTGCTCAGTCAGGTTGACATCGTGCCAACCGGTGAAGCGATTTTCCTGATTCCATTGGCTTTCGCCATGACGAAGTAAAACGAGTTTGTGCATAATAAATAAAAGCATAGGATGATANATGTTTTTTTTGATAAGGTCACTTCCTAATTTTCTTCTGTGAAAGAGATTACTCTTGCATTTTTTTCATACCTCTTTGTGGGAAGTCTCCAACTTTTCCCAGAAGTCATTCCCAATCAGTGCTTTATTTGTTTCAAAAAAGACCTCACAAGTTCCGACCGAATAGCTATGGAAGGTAAATACCAGTTAATCCACCTCAAGGATTTTCTGCTGACCCGGGCACGACTTTATCAAACTCCCGCAGGGACGGATCTTACGCAACTCCTATCAAGCTTGGAAAGGGAACCTTCCGTTTTGTACGCAAGCCTCAATCACTATCATCGTGCCCAGAGCACGGCGATCTCTGAACCTCGATTCAAGGAACAATGGTACTTGGACAACCTGGGCACAACCTACAATTATCGGGAGGCCAAAGTCGGAGCTGATATTCGCTGGAAAGCTGCCATCGAACGATACAAGCCCAGACAAGAGCGGGTTGTGGTCTCGGTCATCGACACGGGAATTTCAGCGGATCACCCGGAACTAAAGGATCGAAGAGCCTACATGCCCGCTGAAGCAAATGGGACCCAGGGCGTCGATGATGACGGGCTCGGTTATGTCGACGACACTCATGGATGGGATTTCATAGGTAACGACAATGACCCTTCCGACCTCAATGGTCACGGTACACAAGTAGCTGGTCTTATCGCCTCTCATTCGTTGAACCGGATGGGCACAACAGGTATCGCTCCCAATTCGGTTATTCTTCCGATGCGAGTCTTTAATGAATACGGCGGAGGAGCCACCGATGATCGGGTCATCTCCGCCTTGGGGTACTCAATTGCGGGAGGGGTACGTATCATTAACCTGAGCCTTGGTCGAGGAAGTCCTTTTTCCTTTCCTATTCAGGACGCCCTCTTCAATTTGGAGGAGTCTTTTGACGTTTTGCTTATTTGTGCCGCCGGCAACGGAGGATCGGATGCCATAGGAGATGACTTGGACCTTGCTCCCGTTTATCCGGCTAGTTACGAGGGTAAAACCGTTTTATCCGTCGCAGCAACCGATGAGAACGATGAACTAGCCAAGTTTTCCAATTTCGGAAAGATCACGGTTGATTTGGCTGCGCCTGGTGTCAATGTACTGACTCCCGATTTATCCCGAAAGACTATCTCATTTGAAGATTTTGAGGGAGAATTGGCCGGTTGGAGTTTTTCAAATCCCGGTAACGAAGCGAGATGGGAAAGATTGACTGATCAATTCGGGAATCGTTGGCTCACAGATAGTGCCTACAATGCGGATGGATTCTTCGCTGATTATGGATACAACCTCAACTTCTCACTCATCAGTCCCATCTTTGATCTCAACGCCTCCAAAGGTTCTTCTTTGAAAATTAGGATTTATCACGATCTAGCTCGAAGATTCTTCTTTCTTTCCTATGATACCCTATGGATAGAAGCCTCATCCACTGATTCCGACCAATGGACGACTGTTGGACAGATTTACGGACGGAGTCAAAGGGGTGGTTCTCTGTATCAATTTGATCTTTCTTCTTTTGACGGACAACGCATCCGACTACGCTTTCGTTTGGAAACGGACGATTTTCGCAATGCGGATGGCGTGTATTTGGATGACTTGGAAATATCCGGGGTTTCCTCTTTTGAACAAGGTTCTGAGCAATACGCCTTTGTGAGTGGTACTTCCTTCGCCGCACCCATGGTGTCGGGAGTTGCTGCTATGCTTTTGGCCCACAGACCGGAAATCTCGTCCCAGCAGGTCAGAGAAATTCTACTCGCAACCGTTCGTCCAGTTGAGGCTTTGAGCGGAAAAGTGGCTAGTGGAGGGATTGTAAACGCAGAGAAAGCAATCATCGAAGCCCAAAAGGCGAAGATCTTCCTTGATCGGGGATGGCATTTTCACGATGGGAACTGGGTCTACTCTGAAAGCGAACAAAGTTGGAATTTTCTTCTTAGAAACGGCCTCCAGGTTTCTCGCTGGAGGGAAGAGTCATCCACTTCAAGTTGGTCACGGTTGGATACAAACGAACTTTCAGGATGGAAATACCATTCATGGCCCTATGGGTTCGACAACCAAAACCAGACTTGGGAATATTACCAAGTGGATGGTGAGTGGATCGCTTGGAGAAACAAAAACCGCAAATGGCATGTTTTCGATTCCCTCACTCAAACCTGGAAGTGGGTAGCGGATAATTGATCCTCCCGCTCGATTCATTGACATGGGTGCCTTATCCAGTTAAAAATAAAGTATGTTCGGTCGCCTTCTCTTGTTGTTCGTATTCATTCCTATCATCGAGCTCTATTTATTAATTCATTTAGGAGCCCGAATTGGATTCATGCCCACTCTAGGTCTAATCGTGATCACCGGGGCACTGGGGGCAACCCTCGCCCGTCAGCAGGGCCTTTCCACTTTGGCTAAGATCCAAAACGAACTAAAATCCGGGCGTCCCCCGGCGCTGGAGATGGTGGAGGGAGCACTCATCGTGGTGGGAGGGATCGTGTTGCTCACCCCGGGTATTCTGACCGACCTGTTTGGCTTTGCCCTGATGGTGCCTAAAATCCGCAAGTCCCTCGCGGAAAAACTGAAGAAAAGTTTCGGCTCGTCCTTCGTCCGAACTTCGGCTTCAGGCTTTCATGCACAAAGCTCAAACTTTAAAAAAAAGGATGATGACGTCATCGACGTCTAAGGCAACCTGTGCCTTTTTCCTCTTACTTGCAACCTGGGGTTGCGGGGGGAGCGGACTCGATGGCGAATACTTCGGAAGAGTCGGTGACAAAAGAGAGGTCTCGATGATTTTTGCGGATGGAGGGGATGTCGAGTTACGCGGTTACTGGTCCGAGCCTCTCAAAGGCACTTATGAACAGGCATCCCTGCGTGGAGAATCGGTTGATTCCGTGGTTTTTTGGGGACCGGAAGAAAAAAAGTTCAAGCTACGAATCATGTATGTCATCGAGTCTGAAGATCTCCGCATTCTCGGAATCCATTCCCGGGCGATCGGTCCCGGAGCGAGGTACATTGCCACCGAACCCGACTCCAGTTTTTCCTCCAGTCGTCCAATTCTGAAAAAGATTCAGGCTGAGGCTAAGTGAGGGCGGACGGTTAACCGGACGGTTCGCTTTTCTCCAAGTCCTCAATCATTCGAAACAATGCGTCCCTGAATTCGGGACCCAACCCCTCGCGTTTGGCAATTTCAACATAAAAGGGCAGGTAATCACCCTGATCCAGGGATTTGCAGCCAATGTTGTGAAAAGGCTCGGACGCATCGATGAAGTAAGTCTTGTTTCCAAAAGACAGGGTAATCCCCGAATCACTTCGGAAAACAGCCAGGCGTTGATGAGCGTCGGTCATACTTTTATTTGGTTCTCCTACTTTTGAAGTTCGGGCACAAGATTCTTCATCTCAGTTGCCCAACTTTAGGAAAAAACTTATCTTGAACTTGATGTTTTTTTTGCTTCCCTACCGCGACGACAACCCAACGAGAAAATTCGCCATCGTCAATTGGTTCCTGATCGCAGCGAACCTTTGGGTCTTCTTTGCCTATCAATTTCCCCTCAGCGAAAAACAGCAGTTGGCTTATTTTTCCGCCTTTGGGTTCATCCCCGCGAGTTTTTTCGGACACCTTGTCCCTTTCGATCCGACCGGTGCGGCATGGGAATGGGCCACCACAATCACCTCCATGTTTAGCCATGGTGGAGTTCTTCATCTTTTCGGTAATTTACTTTTCCTCTATTTGTATGGAGACAATGTAGAGGATGCCCTTGGCAAGATAAAGTACTTGGTCTTCTATCTTTGCTGCGGAGTGGGAGCCGCCCTCACCCAAGCCCTGACCAACCCTGGCTCGCAAGTTCCCATGGTTGGTGCCTCCGGAGCGATATCCGGAGTAATCGCCGGGTATCTCCTACTCTATCCGCGAGCCAATGTTCGGGTTTTTTACTGGTTCTTCCTTTTCATTGGAACGATTTATTTACCTGCCTATTTGGTTTTGGGATTTTGGGTTTTCGAACAAGTCATCGCATTACCGGAATCGATGAGATCAGCGGGTGGCGTTGCCATCGCCGCTCATTTAGGCGGTTTTGCCAGCGGCATCCTACTGACTCCTTTTCTGAAGAAAAAGGAAGTTCGTTTTTTCCAGAAGGGACATTCTCGTGCTTTTGCTCGCAATACGAAAAGGATTCGTAGATAATTGTAACCAATTGTCACTCTCAACAATGGAAAAAGCTTATTCACCCAAAGAAGTTGAAGACCGCCTTTATCAAAAGTGGTTAAAGAACGATTGCTTTGCCGGAAAACCCGACCCGAGCAAATCCTCCTATTCGGTGGTTATTCCGCCACCGAATGTTACGGGCGTTTTGACTATGGGTCATGTTCTGAACAACACGATTCAGGACATTTTGGTTCGCCGGGCGAGGCAAAACGGGCATTCGGTCCTTTGGTTACCCGGAACCGATCATGCAGGCATTGCCACTCAAACCAAAGTTGAGCAAGCCCTCAAGAAAGATGGAAGAACCCGTGAGGAACTGGGCCGTGACAACTTCCTGGATCATGCGGCCCTTTGGCGTGACAAGCATGGAGGCATCATCCTGAACCAGCTCAAAAAACTCGGATGTTCGTGCGACTGGGACCGTAATGTTCACACCTTGGACGACGACTACTCCGATGCGGTGATCGATGCATTCGTTAAGCTTTTCAAAAAAGGATATGTTTACCGCGGGCAGAGGATGGTCAATTGGTGTCCCACCAGTAAAACCGCCTTATCGGACGAAGAGGTGATCATGAAGCCTCAGAAAAGCATCCTTTACAAGATCAGGTACAACATCGTGGAAGCACCGGGTTCATATGTGGAAGTGTCCACCACCCGCCCGGAAACCATCGTTGGCGATGTGGCCCTTGCCATTCACCCGGAAGATCCGCGATGGAAAAACCTCAAGGGTCTCCATGTGATGAGACCCATTAACCCAATGGCTCTTCCCATTGTGGCCGATGAGGCGGTGCAAAAGGATTTCGGAACCGGCATCCTGAAAATCACCCCCGCTCACGACAAGCTTGATTTCGAAATTGCCCAAAGACATAATTTACCGATGTTGGAGATCCTGAATCCGGATGGAACCCTCAACAACTTGGCGGGAGTAGACTACCAGGGAATGGAAAGATTTTCTGCCCGTAAGATCATCGCCAATAAGCTCGAAGACGATGGTTTGCTGGTCGAGCGTAAAGAATACGACAACAATGTAGGATTTTCCGAACGGGCGGATGTTCCGATCGAACCCCGTTTATCGGAGCAATGGTTTCTTAAGTACCCAAGAGTTGAGGAAGCCAAGCAAGTCGTGAAGGATGGGATGATCGAATTTTTCCCCAAGCGATGGGAAAAGACTTATTTGCACTGGTTGGAAAACATTCAGGATTGGTGCATCAGCCGACAACTTTGGTGGGGTCACCGGATTCCTGTTTGGTACCGGAAAGGGAAAATCAAATCCGACCCGTCCAATTGGCATGTTTCCGCAAAAGGCCCATCCGATCCGGAAAACTGGGAGCAGGATGAGGATGTACTGGACACCTGGGCATCATCCTGGCTCTGGCCTCTGGCCACCTTAGGCTGGCCGGGCGAAGAGGCGATGGAAGAAAAAGGGTTCGATCATTTTTATCCTACCTCTGCGTTGGTAACGGGTCCGGATATCATTTTCTTTTGGGTCGCACGCATGATCATGGCAGGCTTGGAATTCAAAGGGCGAAGCTACAAGCCCGAGCAAAGAATTCATGAATCGGAATTACCCGAACGAATCCCCTTCAAACATGTTTACTTCACTGGGATTATTCGCGATGCAGAAGGGAGAAAAATGTCCAAGTCCTTGGGGAATTCTCCAGACCCCTTGGATTTGATCGAGAAGTACGGAGCCGATGGCTTACGCCACGGGATCATGAGCATCGCCCCCAAAGGTCAGGATATTCGGTTTTCCGAAGAAAGGATCGAGCAGGGAAGGAACTTTTGCAACAAACTCTGGAATGTTTGCCGGTTCAGACAAATTTCAAGTCCCATCGAAGACAATTCGGTGATTGAGCTCATTTGCCTAAGAATCCAACCTGAGCAGGTCAACAAAGACGATCAGGCAATGCTTCTGAGATTGGCCGAAACCTTGGATCAAGTCGAAAAGTTTTATCAGGATTATGAATTCAACTCCGTCCTGCAGGCAATTTATCGATTATTCTGGACGGATTTCTGCGATTGGTATGTGGAAGTTTCTAAAAATAGAATCCAAGACGAAACCCAGAAGAACACCTGCCTGGCGGTTCAGGATATTTGCCTTCGCCAAATTCTTCTTATGCTCCACCCCTTCATCCCCTTCATCACCGAAGAATTGTGGAGCACCCTGTGCTTTTCCTCCGGCGAGTCCATTGAAAGTGAAAAACCGGGTGACGGAAAAACCATACTCGACGCCCTCCAATCCGGAGGCATCGTGCTTGATCAATCCGCCCTAAAGGAAATGAACGAAGTTCGAGAATTGGTCACCCAACTCCGGGCACTGAAAGCGGAGAGAAATCTTTCCAGCAACCGGAACATAGCCTTTTCTTTTGTAGCCAATGACCCCAAAGCGGAAGCAGTCCAAAGAAACCTGACCTCCATTCTNTCAACTGCCGGAGCNTCCGCGGTGAATCGAGTTNNCGANGCTCCNCAGGGCATTCCGGCCNTGGTCACACCCATGGGTTCNTTCTTTCTTGATTTGACNGTGGGAGTAGATCTTTCCGCAGAAAAGGCAAGGTTGGCCAAGGAAATTGGCAACTTGGAGAAAATCATTNAGTCCATCGAGNTTAAGCTCTCGAACCAAGCCTTTNTTTCNCAAGCACCTCCTCAGGTAGTCGAGGGAGCGAGAAACCAGTTGATTGAAAACCAGTCTAAACTCGAAGAGAACCAAGAGGCCCTGAAAGCCATNTCCTCCTAGGTCTAACGAGGGTTCCCGTACCTGTTGGTTTGAAATCGCCTGCGTTGCCGGGCGGGCATGATGGGCAAAGCCGGCAACCCCTGTTCCACTTCCTTCGGGCCGATGATACGCAACGCCTCTTCTTGCAAAGCCAACCAACGTGGATTGTCCAAGCGGGGACCATAGGCAATGAGTGCGAGAAGGCTTTTCCACTCCACTCTCAAACGCTCGACATCGCCTGAACTAAAGTCTCTTTCGAGATCCGAACTGGCAAGCAACTCCTTATGTTCACGAAGAACCTCAACGGCTCCTTCACCATACTCAGTGGGTAGCCCGCCTTTGANGTAACCGCGGCAGTCCTGAAAGCCAAATGCTGCCCGGCAAACCACAGTCAACCGGGCTTCGGAAACCGAAAATGCCTTAAAGCGGTGACCGCTTCTCAAATTGGCCAAGTCAAGGACCAGCTCCTCCACAGGATAAGTCTCATCTTCCAAAGCAACCGCAACTGCAAGCCCTTCACCACCGGAAAAGAATGAAAAGATCTCCCCTCTCAAGGTGGGTGCTCCCTGGGCATCGATAAGCTTGAGAGCCACCCATGCTTCTGCTGGAGTCAGGTCGTTCAAATTATGTCCATCTCCATTTCCATTTTCCCGAAATGGAGATTCGTACATCCGAGTCACTTTGCGCATTGGTGGATTGAGTAAAACGCGGCCCCGGGAATCCCGCCAACCCAGAATTCTTGCCTTCTCATAGCGTAGTCGAGCACGAAGAACCTTCCCCCGATCCACGAATTCAACGAATTCTCCACCTTGAGAAAGATCGGGAAACAAATCCTTAAAGACTTGCTCCAGCCCCTCCCTTCTCCAAACCTTTCGAGAAAAAGTTTTCCTCATCCTCGCAGGCTTTTCCGTAACCGACTCTTTCAGTTTCTTTCGAAAAGATTTGATCAGGACCACCTTTTCCTTCGCATCCTCAGAATCATACACCCCCACNGGAATTTCTCTTCCATAAACCGGTTCCTTNCGCTTACCGAANCTGCAGGGGTTTCCGACCTTCACTTTGCTCAGCGTNTCCGGCAAGGTAAGTGCACGGACCCATTCGCCCTTGTCCAAGACCCACGCCTCTCCCAGGCAAGCCTGAGACTGTCCGCCCCTCCGCTCCCATAAACCAACTGAGTTGCGCATCTCAATGACTTGATCCCGTTCGCTGAGGTTTTCCTTTAGGGCTTCGTTGCGTTCCTCCTCTCCCTTCCAAAAGGAAGAAAAACCCGCAAGGGAATCGCGGAACCCCAACTTTACGCGATCTTCCGAAAACAACCTTTCAGCCAGCCAACGACCCGCATCNAAATGGTCATCCCCACGGGCACATGCGCCTGACATNATCCGAAGGATGGCNGGCCAGTCNAGGGTCTCCGAACGCGTTAACTTCAAAGGCCTCGCATCAGACATGCGAGCTTGCTTGGGGGCAACCACTACATAGCCACGGTCATCGAAGCCACGACGACCCGCCCGTCCAAACATTTGCAAAAGTTCATCATGTCGAAGGACGAACAACTTTTCCTCNACGCGGTATTCCCGGTCCGTNACCAAAACCGAACGCATCGAGAAATTNACCCCCGCACCNAATCCGGTAGTGGCGACTACAACCTGCAACTGTCCAGTTTTGGCAAGTGGTTCAATGACGCCTGCCCGTTTCATGTAATCCATTCCACTGTGGTGATAAGACACCCGTCTCCTGAGCANACNGGACAAGTCCTTACCGGCAATCTTTTTCTGTTCTGAGGTCAATTCAAGCGGTTCGACTTCGGGAAGTTCCTGAGCAAGCTCGATGGCAAGTTCCTCCGCCGCTTTGCGTCGCGGGGCAAAGACTAAAAGCGGCCCCAAGCCAGAGCGTAAGGCAGCGGCTACCAACTTGGGCCATTGACCCCGTATCTTACGCCCACGAAAAGGACTTTTAAGCAGAGCCTCGGCAAACACTTCATCCAGAGGAACCGGTCTTCGTTTTTCGGAGACCAAGGAAACCGTTCGTCCCTGACCTCGCAGCCAATCGGCAACCTCATCTGGGTTCGCCACGCTTCCGCTCATCAGGAGAAGCCGAACGGAATTGGGAGCCATTGCCAGGGTCACCTCATAAGCAGGTCCACGCTTTTGATCACCAAGCAGTTGGTATTCATCCACCACCAGTAAATCAGGCAGGGTTCCCTTGGCCACATTCCCTCGCTGAGTTTCCAAGGTTGCCACCACAACCCGTGCCTCCGGGTTATGCCTAAGATCACCGGTCACCAAGCCGACATCCCAACCGCGATCACTCCAGTCCCGAAATTTGTCATTGGCCAAAGCCCGAGTGGGAACGGTGTAAACGGCCTTGCCCTTCCAACCCGATTCAATGAGTTGTTCGAACACGAAAGTTTTACCTGCACCGGTTGGGGCGTGCAAGACCACATCCTGACCCTCCCGTAAAAGGTTCAAGGCCTTTCTTTGCCAAAGGTCCGGCAAAGACAAGACTTCTCCAAATTGGTTGACGTTGGTTTGCATTTGTCCCGCATATCCATTCCATAACGAAGTATGAAAATAAATCGATTAAAAGCCACACCTTGGGNTATTTTTTTATAATTTCNANATGAGTGAGATCAATATTATCGTCGCCTGCGGAAACAACCGAGTGATTGGGCGGGACGGTCGTCTCCCCTGGGATATCGAGGCGGACTGGAAATATTTTCTCGAAACCACCAAAAACGGCATCCTCATTATGGGAAGGAAATGCTTCGAAGATTTCAAGCCTTTCGCCCAGTCACGGGAGGTGCTTGTACTTTCGAGAAACCCGACCATCGAGTTTCCTTTTGCGAACAAGGCAGGCAGCTTAAGCGAGGCCCTTGAGGTGACTCGGAAATCCGGCAAGACGGCATGGGTTTGCGGAGGCGAAAAGATTTATGAGGAAGCGATGCCCCTGGCGGACCACCTTTATTTGACCGCGATCGATGCAGACTTCGAAGGAGATGTTTATTTCCCGCCTTGGCAAACCTTCTTCACTCAGGAACTTTCTCGAAGGTCTGCGGTCTGCGGTGCCCACAANCTCGACTTCCTCATTTTGGGTAAATAATCGTTTTCAGCCGTTTTCGGATTCCCAAAGCTTGCCTCTTCTCTTCATCTCCTTATTGTCGAAGCTTTTTACTAATGGACTCCCTTCGATTCTTAACCTCTGAAGACTTGGACCAAATTCGCATGGATTTTGGCACTCCGTCTTTTGTCTATGACGAAGTCACTCTTCGGTCCAACGCTCAAGCGGTCAACAACTTCCCCCATGCCTTTGGTCTTTCACCCCGCTATGCGATGAAAGCGGCCCCGACCGCGGCCATCCTTCGAATTTTCAACAGCGAGGGATTGGGTATCGACGCGAGTTCGGTGCACGAGGTCGAACGGGCCGTGCGCTCNGGGTTTGGCACCGAATCGATCTCCCTGAGTTCCCAAGAGCTTTCGGATGATTTCCGTTATTGGTTACAGGATGGGGTAAAAGTGAACTTATGCTCCATTCACCAAATCCATAAATTTGCGAAGTGGGGGAAAAAAGAACCTGTAGGGTTGCGGTTTAACCCCGGAATGGGTTCAGGTGGGACGAACCGAACAAATGTAGGGGGNCCCGCGAGTAGTTTNGGTATTTGGAAAGGGGATTTGGAAGAAGCAAAATCTTTGTGCAAGAACTATGGCTTGGAAGTGGAAAGAATCCATACCCACATCGGTTCGGGCTCCGACCCCGAGGTTTGGAAGAAGGTGGCCAACATGAGCCTGGATTTGGTCAAAGCCTTCCCCTCAGTCAAGACCCTGAATTTGGGAGGCGGTTACAAGGTGGCCCGTATGGAAAACGAAGTCGCTACGGATTTAAACGAGATCGGACAACCGGTGAAGGCACTCTTTGAGCAGTTTGCTGAAGAAACCGGAAGGCAACTTAAGCTTGAAATTGAACCCGGTACCTTTCTCCTCGCCCATGCATGCAGTCTGGTGACTTCGATTCAGGACATCACTTCAACCGGACAGGATGGGTATCGTTTTCTCAAACTCGATGGAGGTATGACGGAGATCCTTCGCCCAAGTCTTTATGGGGCTCAGCATCCATTGGTGGTTGTGCCTGAACCCGGGCAGGAGCGCTTTAGGGAAAATATGGAGCAAGTAGTTGTGGGGCACTGTTGCGAATCAGGCGACCTCCTCACCCCAGTGCCCGGAGATCCAGAAGCCTTGGCTCCGAGAAATCTTCTACGTGGAGAAGTGGGCGATTTTTGCGTAATCGAAGGGGTGGGCGCCTACTGCTCCTCCATGTCCGCCAAAAACTATAATTCCTTTCCTGAAGCCGCAGAGATTTTGAAGAAACAGGACGGGACCATCGCAGCAATACGCAAAAGACAGACTTTCGAACAAATGGTTGAAAACGAAGTCGTGCCTTGAAGGTTANTGGTTTAAAGCCGTTNCCTCTNGGCCAAACGGTACCCGACCGGGATCACTCCGTTTGCGTGAGTTTACCGACTGTGGAAGACCTCATCGGGTACGAGGAAAAAAAAACCTCTACCCTCAGGGCGATCAAATCCGGTTACCCCCGTTTCGTCCGGCATCACAGAATTACCGATTTGATTGATGCCCTGAAAGATCAAGACGACGATCAGGAAAAGGAAGGCTTTCTCTTCAACAAGAAATCGGATTGTGACTTCGCACTGGATCTTCTTGCTCTTAATGATGCATGCGTGGATGAAATCGATGGACTTGTTCGCGTGCAAATCCCGAGGGATTCTCAGGATGCTCAATCGCTCCAAGCTTTCTTTCAGCATTCCGGTTGCGGGGTTTCATCGCGGTTAGCCGAAGACCTGCTTTTTCAAAAAGGATTAATCGCTCACCGTGAATCCTTGACCGAGAAAGATTCCCCCTACGAGGAAATCACCCAAACCATTGCCGAAGCCCATGGCCCGAACATCAAAAGGGAAGATGTGCTTTTGACATCATCGGGAGCCAATGCCTTTTATAGCCTTTTCCGCGAAGCCTCACGCCAGGCAAGGGAAGAAAAGAGGGGCATATGGATCCAGTTAGGATGGCTCTACATCGATACCATTAAGGTGATGGCACTCTTGACATCCAAGGATGAAAAGGTCCTAACGCTCCATTCGCCGCAGGGTTTCTCCAAGTTGGAAAAACTCTTCCGAGAACATGGTTCACAGATTGCCGGAGTTGTAACCGAGTTTCCGACCAACCCCTTGTTGCAGTGCTGTGATTTGGAAAAGGTCAGGGGGCTCTGCAACGACTACGATTCGCTATTGGTGGTCGATCCGACCATGGTCTCTCCAAAAAACGCCAAGGTTTCCAACCATGCCGATGTCGTGGTCAACAGCCTCACCAAGTATGCGAATTGGGAAGGGGATGTGATGATGGGAAGCCTGGTTTTCCCCGNATCCAGCTCAAAAGGGCGTATCCTCATGGAACGCGTTGCCCAAATCCGCACCCCACCCTTCCGCAGAGACCTGCTCAGGATGGCCGAGCAAATTCCATTTTATTCGAGCTTCATCGAAACAACCAATGCCACCCTTATGCAGGTTGCCCAATTCCTCTCTGGGCATGAAAAAATAAAGGCACTCCATTGGGCCTACCAACCCTCCAACGGAACTCTTTTCGAATCGATCGCNGGAGACGGAAGTCCCGGATGCGTGTTAAGCTTTGAAACAACGGGGGATTTCGAAACTTTCTACAACCACTTACGCATGCTTAAAAGTCCGAGTTTCGGAACCGAATTCACTCTTTGCTGCCCNTATGTCTATCTTGCCCATTACGACTTAACCAAGACCAAGGATGGNTTATCTAAACTNTCTGAAGCTGGGGTATCTCCACATCTTTGCCGACTTTCGGTCGGCTTGGAAAGTGCNGACGAAATNATCCANACNCTNGNAGAATCGCTTAAGATTCTTTAGTCAAGNACTCCGGACGGCTTTTACAAAAAGCCGAAAATGAATGGGCTTATTCGAACTCGTGAGGATCCAAAACCTTACGGATCCNCCTCTTTGACAAACGAACGAAGGCAGGCACGCCATTTTCATAAGGNACTTCNACTTCGCCTTGAATCAAAGGCTGGCAGTATTTGATGAATTTAGCAGTCATGCTAACTCCATCCTCGGCAATCCAATCCTCAGGAATTTCCTTCACCCCGTTAGCNATTTCAGAAAGAGGTGCAAGNCCGGTTTCACAGCNATAGCCTTCCTCTTCNGCNCGAACTAAAATGACCATTTTGTCCGTCTCACCTTCAATGGCAGCCTTNACCGCAGCTTGTCCGGCCANAAAGGCTTCGTCGTTGTCGGTTTGGGATGAGCAGTGAACGGCAGCCCGCTGACCGGTTCCCAATTTTGAGGAGCGTGCCTTGACCGCAAGNTTTTCTTCGACCAGGTTCGCCAAAAAGTCACCCACTCCTCCAAGTTGCTGGTGNCCGAAAGCATCCTGCCCGGTTGCCGAGTTGGCCACATAATTACCATCTTTATCGATCAGGCCTTCTCCCACAACNACCAGGCAGTAACGGTTCTTTTTCAAAACCCGTTGAACATCGTCAACGAACTTATCCTTGGAAAAGGGTAACTCAGGCAGGTAAATCAAATGAGGTGCGTCATCGTTNCTCTCCNTCCCCTTGGCCAAGGTACTNCCAGCAGCAATCCAACCGGCATTNCGGCCCATCACTTCGATAATGGAAACCAAGTCGTGCTGCCCCATCGCCTCATGATCGAGNGCGGTTTCGCGAATAATGGTGCAAAGATACTTTACCACACTTCCATAACCTGGGCAATGATCGGTGGTAACAAGATCGTTATCAATGGTTTTGGGAACGCCAATCACGCGAAGTTGNTAGCCCTTGGACTGAGCGAGCTTGGAAATCTTGTCCGCGGTNTCCTGNGAATCGTTTCCTCCGCAATAAAAGAAATATCGGATATTATGAGCTTCGAAAACTTGGAGGATTCTTTCGTACTCCTGNTCNCNCTTCAACTTGAACCNGCAGGTTCCCAAAGCGGAAGCGGGGGTGNAACGAAGTCCACGGATNTTCTGCTGAGACTCTTCAGCCAANTCAATCAGCTCTTCCTTCAGGATACCAAGCACCCCGTTCATNCCACCATAAACCTCTTCGATGCAGGGGTGATTCAGGGCTTCCGAAACGACTCCGGCNACACTTGCGTTAATAACGGCAGTTGGACCACCCGATTGGGCGACCAAACAATTTCCAATGAGTTCCTCAGACATGTCTAGTAGTAAATAGGTAGAAAACCTACCAATCCACAGAGGAAGAGCCCGATTGGCAATCGCAAAATCGCAAACCGGCAAGCCTCCTAGGTTACAAGAGGCATTTAGAGTATTTTGGGAGGAGCGTAAGTCTTGGCATCGGGATAGCGTTCACCCCAGGAATGGGCTCTTTTGACAAAATAATCAACTTGCTCAGCCGATGCCCCCAATCTGGTCTCCCCTTGCTTAACCAATGCTTGTAAAGCCCGAATTTTCATCCCCACCCGCTTATCCTTGGCCAAACGGGTAATTAAATCGTTCTCCTTCGTTTTGCCTCTGCGCAAATCTTTCACTGTGGCCACCGCATGCTCTTTGATTGCCTCATGAGCGTCTTCCCTTCCNGCACCTTCCTTAACCGCCTCCATCATGATGGTGGTCGTAAGCAGAAAAGGCAGGTANCGCTCACGCTCGGACTTAATCACCGCAGGAAATACTTCCATTTGGTTTAGAACAGTCAGAAAGGTGTCNAACAGTCCATCCAGCGCAAAAAAAGCATCGGGCAAGGCAATTCGACGAACCACGGAACAAGAAACATCACCCTCGTTCCACTGATCACCCGATAATTGAGAAACCATGGTCAAGTGCCCATTAAGGATTGCGTGGAAACCATTGATTCTCTCACAGCTTCGACTGTTCATCTTGTGGGGCATCGCAGAAGAACCGGTCTGCCCCTTGGCAAAGCCCTCCCCCAAAAGCTCATGCCCAGCCATAATGCGCAATGTCTTGGCGAAACTCGCGGGNGCCGAGGACAAACGAACCAACAAGGAAACCACTTCAAAATCCAAACTCCGGGGATAAACCTGTCCAACATTTTCCCAATTAGCCGGAGCCCCCAGGTGCTCCATCACTTTCTGATCCAACTTTTGGGCCTTAGCGGCACTCCCCAGNAGAGTAACTTGGTCCAAACGGGTGCCGACCGCCCCTTTCAACCCCCTGTACGGGTATGTGGCACACATTCGGGTAAGGGATTCCAAACTGCGCTCCAACTCCTCCCCCCAATTAGCCATGCGTTTACCNAGGGTGGTTAATTGAGCGGGAACATTGTGTGAACGNGCNGTGACCGGAAGGTCTCTGTATTCCTTGGCCTTTTCCGCCAAAGCCAAAAGTGTGGCGATTCCCTTTTCCAAGACAATCCCAAGNGAACGGTGGACCTGAAGCTGCTCGACATTTTCGGTGAGGTCACGACTGGTCATGCCTTTGTGAGCATGTTGGTGACCGGCTTTCTCCGCAAATTCCTCGAGCCTGGCCTTCACATCATGCTTGGTCACGATTTCCCGATTGCGAATCGATTCAAGATCAACCANAGCCTTGACNCTCTCGGAGCGATCGATGGCCGCCTTTTCGATTTTAACCCCCAAATCTTTCTGNGCCCGCATCACTGCGATCCAGAACTCACGCTCCATAATTATTTTTCCGGTGGCGGACCACACNCTTTTCATCGAAGGCGAGGCATACCGTTCCGCCAATACATTNGGAAGATCAAGATTCATGTTTTTTTTCCAAGGATTAAAGTTTCTCAAGTTTCTCGCAAATGCTGCGGATTATAAATTCTGGAGTGGATGCGCCTGCGGTTACGCCCACGGTTCTAAAATCATTAAATTCCTCCGGTTTTATGTCNTCCGCGGTTTCAACATGAAAAGTCGGTCGGTCGTGAGACGAAGCCAGTTTGGCTAATTTTTTGGTGTTGGCAGAATGTTTACCCCCAATCACCACAATGGCTTCTGCCCCCCCCTCAACCAGTTGCACGAGATCGGACTGTCTTTCCTTCGTGGCTCCACAAATCGTATCGAAAACCAACAGNGATGGATATTTCTCCGCAAGGATTCCAGAAAGCATCTTAAATTCNTGGGTGAACATGGTGGATTGAGAAACCATGGCTACTTGATCCGATAACCGGGGAAGGTTGTTAATGTCCGCAACTGAAGCAACCACATGACCCTTCTCCCCGGCATAGCCCATCAAACCCATCACCTCCGGATGCTTGGGNTCACCAAAAATAACCACATCATANCCTTTGGCCGAATAAGACCTTACCCTGCCCGCAATAACCCCAACATCCGGGCAGGTCCCGTCTTTGAATGGCAANCCCAGAGATTTCAGATACTTTCTTCTTTGGGGAGAAATGCCATGTGCCCGAATCACCATGACCGATTCNTTTTCGGANTCTTCCTCCAAATNCAGCTCTTTCTTACTTTCGTAATCTCCGACCTCATTNATNTCCTCTTGACCAAGCAGTTCCATCATTTGCCGGTTATGAATCAGCGGACCGTCGGTGTACACTTTTCTCTTTCCACCCTGAGCTTCCTCTCTGGCAACTTGAATCGCTCGCTCCACTCCCCAACAGAACCCAGCGCTTTTGGCTCGAATAACTTTCATTTTTTCCAAGGTACCTTCCTATCTNGTTGTTGGAAACGATTCAATATTGATTTGCAAAAAGATCTAATTCTCAAATAGCTAAGGCATGCATCAACCTNTACATTTTTTCCTCCCATGCTCGCTTTTACTATTAGNGGGATGGTGCCACGCAGAAAGTGTGGNAGNCNAACCGGAAGATTCTTCTGAATCNAGGCACTACACCCGGGGTAAAGCCTCTAGAGATGGGATTGGCAAATTTTANATGGAGCGAGAAATCTCTCAAGTCATGGGGCATTTAGGTGCGTCCTGGTTGGAACGCCCCAAACGAGAACAGGAGGAACGCACAGACCTTCTGATCAAAAGCATGGCCTTGCAACCGCATGAACGGATTGCGGACATCGGGGCCGGTTCCGGATACTTTAGCTTCCGCATGGCTCCTTTGGTGCCTAAGGGGCAAGTCTTTGCAGTGGATATTTCCCCAAAAATGCTCGGCATCGTACGATCCAGAATNAGNCAAAATAAGATTTCCAATGTNGTNCCCGTGCAAAGCACTATCAAAAACACGATGCTCGAAGAAAACTCCATCGATGTTGCGNTGATNGTTGATGCTTATCATGAATTCTCCCATCCCCGAGAAATGGCTCAATCCATCCACAAGTCACTCAATCAAAACGGGCGNCTCGTTCTGATTGAGTANCGGAAAGAAGACCCCTCTGTCATGATNAAACCCCTGCACAAAATGTCCCAAAAACAAGCCAAGTCCGAAATGCAGGCGGTCGGTTTCAAATGGGAGAAGACCCTGGATCTTTTGCCTCAACAGCATTTCATGGTTTTCCGCAAGAATACCTAGCTTTAGCTTGAAACTATTCGCNATTGGATTTCTTGCCCTAAGCTCTTTGCTTGCGGGGGCTGAAAATTGGTCCAGATTCAGGGGCCCAGGAGGGGAAGGCAAAGCGGACTGGCTGAAAATCCCAAGCAAATTTCACCTCCAAAAACCCGCTTGGACAGTGAGCCTGCCTGGGGTCGGCCATTCCTCACCAGTCCTTTTCGAAAACAAAATTTTCACCACTTGCGCCACCCCCCAGACCGGNCTAAGGCGAATCCTTTGCGTNGATGCCGATCAAGGCGAAATCCTTTGGAAACGGGACATNCCCTCGATTCCNGACCACCGCCATAAATTCAACAGTCNCGCATCCTCTACGCCTGCAGTGGACNAGNATTTCGTNTATGTGTCTTGGACAACCCGCACATCCAATAACCTACTCTGCCTGGATCATCTNGGCCAAAAANTTTGGCAAAGAGATTTCGGCACCTTCGAGACCCAACACGGTAGTGGGTTCTCCCCGATCGTCTTTCGAGATCAAGTGGTTGTTACTCATGANCACGAAAAAGAATCTTTTGTCTATTGCCTTGATCGTAAAACTGGGGAAACCCTTTGGAGGACTTCTCGAGAGGGCTCAAAACCATCTGCATCAACCCCGCTNGCCCATGTNCTTGATTCCGGACAAGTTCAGTTTGTATGCAACTCCAAGTCCCATGGTTGCTTTGCCTTGGACGGGCGGACAGGNAAAGTTGCCTGGGAAACCGGAGCGGACACTCTTGACAAGCGGAGCGTTTCCTCACCCTTTCAAGCAGGAGGACATTTTTTTGCCTCCTGTGGATCGGGCGGACGAGGCAGCNGAATGCTCGCCGNNCTCCCCCCAAGNAGGGGTGATGAACCGGCNACTATTTCCTACATGATCGATCGAAATGTCCCTTATGTGCCCACCCCATTGGGTCTAGACGATCTGCTCTTTACCATCACCGACGCAGGAATAGCTACCTGCATCGAAACCAAATCCGGGAAACTCCTTTGGATGGAACGAGTGGGCGGCAATTATTTCGCTTCNCCCATTATGGTCTCCAACCAAGTCCTCGTAATTTCAAGGGAGGGCGTGGTCAAGTTTCTCCGCATTACCCGGGAAGGCCTTGCTGTCGAGGGACAACTCGAACTTGGAGAATTGACNCACAGCACCCCCGCAGTGGGTCGAAACGCACTATTTTTTCGGACNTTCACCAAGCTCCATTGCTTTCGGGCGGCTTCTTCTCGAATCTAATTGTCTATTTGACTAAACGAATAAAAAATTCTTAAGGATACTACTATGANGACAACACTCNCACGATCNCTTTTCCTNTCAATCCTGCTTGCCCTACCNGCNTGGGCGGAAGTANCCAAGGTTGCCGGNATTTCCTTTGAGGCACCCNCCTCNTGGAAATCCTCTCCCCCATCCTCGAACATGAGGAAAGCTCAATTTTCGGCGACCGACTCNTCNGGGAAAATCGCTGAGATCGTATTTTTNCACTTCGGNCTCAATTCCGGNGGAGTCCAAGCCAATGTCGATCGATGGATGAAGCAATTTGAAGATCCTCAGGATCAATCCACCGAAAATGTAAAGATCGGTGAAGCCAAAGTAACCTACGCCCAAGCTCACGGAACCTTTCTGAGTGGTCGACCCTTCGGTCCCAAGACGCCTAAACCCGGATATGCCTTGGTTGCCGCAATCATCGAGGGAAAGGAAGGAGCGGTTTTCATAAAGATGACAGGTCCCAAAAGTGCCGTCGATGCCCATGCCGCCGGTCTGAAGAAGATGGTTAAGGATTCCTTGGAAAAGTAAGATACTTATCCCTTTCGGCCCCATCCACAAGAATGCCTTCGCAAATGGCTTGGGCATACTCCTCCACCAGCGACAGGCGCATTTCTCCATCCACCTCACGCTGTCCCTCGTAATTACCCAAGCGGATTCTCCTGTAAGCCTGGTTGGAATTAGCGATGTAGGGTTCTAAAAAAACCACAGGACTCCGGTACAACCTATTAGCAAGTAGGTTTCTCGCCCAAACCCCGGGGACCGAACCGATCTTCAGGGCGTTGGGTCCCTTATAAGAAAAAGCAGGCAGACCAGTCCCACGGGCAAGAGAGTAAGATAGGGATTCGGCATAGTCACGCTCTCTCTCATTCCATCCATTGAGCAGGCGGATAAGCATTTCGAACCGTTGGTTGTCGTAGGACAACTCGCCCCCCATGTAACAACCGTTCACTAAAACATGGTAATCGTTTCGGTCCACCAGTTCGGATTGGTTCGCATCCTTCCATGGAGCCGCGTTGAGGTGTATGCAAACGGTTAAGTCGGGGCGAAAGTCTTGGTTAATTAAATCGGCTCGGGCATAAATCTCGCTCACCCGATAAAAAAGCATTTCTCTTCTTTTGCGGATCAACTTTTCTTTTTCCTTTCCTTCCGGGGGATGCTGATCCAGGGCAAACCGATCTTTGAACCACTGCTCTGCTTCCGGGTTGAAATCATCGGCCAGTTTTTCCGTCACTGGTTTTTTTGCGGAACGAGTGAGCAAAACTTCAACCCCTTTTTCCTCCAGTAAACCCTGAGCCCTTTTGGCCACGAGCAAGGACAAATCGCCTTCCTTTACTGGATCATCCGAACCGATAGCGAAGTGGCGGCCTTCCATTTCGGAGTAGTTTCCCCCCAGGTGCCCCGGGTCAAGAACGACCCTGAGTTTTTTATGGGATCTTGAAACGGATTCCCTTGTTTGATTAGAATCCGAATCCGAAAACCTAAGAACATACCAGTCCTGGCTCTTGGCTCGCTTGCGAATTCGGGCTTGCTTCTGTTCTATCTCGATCCATGGCGACCACCAAGATTCCCGCGGGCAATAAACCGTCCGAAGCTGCAAGTCAAAATGCTCACGGGAGATTTGGCCCTGAAAACGGTCAAGTTCGTCCCAATCAGGAGAAACTCCCAAAGACGAAATCCGTTCCCCTGCAAACGATTTGAACAGAGGCATCAATAGAAAGATTACCCTCAAATACCACACGAAACCGAAGATGCATTGATAAAAAGAATTTGCAAAGTCTTTTCTTTTGACGGAGGACTGCCCTCTAGCAAAGATCGATGAATATGAGCAACCCCGCGGATTCTTTTTTCAAAGGCAAGGAACTTCTTCTTCTGGAAGATGACCTCCTTCTCCGGAAGCGCTTGCAGGCTAAATTCGAAGAAATGGAGGTGGATGTGACCGCCTGTGAAAGTTTGGCGGAAGCCCGCAGTGCATTCGATTCGCTTCACTTTGACTTTGCGTTGTTCGACCTAAACTTGCCCGATGGTGACAGCTTGGAATTGCTACGGGACGGGGTCGTTCCGGAAAGCACCCTGACCATTCTGATGACAGGAGAAGGAGGTGTCCGTTCGGCGGTGGAAGCGATTAGGCTCGGAGCCGCCGATTACCTCAACAAACCCTTTGATTTGGATGAGCTCCGGCTCATCTTCGCCAATGCGGACAGCCTCAGAAAAAGCACCCGATTGATCCAACACCAGAAGGAGCAGAGAAAGCGTAAGACGGATCGCCTTTTTTTCGAGGGACGCTTCAGCGAAGACCAAAAGAACCTGGAAAAAATCCTCAGCGTCGACCGCAGATTATCCGGTAACCTCCCCCCCTTGCTCATCGATGGACCGACCGGTTCCGGCAAATCGACCTATGCCCGTTGGGTCCACCAAAACGGCCCCCGCTCGGACGCACCCTTCATCGCGGTCAACTGCTCGGCAATCCCCGAAAACCTGATCGAGTCCGAACTCTTCGGGCATGAAAAAGGTGCATTCACCGATGCTCAAAACGCACGCATTGGACTTTTTGAAGCGGCAGACGAAGGCACTCTCTTCCTCGATGAAATCGCCAGTTTATCCCTCCCGGCCCAGGCCAAGGTCCTTTTAGCCATCGAGAATGGCAGGATTCGCCGAGTAGGCGGAAGCAAGGAAATAAAAGTGGACGCCCGAATCATTGCCGCCGCCAATCAGGACTTGCGAACCATGATCGGAGAAGGGACCTTTCGCGAGGATCTCTTCCATCGACTTGACTTGCTCAGGATCAAAATACCACCCTTAAATACGCGTGGTTTCAGTATCGTTGCCTTGGCCAATCACTTCCTTTCCATCCTCGGAAAGAAGTACAAAACGCCTGCCACGAAACTTTCCCCAACCAGCCAGTCCTACCTCACCAGCCACCCTTGGCCAGGAAATGCCCGCGAACTGTTGCACGAACTGGAACGGAGCTTGGTTATGAACGAACCGGGTAAGGAACTTGAGCTCAACCCTTCCCTAAATACCCAGCCTTCAACAACCTCCGGAGACTGGCTGAATGAATCCTTTCGCTTGCCCGAAAACGGTTTCGATCTCGAACAGGAAATGCTGAGGCTGATTGATCTGGCAATCAGCCAAGCCAACGGGAATGTTTCCGAAGCTGCGAGGCTTCTTGGGGTCCCCAGAGATTATGTGCGTTACCGCTTAAAAAAAGGACAAGGTTCTTAATTTGGGGATTATTTCCCAGCAGAAAACCTATTTGCCGGGAAATATTCCCCATCCAAGTGTATTCACACTCTGCCAAAACCGCCCCTCCTTAGCTTATCCATGTGATATTCATGATCTTACATATCCCTTAACTTCTGGCACGCAATCTGTTAACTGATAGGCACCATTCAATTCAAACCCACTTATTATGAAAAAAACATTACTTCTCTTCACCTTGGGCGCCTCCACATGGGGATTTGCCCAACCTCAACGCCCGAGCCAAGACGGGGAAAGACCGAATAATTCGGACACAAAAGAGGTAGCTNCAAGACCTGATTTTGAAAAACCAAAATTCCCTGNGCATTGGGGAAAACCACC
>NHCT01000011.1:0-27660 GCA_002167605.1 Verrucomicrobia bacterium TMED40 | reverse complement strand
TCAAACNAAGGATNTNCGCCCNNTACCNGGNGGNTTCGGCATGGGCAGTTCCACCTTAGCCAGCTGGATNAAGGAAAACATTGCCGAAGANAAGGAAAATGGAAAATTCCCCGGTGATCGTAAGCCCGACGANCTTTCGGACATTGAAAAGCAGGATCCTAAGAAAATTGAAAGGGANACCCTGGAGGCGGTTAAGGAAGGAAANCTCTCGATCGAGGATGCCCGCAAGAAATTGGATNCCCTACGCAAGGAAATGGCCAAAAAAGGAGAGTTNAAACGNCCTGTCCGCCCCCAACGCCCCGCCATCCCTGATGATGTNAAAGAGAGCATGGATTCAGTGAAAGAGTTGGAGAAATCCCTCCATGAGGAAATAAAAGCCAAGGTTGAAGAATTGGGCAAGGACGCGACCCGCGAGGAAATCAAAGTGGCGGTCGAGTCTTTTAAGGAAACAAACAAGGAAAGATTCGAGGAAATCAAGGAAAAGCATGAGGCGATCCGGGAAAAGATGAAGGATTCCCGCCCGGTAAAACCCGAACGTCCTGAATTATCCGATGAGTTGAAAGCCAAAGTCGATGTACTTCAAGAAAAGCGCAAGGAAATGCATGAGGCCCAAAAGGAACTGCATCAAAACCTCAAGGAAGCATCCGAAGAAGACCGAAAGCAAATGATCGCAGAGTTCAAGGAGACCAACAAAGCCAAGCACGAAGAGATCAAATCCAAAACCAAGGAAGTGAAAGAGGAAATTCGGGCATTGGTCGAAACCGAAGCCACACGGACTTCCGACCTTTGAGCGTGGAGATTCAATAATCCTTTCACCCGATTGGAATTTAAGGCGGGGCGACNNCGCGNCNCCCCCGTTTTTGGGTTTCAAGTAAGCCAAATAAGTGTAGTGAAGTAGGAGTTTGACTTTGACCTTATCAACGAAGATTTTCCAAATCCCAATTTTGTGTTTTTTTTGGGGGAGCCTTTTCGGGGAAGAAGGAGCATCCTCCTCCTTATCCGATGAAGAGCTGAGGGAAATGCTCTTCGGCGAGGATTACCAGGTAGAGGGCGAGTCCTTCGATCAACCCAGGATGACTTGGATTCCCTCCTACTCTGGGGAAATGGGAGGGGGCTACTCGGACAACCCGCTTTATGGTCCTTATCTACGCGAGGAGGCCGCATTTTTGGAATCTTCGATCGAGGCATTTTACTTGGGACAAGGGAAACCCGAAAACTTCACCTACTTTTATTTCTATGGGGAAGGCAAAGCGTTTGAAGATCTACCCGAAAACAAAACCAGCAGCATTCTTCTCGGACAATTCGATCATGCTCATACCCCAACCGATTCTCCAAGAACCCTGGGTATTCGGATCCGGCACACTTATTACAACCAAGGTTTTGATTTTTCCGAACTCGGGCTNCCCTATTCCATGGAGGTGAAATCAAACAAGTCCGAAGTCANCCCATANCTTTCCCATCAATGGTCNCAAAACTCCAAGGGAACCCTGGAGTTTTCTCTTGGAAAGGAAGATTTTGCCTCCATCCAAGATGACAACCGAGAATGGAAAGTTTCCGCGACCTACAAAAAGGAGCTTCACTCCCTGGAGTTGAAAGCGAATGCTTTTTTCGAAAAGAAAGACTATGAAGATCGGTTGAAAAGGGACTGGAGCGGGGCGATTCTATCCAATNAAACCATGAAAACATCCAAANGAGGACTTTCCCTTCAAATCAAGAAGGCAGGCACGGATTCTTTTGTGNCCTCCTCCGCCCTCAAACTAAGTTGGGTAAGCCTNCAGGATGACGGCGGAGGGTACTACGACTATGAAAGACTCTCCTTNGCCGTTAAACAGAACTGGGATTTCGAACCATGGCTCATCGAACTCGAGGCCTCCGGTTCGAACACCTCCTATGAATCGAGAGAGGCACCGGACGGAAAGAAGTTCGTCAGGGAAAGCCTCAGACTGGGNNCAANAATCACCAGNCCGATTAACGAAAACATTGGTTATTATTTGAAATGGTCGAGGGAAGAGGATTTTTCAAATTCTCGGGAATACGAGTATTTCACCAACTTTTGGTCCACCGGGATTCAATGGGAAATTTAAGATGAAAACGGTGCGAAAAGAATGGCTGGGCTTCTTNCTTTGCCTANNGCTGACCTGTNCCCTTACTNTNGCAATCCTTTGGAACGCACGCACGGAATTTCGTAGGCAAGTGATCCAGTCCGAGCTTTTTCTGNTCAAAGCGGAGATCAAACGGATGACCGAGGAACTCGAAGTGACCTTCATGGAAAGAGATCTTACCTTTCTTGATCTTGGAATGCCCGACTTGGTCCATAATCGAGAGGAACTGCTTGAGCAATTCGCTTTGGAAGCAATTTCCATCCCCCGGATTTCGCAACTCTTTCTCTACGATTCGAATGGTCAAGCTATCCAACTGCCCACCGACACCCTCCATNGCATGGTGAATCAAGAAATGATTGATCAGGNCAAGGAAACGGGAATGACTTATTCCCACCAATCTGGTCAGCCATTCGTTCTGTTCTTTGAATCCGAATGGATAGAAGGCCCCTATTTTCTCGAAGTTCAAATGGACCCAACTTCGGTTCTTAGGGAATGGAAGGCCATCGATACNCAACTGCTTCAGCAGGGGATTCTGATCATCCTTTCCGGCGGAGTTCTTCTTTACATGATCTTCCGCTTTCTCAGCCAGCGTATCCAGGAGCGGGAACAGGCACTCGAAGCAAAAGGCGAACTTCTTCAAAAAACCAACCGAAAGTTGGCCCAAAGTTACAAAAGTGCAAGCCTTGGCGCATTGACCGGCCATCTTATGCATTCCCTTAAATCCCCGTTGACTAACTTACAAAGTATTGTGGGGCAGGAAAATCAGGACATAAACCCTCCCAAGCCGAATGAACTTAGGATGATCCATTCCCAAATCCAAGAACTGGTCTCCCAGTCCCTACTTGCCCTTCAGGAGATCGAGGAACAAAAGAAATCCTATGAGCTCTCTATCGGGGAAATTTTCCATATCGCGATCAAAAGGGTTCGGAGCCCACTAAAGAAAGAGGAGGTTGTCATTGAAGAAAGTTCCTCTCTTTCAACCAAGCTCGATAACCTTCAATCCTCCCTTGTCCTACCCATCCTTGTCAGCATCCTGGAAAACTCGTTGCAGGCAAAGGAAGATGCATCCGTTCGACTGCGTTCGGAGAAGGATCATCAAAAGGTTCGGATCTTGATCTCCGACGATGCCGGGGGAATCCCTCCAAGCGAAAGAAATACCTTATTTTCTCCCAAGCGAAGCAACAAGAAGCATGGCACGGGTTTGGGACTGGCCCTCGCCATGCAATTAGCCGAAAGTATGGAAGCGACCCTGGAACTACTGAACAGCGATGAGAAGGGTTCCACTTTTTGCCTTTCCATGAATCTTCCCACCTGAACCGCCCGGCACGCTCTTTGCTTGTATCCGCAGTAAAGTGAGATACTTTATTTATCGTGAACACCGTCAGCCCGAAAATCATCACCTGCGTGTTCGTGGCTGCAAATCTTTGGGCCAATTCGTCCAACCCCCCGAACGGGTATCATGGAGAATCACTCAACTGCACTTCCTGCCATGGAGGATCAGCGGTAAATTCAGGAGATGGAGGCATAAGCCTGACAGGTTTACCCAGCCTCTACACTCCAGGGCAAACCTATGACCTAACCTTATCTGTAACCGGCACCCATGCCCGAGGGTACGGTTTTCAGTTGATACCTAAGGCCAGTGGAAGCACGAGCGGAAACCTGACTGCCGTTTCCTCAGGGATGGGGATCGAGAGCGGGTATGCGGAACACCGGGGAACCTCNAGCACCGGCGTCTGGAACTTTCAATGGACAGCTCCAAGCGAAGANCAAGGTGCAGTGACTTTTTTCGCTTCCGGNTTGGCTACTGGNGGNANCAGCGGANCCGCTGGCGATTCCGTTTANACCCTTAGCCAAAATCTCTCNAGCGATCCNTTTCCTTANGCATCTATGGATTGGAACGCNTCAACTGGAGGAGTGATTTTTTCCTCTCCCGCCATCGCCCCGGATGGCACCATNTATNTCGGATCCAATGATAATAANNTCCATGCCTTCCATTCGGACGGTTCAAGCAAATGGANNTCCANCACCGGAAACTGGGTGGACTCNACCCCTTCGATCGGATCCGACGGNACGATCTANGTCGGTTCCTGGGACAACAAGATCTACGCCTTNAACCCATCGGANGGNTCTGTGCTTTGGGAATATGAGACCAANAGTTATGTCACNGCCAGTCCGNCCCTTGGTGCCGATGGCAGGATTTATGTCGGCTCCAAGGATTCAATCCTGTACGCACTTGAGAGCAACGGATCGGTAGCCTGGGAGTACTTTGCCGGACAACCCATTTCATCCTCTGCCGCCCTTGGGCAAGATGGCACCATCTATTTCGGTGACGAGAACGGAACCTTTCATGCGGTCAATCCGGATGGAACCAACAAATGGACCTACGAAGTTGAAGAGATCTCAGACTCCAACCGTTCCATACTCTCCTCCCCTGCCCTCGATCTATCCGGTAACCTTTACTTTGGTTCCGGAAACGGATACTGTTATTCCCTTTCCGACAACGAGAACAACGCCACCCTGAATTGGAAAAGCCTCTCTGGTGACCGGGTGGACGCATCACCCGTTCTGGGAATCAATGACGAGGTCCTTTTCGTATCCAGAGACGGATACCTTCGCTCGCTCTCGACCTTTTCAGGCGGTCAAAACTGGGAGACTTTCGTAGGGGATGTNTTTTACAGCACTCCGGTAGTGGATGAGAANGGTCGAACCTANGTCATCGGTTACACNGGCAGTGGGGAAAACCATCTCTTTGCGATTGAGGCAAATGGTACGAAAGCATGGGACACNAACNATACGAATTGTCCGTTTACCGTAGGCGGGATCGTTGNCTCCTCTCTGGCTTTNAGCGATTCNGGCAAGCTCTATTACGGCTGTTACGACAATCGTCTCTACTGCNTGGANATAGGCGTGGNACCTGCTTCCTCAGATTGGCCGATGTTCCAAAGGAACTCCCTCCGCGATGGAGCATGGCCAAGCTACCTTCTCGAAGGAACGGTCTCCCCAACCGGCGTTGGGGAAATCAACGGAACCGGAGTTTTCAACCAAGGCGCCACCGCAACCTTAACCGCATCACCCACCACCGCTGGCTATTCTTTTGAATCATGGTCCGGTTCGGCAACAAGCTCTGCAAACCCTCTGAGCATTCAAGTGAATGGGAACCTATTTCTCACTGCCACTTTCTCCCTGAACTCCTACGAGCTTTCCTTAATTGTAGGGACCGGGGGTACGGTTACAGGCGAAGGCAACTTCTCCCATGGCACCCTGACCGCCATATCCGCAACGCCAGACACCGGGTATTCCTTTAACGGATGGGTCGGTGAAGGCGTCAGTGACCCCGGCTCTTTATCCACCACCGTGCTGATGGATCAGAACCGCTCTGTCTCCGCCTCGTTCTCCCTGAACTCCTACGAACTCAATCTATCTACAGTGGCTGGGGGCACGGTCACAGGGGAAGGTAACTTCTACCACGATACCCTCACTGCCATATCCGCAACTCCAGACANCGGATACTCCTTCAACGGATGGGCCGGTGAGGGAGTCAGCGATCCTTCATCCGCATCCACCACCGTGCTGATGGATCAGAACCGCTCNGTNTCNGCTACTTTCTCCTTGAACGCCTACGAGCTCACTCTCCTCGCTGGAACCGGGGGTACGGTCACAGGCGAAGGCAACTTCTCCCACGGTACCCTCACTGCCATATTCGCAACTCCGGACAACGGATATTCCTTCAACGGATGGGTCGGTGAGGGAGTCAGCGATCCTTCATCCGCATCCACCACCGTGCTGATGGATCAGAACCGCTCCGTATCTGCCACTTTCTCCCTGAACTCCTACGCACTCAATCTCCTCACAGGAACCGGGGGCACAGTCACTGGCGAAGGTAACTTCTCCCACGGTATCCTCACTGCCATATCCTCAACTCCGGATAGCGGATACTCCTTCAACGGATGGGCCGGTGAGGGAGTCAGCGATCCTTCATCCGCATCCACCACCGTACTGATGGATCAGAATCGCTCCGTATCTGCCACTTTCTCAACGAACTCCTACTCACTCAATCTTCTCGCTGGATCCGGCGGCTCGGTCGCTGGCGAAGGCAACTTCTCCCACGGAATCCTCACGGCCATATCCGCAACTCCGGACAATGGATATTCCTTCAACGGATGGTCTGGTGAGGGAGTCAGCGATCCTTCATCCGCATCCACCACCGTACTGATGGATCAGAACCGCTCCGCTTCCGCCTCCTTTTTCCTGAATTCCCATGAACTCTCTCTATCTGCAGGGACTGGGGGTTCGGTAGCTGGCGAAGGTAACTTCTCCCACGGCACCTTAGCTCCCATTAGTGCCACTCCAAACTCGGGTTTTGTTTTTTTGCGTTGGGAAGGAGATAATGTTTCTAATCCGAATGAGCCCTCCACCACAGTCATCATGAAGCAAGCTTTGAACCTAACCGCAGTTTTTGAAACCCAACCCATCGGAACCAACCTTCTCATTACCAGCTCTTCTCCTTCCGAAGGAGGTACTACATCAGGCGGAGGAAGTTACTCTAGTTCAGAAAATGTTCAAATCATTGCATCACCAAGCCCGGGTTTTTCCTTCATCGGATGGAGTGGAAATGAAGTGCACGACCCGTCCTCCGCAAGCACCACTGTGATCATGTCGGAGGACCGTAATCTCACCGCAAACTTTGACCTCAACTCTTACACCCTCACGCTCAATTCCTCCGCTGGTGGTGCTGTAAATGGTTCCGGCCTCTTCGACTACGGCAGCAACGCGCCGATCCATGCATCACCAAGTACGGGATATTCATTCACCGGATGGATTGGTGAGGGAGTGAGCGACCCGTCCTCCATATCCACCACTGTGCGGATGNCCCAAGACCATAATCTCACCGCAAACTTTGACCTCAACTCTTACACCCTCACGCTCAATGCCTCCGCTGGTGGTGCTGTAGATGGTTCCGGCCTCTTCGACTACGGCAGCAACGCACAGATCCATGCATCACCAAGTACGGGATATTCATTCACCGGATGGAGTGGTGAGGGGGTGAGCGACCCGTCCTCCATATCCACCACTGTGCTGATGTCCCAAGACCATAATCTCACCGCAAACTTTGCCATCAACTCTTACACTTTAACGATTCAAGATCACAAAGGGGGCTCGATCACTGCCTCGGGCGGAGCCTACCAATACGGCACGCAAGTCAATCTTTTCGCCGTCCCTAACCAAGGTTACTCCTTTATTCGATGGACGGATGCAGAAGTCAGCAACCCGAGCACCCTTTCCACGACCGTCGAAATGACTGAGGATCGAAATGTCTCAGCCCTTTTTGAGCTTAAATCTCACACCCTTTCGCTCGTTGCCTCGGAGGGAGGTTCCGTATCCGGTTCCGGACAATTCGACTACGGGAGTACTCCTGCAATCCTTGCCACTCCGAACACAGGATACTCCTTCACAGAATGGAACGGTTCTGGAGCAAACGACCCATCCTCCTCTTCCACTAATGTGCTGATGTCTGAAGATCGAAACATCACTGCAATGTTCTCACTGAATTCCTATAAACTCAATCTTCATGCATCCGAAGGGGGCACCGTTGCTGGTGACGGTCAATTTGATTATGGAACCAGTGTGCTGATCTTTGCAAGTGCAGACACCGGATATTCCTTCTCGGGATGGAACGACCCTGAAGTAACCGAAACAACCGACGCATCCACTACCGTGCACATGTCCGAGGATCGAAACATCACTGCATTGTTCTCGCTGAATTCCTACAAACTCAATCTTTATGCATCCGAAGGAGGCACCGTTGCTGGTGACGGTCAATTTGACTATGGCACCAACCGCTTAATCACCGCCAATCCAAGTCCTGGATATTCCTTCTCGGGATGGAGCGGACTTGGAGTCAGCGTCCCGACCGCAGCATCCACCACCGTACTTATGAGCGAAGATCGGAACCTGACCGCAACCTTTGCCTTGCAACAACTTTCCACCCTCCCCGAAACCGAAAGTTTGGGCGACGGTTGGCACTCAGCCTGGTTTGGTTTTTTTCTACAGACAGAATCCGGATGGTGTTTTCACCATGAACTTCAATGGATTTACCCCTTTGTCCTGGAAAATGGCGGGATCTGGTTCTGGACCACTAGCCTTGGTTGGTTGTGGACTGATTCTTCCCCCTGGGGGCAGTCGCAATGCTGGTCGGAATCCCTTCAATCCTGGCTTTATTTTCAAGCTGACCATAGGCAAGGANCGAGCTTCATAAGTTACCAGTCCAAGGAAGTCATCCCTCTTCAATAGGGACTCCATAAGCCCTCCTTGTGCAAGAATAGTTTCTTGTGTACTTTTTGCATTCTTTTAGGTAACTTTTAATTTCAGCCCGCCCTGCCCCCTTCATCTAATATGCCCATGCCCAAGCTAAAAGGAACTCCATCTCGATTCCTGATTGCCTGTGTTTATTTATTGTTTTCCACAAGATTGATCGGAGTTGGAAGCTATTGGTCCTTTCAATCAAACCAAGCAGGGGATTCCTATTCACAAACGATCAGTCTATCCGATTACCCCGACGGCACGCCCACCTTCTCCGCTTCTGGCAGCCGCTTATCGAATTTGGGGAATTACGGCTCCGCTTACACAGCCTTTGATGGTTCAGTCTGGCAACCAGGCAAAGCCCTTGCCTGGAATGCCCAAAATGGATGCAACGGAAACTCCTTTCAGGTCACCTTCGACGCCACCAACCTGAAGGATTTTTCGATCCGCTTCAAATTCAGAAACAACAACACCCGAAGCAATGGTAGCTTGGTCAGTACCTTCTCCTCTTTTCAATACAATACGGGAAATGGATTCAACGATGTGCCAAACGGAAACCTATCGCTTCCCAACAACGAAAACTGGAACAACCAGTGGTCCATGGACCTAACCTCCCTTTCCTCCATAGAAGGCGAAAGTTCGGTTACCTTGAGATGGAAGCTCCCTGATTTCGAATCAACCGGGTCGAATGTTTCGCAACTCAGAATAGACGATTTAGAAATCACCGCCTCCATAATACCTGCCTTAACCAACTCAACGTTTATTAGCATAACCAAAACTTCCAATGCCCAACCGGAAGGATACACCTATCCAGTTGCCATAGAAGTTCCCAGCAGCCTTTCATCTCGGATGCCCGTAGCCATCCTGCTTCATGGCAGAGGTGGGAATGGGAACGGTGCCATCAACCAGTTCAGATCAATCCTGGACAACCATATTCTGATCGCCCCGTCCGGCTATGAAAAGTCATGGAATATCACCGACGAACCCTCTGACCTGCCGGACATTGCGTTCATCAGGGAATTGATTTCGCAAATCAAATCCTTCTCCAATGTTGATTCGACAAGAATTCGAATCCTGGGAACTTCAAACGGTTCAGGAATGACCAATCGTGCCTTTGTAGAAATCGATGACCCCGGAATTGATATTCTCTGTCCCATTGTCTCTCAAATGCATCAGGGGAATTATCGCGATGGAACTTTTTACTACCCCAGCAACGAACAAAACACCGGGGGTGCATTTGGGACATACAAGGGCTACAATTCGGCAAAGACTCCTGTTTCCGGTCGCAGANTTCTCGCCATCACCAACACCAATGACAATTCCATCCCTTACACCGGCGGATCGAAGTTCGGATCGGATTTCATTCATTCTCAACTCTCCGCTTACGCCATGGCCGTTAGCCAAGGATATACCGGTTCTCAGTTATCCGCAGAAGATGGAGAAATTCTTCAAGAAGGCATTCGTAAATTTTCCTACCTCAACGATCAGGTGGTACATATTCAGGGAAGTGCCGGACATGGAGTGGACAACAACCTAAAAACCATCATCAGGGAATTCTTCAACCGCCCACCACCACCAAACGCACCCAGTTCGTTGCAGGCCACTGCACGGGCCACCGAGCAGATCAATTTGCAATGGAACGACAATTCGGACAACGAATCGGGCTTCCTCATCCAAAAAAGCCCAAACGGCAATACCTCATGGACCGATCTCATGACGCTATCTTCCAATACGGTGATAGCCTCCGACCTGGCGGTGGATAAAGACGAGACTTGGTANTACCGGGTTCGGGCGACTCATCCAGACGGCCCATCTCAATGGTCCAACCTTAGCAGTGCCACCGTCAAGAGAAGCAGACAGCTCGCACTTTCGAATTATAATGTTTTGTTTATCAACATTGATGACTTGAAGCCGATGATCGGATCGTTCGGGGACACCACCATCAAAACCCCGAAGATGGACTTATTGAGTTCAAGCTCCCTCAACTTCACCAATGCTCACTGCCAACAGGCTATTTGTACGGCATCCCGGGCATCGTACCTCACCGGGCTTCGTCCTGACAGCACCCGGGTTTGGGATTTGAGAACTCATTTACGGGATGTAATCCCTGATGTTGTGACCATTCCCCAGCATTTNAAAGAGAACGGCTACAACAGTCATGGTATAGGTAAGATTTTCCATGGCACGACCTTGGCCATGCAAGATGGAGAAAAGTCTTTCGATTCATGGGAACGAGGGAATTCCTCTTATAAATATCACGAACCCGCACATGCGGCGATGGAAGACAGCAAAACCTCCCCCCTTCCCGCCACCGATCAGGGAGAATTTCGTAGGGACGGGCTCACTCCGGTCGGTGACTCAGATTATTCCGCGGGTGTGATTGCAGAACTTGCCAATTCAAAGCTCGCCCAGTTCAAGACAGATTATGAGAATCATTCGAAGCCATTCTTTCTTGGAGTCGGTTTCTACAAACCGCATCTTCCGTTTACCGCACCCAAACCATATTGGGATTTGTACGACCCGGTAACCGACATCGACCTTACCGGCTACGACGGTACCAAAAGCATGCCGACAGGTGCCAACCTCTTTGCCGCTCCCTACGGAGGCGAGCAAAGTGGTTACAGCGACATTGATGATCCACCCACTGAAGCCCAAGCGAGAAGATTGACCCACGCTTATATGGCATGCGTATCCTATGTGGATGAGCAGGTCGGAAAGATCGTTGACGAACTGGACAGGTTGGGGTTGGCCGACAGCACGATCATCGTATTGTTTGGCGACCATGGTTTTCATTTGGCGGATCACGGGGCTTTTTGGGCCAAGCATTCAAATTTCGAAAACGCAACTCGGACTCCCCTGATCATCCGAGTTCCGGGAATGAACCAAACCGGAAACTCTGACACGCCGGTGGGACTCATTGATGTTTTCCCAACCTTGGTTGATCTCTGTTCCCTCCCGTATCCCAAACAACCCAATGGGCTCCATCTTGAGGGAACTAGTTTGCTTCCCCTGATCCAAGACCCCACACAGCCTTGGAAAAAGGGGGTTTTCAGCCAATACCAAAGACGCATCTGGAAAAACACCTCTGCAGGTGACACCGTGGCCATTGGGAACCCCGGCAATGGCATCGGTTATTCCATCCGTACACGCCGTTACCGATACACAGAATGGTGGAGAACAGAGACATCCAATCAAGATTCAAAAGGAAACTACACGGACCGCGACCAAAAGCTTTTTGACTCCCCTGAAATGATCGAATTGTACGACTATCAAACAGATCCAGACGAAACCGTCAATTTAGCTCAGGACCCGGCTCACACAGATCTTGTCGCCGAGCTGGCTGAACAACTTGCAGGCGGTGCAGGCTGGGCAACTGAAGCAGCCGCCCCCATCGCAAAGCCATCTTATGCTCTGGAAGTCAATGGTGGAAACGGAGGAACCGCCTCCGGGGCGGGTACTTTCCAACATGGAACACTAAAGGTAATTGCCGCAACCCCCGAACAGGGATACCGATTCAGAACTTGGACGGGAGAAGGCGTAAACGAACCTTTCTCACCCAACACGACCGTGCTGATGGATCAAAACCGCACCGTCACCGCAACCTTCTCTCCGATTACCCAAACCCTCACAGTCTCAGCTGGACTTGGAGGCTCGGCATCAGGATCAGGAATCTTTTCTCATGGATTTCTAGCCCCGATCGAAGCACTTCCCGAAGAGGGATACCTCTTCACAGGCTGGTCAGGGTCAGGCGTCACCAACTCGAACGCTCCGCTCACCACCGTACTGATGGATCAGAACCGTTCCGTGTCTCCGACCTTTTCGGAAAACGCATATTCCCTTAAGGTTTTTGCCGGCTTCGGAGGTTCCGTAAATGGAGAAGGAAACTTTTCCCACGGGGTGCTCACAAACATATCCGCGACTCCGGACATAGGCTATTCCTTCAGCGGATGGAGCGGTTCGGGGATTGATGACAACTCNTCGGCTACGACCACAGTCCTAATGGATCAAGCCAAGACCGTCAGTGCAACCTTCTCCTTGAATTCATACCCCTTGTCAGTGCTGGCGGGAGTGGGTGGAAGCGTATTCGGAGACGGAAACTTTTCCCACGGGGCACTCGCAAACATATCCGCGACTCCGGACATAGGCTATTCCTTCAGCGGATGGAGCGGTTCTGGGATTGATGACAACTCATCGGCTGCGAACACGGTCCTCATGAATGAAGCCAAGACCGTCAGTGCAACCTTCTCCCTGAATTCATACCCCTTGTCGGTGCTGGCGGGAGTGGGTGGAAGCGTATCCGGAGATGGAAACTTTTCCCACGGCGAGTTGGCCCCTGTCGAAGCAGTTCCTGCGAAGGGGTATGCGTTTGCAGGTTGGTCAGGGTTAGGAATCACAAATTCGAACGCCCTCGTAACCACTGTCCTCATGGATCAAAACAGGTCCCTCACCGCAACCTTTTCTCCGAGTTCAAAGCCTCTAACAGTCTATCATGGAATTGGGGGCTCAACCACCGGCGAAGGGAATTTCTCATATAATTCCGAGGCCACCGTCGAAGCAACACCAGATGAAGGCTATGAATTCAGCACATGGACCGGTGAGGGCATCAAAGAACCTAATCTTCAAACCACAACCGTGCTGATGGATCAGGCTCGCTCAGTTACAGCAATCTTTGCGAAGAAATCATATTCCTTGGTAGTGCTTGCGGATTCCGGTGGAAGTTCAACTGGGGATGGAAATTTCTCACACGGATCCTATGCGAACATCGAGGCGATTGCCGATATTGGATACACCTTCAACGGATGGCTGGGAAGCGGTGTCACAGACCGCAATGCTCAATCAACCTCCATATTAATGGATCAAAACCAATCTCTGATCGCAACCTTTTCCAAGAACGACTATTCTCTTTGGGTGTATGCAGGACTCGGGGGGACTGCTACGGGCGAAGGAAATTTTTCCTACAATTCCCTAATCGGTATTGAAGCTATCCCAGACGATGGCTATCTTTTCAAGCGTTGGATAGGCGAAGGCGTCAGCGATCCGATGTCACCTTCAACCACTGTAAGAATGGACGCCAATCATTCAGTGTCAGCAACCTTCTCACAGAAATTTTATCAACTTACCTTATCAGGTAGTTTAGGAGGCAACGCATACGGAGAAGGCAATTTTTCTCATGGAATGAAGGCATCCATTGAAGCAATACCTGCATCAGGTTATATTTTTTCGCACTGGGAAGGAGATGCTCTTCCAGATTCATCGGCTCCATCCACTTCTATTCTTATGAATCGGACCACGAGCTTGGTTGCGGAGTTTAAACAAAAACTGATTGGAACGAATTTGCTAATCTGCCAATCTTCTCCGGTTCATGGAGGCACAACCTATGGTGGTGGAAGTTACCCTGAGAACCAAATCACATCGATTATCGCAAGTCCTGCGGAGGGTTATTCTTTTGTTGGGTGGACTGGGTCAGGAATTTCTGATCCTAGCTTAATTAAAGCAACAGTGAATATGTCAGAAGATAGGAACTTAACTGCAAACTTCAGTATCAATTCCTATACCCTCAATCTCTCTGCCATAAAAGGTGGGTCTATTTCCGGAGCAGGGAGTTTTGCGTTTGCAACTGATGCAAACATCTCAGCAATCGCAGAGGAAGGCTACTTTTTCTCTGGGTGGTCTGGAGAAGGTTTAGAAAACCCGTCCGCCCCATCGACCACAGTAAGGATGACAGCGGATCGGAATTTAACGGCGAACTTTACCCCCAAGCTATACCTCCTAAACCTTTTCGCGACAAAAGGTGGAACTGTGTCCGGATCCGGTAAGTTCCAATACGGGAGCAATCAGACTGTGACCGCTACGCCTCTTCAAGGGTACTCCTTTAGCGGTTGGAGTGGCACCGGCATTGATGAAGCTTCTTCTTTATCAACCACGGTGATCATGACTCAAGATCATAACCTAACAGCAAGTTTTTCCCACAATTTCCATACCCTTTCCATCGAGGAAACCGAGGGTGGAAGTGTCAATGATCTTGCAGGCAGCTACTACCATGGCTCTCGAATCAACCTTTTTGCAAAACCCTCTTTAGGCTATGTTTTTGTCCGCTGGCTTGGTGACGGAATTGTTAACCCCACCACCCCATCCACCTCACTGGAAATGATTCAGGACCGAACCATTTCGGCCCAGTTTGCCAAAAAAATGTACCGACTCGAGGTCTCCACCACCGAGGGTGGATCCGTTTCTGGATCCGGAACATTCCAACATGGAACTTCCCAGCCTGTCACCGCTACCCCACATCCAGGGTTCTTATTTACTGGTTGGAGTGGTACCGGCATTGCTGAAATTTCCTCACCGAAAACCACGGCGAGCATGACTCAAGATCGTAATCTGACAGCGAGTTTTTCCCTCAGATCTTACAACCTTACCATCTCCAAATCCAAAGGTGGTGCGGTTAGCGATCTGGCTGGAAGCTATGACCATGGTTCTAGAATTAATCTTTTGGCAACGCCTTCAGAAGGCTATGTTTTTGTCCGCTGGCTTGGTGACGGAATTGTTAACCCCACCACCCCATCCACCTCACTGGAAATCAATCAGGACCGAACCATTTCGGCCCAGTTTGCCAAAAAAACTTACCGACTCGAGGTCTCCGCAACCGAAGGTGGATCCGTTTCTGGATCCGGAACCTTCCAACATGGAACTTCCCAATCAATTACCGCAAAACCAGAAACCGGGTATTCCTTTGAAGGATGGAGCGGTGCAGGGATTGAAGACCCGAGGGAAAACAGTTCTATGGTTCAGATGACCGAAGACCGGGAAGCGAAAGCCATTTTTTCCATTCGTTCCTTTGATCTCAATATCATTAATACGTTGGGAGGAAAAGTAAACGGGGCAGGTCGTTTCAGCTTCGGCAGTAAAGCCATGATCACCGCATTTCCAGAGGAAGGATATGATTTCTCTGTTTGGACTGGTTATGGAGTAACTAATCCGCTTGCCGCCAGTTCCAGTGTAACAATGACTGAGCACAGAGAAGTTGCGGCCAATTTCACGATGATAACTCATCAGCTTTGGGTTCACTTCTCGACTGGAGGTACAGCCATTGGCAATGGGGCATTTGATCATAATTCTCAGGCTCCAGTGTCAGCAAATTCAAGCCCCGGATATTCTTTTTCCCATTGGTCGGGTAAAGGGGTTGCAGATCCGTATGCCAGCACCACTACTGTCGATATGGTCTCGGACAGGAATGTTTCGGCTCATTTTTCAGTTAGAAAAATTTCGTCAACAAGCGATGCCATTGCTCTTGGGGAAAATTGGTTTGCCCACTGGCTTGGTTCTGTTTTTGAGAGCGAGACGGGTTGGTGTTATCATCTTCTCTTGGGTTGGGTATTTCCAATTTTTGATGAGCAGGAAGGCGTTTGGATTTGGTTACCTGGCCAAGAATGGATTTGGACCGATAGAACCATTGCATCGGATTCGTTGTTTTGGTCTGACTTGGATTCAGGTTGGCGCTTTTATTATTTCAGCCAAACCAAACGGTTGCGATTCTTTCGTTATATAGGTCAATCTTGGACCAAAGAATAGGTTCCATCATTCCTGTCTTATTGCTTGTCGACCCTCCATCGCACTCCTCAAGGTCGTCTCATCGGCATAGGTAAGACCTCCCCCACTCGGTAGACCAAACCCGATCCTGCTCACACGAAGATTTCGGCCACTTAGGATTTCCTGAGTGATGTAATGNCANGTCGCNTCCCCTTCCATNTCATTNCCAAGNGCGAGAATCACCTCCTNCACNGGATCNTNATNNATACGCCTNNGCAAAGTTTNNAAATTCAATTGATCAGGNCCNATTCCNNTAATCGGTGACAACTTGCCATGNAGAACATGATACTTGCCGCGGAAAACACCCGCTTGCTCCATCGCATGCAAGTCTGTCACCCCTTCAACTANGCACAGGCTNTCGTCGTTCCTTTCNCTGGAAAGGCAAATCTGACAGTCTGTCTCCTCAGTCAGNTTTCCACAGGTCGAACAGGCACCCAACTTTTCGGANGCNTTTTTCAACAAATCGACCAAATTCCCGGTTTTTTTNGGTTTCTCAACAAGGATNTGCAGNGCAATCTTTTCAGCNGACCGATAACCNAGACCAGGCAACGCTTTGAGTGCCTGAACCAGTTGCTCGAAAACCGGGGTCAAGGGAATCGAATCAAAAAAGGCCAGGCATTTGCATGCCACCNGTAAGTCCACTCATAGCCTCGTCATTTTTCTTCTTAGCTTGCTCGGATGCATCAACAACCGCTTGCAAAATCGCCTCGGAAACGAATTCAGCGTCTTCCTTCAGAAATTCCGGATCAAGCGTCAACTCTTTGAATTCGCCTTGTCCGGTAATCTTAATGGATACCGCTCCGCCTCCGCCCGAAACATCCAGGATTTCATTGGAGAGTTCGGCTTGTGCTTCCTCCATTTTTTGCTGCATCTTCTGAGCCTGCTTGAGAAGTTTTCCGACGCCTACCATAAGTTTTTTTCTGGTTGAGAACTGACTGAACTCAGNTCAAAAGATTTTCATATCCCTCAATAAAAGAGGAANATTGAGGAGACCACTCCAATTCTTCCATGATCCGGTTTGTGGAAACCTTCCGNTTGGGGGTGTTTTCGTCATCATCCTCAGCAAAAGCCGGAGAATCCACCGAAAGTTTNCCGGCCAACCACTGAACGATTTGTCCACGGGGAGAATGATTCCCATCGGTGACATTGTAAATGCGCCCCAAGTTGGTCTCAGCGGAGAGCAGGCAGGNAAGAATGGCCTTAACCCCATCATCCCGGTGGATCAAATTAATGATCCTGCCCGCATTACCATCAAAGGGTTGAGCATTCTTCACTTTTTCGAGCATCAANTGTCTACCCGGACCATAAATGCCACCTAACCGGAGAATNAAACTTCTTNGGATCGNNGGAGGCGGAGGGAAACANAGTTGTTCCGCNGCAAGCAAAAGTCCNCCTCGCTCTGAAACGCCGGCACACGAAGAACTTTCATCGACCAACTTGCGACCGGTCTGCGGATAAACCGAACAGCTACTGGTAAAAACATAAGAGCCGACCCGACCCGCCTTCAGCCAATTCATGGCCGAATTCTGCCCCTCGACATAAGAAGTCACATACCCATCCACATCCCGACTGGCGGCTCCCACGCAATTCACCACAAAATCCTGCTCNGGNGAAAGTGTTTGGTGCCAAGANTCATCCTCAATGTTTGCCTCCACCACTTGGGTAACTCCCATNTCCCTCAACTTGGAAGCAGAATCNGCATTACGGGTGAGTGCAGAAACCGACCATCCCTCGGCCAAGGCACGAGAGGCTAGAGCGGAACCTAAATATCCGCATCCAAGTATGGTAATCGAAGAACTCATTNNNTGNGATTTATNAAGATTTTACNNAAAAAGTCAAGATTAGGCACAGANCNATGATTTCATGATTGAGAAAACCNNACAACCTTGTCATGTCCAATTGCATGCACATCTTATTCGTNTGCTGGGGCAACATCTGCAGGTCNCCCGCCGCAGAGGCGACGTTNCGTAAGTTAGTCCAAGAATCCGAATGGGAAGGAAAACTNACTTGCGACTCGGTNGGAACCATCAATTCCCATGCGGGAAATCCTCCCGANNCACGAATGCAAAGCGCAGCCAAAGCACGTGGCATTCAAACNGGAGGCNACTCNAGAATGATNACNAACAANGATTTCGAGGAGGCGGACTGGTTGCTGACTATGGACGATTTTAACTTTTCAGAACTCAATCAGTTATGNCCGGATGATCGATTCCGTGCGAAAATCCGACCTTTTTGTGATTTTGTTTCGGGTTCAACCAAAGAAGTTCCCGATCCTTACTACGGTGGTCCGTCCGGGTTCGAACTNGTGCTGGATCTTTTGGAAGATGGATGCACCGGACTGCTTAGCGAACTGAGTGAAAACCTCTAGCCTTGCTCGGAGNTTAACTTGGCCNCCCAAAAAACTTTTNNNTCGATCGCAGAAGCGATCACCCAAGCAAGCGGTCAGCCCTTTGTGCAGGCCAAGCAATCCGCCCTGTCCGGAGGATGCATCAGCCAAGCCCAAGCTCTGACGGGGAAGGACGGGCGAAGGTTTTTCGTCAAATCNAACGNCCTTGGTTTTGGAATTTTTTTTGAAGCGGAGGCGAGGGCTCTTCGGGAAATTAAAAAATCCTCGACTATCCAAGTCCCTGAAGTCCTGATCGTGGGTGACCTTAAGAATTGTTCTTTCCTGATACTTTCCTACATCGAAGAAGGGCGAACAACCTCGTCAGGCCAGAGGGAATTGGGCCGACAGTTGGCCAACCTTCACAAAACCAAACAACCCTATTTCGGCTGGGAGACGGACAACTGCATAGGTGCGACTCCGCAGCCCAATCCCAAATACGAAGATTGGATCGATTTTTACCGCCACCAGCGTTTGACGCATCAACTTGATTTGGCCTCTTCCAAAGGAGCGACTTTTCAAGGGAGCAAGGATTTATTGAAAAACCTCGAGGGCTTATTTGTGGGGTATTCCCCCCACCCCTCGCTTTTGCACGGTGACTTATGGGGAGGGAACACTTCCTACGATTCAGAGGGAAAACCCTTTGTTTTCGACCCTGCGAGTTACTATGGAGACCGAGAGACTGACCTTGCCTTCACCTACATGTTTGGTGGATTCTCTTCCGAATTTTATCAAGCTTATGAGGAAACCTACCCCCTTCATTCCGGATTTAAGACTCGCAAGAATCTCTACAATCTTTATCACGAATTGAACCATTTCAATTTATTTGGTGGCGGTTATGCAAACTCCGCCCAATCCAGCATCCATCAACTCACCTCGCACTTACCTTGAAAAACGATCTTCAGGAAATCCTGCTCGACGAGGCTGTCATCAGCCAGCGAATTCGAGAGTTGGGAAAAGAAATCGATTCTGCCTTCCAAGGTAAGGAGATTTTACTGATCACCTTATTGGATGGAGCCATCGTTTTCACCGCCGATCTAATCCGCAACCTTTCCATTCCCCTCAGACTCGATTGCCTTCGGGTCTCCAGTTACGGGGATTCCACCGACCCCGAGACTGCTCCCCGAATCCTCAGTTCTCTCAAATCGGATGTAAAAGACAGGCACATCCTTCTGGTGGACGACATTCTTGATACNGGAAACACGATGCAAAAAGTGCATGATGAGGTTANNTCCCGAAACCCNACCTCCGTTCACTCCTGTGTTTTTCTCGACAAACCGGACCGGCGAGAAAACGATTTCAAGGCGGATTGGGTTGGTTTTTCAATCCCCAACGAATTCGTTGTGGGCTATGGCTTGGACTATGCGGGTCGATACCGGCAGCTCCCTTATGTCGGCACCCTCAAGCCCGCCATTTACGAAGAATCCTGAGGAGGTTCAAATGCCAAGTTCCTCCAACCCCTTACGTCGCACCTATGATTGGATGCTCTCCTTGGCTCAGAGGAAATCAGCCACCGCGTGGCTCGCCCTAATCTCCTTCGCCGAAGCCAGCTTTTTCCCAATCCCCCCGGATGTCCTCCTAATCCCCCTTTGCTTGGGAGCCTTGAAAAGGGCACTTAAGTTTGCTTTGGTTTGCTCCGTGGCTTCCGTCGCCGGCGGACTCGCCGGCTACGCGATCGGAGCATTCGGTTGGGAATCTATGCAGGAATCCTTTTTTCAATATGTCCCCGGGTTCACGGAGGAAAAGTTTCTACGCATCACCGAATGGTATGCCGATTGGGGTTGGCCTTTAGTCTTTCTAGCGGGGTTTTCTCCGATACCCTATAAGATTTTCACCATTGCAAGCGGAGTCCTNGGAATGGCCCTCGGCCCTTTTATTCTCGCATCTGCAGTGAGCCGATCGGCCCGGTTTTTTCTTGTTGCCATCCTGCTTGCCAAGTTTGGCGAACCCATGAAGGAAAAAATCGACCGGCACTTCAATGTACTTGCCCTCCTTTTTGGAGTTTTGTTGATCGGCGGATTCCTCGCCATCAAACTTTTATCCAGTCACTAGATCCTATGCTCGCAAGGGTCCGGTACGGCCTTGTACGAAGCAACCTCGACAAAGAGAAACATATCGCTCGTTTCCCCCAATCTCTATTTGTGCCCCTTCTTTCTCCATCTTGCCCGATGCATCCACCCGCGCATTCATGGTGGCTTTTTTTCCACAGTGACAAATGGTTTTGATTTCCTTGATTTCATCCGCCCATGCCATCAGGTACCGGCTACCCTCAAAAGTTTCCCCCAAAAAATCCGTACGAATCCCGTAGGTCAAAATCGGTATACCCTCCTCATCGACCAACCTACCTAACTGCGAAACCTGCTCCTTACTGAGAAACTGTGCCTCATCAATGAGCAAGCAATCCACCCGCCGCTCCTTGTTCATAGCCTTGACCACTCGATACAGATCGTCATCTTCCGCAAAGGTCTCGGCCTCCTGTTTGATACCAATTCTCGATCGGATTTTCCCCTCCCCCTCACGATCATCCAATTTAGCGGTGTAAAGAACCGGATGCATCCCACGCTCGATGTAATTATGATTCGCCTGCAACAAGGCAGTTGATTTCCCCGCGTTCATGGATGAATAATGAAAGTACAACTTGGCCATCGCCCTTGACGATCTCCCGAAAAGCTCAGGATTTCAAGTCTCTTCCGAATTCAGTCGTTCCATATACTCGGAAACATTACATGTCAGCATCCTGGTTTTGCTCGGAGAAACCTCCAGCACCTTGGTCACCACCTCATCCAAAAAAGCCCGGTCATGGCTCACGATGATTGCAGTTCCCTCAAACAGGTTGAGTGCTTCCTGCAGAACTTCCTTGCTTCGGATGTCCAAGTGATTCGTCGGTTCATCCATAATCAGAAAGTTGCATGGCTTCATCAAAAGCTTGGCCAGTGCCACCCGGTTGCGCTCCCCGCCTGAAAGAACGGAGGTTTTCTTAAAGACATCATTCCCGCTGAAAAGAAGGGCACCCAATGCGCCACGGGGATTGGCTTCGGGGTTTCCGTGCAAGGAGGATTCCACTTCCTGGAGAACTTCGTTTTGTGGATTTAATTCCTCCGCCTGATGCTGGGCAAAGTAGCCAATGACCGTATTCACTCCAACATCGCGGTTGCCATCCTGGAAAGGTTCCACTCCCGCCAGAATCCGTACCAAAGTTGATTTCCCTGCACCATTCACTCCAACCACCGCAATCCGGTCTCCCTTTTCGATTCTTAAGTCCAAGCCATTGAAAACTTCGATTCGGTCGTACGACTTACTCAGACCGGTCAACTCCACGACCTTGTGACTAGCAGGAGGCGAAGGAGGGAAGCGGAAGTAAATCTTTTTCTCTTCCGCCTCCGGCTTGATGATTTCCAACTTTTCCAAGGCCTTGATGCGACTCTGCACCATGGCCGCCTTTTTGACATTCGAACGAAATCGGTTGATAAATTCCTTCTCCTTTTGAATTTCCTTCTTCTGGTTGACGAAGGCCTTGCGCTGACGCTCAATACGGGCAGCACTTTCCTTCAGGTAAAAGGAATAGTTTCCTTTGTAACTGTTCATTTGTCCCATCTTCAATTCAATGGTCCGCTCCGTCACTGTTTCCAAAAACGCCCGGTCATGAGAAATCAGGAGGATTGCCCCCTGGTAATTCTTCAGGTAATGTTCCAGCCAATGCTGCGAGATTACATCCAAGTGGTTGGTGGGTTCGTCCAGAATCAAAAGAGAAGGAGCCTGCAGTAACAACTTCCCCAATGCGATACGCATTTGCCAACCGCCTGAAAACTCATCCACCTGGCGCCCCATGTCATCCAGGGAGAATCCCATGCCCATCATCACCTTTTCAATGCGGGAGTTCATTTTTTCGGGTTCAAAAGAAGCTAATTGCTCTTCCCATGCACCCATCAAATCGATCAGGTCGTAGAACTCTTCGGTATCCGGTTCCATTTCCCCGAGTTTGATTTCCGCCTCGTCCAATTTTTCCTTAAGCCCCACCGCACCGGAAAATGCCTGCCCCGCTTCATCGCGAAGGGAATGACCCTTGACCGCAATTCCATCTTGAGGCAGGTAGCCCACCGTTGCATAGTCGGGTTTTTCAATTATGCCCGAATCCGGTTCGACCTCCTTCATCAACATCCTCAGCAGGGTNGTCTTACCGGAACCGTTGGAACCGACCAAAGCAATCCGGTCTCTNGGNGCAATGGTTTCCGAGATTTCCTCAAATATTTTTTTGTGCCCGAAGGCCAAGCTCACTTCCTTAATAAAAATCATCAGCCAAATAAAATATCGGATTTCCAACTTGGGGGCAATGAGATTACCCTAGGCTTTATGCATAAACTGCTAACCNATCATCTCNCACGACCTCTTTGNGCAATCATCTGGCTCATCCTATTGGCGTACAGTTTANTCTTCACCGGTTGTGGCATCCCCGACCTTGGAGACCCGGGAACTCTTGAAGAGGCAAAACAGGATGCAATCCCAATCGAGTCCCTCAACCGTAAGCTCATGTACGGCATGATTGTTCTCTATGTTGATCAGAAAGATGAGCCCTACACCGGTTGGGTAAGGGAAAATCACTCCAATTCGAGCTTGAAGACTTTGGGCTTTCTTAAAAAGGGTCAAAAGTTCGGGCTTTGGCTTCACTGGCATAAGAACCAAGTTGTGAGCTTAGCCAGCGAATGGCATCAGGACCGGCTTCAGGGGAGCTTCAATGGTTGGCATGACAACAACCGAACTCATGTCATCGGACAAACCTATGACGGTGAAATGAATGGAGAATGGAAGGAATTTTACCGGAACGGGTCAATAAGCAGGCATTCTCTCAACCAAATGGGCAAACTCATCTGGACTCAAGTTTGGAGACCAGACGGGGTCCTATGCCCTGTAAGTAAAGTCGAAGATGGGAATGGGACTTACTGCGAATACGATGAAAATGGGAGCATCATTATTCAAAGAACCTTTTCCCTCGGCGTGGAAAAGAAGAAAGAAGAACATTCAGGGAAGTAGGTTGGGAAGTTCTCTGGTTACCTCCTGCCCTGCATCATAACGCAAACTGGGCATGGGAATGCCTTTGTTGTTAAAAAAACACCACTCCCCATGCTGTCTTCCCTTGACATATTGCCCAACAATTCGAGGCGTTCCATCCTCATACCATTCTTCATACGAACCATTCCACCGGTCATTCTCCATGGTTCCCCTTACCTTTATTTGGCCATTGGAAAACCAGCTTCGGAAAGGCCCGTTTTTCACCCCTCCCTCATAGACAGCTTCTTCCTTAAGCTGCCCATCTTGATAAAACTTTTTTTGCAAAGCATTCTTTTCCTCCGTTTTTTCAAAACGCTTAACTGAGGGAAGAACGATTGTTTCGCTTGGCTCGGGCGTGTGCGTTTCGATCAATCCTGAATCAAGCGGGCTTGGATCAGGTTGTATATATTCTACGCTTTGGGCATTCTCCTCAATCGGTTCGCTGGTGCACGAACACATACAAAAGCCAAAAAAAATCCCNAAAAACNAAAACATACAGNTTGTCTTAATNACGCATCTCACAGGGTCAAGACCGTGCGCTCATTTTCGAAAAACTTTTTTATGGCAACTCTTTGGCTTGCCTACTCTGAGCGACGGGCTTGAGATGTTTTCTATGAGAAAATACTACTGCTCTCTCATCCTTACATCGCTCTTCCCTTCGCTCCATGGATGGAGCCCCTCCGATGCCTGGCCCCAGTGGCGGGGTGCGGAGCGAAATGGGCGGGGACTCGGGCAACTCGAAACCAAGCTCAACTGGAGCGATAGTTCGCCGAAACTCCTTTGGAAAAGCCCGGAGTTACCCAGTCAGGATGACGGAGGTTTCGGTAGTCCGGTCTCCGACGGTCGACTCGTTTACCTTTCCATCGTCTGGCACCGGGACGAACCATCGGAGGAACGGACCGTGACCAGCCTTGTCCTTCGAAAACTCGGAGCCCGTAAGATCAACCTGCCCAATGACTTGGTCGAACAGGTCGAAAAAGAGCGATTGAATCTCAGCCCCCGACTTCGTGGGAGTAAATTAGATAAGTGGATCGAGCAATGGCTCGCCCAAAACCTCGACCAAAAACAGCGGATGACCCAGGGAAGCCTGCTTGTCTCCCGCTTCAAGCAGGGAAAGCTCGCGATGCCCGTGGATGCCATCGATCGGCTCTTTTCCATCAAAGATCAAGTCTTCCCCAACCAAAAAGCACTGGACGATTGGATTGGGAAACAAGGCTTCTCTCCGGAGCTTGCCGAAAAAATAAGTCAGGGAGTTCCTCCCACCCAGCGGGCCGCCGATGATGTGGTGGTGGCCCTTAATCTCCGAAACGGAGATTTCGTCTGGAAAACAGCCCTCCCCGGACTTCCCACCGGGCGCACCTCCTCTTCAACGCCCTGCTTGGCCAAAAATAAAATTTTTGCCATCGGAGGAAAAAGGATCTTTTGCCTGGGCATCGAGAAGGGAGATTTAATTTGGGAAACTGAAATCCACCAGAAAGGAGTGGCAAGCTCTCCCCTTTATCATGANGGAAAGATTTTCGCNCTGATTGGAGGCTTGCAAGCCTATGACGCCCAATCCGGTGACTTACTTTGGGAAAACAAGGAGGTCAGTGGGAATGCTGCCTCTCCAGTACTCTGGAAGAATGGAAAATCCACTTTGATCGTTTGCAACTCCAAGAAAACGGTGGTGGGGGTGGACCCCACAAGTGGAGAAACCCGTTGGAAAGGGCCAGGAGGAGGAAGCTCAACTCCGGTCACTCATGGCGACCTTCTGATCGTTCACGGGAAACCAGAAGAAGTTGGAGTAATCGCCTACCAGGCTGGGCAAGATAAAATCAATGAGATTTGGCGCTTTCCCAAGCTCACCCGACGGGCCGACTCAAGCCCGCTAGTCTACGACGGAAAAGTCTTCCTCATGGGTGCAGGGATGCGGCTTTGCCTGGACCTNGAATCNGGAGAGCTNTTACGAAAGTTTCCCGCCAAGCACGACATCTCCTCACCGGTTCTGCTTAACGGGCAAATCCTGACCTACGAAATTAATGGTTCCTTTCTTCAACTGCTGGATGCCGAACCAGACCGACTGAACGACGGGCAGAAATTCAAGATCGGTGCACTCAAGTGCACCTCGCCCAGCCTGCTCGGTTCAAACCTGATTATCCGTCATGCAAACGGTCTATCCTGTTTCGACCTGCGCGGACCCGCCCCTCGATAACAGCCAAGTCTTCTGCCATGCTCACCTTCAAAAAAAGATTCCCGAACCTCAGCCTGCCCTTGCTGCTTGCATTCGGTTGCTTATTCTCGAGTGGGTTTGCCCACTCTACGGCCCATGCCTCGGATGCCGCCCCGCCAAGCCAGGCAAGCTCGTCCATAAAAAACCCCAAGGATCAGAAACAATGGGAGAACTGGAAGAAAAAGTGGATAAGAACCCTTCAAAAACGTTGTTTTCCCGATTGGCCCAAGCAACCCAACCCGCTTAATGCCAAGGAGCGATTTTCAGCTCAAAGTAAGGGCGTCAGCCTTCGAGCCATTGATTTTGACGGCCCCGCCGGTCGCCGTTCCCTTTATATCTCGCACTACCCAGGACTGGAGGAGCCCGATCTAGTCGTGCTTACCACCTTGGGAAAAGAAGGATGGACGGATTTTTTGGCTGCCATGCGTCCCGAATTTGAAAAGGAACTGGGCTTTAAGAATTTGCCCGAACCCAACCTCAAGTCCTTTAAGCAACACCAGGGCATGTACCGCTCTTTTAAGTGGGCCATGGCTTACCTGGCTCCAAGTGGTATCGACCCGAACTCCCTGCCTAACGCGGATNAGGTGCCAAAGTCTCAATTAGACCCGATNCGGGTGCTGGAGCTACGCAAAGCCGTTCAAACCTTGCGCTCGAAGGGAAGGATGGGGAAGGTNCCCGTGTGGTTGCAGGGACAGGGNATCATGGCTGGGGTCACTCTTTACGCCGGACTCTTCGAACCGGATATTGCGAGGTNCGATCTGCATGACCTACCNANGAGNCACAAGCAAAGCTCCTTNTTGGAAAAGNCCCTGCCGATCCTCGACNTTCCACAAACCGTTGCCCTAGCCTTGGAGCATTCANAAGTAATTTTGTACCAAGATAANGAAGAGGGCTGGGATTACCCCGCCACCACTGCAAAACAACTCAAGTGGAACAACAGGCTCCAAATTCGCACCCCTCCCCCATCCCAGTAACACGCAAATGTAGCCTACGCTGGCCTATGTTAAATCGTAGATTTAGAATATTTATGAATGTTTCTAATTAGGNGTAGCATATTGTATTTATTACATCAAACAAAGGGTTTGTTGATTTGCAAAACATGGATGCATCCACGAGTNATNTTAANTCTTACCAACTAAATTACANACTTATCTTAANTTATGATCTTTGCTCTTTCNCTAAAAACGCTGAAGCNCAAGCGTAGGGAGCACATGGAGATNATTGATTGAAGAACAGCAGAAAAAAANCCCACCGTTCTTCAACCAAGCAGGAACTTTCCACAAAGGTAAAGTCTGCGTCCAAACCTGTTCTGGTTGATCCCCGGGTTCACTCTGAACCCATCGATTACCCACCTCGAACATCCATCCGTGATCACTTATCGAAGTACGGATATTCCATCTTTGCCATACTCATTTTTTTGATCGGCGTCTATGGAGGAGCTAAATTTCTGCAAAACGACCTTTCATCGATGGAAGCGAAAATCCCTATGCCTGACAAAAGCATTCGGGGCCCACTAAGCATATCACAACCAGAAGACTACTATCCAGTTGCCGAGTTTCGGAAACAGGGTGCGATCCTCATCGGCTGCCATAACCAAATTCATCTGATTCCTGAATTTTATGGAGAAATTGCCAAAGCAGTTGACCAAAAGGTCCCTCTCTTTGGCATCGTTTCCACGGAAGCCCAAGCCCTTCAGGGGGTCAGTATCATCAATGAACTAGGATTACCACCCGACGCGATGCGCTTTTTGGTCATCCCATCCGACTCGATCTGGATCCGTGACTACGCCCCATTCATCGTTCGTTACGATCAGGATCAAGCGGCCATGGTCGATGCAAATTACCGTTCCAAGAACGCTTCTTCAAAGCGCCTTAAAGATGAATTCATTTGTTTTGAACTTTCTAGGCTTCTGGAACTTCCCGTGCGTTCAATCCCTCTTCTGTTGGAAGGTGGCAATTTCATCAGCAACGGAGCGGGCTTATTACTCACCTCTTCCAAAACCATTCTGATGAATGAACAGGGCGGATTTTCCA
>NHCT01000010.1 GCA_002167605.1 Verrucomicrobia bacterium TMED40 | reverse complement strand
TGGGTCTCGCCTTCCAAAAGTGTTTCAACGGATCCGTCGCTTTTGTTTCGAACGAAACCAGTCACCTCGAAAGGCTCAACTGCCCGGCAAACCTGCCAACGGAAACCGACTCCTTGGACCCTTCCGTAATAAGTGGTTTGCGTCCTTACCTTCATCACTTTTAATTCTTGAAGGAAAAAGTAAGTTTTTTCAAAAAAAATTTGACCTCGCAAACTTATCGGATGAGAACATATGTATCACTTCCGAATCCAATCTCGCATAATCACACGATGAGCCAATACGAATTCGACAACAACCAAGAAGGTGACTGGGATGAAAACGAGGACATCGCATGGAATGAGGCGGATTGGCAAAGGTTTCTTCGTAATTCGGATAAAGAAGCGTCCCGTTTTATTTCTGCTTATAATAAAGTTAAGCACGAATCGGATCGCTTAGATGCGGCTGCTGTGATTATGGGCTGGCATCGGGACGATTGGTCGTCCATCGATGATCTTGATTTTGAGGAAGAAGAGGATATTCTCCGCAATGCAAAGCCCTTGGATATCGATGATGTCCGAAAAATGGACCCCTACACTTTGCACCGGCATCCCGTTTTCATAACCGCAACCGCACTATTCTCTTACCTAAGGGCTTCGTGGGAGCACTTGATGAGACACAACCGGCATCAACCCGAATCTCACTTATCTTGGAGTTTTTGTGCCAGTATGGCGGACGCCGAAAGGCACGCCATCATCGCTGCAACCTGCTTAGACTTGGGCGACTTCCTACTCGCGGTCTGCCACCTTAAGAAAGCTCACTCCGCCCTGAACGAGTCGATGAGAATTAATCGACTTTTCAAGCACCAAAACGAAAAAATATTTAACGACTACCTCCGGGAATCAGACTTGCGTATGCATGATTTAAGAGAAATTTGGCTACGCATTATGCAAGATTGCAGAAAGTAAAACTTTCCCATTTTTTATCTTTTGAACGAAAGCCGCCCTGAGGTGGCTTTTTTTTATGAAAGTACTTAGACCGCTTAGATTCGAATTAGCCTCCCAAATTGTGTATTTTTAAAAAATCGATTTGTTCGTGATTGCAGAAAGGATCTTCTTCATGGTGGAATGAAAGAATGAACAAACCCACCCCCTCATACACGCTAAGCTTCCTCGGGCTTGCTATGGCCCTGATGGCTTCGGCATGCCTTGCTCAGAAAAAACCCAATGTCCTCTTTGTCTTCGCCGACGACCAATGCTACGAAACCGTTGGTGCATTAGGACTCACTGACATCGAAACCCCCCACCTCGATCGGCTGATGAGCCAAGGAACCTCCTTTAATCGAACTTACAACATGGGTTCATGGAGCGGTGCGGTTTGCGTGGCTAGCAGGCACATGCTCAACACCGGTCGTTTCATTTGGAAAGCGGAGGCAGCCTCCAAGAAAGCCGAAGATGAACGCAAGGCTGGGAGATTCTGGTCCGAAAACATGAAGTCCGCCGGATACAAAACCTACTTCACGGGCAAATGGCATGTGCGGGCCAAAGCAGAGGATTGTTTTGATGTCGCTACCATGGTTCGCGGAGGTATGCCCAACCAAACTCCGGAAGGATACAACCGGCCATTACCCGACGGGACGGACCCCTGGAGTCCCTATGATCCGAAGTTCGAAGGATTCTGGCAGGGCGGCAAACACTGGAGTGAAGTCGTTGCCGATGAAGCCCTTGGCTTTTTCTCCCAAGCCAAGACGCATGCTCAGGAAAAGCCCTTCTTCGCTTATGTTGCCTTCAATGCTCCTCATGACCCCCGGCAAGCCCCTAAATCCTTCATCGACCGATACCCTCTTGAGCGGATCAAGATTCCTCCGAATTTTCTTCCCAAATATCCCTACTGCGACGAGATCAAGTGCCCGCATAACCTTCGGGATGAAAAATTGGCCCCGATGCCTAGAACCAAACATGCCATCAAAGTTCACCGGCAGGAATACTATGCCATAATTACCCATATGGATGAACAAATTGGCAGGATTCTCGATGGTTTGGAAAAATCGGGTTTGGATAAGAATACCTATATTATTTATTCCGCGGACCATGGTCTTGGGGTTGGCCAACACGGACTGCTCGGCAAACAGAACCTCTATGAACACAGCACCCGAGTTCCCTTCATCATCAAAGGGCCCGACATCCCGAAGGGAAAGACGATCGAAGCCCCCATCTACCTTCAGGATGCCATGGCAACCTCACTTGCCTTGGCTGGGATGCCCAAGCCCCAACATGTTGACTTTCATAACATCCTCCCACTTGCCAAAGGCGAAACCGAAAAATCTCCATACCGAGACATTTACGGAGCTTATCTCGATGCTCAACGTTCCATCACCCGTGGCAACCTTAAGCTCCTTGCGTATCCGGGCGTTCCTCTTCTTCGGGTCTATAATTTGAAGAAGGATCCGTTCGAGAGGAAGGATCTTGCCAAGACCAAACGAGGCCAGAAAGTCATCGAACTTTTGTTTCCGGAATTGCTCAAGCTCCAGAAACAAATGAACGATGAACTCGATCTGCTAGATGCGTTCCCAGAATTTCGTCCCAGCTGAAAAGCAGCAGATGAAAATTATCGTTTTAGACGGACATTGTTTGAATCCGGGAGATCTAGATTGGAAGGGATTGGAAAAGTTCGGAAGTCTGGAAGTTCATCCGCGGACTTCTCCCGATCAGTTGCTGAATCGAGCGAAAGACGCGGATGTCCTGGTCACCAACAAATGCATCCTGACTAACGACTTGATCGATCGCTTGCCCTCCCTCAAATACATCGGGGTGACTGCTACCGGGTACAATGTGGTCGACCCAATCCATTGCAAAGCCAATGGAATTACAGTGACCAATGTGCCCGGATATAGCACTCCTTCCGTCGCTCAAACCGTATTTGCCCATATTCTTCACCACACAAACCAAGTCGAAACTCATGCAAATTCCGTGCGGGAAGGAAAATGGGAAAAATGTCCTGATTTCTGCTACACGCTTGGCCCGGTGACCGAATTGGCCGGCAAAACCCTAGGGATTCTTGGTTTCGGTGCCATTGGCAGGAAAACAGCAGAAATTGCACAAGCCTTTGAAATGAAGATTCTAGCTCACTCCCGCTCTCTCTCCAAAGACTCCGAGAATGTTCGGGCTGTCGGTTTGTGCGAACTGTTGGAGAGCAGCGACTTTCTCAGCCTTCATTGCCCGCTCAACGATTCGACGCAACAAATTATAAACCGTGAATCCTTGGCAAGGATGAAAAGATCATCTGTTCTTATAAACACCGCGAGAGGGCCTTTGGTCGACGAACGGGCATTGGCCGAAAACTTGAATGGGGATGGCATTGCCGCCGCTTACCTTGATGTTCTCTCCATCGAACCTCCGAAACCTGGGAACCCTCTGTCCCAAGCAAAAAACTGTTGGATCACCCCTCACTACGCATGGGCATCTTTCGAGTCTAGGAATCGTCTTATGAAAATCGTTTGCGAAAACCTGGAATCATTCCTAAAAGGAAACCCTAAGAATCAAGTGGCCTAGTCGGCTTTGGACAAATCCACACAGACCAACCTCCTCTTGTCCCGGGCATAAAGTTGGTTGCCCGCCAAGGCAAAATGAGCCCGCGTTCCGGAACCCAAGATTTGTTGGCGGTGCAGAACAGTGAAACGACTGGGAGTGGCTTCCGCAACCAATAGTTCCCCTGTCTCCAAAAGGATCACCAGTTTATCATCGGATAACACCAAGTTCCCGGCCGGTAATGGTCCTGAACTCCACGCCACTTTTCCAAATTCAGCCCCCAGGCAACGCAAGACCGGTCGCCTTTCCTGGCGACCATGGAAACCGTATATAAAACCATTCCTCTGCACCGGCGTCGCATAGTGACTGTCCAAGAGATCCGGTCTCTTCCATAGTGCTTTCATCTGGGCTCTCCCATTTCCGGCATTCGTAATTTCCCAAAGGCCGGAACCCAAGCTATAACAAGCTGATAGGAAAATACGGTCATCGAACACCACTGGGCTTGCGGCATGGACGGATGCGTCGATCGGAGCACGAAAGCTTTCGAAGTGGACCGTTTTCCCGTCTTCCGCATCAATTGCCAAAAGACCCTCTCTGACAAAACAGACCACCCACGGGCCCTTGGCCGAAAAAAACGGGACCGGAGAAGCGTAATCATTTCCGTAAAACGGCGTCTTCCAAAGAACCGAACCCGTTTGCAAGTCCATTGCTACCACACCCACCCCATTTCCGCCGACTTCAACAATCACCTTAGAGTCGAGAATCAAGGGAGAAGAGCATCTTCCAAAAAATCCTTTTCCGGCCCCAAAACGCTCCACCAAATCGACTTTCCATTTGAGAGTCCCACTGATTCGATCAATGGCGTGCACCCAACCGTCCGGGCTGTGCCCGATCAAAAGATCTTCCGATAGTGCCGGGGTGGAGCGCGGTCCATCTTCCATTCCAAAATCATCCCGATAATTCGTGGCGAAGGGAAAGACCCAATTTTCTTTCCCCGAACTCTTGTCGAAGCTTCTCAGTTTTTCCTTAGTTCCACTGCGCTCATGCAAATACAAAGAACCTCCCCCAATCACCGGTGAAGACCACCCAACACCCACCTCAGTGGTCCAAACAGTCGGGTATTCCTTTCCATCCTGCGGGATAGTTAGGCCTTCGACGAAGGTCGTCCCATTGTATGACGGTCCCAGCCAATTGGGCCAGTCCTTGTCGCGGTCAGCCAACAAGAGAAACGGGTGGGCAAAGCCAAGCAAAAAGCTCCCGCATATCCATGGAACCGATAGTAAGTGCACAAACCAAGTTTTACTCTTTGTCCCTTTCATTACAAATCGTGCACTTGGACCGAAAAAATCGGGCCAAGACCGAGTTCCTGCGCATATTTGAAAAGCAGTGCGTTTTCTCTCGATCGGTGGCTGAACCCGTAATCCTTCCGGGTCTCTGACAGCTTTTCCCATACCACATAATCGACGCAAAAGGGATTCCTCCCCAAGACCAACCTAGAGAATTGCCCTATGAACTCGGCATCGAAAGACTGCCCGCCTGCAAACTGAAACTTCGATAAATCCACTATGGAAAAAATTCGTTTCTCCCAAATCTCAGGAATGGCAAGAATCTCCGCCACCGCAGCTGGAGCAATGGTCGGTTTTTGAATGAACCTCGTGGAATTATTAATTGCTCCGAGGGTCAGATTGGCCGAAGCCCCATCCAATCCCAAATTCGTATCATCCATCGCCACCGCCAAGTTGATCCAATGAAAATCTTTCAAAAAAAGAATGGTCGGTAAATAACTCTTTCTTTCCTCCTCAGCCCTTTTGGACGCATCCGTTGGGTAACGAAGAAAATAACTTGCACGATCATGCAGAGCAGGAGGCATCGGACTGTCATGAAACCAATCGGGGTTCCGATATTCCTCTTTTGCAAAACTGATTACATGATGCCCTTTGTATCCAGGACTCTGAGACTTGCCATCAGAGAATCCTCCCCTCTCCAAACTCCTTGGATCAAAATCAACCAAAACGATCTCAGATTTTTGATAGCCCCGTAGACGAAGGATTTCCAACAAGGCATCAACCAGTTTGGGGGAAACCTGCAAACCAGGAGCAAGTTTGGTTTCCAATTTGATGGCAATTTTGGGAAACCGTTCAGGTCCAAATTGCACTTGCCCGCTTAATTCAAAGCCTCCAATCAATCTGTCCAGTGCCTTGTGGTAGCTTTCTGAACGAGCTCCACATTCTGTTATAAATACATGACTTTCATTATTTTCCGACAATGATAAACCTGTAGGATCTAGTCTTTGAACAGGATTCACCAATGAATCCCCAAACCCGACACCCACCAATCCTGCAACAAGGTAAACAAGGAAAAAGTAGACCATGGCTTGACGTTTGAGAATCGTATGAAGAAAACAGTGCATGCTTATTTTTAATTCATGGTTACGAATGCTGACCCTCGGGTCAATCTCGCTTGCCATCCTAGGTTGTGGAAACCAAGAATCAGAGAGCGGTTCCACCATCCCGGAAAACACCTCTCANAAGGCGCTTACCCGAACGACTCCCGACCTCAGTGAGGCAATTGAAANAAGAATCGAAGGCAAACCCGAGGATGCGGTGAGGATTCTTAGAAAGTTAAACGACGAACATCCGAATTCCCAGGAGATCCTCCTTCAACTGGGCAGATCCCTCTACGACTCCCAACAGTTCGCTTTGGCCGCCTTTCGGCTCGACCANGCANTATCAGTTGGAGCTGAAACCGCGGTCTCTAAAGAGGCCGCAGAGGCCCACCTGAAAGCGGGAGATGAACAATCCGCTGAAAGTCTACTTCGGAAATACTTAGTGTCTTATCCAGATGATGGACCCGCATCCCTCAACCTAGGCCGGTTGCTTGCCAAGACAGGAGATGATACCAACGCCCTGAATGCTCTTTCAAAAGGTTCGGAATTCGCCGAGCACCAAGACTGTATGCTGATGGCTGGTCTTTTTTATAAAAAGAAGCTCCTCGCTCAGGCAGAGNATTGGTANCGTGAAGCCGCCCGCAGGGAGGAAGGTATATCTCCCGGTCCACTCCTTGGTCTTCTTCGGGTGAAATTATTCGGGGGCGACCTCGACAACGCGGAAGCCCTCATCCTCGCTATTGAAAAATCCAACCCCGGTTCGATTGCTGAAACCGATCTGGAGAATGAGGCTTCCGAGCTTTTGCGCAGGCGTAGACTGGCCGATTTCATCGAGCGAGGGGTATCTCCGGGAAACTTGAAGGTCACCGAATTAGCGGCTGCCCTACTGAGCGAAAAACCCGAGCCCATACCAGTCGTCGCACTCGGCCCCAAACTCCCTCCATCGATCAGCGATGTACCAACCCCACCCATTTCCACAGCTCAAACGGAAATCGANGAAACTTCCACCCTGAGTGATCCGGAATTCATCCAAGCCCCATCCGGCTTTGGCCTTGCCGATGCGTTTGCAGATCCCGTCATTGAGAGANATTCATTGGACCCCATGGAGGAAGCTAGGAGTGCATACCTAGGGCGTAATTACCCGAAGGCCCTTATCTTTGCCAGACAAGCCATCAAGGAAAACCCCACCAACTCGGAAGCCTGGCGGCTAAGNTCGCAAGCTCATTTCCAGCTNGGAGAATCAAGGGAAGCAGAAATGACTATTTTGGAAGCTATTCGGCACAACCCCCTTGATTTGGAAACTCACATCGACTACCTTGGGGTTGCCCGAGAAACTCTTTCATCATCCAGATACTTAGCCGAATTGGAAAAAGTGCACGAACTCTTCCCCGAATCCACAGAAATTATTTGGCAATTGGCAAGGCGTTANCACTTGGTGGAAAGGATGCCCGCGACCGCAACGGTTCTGTATCGAAAGATTTTGAAAACTGCTCCAGAGGGGAGTGCCCTGCATCATCAGGCAGAAATGGAGTTGATCAAACTCCGCACCCCCTGAGGACCGCATAAGGAATGATTCGCTATGCCCCGATTGGCTGATGGTTTTGTCAATGAACTGAAGGACCGCGTTGACCTGTACGACCTCGTCAGTCGATATGTTCAACTCAAGAAAAGCGGTGCCAGTTGGGTCGGATTGAGTCCTTTTAGCCAAGAGAAGACTCCCTCGTTTTATGTCCACCCGGAAAAGGGATTTTTTAATTGCTTCAGCTCGGGCGAAAAAGGAGATGCCATTACTTTCGTTCAAAAGATGGAAAACCTAGGTTTCCAGGAAGCCATTGAATTTCTCTCCAAGGAGTTCAATGTCCCGATGCGCTACGAGAGAGGCGGCCCCGACCAACCTTTTTCCAACTCGATTCGGGCCGACCTCTACGCTTTGCATGAATTAGCCAAATCATGGTTTGAAGAACAATTCGCCCTCCAAAACAAAGAGAGTTCGGTGGCCCAAGATTATTGGCTGGAAGAAAGAAAATTCTCCCTGGAGACGGCCAAGCGGTTTGGTATTGGCTTTGCCCCGACCGACTCGACCGCACTCTCCTCCTTCCTCTTGAAAAAGGGACAGTCTCCTAAACTTTTGCAAAAGTCCGGATTGTTCAGGCAAAAGCAAAGCCAAGGGAAGTTCATCTCCCTATTTTCGGGGAGACTGATGATTCCCATTCATGAGAAATTGGGGCGTATCTGTGGTTTCACTGCCCGAAAACTCTCAATTACTCCCGAGTGGGGTGAGAAAAAATCTCCTAAATATGTCAATTCTCCTGAAACCCCAATTTTCCTGAAGGGGCAATTGCTCTTCAATCTCCATCTGGCTAACAAGGAGATTTCCGATGAAAAGGATTTTCTACTGGTCGAAGGGCAGCTTGACGCGATTCGCTGTTGGGAAGAAGGTTTCAAAACCGTCATCGCACCTCAAGGCACCGCTTTCAAGGATACCCAGGCGGACTTGCTCAGGAAATCGAATCCTAGGCGTGTGGTTTGCCTCTTAGACGGAGATGAAGCAGGGAAAAAAGCCGCTCTTTCTTATGTCCCGATTTTCATCAAGGCCGGATTGGACGCTCGGTTCGCGACCTTGCCTAAGGATTCTGACCCCGACTTGATCCTCCAAAGCAAAGGTCCCGAGGCATTGGCCGAAATCATCCAAAAAGGCCTGCCAATGATCGATTATGTCATCGCACAAAAGTTGGGGAAACCCAGCCTGGCATCTCCCAATGATCTGCGTAAAACCAGCGAACTCCTGTTTGACCCTCTCAGTGAACTTGACTCCTTTGTGGTGAAGGATGGGTATTTGGAACAAATCGCCCGAGGGTTGTCCCTTTCCTTAGATTCCGTAAAAAGGGATTTTTCCCGTTTTACGAAAAACCGCAAACCCAGAAGAACCTATGCCCCACCGGAAGAGCTCTCCGAAAAAGAAAGCTCGGAATGGTCTCAACGATTGACAAGTGTGGAAGATGATTTACTGTATACGCTTTTGCATGATGATCGCCTCGCAAGCCCTCTTGCTCACGCCCTCGACCTCGCTTGGCTCGATTTGGAGTCTTCTTCGGGACGCGTGCTTGCTAAAATCCTTTCGGAAGCCGTTGCCGACGGTCCTCTTTCTGTACGACAAATGGAAGATTTGCTCGAAGGCGATCAGGAGCGCCGGGCCTTTCAAAAATTTCTCTACCACGATACGGTTTCTCACGAAAAAAACGCACTTCTCCAGCTTGCCAACCAATGCCTTGGGGTTTTGTTTTCCCGCCAATCCAAACGCAACGAGCAAGATCTTCTCACAATCATTAAGAATTGCTCGAACGATCCAAAGCAAATGAATGGTCTCCGCAAGCAACTTAAGGAAATTCGCACGCAGCGAAATTATCCACCCTCTCTAATTTCATCCGATTCCGAGCACAAACCTTCTCATGCCCACAACTAAAGTAAATAAAACCTCGCCAAAGAACAAGCCGGCNAAAGCCAAACCCGNAAAAAAAGTANCNACTGCNAAAAAAGCACCCGCCACNCGCAAGAAAACTTCGGCAGNCAAGCCTTCCCCCACCCGCAAAGCTTCNCCCAAGGCTACNCCCAAAGCTACNACAANCAAGGCNCCNAAAGCCAAGTCGGTCTCCAAGCAAACCAAACCCGCGGTCTCTTCGACCAAAGAGGCGGCNAAGAAAGTCAAAGGGAATGCAGAGCCCCATGCNTTGGATGACGATGTCACTGAAAAGGTCAGGCAACTGATNCACCTTTCNCGCGAACAAGGCTTCCTCACCTACAAGGATGTTGACAAAGCACTTCCTGAAATTGCTGAAAAACCGGAAGAGCTCCAGAATGTCATTTCGATCTTCAACAACNTGGAAATCAAACTTCTTGATTCCAAGGAAGTCGAAAAATACAAGAAAAAGAAAGAGGANAACGAAGAGGAAACCGCCCGCACCAACCAAAGCGACATGTTGGACGATCCCGTCCGAATGTACCTCAAGCAAATGGGACAGGTGCCNTTNTTGACGAGGGAGGAGGAAGTGGATATCTCAAAACGTATCGAATCCGCTGAAAGCGCTGCCCTCAAGATCATTTATTCCGTGTCCCTCACTTCCGACTTTCAATTGGAGATTTGCCAGAAACTGCTGGCTCGTGAGGAACGGTTCGACCGCGTAGTCCTGGACAAGAAAATCGACAGCAGAGAATCCTACTTCAAAAGCTTAGCCAAACAAGTGGATGCCCTCGAAAATTTGAGTAAGAAAATTGCCAACGCTTGGAACAGCATCGAGAACTCAAGCAATGAGACCCAGCGGAAGCGGTCGACCACGCGATTCAAGAATTACCAAGGCGAACTTGCACCCATCTTCAAAAAATGCTGCCTCAAGCTTAAGGTTTTCGAAGATTTCCTTTCCCGGATGAACCCGGAGCTCAAAGCCATTGCAAGAAACCTGCACAACCTCGAACTTTACAAAAAAGATAAAGTGAAGATCAAGCGCAAGGGCGTTAAGATTGAACAGGTGAGGAATGATTTGGAAAGTGCCCGGACCCAGTTTCGTATGGATCCTGATGAACTGATTTACCTGATCAAGGATCTACGCAAAAACATGCGCCTGGCCCACAAAGCGAAGACCGAAATGGTGGAAGCAAACCTCCGCTTGGTCATTTCCATAGCCAAGAAATACACCAACCGGGGACTCTCTTTCCTCGACCTTATTCAGGAAGGCAACATGGGCCTGATGAAGGCGGTCGAAAAGTTCGAGTACCGTCGCGGTTACAAATTCTCCACCTACGCCACTTGGTGGATTCGTCAGGCCATCACTCGGTCGATTGCCGACCAGGCCCGCACCATTCGGATACCTGTCCACATGATTGAAACCTTGAATAAGGTGATGCAGGTGCAAAAGCAGTTGTTGCAGGAACTTGGCCATGAACCAACACCCGAAGAAGTCGCCAATGAAATGGGGCTACCCTTGGATAAGGTGCAGAGCATTATGAAGATGGCTCAGCAACCGATTTCCCTGCAAAGCCCAGTGGGAGACAGCGACGACACGAACTTTGGGGATTTCATCGAGGACAAAGGGGCGGAAAACCCCTACGACATGACTGCATACTCNCTCCTCAGGGAAAAGATACTNGATGTATTGGATTCCCTCACGGAACGGGAAAGGAATGTGCTGTCCTTGCGCTTTGGTCTGAAGGACGGATACAGCCGTACTCTCGAAGAGGTCGGTAAGCAATTCAAGGTGACCCGTGAAAGAATCAGGCAGATTGAAGCAAAAGCTCTTCGGAAAATGAGGCACCCCACTCGGATTCGTCAATTGCACGGATTTTTCGAAGCTGATCAGAGTTCCGTTAACAAACCCAAACCCGAAGCTCTCAGGCAACTCGGTTTATGAGGTTCTTTTTTTTCTGCGACCGGAGACCTACAAATAAGTTGCCTAACCTAATTTCCTCGAATATCTTTTTCACATGATCACATCACCTCTACTCACGCTTGCCTTCATCGGAAACTTTGGCGGTGGAGAAATCATTCTTATCTTTCTGATCGTACTCCTACTTTTTGGAGCCAAGAAAGTACCTGAGCTTTTTCGCTCACTCGGAAAAGGAGTCAATGAATTCCGTAAAGCCAAGAACGAATGGGAACAGGACATAAATGATGTTATGAACCAAGAACCTTTGGAAGACCACGACTTCAAGAAAGAAGAGAGTGCCAAAACGGATTCCGTGCCCACCGACCCCGTGGCCTCCGAGGAAGAGAAACAAACCACGAGTTAAGCTCTCCTCGACTGGCTCAACCCCCGGCCAAAACCGGTTTGAAGCCAATGGCTTGGAACCATCCCATCACTTCATTCCTACGGTCCCCTTGCAATTCCATGGTTGCTTGGTTCCAAGTACCTCCGGTTCCCAAACTTGTCTTCATTCTCTTGAGCAACTGGGTTTTCTGGTCGAGCCCAAGGTGCGGAGGAAATCCGCGAACCGTGGTCACCGTCTTCCCACCCCGACCGCTTTTTTCGCGACGGACTTCCAATCGCTCCCCTGAACCGAGAGTTTTTCCAGTGGCTAATTTTCTTTCCTTTTTTTCACTTAGGCTCGCTCCTGATGGTGCCTCCGGTAAGCCCCCAAGACTCAACGAGGAAAAGGGCGAAGACACAAATTCGTCTTTTCCTTCCGTCTCCACTCTCTCTTTTCCTTTTCGGCTCATTTTCCGCAAGTTCCTTTTTCAGGACTTCCTCCCTCGATCCAAAGCAACGCTTTTTGATAACTCCGGTTCTGTAAATAATGCCTCAGCTTAGGATCCAAAGCCGAGTCCGTGTCGCCCACAAGTTCATCCAAACGCTTAAGCGCATGACTCAGTTCACCCTCTTTTGCATCCTTGGGATTTGTAATCGTTAGCAAACAACCTTTTATTTCTTCCATGAGAAGCACATATTCTCTCAATCCAGATGAAAGCGACAAGCTCAAAGGACTCGTATAAGCAAAGATGACCTCAAAAAACATAGGAGTTCTAGGAGGTGGATTGTCTGGCATCTCCAAAGCCTTAGAGTTGGAAGGTATGGGTCATAATGTTCATCTGATTGAGAGCACGGTCCAGCTTGGAGGAGTCATTCAATCCGTTGAAAAGGATGGTTTTCTATTGGATTACGGAGCCAACACTCTAAGCCTCCGCCTCGAAAGGACCGCCAAGACTCTTGATTCTTGTGGAGCCTTGCCTCATGCGTTGGAGGCAAACCCTGAAGCCAACAAAAGATTCATCGTTCGAGAGGGTCAACTGATCGCCCTACCCACTTCGCCACTCGGCTTTTTCGGTAGCCAGTTCCTGAGCCCATTGGGCAAAGTAAGGCTACTGCTCGAACCCTTTCTTCCCAAAGGGAAATCCACCCTTAACGAATCAGTTGCCGAATTCATCGTTAGGAGATTAGGAAAAGAAGCCTTGGATTACTGTATGAATCCATTTGTCTCGGGAGTCTATGCCTCAAAACCTGAAAGTCTTTCCCTCGCTCATGCTTTCCCAAGCCTCATGCGAATGGAAAATGAACATCGCTCACTTTTTCTTGGCTTGCTTTCTAAAAAATCTCGTGAGGGACGGCTTCCCAAAACTCGGCTAATCTCTTTTGAGCGGGGCATGAAAGAATTGATCGATCGAATGGCGGACCACATCAAAGGGAAGATTTCCCTAGGTTGCCAAGTCCGTGAGATTCATCGACTTGAAAACAGATGGAAAGTCCTCGTACAGAACAAGGATGAATCGGACCTCGAACCGGTATTCGATGAAATCATATGCACCCTCCCCAGTCATTCTCTTTCCAATATCACATGGAAAAACCTGAAAGGCTCGGCAAAAATCGATGAGGTTTCCGACACTCAGGAATATCCCCTTAACCTCGTTTATCTTGGTTTTGACGAATCGCAGGTTCGGCATCCCCTCGATGGGTTTGGCTTCCTGGTGCCTGAGTGTGAAAAGTTGAATATTTTAGGTAGCCTCTTCTCAAGTACCCTGTTTCCGGGCCGTTCCCCCAAAGGGAAAGTTCTACTCACCACCTTCGTTGGAGGAGAACGCATGCCTGAACTCACTCAATTAAGTGATGACCGAACCTACCAACTCGTCTCATCTGAACTGACTAAGCTTCTCGGAATTACCGGAGAACCCTGCTTTCGCCACCTCAAGAGATGGTCACGAGGCATACCCTTGCCCGATTCCAAAATGAGAGGAAGAATCGAAGCCCGCAACTCGATAGAGAAGTTGAACCCAGGACTATTCCTTACAGGGGCTCACCTTACCGGTGTTTCCCTTCCAAACTGTATAGACGGTACTTGAATACAGATCGAGGATCTCACCCACTCCCCTTCTTAAACCACCTTCAATAAATCACTCCTATGCCGAATCAGGCTTTTACAAAATTTGAAAAACTTGAAATAATTCTTCAACTGAAACCTTGGACATGAACCTGAACGACCCTCGTGACTTGCTTTGGATGGCAGGCGTTTGCTATGGCATTTCTTTTGTCGTGGGCATGCTTAAGACTTTTCGCGTCGAAATTGAGAGCTTGAAGAACATCCCCATTTTAGCGATTGCCTGTGGGTTTATTATTCAGACTCGGGCCCTCTATCTTAGGGGTCTCGAAGTGCATGGCTGTCCTNTGGGCAACANCCTCGAACGNATTCAATTCATCCTGTGGTCCCTCATTCTCGCCTTTCTCATCCTTCGAATTATCTGGCGCCTGAATTTGCTTGGAACATTTTGTGCCGGTTTGGCCATGGGGGCAGGCTTTCTCTCACTCAGTCTTCCGGGGAGTGACCATGCATATTGGACCGCACCCGATTATGTTCGGCTCTTTTCTAATCCATGGGTCGAACTGCATGCATCCATTGCCATTTTCAGTTACGGCCTTTTTTCTCTTTTGGCGATTGTCAGTGGAATGTATCTGGTCCAACGAAATGCTTTACTGTCTAGAAAGCACCGCCTCATTGGTTCCTTTCTCCCCCCGATTCACGACTTGGAACATGCGGGTTTCCGATTGCTATCCGTTGGAACTTCTTTTCTTACTTTGTCGATCGTAGTAGGCGGGATGCACTGGACCAGACACCCTGAATTCGTAACCACCACCAAACTTTATGTCACGCTCTTTCTATGGTTCGGCTATGCCATTCTCTTCTTCCTCCGAGTCGGAAATCGCTTATACGGTTCTAAATTCGCCAAAGCGAGTATCGCTTTGTTCTGCTTGGCAATTCTTAGCCTGAGCTTCGTCAATTCAAAATCCAAGAAAGCGGAAAGTCCGGTTGCTCCACCTTCCACACTGTCTTCGCCTCTTTCGAAATGATTCGCGAAGCCTCGAGTTCCCTTCACCTCCTTGGCAGTTCCCACCGGGTTGCCGACCTGGCCGCTCGTGAACGGATCAGTCTGCCTCCAGATGCCATCGACGATTTTTACCAAGGACTCGAAGGATTGCCCGGATTGCAGGAATGCCTCATCCTGAACACCTGCAACCGAACCGAAATTTATGGAGCATCCGAAGCGAACTTCGCTCCGGAATCTCTGCACGATTACCTAAGCAACTTTCGGAAGATCGAACCTGAATTCCTGCGCCGCCATTCCTACCTTCACAGCGGGGAGCAGGTAGTGAAGCATCTTTTTGAGGTGACCGCCGGCATTGACTCCCAAATGGTCGGTGAAACCGAAATTCTTGGACAGGTCAAGAAAGCCTATGAAGATGCCTGCAAAAGAAATGCATCTGGGAAAATGCTCAACCGGCTTTTCCAAAAAGGGTTTCAGGCTGCCAAATGGGCCCGAACCAACACCGGAATCTCCAAGGGTCAGGTCAACTTGGGTAATGTTCTCTGCGAACTTGCCCGTCGGATTTTTGGTCAAGTGTCATCCTGTCGGTTGCTGGTTGTCGGAGCCGGTGAGGTCGCCGAAAGTGCCATCGAATCCTTTAAATCCAGAGGATCTCAAGCGATTACCGTGACCGGCAGAACCTTTGACTGGTGTCCCCTGAGCCGAAGAAAACCCGATGAACTCGCTGAGAAATTCGGCGGTTTCGCTTTGTCCTTNGANGATTTCAAGGAATCNCTCCACCTCTTTGATGTCATTCTCACCTCAACTACCAGCGGGCGAGCTTTNATCGAATTNGATGACATTCGTCAATCCATGAGCAAGAGACCTTCAAAACCCCTCTTTCTGATTGACGCAGCGGTCCCTAGAAACATCGATGAGCGNGCATCCAAAGTGGACAATGTCTTTCTTTACAACATGGATGATGTTTCTAACATCGCCAATGAAAACCTCAAATCCCGTATATCGGAAGTCGACCAATGCAAGTTGGCCCTCAGCCAAAGAGCCTTACGCCTTTGGGAACAAATGACCGNTCACTCTAAAGCCCCCGATTCGATCAACCAATCGACCGCCCCCGGATCCTCTGCTTGAGTCAGGATATCCCTCAGTTTCACCGAAACGGAAAGAGCCTTATTTCGGGCCTTCGGTTCTTTAAGTATTTGGCCAAGCTCAGCCGACAAACTCTTTCCATTCGCTGCTCCCTGTAAAAATTCTCGATAAGGAGGGTCGTCCGGAAGCAAAACATTCGCCATCCCCAAATGGGGAATTTTGACCAATCTCTTTCCAATCCAATAGGTAATGGGGTGAGCCTTGTAGGCAATCACCCCTGGCAACCCGGCCAACGCGCAGGCAAAAGACATCGTGCCCGAACTCATCAGAGCGGCTCTCGCCACTAATCCGTCCGTAGCACCCACCACCTCGACACGATCCCTTANCTTTGGGTATTGCCCGAGGATCGACTCGACCAAGGCACGAATTCGCTCATCAGGTACGGGTAATTGAGCCGGCAAGTCCGGATACTCTTCCGACAGGGCCNCGAACGCATTCAGGAATGNGGGCAGAATTCGTTCGACNGGTTGCACCCNNCTGCCGGGAAGCAGAAGTAAAGGGCCGTCCTCCCGGTAACCTACAGGNAACTCGTAACCTTGAGCCACAAAGGGATGTCCAACAAAGGAAACCGGCAAATCGACATCCTCATAACAGCCGACCTCGAAAGGAAAGAGCACCCCCACCCCATCCAAAACCTTTTCCATGGCAAACCTTCTTTGGGGCTTCCATGCCCACAATTGTGGACTGATGTACTGCAAGACACGAACCTGGCCTCCACCCTTGCNGGAAATCCCTTCATCCTTNAGCACTTTTGCCAGCCTAAGGTTGAAACCGGGGTAATCCACCAGCATAACCACTTTGGGTTGATTCTTCCGTATCCATTCTACGGTTTGCTTCATCAACCGTCGAAAAAATGTCAAATTCCTCAGTACTTCGAAAATCCCCACCACCGCATGGTCGGCCAACCCATAGAGATGAGCCGCTCCAGCTTCCTGCAAACNAGNNCCTCCCATAGAAACCACTTTGAGTTGAGGGCTATGNGAAAGAAGTTTTNCGACNAGNTCAGCCGCATGTTCGTCCCCGGATGCTTCCCCTGCAAGAACAAGCAGATCGGTGGGTCCTTCGCCCACAGTATGAAAGCATGGATCTTCCGGCATACTCACCAAGAGGATTGGATCTGCCTGGTGATTTCAAGTGCGACTTCTAGAGCGGATTTCCCAAATGTACCGTCTGTTTTCGGAGTCTCCGCTTCCCTTACGCACTTCAGGAAAGCATTCAATTCCAACGACAAAGGTTCACCCTTCTCAACGGGCACTTCACTTTTTGCGAGCCCCACTCCCTGCCTTTCAATCAAGTGCCCCTTCTGGTTCATAAAGTCCAAAGACAAGTACCCGCTATCTTGAAAAACACGAATTTCACGGGCCTTCTTTTCACTCACCCGACTGGCACTCAGGTTGGCCACGCATCCGTTCTCAAAAACCAAACGGGCATTGGCGATATCTTCGGTTAAAGAGAGCACCCGCACTCCGATCGCGTCCACCGTTTTTATGGGAGAGGACACGAGGGCGAGAACGATCCCAACATCATGAATCATCAGGTCAAGCACCACACCAACCTCCGTTCCACGAGGTTGAAAGGGGGCCAACCTTTCACCGGTCAGATACTTTGGACGATCCACCGCCCTTTCCAAAAAATCCATCACCGGATTGTAATGTTCGATATGACCGACCTGAACGATCGTTCCCTGGCTTTGGGCACGTCCGAGAATCGCCTCCGCTTCCGAGCTCGAGACACAAAGGGGTTTTTCCACCAGAAGGTGACACCCTTTATCGATCAAGGGTAAGGCAACCTCGGCATGCAGATCGGTCGGACAGACTACGCTGACCGCATCGCAAGCCTGACCCAAGTCCTGCAAATCCTCGAACCGCTTGCATCCGTATGCCTCGCAAACTTTGGAGGCCGCTTCATCATTAGGTTCATAAACCCCAACCAGGTCACTGGACTCCAAGGCATCGTAAATTCGGGCATGGTGCTGACCAAGGTATCCCACCCCGGCCACTCCGCATTTGGTTTTTTCGTTTCCCTTCATATTCTCATAAGATTGGATTTTCAAAGTGGATTCAAGCTTCCATCCTGCAAAAAGGCCTGCCGGTCCGTGGCTTCTGCAAAAGTCCGGTTGTGAGTGACCAAAAGCAAGGACGATTTCTCCTGTTGGCAGGACTCCAGTAAGAGATCCATGACCTCACCGCCCGTTCGTTCGTCCAAATTGCCCGTAGGTTCATCCGCCAAGACCACTTTGGGTTGATTGATCAATGCCCGTGCGATGGCAACCCGTTGACGTTCCCCGCCCGAAAGTTTTTGAGGAATTTGTGTTTGCTTTTCCTCCACGCCCATTTTGGAGAGAAGGTAGCGAGCCCGGTTCTTAGATTCGATCCGATTCCGACCCGCCAAGGAAGCGCCAATCAAAACATTTTCCAAAACATTCAATTCCGGAATCAAGTAATAGGCTTGGTAGACCACTCCGAGAAAATTGGCCCGCAACCTAATCTCCTGCGTCGAGGCCTTGGTCGATGCGTCGAGGGAAAGCTCCTTCCATTGAATCTTTCCTTCACTCGCAGTTTCCAAACGGGCCAAAAGATTCAGTAAGGTGGTCTTGCCACATCCGGAATCCCCCCGAATGCTCAAGGAGGATGCTTCCGCCAACTCCAGATCAACTCCTCGCAAAACTTCGATCTGTTGTTCTCCAAACCGAAAGCTTTTGCACAGACCCTGAGCAGAAAGAATCATGGGGGAATCTGCTTCACTCACTGCGCAAAGCCTCCGCCGGATTCATTCTCGCCGCTCGCCAAGCAGGAAGCAGTCCGGCCACCGTGGATACTGCCATCGCAAAAAAAGCGAAGGACACAAAGGTCGAAAGACTCTCCGGAGAGTCCCAAGGATAGGCCACTTGTAAACTGTAAAAATCATAGAATTGAGCCACATCATCCTGCCCGCTTTCACCCGCAATATTGGAAACAATGAGTGACATCAAAGCATCCCGGTAGCGAATAAAAAGCAGGGCCAACCCGCAGCCAAAAACCGCACCCAAGCTCCCAATGATAAAACCCTGCAGGCAAAAGATTGCTCCCACCGAGGTTTGCTTACCTCCCATCGCAACCAACAAGCCAATTTCCCTGACTTTCCTCATAACCGAAGTCATCAGGGCAATGGCGATGGCAAAAGCCGCCACCAAACCAATTGGAATCATGATCAGAATCATGAGATACTCTTCAAATTTCAGAAGTTCGAAAAACCAGGCGTTCTCTACAAACCAAGGAACAACGACCCAGGCACTACCCAATTCGTTTTCCAAGTCTTTGCAATACTGAGATAAAAGCCCTTCGTTTTTGGCCAATCGATTCGAGAATTTGAGGTAAAAACCATCGCACCCTCCTTCCTCTCTCCGCATCTCATCCATGAATCGCATCGTTCCGATAAGGGCTTCCGAATGATACCCCTGCCAAGGAACCTCAAAGACTCCTCCCACTCTGACTTCATGGGGAGGAGCCAACTCGTCGGCCTTGGCTTTTTCAATCATACTTGGCGAATAAACCTCCAAGATTGAGGAGCGAAAGGATTGGAAACGTACCTCATTTCCCTCCACAAAAGCCTTTGGACCGGGCAACACTTCGAAAATCGGAAAACCCATCCCCAAGTCCAAAGGGGGTTCTTTGAAAAGGCCCACCTTCTTGAAACCGCTCGCAGACTCAGCGATTTGATAGGATTCTTCATCAAGAAAAGTCACCGTCCATTGACCGCTTGGAACAAAGGGATCCAAACGCAGTACTCGAACCATGCCCCTAGCCGCATCGGCTTGCTCCGTTGCATTGGCATCCTTCATTTGAATAATAGTCGTCGGACGAACCCCCAGGCGATTGGCGACCTGACGGGTAATAAAAACCACTTCGTCTTCCAGATCATCCATCGTTGGTATTGGGGTAACATCCTGCGAATCATAGCCTTCCAGTAATAATTGACCGTTCGCCAGAAAGTCGTCCAAGGGAATCACCTGCCCCCCATCCTCCGGGTCCAAGCCCATAGAAAAGGGAATCGCATGGTACGATCGGTTCTGCAGCAACAATTGGCCCTGAAGGTAGGGACTCACTCCAAGGATCTCCTTGCGTTCAGCCAACCCATCCAGCACCTTTGACCAGGAAGGATTTGGGTTTAGGGGAACAACCCGGGCATGCCCCTGAGAATCAATGATATCCGCCCGGAATTTTTGTTGAAAGCCTTGCATGAAGGCTATCACCACAATCATGACATTGACTCCCAAAGCCACGCCAATCACCGCAAGCAGTGAGAAGAAAGATATTTTTCTCTGCGATGGAAACAACTGCTTCCATGCCAGATAGAGAGGCCAGGGAAATCTCATGGTGATTTATCTGGGAAAGCTTGGTCCGTCTTGGGCTTCACTCGGGCACCGCAGTTTCATTCCGATCGGAAAAGCTGACATTTAAATCATCCGGAAGAACCTCCTCAATCCGATCCTTCCATTCAACCAGGGGAGAAAAATCAACCTCGGGCAAAGGATAGCTTTCCGCAAAAAAATGAAGATAGCCGAAATAAAGAGCAGCCATGACACAGGCAACCAGCATCAACTTAACCAAGCCCTTAAGCACCGCGAAAAGAAGAAGCATGCACACCAAACTCAGAAAGAGAATCAAAAGCGGGTGACTGAGGATCTGTTCAATGAAAGCTTCCATAATACCCTATCTTGTCAATGCTTCGGTTCCTCACAATGAAAAAGAGTTCCGCTTAGCGATTGGAAGGAGCACTCAAATCAAACGCCGACTGGTCCGGAATCGGAAACCCTTCCTTAGCTAGTAGGGCGCGCAATTCGCGCATCTCACGGGCAAGAAGGCGCTCTCGTGCTTCCGCTTGAGAAACCTCTTGGCGGCGCTGAAGCAGTCTCGTATCCCACCCTTTTCGCTGAATCGGGTCAATGAATCCCTGGGCATCCGGAAACCTTCGATCAAGTGAACCATACCTGGCCATTTCCTGAGCAAGAGTATTTTCCGCCAATCTCGCTTGGTTAGTGACAAACTGAGCCTGAACAACCCGGGTCCGTAACTTCAGCCAATCCAATTCAAACTTTTGTTTTTTCTCTTGGTGCAGGTAGTGAGCTCTTTCCTCGGCAATGGAATCTGCCCTAAGGTCGAAACCCGATTCCCTATTTGTTCCATCGCTGGGAGCGGAGGTATTCCGAGATGGGTTGCAGGACGCCAAAAGCGCCATTGCGCCCCCGATCAAAGCGGGGAAAGAAACTCTAAATTTTACTTTTGAATCCAAGTGCCGTTCGATTTCTTGAACCAATGGCCTTTCTTCGCCTTCTTGGCCAAGGCATTGGAAAATTTCAGGACGACTTCCTCCACGCTCCCCCCAGTCTTTGCAGACAGAGCGTTAAACAGAGCCTTGCGATCTTTGTTCTCCGCAGCAACCAAAGCTTGGGTTTCCACTGACCCACCTTCTCGACTATGCAGCAGACCGTCCGTCCCCTCCCCAATAGTCCCCGCATCCTTGGCCACCAAGACCTTGGGCAAGCGGGTTTTCATTCCGGATACATAATCATCCGATCCACCGAATAGGGAAGCCGATAAAAGACCAGCTAAGGATAACAGGAAAAGGGAGCGCCGAACGCAATTCATGACTAAGACATTCATAGGGTTTAGGTTTATTCCCCATACAAGTCATCCAGGAAATCATTCACTTCCTTTTCGACTTTGATGGTTATATTGTGATCGAGAGTGATGTGATGCTCGGTCTTGATGGTCGAACAGCCCAGTAAAAGGAAAGGCAGAAAAGCCAAAAGAAAAAATCTGTAAGGAAACATACCCAAAAGGAAGCCCATCCTTCCGAATTTCGCAACCTTTGATTTGCCAATTTTCAAAAGTTCCGAAAGCCCCTCAGTCGATGAATTTGGTTTGCCATTGGAGAATTTCCTTNAGTCCTCCAATAATCGTCGGTCGGTATTTAAGTTCGACTTTTTTGCGATTGGTATCACGGACTCCACTGATCGAGAGTAAAACCTGACGCTCATTTTCCAAAACCTTGAAATTGATTCTCATTGAATCAAGAGAGAGGTCTTCCAAGGCCCACGCAGTTAATTTCATTCGTTCCAGTTCCTCACTCCCCTCTTCCAGACCACGGGTCAGCAATTCAAAAACCCGGAGCTCAATTTCACTTTTGTCCGAGGAGTTCAGTTGCAAATAGCCCGGCCCGAAATCCCACAACCCATCCGGGTTCGAAAATTGCACGGATCCCGAGAACTCTCCATCCAACCTTCCCTTTTCATCACCCAGTTCGAAAAGATCCAATAAACTTTGGCCGTTAATCGAATGCGGGCTCAGCTTGACCGTCATCAAGCCCGAGAACATGTTTAGTAAACCGGAATCAATCGAAACCACCCCACCCAATGCCTGAGCATGTGCCTGGTTGATAACCAAATCCTCTCCTTCCTGAATTTCGAAACTTAGGTTACCGTCAAGAAACTCCATCGCTCCGAAGGAAAGCCGTTCAAAGGAAATTATTTGCTGACCTTCGGTTTCCAGTGGTTCCATCTGGACCAAGTTGAATTCCCCTCTGAGCCCTTCGACCGAAACTCCTTGATCAGGCATCCGCAAGTCTGCCCCGTCCAAGAAAAGGGAAATCCTTCCGCTTTGGTTTTGATCCACCTGAATTCGGGCCTGAGCGGGTTGCAACTCAAGCCGTTCGCCTGCCAGAGTGGCGGTGAGCGAATCCACCAGAATCTCCTCCGGTCCCTTCAACCTGAAAGAAAGCGAGAGGTTTTCCACCACCGCTTCATCCCCGAGCAGGACACGCCCACCCGAAAGCACCTGCCCATAGTTCAATTCCGGAAGCTCGTGGGGTGCGATCAAACCCTGATAAGAGAAGTCGACCAAAGTCAAACCCAACTGAGGCATGGATGCGTTCAGGGGTGGAACCCGAATCGAAACCAAACCGCCCTTTTCGACCCAAGTCAGTGAAAAGCTTCCTTGGTAAAGTTTGAGGATATCGTCATCATAGGAAAATTCATCAAAGTGCATGGTTTTCTCAACTCCGATCGGAAACGCAAGTGGCTCACTCAGGTTGAAATCCCAAAAGGGCAGAGTCAGTCCTCGAATGCGTAGCGGCGGGTAGGGATGGGCGAGGTCTAAGGAACTCACGCTGGCGCGAACTTCCGCACTCTCCCCGGCAACCTCCATGCGCAGGTTCGCACCTTCCACCTGAATCTCGTCATTGACAGTTAAGTGAGCATAGGAATTCAGTGAAAATTCATCCGTCCCCCGAGGAGTCAGGAAGAGGATCAGGTCTTTCGACCCGATCCTGGTTTCAGCAAATTCCACGGACAAGTCGCTGGCGTTGATTTCCATAAAAAGATCATCCAATGCACCATCCTGTCCAACTGTCGCCATCGCCTGCATAACCGCAACTCCGTCCTCTATCCTTGGAATCATCGACTGATTGGTATCAAGCAAAGCGAAAGCCTTTCCGATGNTTTCGTTGAGTTGANAGAGCTGTGGGAAAGCAATTTCTCCGTCCACAAAAACCTCGTTTTCCTCCCCCCAAAGCGTAAAGTCGGAAAGCACCTCCGCTCCCAGCAAGCGCCCATCGAGATTCCCCTTCGCAAAGCCCTCATAGAAATCAAACTTAGACAGAAAATCAAAAACGAACCGTTGCTCTCGATGAGTGAAAGAAAGGCTGGAATCTCGAACCCGAACGAAGGTCAGAGGCGGATCGTCCAAAAACCCCAGCAAAAGAGCGTGAGCGGAATAGGCTTCGCGAACCTGCTTCGGTTCAGTCCGCTCAGGCATGAAAAGTTCGACCATATCCTTGGTCTCTAAATCCGCCTGCAACCGAGTGACTGAAACTGCCTGCAACTCCCCTTTCGCCAAGTCATCGGGGTCGTATAAAAGGTGAATGTGCTCAACTGCCAAGCTGCTGTGATTTTCTGCCATATGCAGATCGGTCAATTCGCTTCCCCAAGGATTGAGCTCCGAGACTTCGAGGCCAAAGTCAGTGATTCCCGCATCCTTCGCCATACGATGAACCCCCCACTCGACCAAATTAGGTAAAAAATACCAAGTGATCGCAAGCAACCCGACGAGTGCGAAGATAATCCCCGCAAGAAACTGTTTCAGTGAAATCTTTCTTCTTTTGAACAACATGTTATCCCTAACCTACCATACATGAACAGATACGAAATTCTGGAAAGCTCAAAAAGCAGGAAACCGAGTTGCGCTTGAAAAAAAGGTGTTTTTCGAGAATGATGCACGGGAAATGATTAAAGTCGGATTCATCGGAGCAGGCGACATCGCCTATTTACATGGAGAGGGGGTTCAAGCCTCCTACAATGCCCAACTGCATGGCATTTGGAACCGTACGCGGACCAAAGCCGAGGAGAAGGCCTCTCTGTTCGACACCCGGGTATTCGACACCGCAGAGGAACTGATCGAGGCGGTGGATGTCGTCTATGTTCTGACTAACATGGAAACGCATCATGCCTACTGCATGCAGGCCATCGAAGCGGGCAAACATGTCCTGGTTGAAAAACCGACCGCCGTGACCATTGAGGAAATCGAAGAGATCAAGGCATTCGCCCATCAAAAAGGCGTGCAGGTTGCCCCGGTGCACAACTACATCTACGAGGCACCAGTGATGCGGGCGAAGGAACTGATTGAAAGTGGGAAATTGGGAGACCTCGTATCCCTACATGTCCTTTATAACATCCACCACCCCGAAGAAGTCGCCGCCCGTTACCCTGGAGTCATTCGGCAAATCCTCACCCACCATGCCTATTGCACCCTTTATCTGGTTGGTCAGCCTGAGCTCGTTTCTTGCATGAAAGCCACCGTCAATGACGGTTCCGTCCCCCAGGAAAACCTCGCTATGGTCACCATGAAAATGCGTAACCAGGCCCTTTCCCACCTCTGCGCAAGTTTCGCAGCCGATGATCATGCCGGAGACCCCTGGACCTTTATGATCAAAGTGATCGGCACCAAGGGTGCCACCCGTTATAGTTACCGGGACTGGGTCGAAAACACCCCCGCCGTGGTTCACTCTCAAACCTACTCCGCTTACCCCTACACCATTCGTTCCGTTGGGCAGTATTTTCTTGAACAAGTGATTGGCAACCAACGTCCCCCACTTTCCAGTCTGGACGACGCCATCACCTGTATGAAAATCATCGAAGCATGCGAGCAGTCGGTTGAGGAGCAAAGACACATCTCGATCTAAAGCAAGGAAAACTGCCCGACTATGAGTGAGGTCATTGCGACTTGGCGGGACTCCCTTCATCAGGTTCTTGATCTCTATGAAAGAAAAAGAGGCTCTCTGNTGGTTTTCTTNCCCCTCCTGTTTCTTTTCTTCATCCTCCTTAATGTGTCCTGTTACTGGTGGGCGATTTACACCGCCTTCCCGTATTACATGCAGACGCATGAAGCTTCCCATTATATTAAGTTGCAAGTTCCGGTNGGGGTGTTGGGTGCTCTTTTCGACAGTTTGTCTTTTTTCATTACCCTATGGATTATTCGACGGGCCCTCGCCTCCGTTCGAACTTCGGAATATGTCCTGCACCTCTCCTTCGATTTGGTCATCGGGGTTCTCGCGACCCTTTGGGTGCTCTTCGTTTTCTCGTTCGGAGGTTGGTTGATCAGTCTCTGGGAAAACATCCCCGAAGAGCTAGTCGAACGAGGAAACAAATACACCAACCGGGCGGTTCAGGCACTCCAGGATCCCACGGGCAGGGAGAATGCCAAAAATATCTACTTCGGCTTGATCATGGGCGTATCCGCAGCTCTTCCGACCTGCCTCCATCTCTGCCTCTTCCTGGGGGCACTTCTGCGTAAAGCCAAGAACGCTGCCTTCCCTCAAAAAAACGGAGATTNGAAAAACAAAGATTCCACCACTCGCGATTGATCGCTTGCCAAAGACACAATTCCCTCTCATCGATGGGAATATGAAAAGAAGATCATTTATTCAACAAGCCTGTGGGCTTTCCCTATGCCTACCCGCCTTTGCTCGTACCTCCGCCACTCCCTACCTCGGACAAATCGGGCTTCAACTCTACACCTTGCGCAAAGCCATTGGCGAAGATCTTGCCAAGACCCTTGGCGAAGTTGCNAAAATCGGCTACCGACAAGTCGAGCCTTATGGTTTTCCTTCCCCCCAGTCCGTGGAGATGATCAAACGGGCAAAAGACCTGGGCATGCAGGTGCACTCCTCCCACTTTACCTGGGATTCCCTTTTGCATCCGGAAAAAAAGGGCATCCGCCCCTTTACCGAAGTTCTGGAAACCGCCCGCCAACACGAACTGACTGATCTCGTCATCCCCTATCTGCACATNGAAGACCGCATGGACTTGGAGGCTTACCGCAAGACCGCGGAGACCCTCAACCGCGGAGCCGAACAGGCCGCCGAAGCCGGTATTCGTCTCGCTTACCACAACCATGCCTTCGAATTCAAACCCATGAGCCAAGGTAAAACTGGTTATGATGTTTTCGTGGAATCATTCTCCGAACAAATGTTCTTTGAAGTCGATGTATTCTGGGTGAAATTGGGGGGCGTGGATCCCATTGCTCAGCTGGCAAAACTGGAAAACCGGGTCTCACAGGTTCATTTAAAGGATTTGCAAAAAGGATCGGTCTGTCCGAATTTCGAGAAAGTAAAACCCGAAGCATTTGATGAAATCGGCGACGGCATGATCCCCATGATTCCGGTTATGGAAGCCGCCCAAAAATTCGGAGTCAAGCACTGTCATGTCGAGCAGGATCACTCCCCCGCTCCGCTGGCCAGCGTAAGTAAAAGCCTTAATTTCCTCAAAAATCAATGAAACTTGGGCTTNGGGGCGTGTTCGCCTTCGCTACGGTTTCTCTTGTCGGCTCAGTCAAAAATGTCCTCCTGATCGTCTCCGATGATCTCAAGGCGGATGCCATCGGATGCTACGGAAACCCCATTGCCCGAACCCCCCATATCGATCAATTAGCCANGGAAGGAACCCTCTTTAAAAACGCCTATTGTCAGGGTACCTGGTGCGCTCCTTCCCGGGCCAGTTTCATGCGTGGGCGATACCGCGGGGGTGAGGAAATCACTTGGGGCGAACATTTCCAAAAGCACGGATACTCTAGCACGNGGGTAGGNAAAATCTTTCACATGCGGGTNCCCGGAGANATCATTGACGGAACCGANGGCCAGGATGTTTCCGCCTGCTGGTCNGCCAAGTACAACATTCCGGGTAAAGAAGCCCACACCCCNGGAAAGTACGCCTGCCTGAATCTCAATCGCTTCACCTCAGAACTCGAGGGGCGCGAATCCACTCGTATGCCCAACCGAATGTTCGTCACCGTGGAATACGAGGGAGACGGCTCCGACCAACCGGACTGGAAAACGGCCACTCAGTCCATCAATTTGCTGAAGCGTTTCAAACAGGAAAAACAGCCTTTCTTCCTTGCCGCCGGTCTGATTCGCCCGCACTACCCGAATGTCGCTCCGAGCAAGTATTTTGATCTCTACCCCCCTTCCAAAATGAAACTACCTTTGGTTCCCTCGGACGATTGGCAAGACATGCCCAACGCGGGGATCTCCAAATCCAATTCCATGCATTTTGGAATCGATCGGTTTCCGGACAACCAAAGGAGAATGTGGACCGGTTACTTAGCCACCGTTACCTACATGGATGAACAAGTAGGTCGGATGCTCAGTGCCCTCAAGGAACTTGGGCTAGATAAGGAGACCCTAGTCCTCTTCACCAGTGACCACGGATATTTATTGGGCGAGCATCATTTCTGGCAAAAAGGTAACCTTCGGGAAGAAGTCACCCGGGTTCCCCTGATCATCCGTTCACCGGGAATGAAGGCGGGTGCCAGTTCATCGATCGTGGAACTGGTGGACATGTTTCCCACTGCCTGCGAACTGACCGGTTTACCCATCCCCTCCAGCGTTCAGGGCAAAAGCCTTCTTTCAATCATGCACAACCCATCGATCAAGGTACGAAATTCCGCCCTTTCTTTTGTTAAGCAGGGAACCTCCATGCGCTCCAAACGCTGGTCCTACATGCGCTACACCGACGGCAGCGAGGAACTCTACGATATGGCAAAGGATCCCAGGCAATTCATCAACTTGGCGCAATCAATCGATGCAAGCGAACAAATGAGCAAAGTCCGCAAGGCCTTCGATTTGCGCGTGCAGGAAATCCGCTGACCCTTTGCCCCTGCTTATTCCCCCAAGGTTCAAACTTCCTTCGCGGCAGCGAGAAAAAGATCGCTAAAGGCATGCACCGTGTGGTCAATCGGATCCGCATAGCCGCCGCCCATGAAAATAAGCATCGGTAAGCCCATGGCCTTTCGCCAAGCAAACACCCGTTGGTTTCTCTTTCTCAGCCCCTCCCTGCTCAAATCAAGCAAGCCGAGTGCATCGGCAGCCAACCCGTCCACTCCCGCCTGAAAGAGAATCAAATCAAATTCCATCGAAGAGAGCCGATCCAAAACCTCGTCCAAGGCACGCAGGTATTCCATGTCCCCGGTTTCATTCTCAAATTCAATGTCCCAATCACTGGATTGCTTTCGGAAAGGAAAGTTATTTTTCCCGTGTAGGGAGACGGTGTAAACCCGGTCATTCTCCTGGAAGATCTTTGCCGTACCATCCCCCTGATGCACATCCAAGTCTAGAATCAGAACCCTCGATATCCCACGGTTCAAGAGAGCTTTTTCGGCACAAATTGCAAGATCATTGAAAATGCAATAGCCCGCACCCTCTCCTCGGAAAGCGTGGTGGGTTCCACCAGCCATGTTTCCCGCTAAAGTTTCACCACTCAAGACCAAGTCCAGACCCTCCAGTGCTCCCCCTGTCAGCCGCAAAGTACGCTCCACGATCTCATCTTTCCAGGGACGCAGTCCGATGCGTCGAATCTCTTCTTCTTTCAGCTCCGAATGGAGGAAGCGAGTGACATAATCCTCATCATGGGCAAGCAACAGATCGCTTTTCTGCGCAAGCCTTGGTTTTTTCCATGCAATCAGTCCCTTCTCGTCCGCATCCGTTAAAGACTGGTGGAGCTTGACATAGCGATCCACCGGGAACCGGGCCGAGGGATCCAATCCATTTGAATAGATTTCATCGAAAAACAGGGTGAATGGAAGATTTGGCACGGATTTAGCAGACGGATTTGATTCTTTTTTCAATCTTATTACCATGGAAGACATGAGTTTACAAAATGCATTTATCGGATCGTTGGTGGCGGACTCCGTAGCTATGCCGATGCATTGGTATTACGATGTCAACGCATTGGATGCCGATTACGGTTCGGTTACCGGGTATCTCCCTCCCCGTTCGCCTCATCCCGACAGCATCCTTTGGAGATCGATCTACGCAGCCAACGGGCCAAAGGCCGATATCCTGCATGAGCAAAAGGAGTTTTGGGGAAAGCGAGGCATTCATTATCACCAAAGTCTCAAAGCCGGAGAGAACACCCTCAACTTGCAACTTTCCACCGAGCTTTACAGGCACATTCTTCTGCGAGGCGAATTTAAACTCGAAGCCTGGTTGCGTCGCTACGCCGAAGTCATGCTCACCCCCGGATGGCACAATGACACCTATGCCGAAGAATACCACCGGGCTTTCTTCCAAAACTATGCGAGCGGCAAACCTCTTCTCTCCTGCGGTATCAAGGATTACCACATCGGAGCCCTGAGTATGATCCCCGGACTTCTCGCAGGTCTCGAGGCAACCGGAACCACCGAGCCATCCACCCTGTTAGAAAGTGTGCTCAGCTTGGTGCGATCCACCCACAACCATCCGGATTCCCTGCGGGCTGCAACCGACCTGACCCGCCTCCTCTGTGCTCTAACAAGCGGTGACTCGATTCAGGAAACCATCAGTCAATTATCCCTTCCCGGAGTCTCCATCAAAAAGTTGCTCAAGTGGGAAAAACTTGAGGATCGCAGGGTCGTCGGAGACACCCTGAGCACCGCCTGTTACCTGCCCGAATCCTTTCTCGCATCTCTCCATTTCGCATGGAAGTACCACGATGATTTCTCTGCCGCGGTCTTGGCCAATGCCCGGGTCGGGGGCGATAACTGCCACAGGGGTGTGGTTCTCGGATCCATCGTCGCCTGTTCACACGGCGTACCCGAACAGTGGTTGGAAGGATTATCCGCCCTTTCCACAATGCCCTCACTCAATCTTTGCGATACGGTTTCTCAAGATTTGAATAGAGCCATTTGACCATCGGTCTCTTGTTTCTTTTTCGGTTTCATTCTCTTGCGGGAACCGTGTGATTGCAAAACTCCTTTTGTGGCTCGCTTCCCATCGGCACTTCGGCGTACCTCATAAATCCGGTCTTTCATGACCTTTGCTTGGCTTGAAAGGCAAATAATTGCAGGCTCATATCCGGGGATTGAATGGTTTTCCGCCTCGGCAATCTCCACCGTTGTACTGTCTCGCAATTCTGGAATCCACTTCCGAACGAAGACCCCATTCGGGTCGTGATCGAGAAATTGTTTTTTCGGACTGTATACCCGAAGTGTGTTAAAACCAATGACTCCAGCCTGCATTTGCAACTGGGACAGATGAATGCCTGGCTCGTAATCAAGAAACCTTTGAGCCAAAGGTGGATGAATCAATCGCCAGGACAAATGCAGTCCGAAACAGGCGAAACTAACCACCATGGCTCGCATTCTGAAATTAAGGAACCCGGTTTGGGCCAAGCAGCGCATGCAGGCATCCACCATCGGAAAACCCGTAGTCCCGGACAGCCAGGCATGGAGAAATCCAAGATCATCCTGGTATGGAATGTTTCGGTAAGCTGGATTCAAAGGNAACTTCTCCAATTCGGGAAAAGCCTCCAACCTTTGGATGAAATGATCACGCCAATACAACCTCGATTGAAAGGCATGTAGACTCCGTAACCACCCTCCTCGGATTTTCTCTTCCTTGAGTTTGATAATGCGACTGTCCAATTCCTGAAAAACCGTCCGCAAGCTCATGGTTCCCCAAGCTAGGTGAGGAGAAAGGCGCGATCCGTTGGTGAAAGCATGATTGGGCGAGGAAATTCCTCCCGAATATCCCTGCCCGCGGTCATGCAAGAAACTTTCAATGGTCTGCCACGCTTCCTTTTCACTGACCTTTTGTAAACCGGGCGAAGGCTTACTCCCTTCGAACTTCGGAAACCTCTTCACTAAATCCGACCAGCATAAGAGTCTCTCCCCCTGAGATAACTTTTCCGGTGGCTTGAGTTTTTGGGGGACGGGAAGTGAGTTTTGTCTACGGTAATCTACTTGCCTGAGCTTGACCCGTCTTGTATCCGCAGTGCCCCCGCGCAGAACTGAACTCGCATTGAATTCTTGCCATCGAACCCCACTGGCCTTGCACCACTTCGCGACAAGTAAGTCTCGTCTGTAAGTAACCAAGTTCCCCGTCTCCTGATGCGAATACAAAACATCAAAACGATACCACTTGTGCAAACTCTCCAGAACCTCGGTTATCTCCCCGCATTCTTCCAGCAAGCCGCCCCCCCGAACGCGAAGGCTTCGGTTCAATTCATGCAAAGCCTGCCACTGGGCTTGCAAGTGAAAGGGGGAATAATCGTCATGGGCGAGGACATTCTTTTCCCAACAGAAAAGGGGCAGCAATTCTTTGCACTCTTCCAAACCTGTGCTGAGGCACTGGTTGTCGTAAATCCGAAAATCCCTTTTGATCCACCAAAGACCTNTCACTTCNGCCCCTTTCCCTTAGCCGCTCCCCGACACTTAATGGAACAGTATACCACCTCTTCCCAAATNCCCCGGGATCTCCATTTTTTTCGGTTAGCGAATGAACGCCCGCAATGCCGGCAAATTTTGGTTTCCACAGGTTTCGCCTTCACTGTTTAATATCCTACCCAGGAAGCAAGGAATGCCAGGGTCCAGGCCAGAGAACGCCATAAGTTCCCGCGAAGCAGAGAATCAATGGTGCTATCTTCCTTACCCACCTGGGAGAGTTTTCGATGACAGCGGGCGGAGTGAAGAAAGGTAATCCCCCAAGCGAGAACCACNGCTNCCAGGCGGACCCANTCCCAGACCCGCCCCACGAAAAAGCAGGAAGANGCAGCCTCCATCAATTGCATGCCCATNAGAGGCAAAACAAAGAAGGAAATCCGGTTGCAGTAGGTTGCGTGCCAACGAGGGAAATGCTCAGGGTCGATTTCCTTAAAAGACGGATAAATGACCAAATGAACCAACCAAATGAGTACGAAAACCGAAAAGTCGATGGCTAAGGCATGTTCATGTATGGTTTCCAAAAAAAGAATCATTTGAGTAAGTGTACCGTTGGTTTTTCTTGATTGATCGTTAAATTCAATCATTCACTCAAAGAAATGACAAATTTCCTCTTTCATGGTTTGGCCTTGTGCTTAGTTTTCTTACTCGGAAGCCTGGCCTGCTCCGAAGGGTACGAGGAGGCTCGCACAACGGCCTCTAAAGTCCCCCCGAACAACTCCTTTAAAATTCTCATTCTGGGAGATTCCCTGACCGAAGGATATGGGATTTTAGAAAAGGAAGCCTATCCGAATCTACTCGAAGGAAAACTGAACCAAGAACTCACTCCGCAAACTGAGACCACTTACCAAGTGATCAACGGGGGAATCACTGGGGCAACGAGCAGCGGAGGCGTATCCCGGATCGACTGGTTTCTCCAGGCACAACCTGACTTCCTCATCCTCGCCTTGGGTGGAAATGACGGACTCCGGGGCGTCCCCGTCTCGGAGACCAAGGAAAACCTTTCGAAAATTCTGGCCACCGCCGCTAAACATCAAATCCCTGCCCTTCTCGCGGGTATGAAAATTCCTCCCAACTATGGATTGACCTACACCTCGGAGTTCGCCCAAATGTATCAAGATTTGGCCGAGCACCATCATATTCCACGAATCCCATTCCTGTTGGAAGGAGTGGGAGGAGATCCGAAATTCAATCTACCGGACCGCATTCACCCGAACCCTGCGGGGCATAAAATCATCGCAGAAACCGTTTACCAATCCTTAGCCCGGCAACTTAAAACCATTCCATGACTCCTCTGATTTCTCTCCAAAAGATTTCCAAAACCTTTTTNCAGGGCACCCAAAGGATCGAGGTCCTCAACCTCCTCAACCTGAAGGTTCAGCCCGGCGAATCCATTGCTGTGCTGGGCAAGAGTGGAAGCGGGAAATCGACTCTCCTGTCGATTCTCGCGGGGCTCGATNATCCGGAATTCGGAAACATATCCATCAANGGCCAGGACTTATCTGCCCTNAGTCAAAACGAACTCAGTCAATTTCGAGCCCAAAACCTGGGCATTGTTTTTCAGCAGTATCATCTCATGAATAACCTGACCACTCTCGAGAATGTGAGCCTGCCCCTTGAACTTCAAAAAGNCGATNATTATGACAGCCGGTCCCGCGAAGCCCTTGANCAAGTGGGACTCTCCCACCGCCTGACTCATTTCCCCACTCAATTATCGGGGGGTGAATGCCAACGCGTGGCCATTGCTCGGGCCATCGTCAGTCAACCTCCCATTATTTTGGCCGACGAACCATCCGGAAACCTTGACGACAAGACTGGTAAGGAGGTCATGGATTTGCTTTTCCGACTTTGCGACGAAAGGCAACAGACCCTCATTCTCGTGACCCATAACCAGGAACTCGCTTCCCAGTGCGACCGCACTTTGATCCTCAGGAACGGTAAGCTCGAGGATACCCAGGCATGAGTTTCATCTGGCGGAATGCCTTGCGGGAGATTCGCAATAACCGAACTTTCTCGATCTTCTATGCCCTGAATCTGACCCTGGGCCTGATTGGTTTTGTCTGCGTGGATTCTTTTCGTCACTCGATTGACGAACGAATCAGTGCAGAATCCAAAGAACTTCTCGGGGCAGATTTGGCAATCCGGGCAAGAAGAGAAATCACACCCGAGGAACTGGCTTCCGTACGCTCCGCCCTTCCTCCGGGAACGGAGGAAATCAAAGTGGTTGATTTCTTTTCTATGGCCGCTGGGCCTACCGGTCGCAGCCGATTGGTCAAGATCGTGGCCTTTCAACCGGGTTATCCCTACTACGGAAATATTGAAACCCATCTCAATGGGCCGGTCAGTGGCGGAAAGGATTCGCTGATTCACCAAAGCCCTCAAGTCTGGATTTATCCCGAGTTACGCGGTCTTTTGGAGGTGGATTTGGGGGATGAATTAAAGATAGGAGAAAGTGCCTTCCGCGTGCTCGATCTGGTGGAGGATGAATCCGGTCTCAGCTTCCAGGCTGCGGAGCTCGCGCCTAAGGTTTTCATCAGTGAACACTTTCTCGAACGGACCAAACTCCTGCAGCGGGGCAACACCGCCTTCCGCAACTACCTCTTCAAACTTCCCGCTGAATCGGAACTCGATTCCGTTGCGGAAGCGGTCAAAACCTCGCTCTCCTCTCCCGAAGTGCGAACCTTTTCTCACGAAANGGTCGGACACCGGGCCGGTCGCCTGCTTCATTACCTCTCCGATTTNCTGGGCATTGTCTCCATGGTCGCTCTTTTCCTCACCATCCTGGGAAGCGGTTACCTCTACCACGGTTTCATTAACAAACGCATTAAGGAAGTGGCCATTCTGTCCTGCCTCGGAGCCACCAAGGGAACCGCCCTGAAAACCTACCTTCTTCAGTTGTCGATCCTCGGTGTAGCCTCGGCCACCACCGCCATTTTCATCTGCTTCCTTGCTATTCCCATGCTCTCGGGGACCCTAAGCGGATTCACCCCCATGGACCTCGAAGCCACACTCCACCCTGCGAGCATTCCCTTTGCCCTTTTGGTCGCCGTGGTATCCGGTTGGCTCCTCGCCTTGCCCAGCCTGATGAAAATCATCCGTCTGCAGCCCGCTCTGCTGTTTCAGGAAGCCTCCACCCCCCAAGACTCAAAATCCAAGACCGCCTGGATTTTCGCCCTACCCGCTCTGCTTGGCTTCTGGGGACTCTGCCTCTTACAGTCGGGTTCCGAGAACTTGGCCAACCTCTTCTTTCTTTGCCTGCTTGGTAGTATTCTCATTCTTTTTGCCACCGGTTCGCTGGGCTTGTCCGTGCTGGGTCGGGTTTCCCAAAAATCCACCCTCAATCTGCGCCTGCCCATCCGTTCACTGACCCGCAACAAACCAAGCACCATCACCGGTTTTCTCGCTTTGGGAATCGGCGTGCTTCTGCTCAACCTAATCCCCCAGTTTCAGTACAGCCTCGAACAGGAACTGGGATCCGATGCCAATGAAAGCAAATTACCCAAGCTGTTCCTTTTTGATATCCAGGAAAACCAAGTCGACGACCTCGAGGAAACCCTCCGCCTGAGTGGAAAACCCCTGCTTAATCGTACCCCCTGGGTGCGCGGAAAACTGCTGAGCGTGAAAGGCGTTAGCTATGAAGATTTGNTNNAGAAGGACCAGGATTTCCAGAATCCGGGGGACCAAAGAAGAAACCGCTTACGCAACCGGGGATTCAACCTTTCCTACCGGGACCGTCTTCTCGAAAGCGAAGAGATCCTGCGCGGACGGATGGTTCGGATGACCTACGACCGAAACGCCAGTGTCCCGGCGGAAATTTCCGTGGAACACAAATACGCGGAATCTCTTGGAGTGGACCTGGGTGACCGGATGGAAATCGAAGTCAGTGGCGTTCCCATCGAAGCAGAAGTCGTCAATGTCCGAAGAGTCAAATGGACCACCTTTCAACCCAACTTTTTTGTGCAAATGCAACCGGGAGTTCTCGAGGCAGCCCCCAAAACCTTCATCGGTACCCTGAATGACCTCGAGCCTCGCGAAAAGGAGGTCATCCAGGACCTGCTGGTGCGCAAGTTTCCCACCATTTCCATTCTCGATGTCGAACGCACCGGGCGAAAGATTTTGGAAATCGTCTCGCAAATGACTTGGACACTCCAAGTCATGGCCGCTCTTTCTGTTCTCGCCGGTTTGATCGTACTGTATTCCCTGGCCGTGGAAAAAGCCCGGCGGCAAAAATGGGAACTGACCCTGCTCAAGATTTTGGGTGCCTCCTTTGCCGACCTAAAGATTCAAATTCGCATCGAGTTTGGGCTGCTCGCCCTGACCGCGGCATCCCTCGGAGTTTCGCTCAGCTTAGCCACCAGTTATCTTCTGGCGGAAAAAATCTTCGACCGGGTTTGGAGTTTTAATCTAGCTCTGCCGTTGCTCTCTGTTCTTACCGTGACCTTGCTCTCTCTGATCACCGCAGAATTAGCGACCGGCAAGATTCTCAAGGCCAAGCCCTCCTCGCTGATTTTCGAAAACAAATGAACTGAAAGAGGGCTCAGCCTTGTCGGCAGGCCTTTCGGTAATGCAAGGGGTTCACCCCGTATTCCTTGCGAAACGCCTCTGCAAAACGACTGGAATTTCGAAAACCCACGCACTCCGCCACGATCGAAACCGAGTTTTCCGTGGAAATCAAAAGGCGGGCNGCCGTCTTCATTCTCTGGCATCTGAGATATTCGCCCAAATTCATCCCGTGGGTTTTCTTAAAACCCTTGCGCAATCCATATTCGGAAACTTCGAACTTCTCACACAAATCCTCCTGACTCGGAGGATCAAAAAGGTTTTCGCGAATGAATTCTCCGNTCAACAAAAACTTAAAACACATAACAAAACTAAAACATCTGACTTCCTGAGATTGATTCTCAATTCGCTTTAAAAGTCGATTGGGATAAAACTTGCGTATGCGAATCAAACGCTAGATCCAACTGGTCTACCAAACGGATGGAGTAAGAAAACCGAGAATTTTGAACTTCCCTTCGCCCAAAGGCTCAAGCACATAACAGATACCCATAGGCTCGGGGTAAATACCGGTAGCCGCCTCGAAGGGATCGTCGTGAGCCACGATTACCAAATTTCCATCCGCATCCGGTTTGGTCGAAAGATAGGGAGTAACCGTTTTTTTCATGACCGCCATCTGCTCTTCGTTGTAATCTTCATGGGGCAAAAAATTAAAATCTGCGTTTTTCTCATATTCCCCAAAGGCCAGCCATGCGGTTTGCCAGGCCCGAAAGTATTCGCTGGTCAAAACCTTTGCCACGGGAATCTCATAAAACCGGATCGCCCTTCCAATGCGTACCGACTCGTGCCAACCCTTTTCGCTCAAGACCCGTTGGGTCGATCCGTCGTTGACATCGGCACTGACTTGATCGGCGTAGTCCTTTTCCGTTGAAGCGTGGCGGAAATAAAGCACCAGTCCACCGGCTTGCATTTTCTGGATCAGTGCCTCTTTTTTAAGATAGTTTGGTGCCTCGTCGGCTCCCGTGCAGGCTTGGAGTAATAAACAGAATGCGGGTAGAAGCGTAAGATAGGGTTTCATTGTAATTTGGATTGAAGATGATTCGAAAGAGAATGAAAGTTACTTATATTATTGAGAATCAATCTCAATAAACATAAAAATAAATCTGGATAGTTTTTTCTAGAAAGAGATTAAACTTAGGGTGTCAGAGGCTCTCGAAGACAGATCAATTCAGAACCCGTACGCAGAACAAAAGCATTCTCAGCAGCAGCCAGCCCGTAGATTTTACCTTCAATACTCAGGCTATTTTCCGATAGTTTCTCGGTGCTTCCATCATCCTTCAAAACGACTGTCGCTCCTTCCTTGGTGAAGAAATAAACCCGCCCCGGAGCGTGCAGGGGGGACGCCCAACAAGAGCCAGGCAGGCGCAGATCCCAAAGCTTTTTACCGTCAACCAAATTGTGGCAGGTCGCTACCCCCGCTCGATTGACCAAGTAGACAAAGCGTTCGGTCGCCAAGGGAGAGCTAAAACTGCAGGTCGCGTCTTCCGCAACCCAAGAAACCTCGCCGCCCTTCACACCTTCGTTTCCACAACGAATTGCCTGAGTTTGTTCCGGCTTGGAGGACCCAACAATAACCAAACCTCCTGCGATCGAAGGCGAGGCTACGGTGTTTCCCTCCACCCCATCCTTGTACCAAAGCTTTTTACCTGTTTTGAAGTCAAAACATTCAACAACTCCGTTCGAACTGATGAAGAGTGACTCCTGGTTTTCCGAAATGGAAAGAGTCGGCGTACTCCATGAGACTCGTTCCTCTCGATCCGTTTTCCATTCGTTCTCTCCTGTGGCCTTGTCCACCCGCATGAGATAGGAAGGTCCATCATGATCCACCAAGACCCCCAGGCTATTTGCCGATTGAAAAAGGGAACCTCCGATCCCATGGTTGCCCATCATGGGCCCATATTCTTCGGTCAGGGAACGACTCCACAACTCGGTCCCGGAATGGCTCAGCCCCATCAGCAAGCCGCTCTCAAAGAAAACAAATACCCCACTGGCATCAACAACAGGACTGGGAGCAGCCTGGGAAACATACTGGCTTCGCTTGATTCGTACCGGTGTGGGCACCGATTTACACCACTGTAATTCGCCGTCCTTGAGGTTATGGCAATGAACCAATAACCGTTCGCTCTCCTCGCCTTCGGTGGAAGTCGAAAAGACCCGCTCACCCCAAACCACCGGAGTCGATTGCCCATAGCCTTCGATCGCCATTCGCCATGCAAGGTTACTTTCATCCGACCATCCGAGGGGAAGATTCAAACTATCCGAACGGCTATTGCCCTTACCGCGGAATCCTCCCCAGTTGCACGACTTCGAGTCGGCCTTACCTGCTTTGGAATTCTTTTTCTCTAACTCCACCTCGGGTGAGAAATCCAACACTTCAATCCCATCCAAGTGACCGTCCCAACTGGCACCTCCCAGAAAAAGCACCTTGCTTTGGTTTAAGGGAACCAGTCGATGAAAGAACCTTTTATCCTGAACCTTTGCTTGGGTCGAGATCCAGCTTCGATTTGAATCTAGAAAGATTTTTGGCTGGTAGCTGAAGGAACTTACGATCAGGTTTCCTCCCAGTTCGACGGACGCGCTCCCAAATGCCTTCAATCGGTTGACTCCGGGGAAATCCTCGACCTCGGACCATTTCATTGATTTCAAATGGAGCTTGCGTACCGCATTGGTGGTTCCCTCATCGTTCAGACCTCCGACTACATAAAGGTTTCCTTTGACGATGGCTGCGGAATTCGCCCGGACCACCCAGTCAGTCTTGGGCAGTTTCTCCCACTCGATCGGATCCTCACTGAGATCCGCAACCAGTCCATGATCATGCCAGTTNACGCCTTTCCCGTCCGCCATGTGCCAGCCNCCNATGACATACAATTTACCATCATGTGCGACCATCTCATGGGAAGACCTGGGATCGGGCAAGGGAGTGAGGGAACTCCAGGTTTTCTTTTTCACATCAAAGACCGATACTTTNTCCAANGANCTGAGATTGGATTCCTCATCCTCCTCGTTGGTGGCTTGCGAACCTCCGGACAGGTAAACCTTTCCCCGGTGAGCCGCCATNCCAAAGCCCTGACGAGTGCTTTCAAAAGGCNGGGCTTCCCACTCGCTTTCTTTCTTTTCCAAATTCAACCTCACGAAACTCTTGGAATGGGTTTCCTTGGAGTAAACATGTGCCTCCCCCATGTGACCGCCATACACATACAGGTATTTGCCCAACCGGCAGGCACCGAAACTGGTCACCGGGTCAGGCAGCTTCAGGGCGTGATGCTCCGAACTTCCGGGATTGGACTCCAAGGAGGAGATAAGTGGAAGCAGGCAAGCCAAGGTCCATGCTTTTCGTATAAAAAGATTCAGGTACATAATATTTAAGGTTTTAAATTATTTCTAATGGTTTGAAAGCTTAGTCTCAAGATTTCGTAACCATTCGCTTATAGAGTAATAATCAACGTCATGCAAATTGAGATCAAGTCTCATTCTCAATAAACTCTTGAGTTCTCCACCCGCTTGGTGTAAGAAGGTCAGATTGTGAACCTAGTTGAGCCAGTCATCCAAGCTCCAGAAGCGGAGCCCGATCCCGTTATTTGTGCCTGCATGGGTGTCAAAGCCTCCACCATCCAAATGGCCATGGAAGTTGGGAACGCATCGACTCTAGATGAGGTCAACGAACTGACACAGGCAGGCACTGGCTGCCGGGCCTGTTCCTGCAGGATCGAGCGGGTTCTTGCGGGATTCCCNGCCCAGTGCGGGCCTTGCTCGCTGTGCCCGGCTTGTGGAGTGATNNCCAAGCTCTGCCANTGTGCTTAGGGTCATTTCCTAAGCTCTNTNCTTGTCTTNCNAAAAGAGNGCTCATANGTTGAANGACTATGAAAGGCGTACCNGAAGTAATCGAGTCNCTCAATGCNGGGCTCACNATCGAATTAACCGCAGTTAANCANTATTTCATCCATTCCAAAATGTGTGAAAGTTGGGGCTTGCACAAGCTAGCCAAGCATTATTATGCGGAATCCATCGAAGAAATGAAACATGCGGAGGAAGTCATCGACCGCATTCTTTACTTGGATGGAATTCCCGAGATTGCCCGTTATGATGTGATCCACGCCTGCAAGACTCCTGAAGAACAAATCTCCCGGAACATGGAAATGGAAATGAAAGGGGTTAACACCTACAACGAAGCGATTCAGGTCTGCATCGATCACAAGGATTCCGGCAGCCGCGAACTGATGGAGCGAATGGTTGTGGAGTCTGAGGAAAGCGTCGATTGGGCCGAAGCTCAGTTGGATCTGATCGAGAGGGTTGGTTTGGAAAATTATATGGCTCAGCAAATCGGCGAACCCAAGTAGGTTTCTCTTGCGACATGCGGTTTTCCGCAAAGCAAACCTTGCAGATTGGTTATGGGTGATCAATACTGACCACCTTTCATGGCTAAGGAAAATCTCCAGAAAAAGAAGCAATTCTTCCCCATCAGTGATCGCTTGCGTGANTACCTCACTCACTACAAGCGGGAAATGTCCCTGCCAGTGGAGTACGAAAATCTTCTCCAAAGCGTGGACTCCTATCCGTTAATGAACGACAAAAATGAGGACACCCTCTGGCAAACCATGGTCTACGACCAACATTACGGTCGCGACATTTTCGAGGGACTGAAGCACATTTATGTACTATTACGCTCCGGGGGAGACCGGAAAATCCTCGACAACCTCTATGTCGACCGGGTGGATTACTGCACCTTCGGAAACACCAAGCCCTTCCGTATTCGTATCGTCAACCAGTACAATGACAACCACGATTACTTCTATGTCAAAAAAGCCGATGCCTCCCGCATTTACGGGCTCGAACTCGAGCAACTCCTTTCCCCCAATGAAATCAACTTTCATGTTGATCGAGACACCTTAGTCGAGGAGCACATCATCGGGGTTCCCGGAGACGACTTCATTGAAAACTACCTCAACCGCGAAGACCTCAATGAAGTCCGACTCGCCAAAGAATTCATCAAGTTCAATGAACGCTGCTTCGTCCGCCTGCTTGGAGATATGCGGGCCTACAACTATGTCGTGGAAATGACTCCGGACTTCGAGCAGAACCAGTACCGGGTTCGGGCCATCGATTTCGATCAGCAGTGTTATGAGGGCAGGAAATCATTCTACCTTCCCCAATTTTTCAAGAATAACCTGCCCGTGGTCAAGCTCTGCAGCAACCTGATCAATGTCGAAACCAGCCACCAATACCAACGGGAGGAACGCACCCTCATCAAGCGTCGCTTCAATGTTGCCCCCACCCGCATAACCAGGCTACGCGAATCAATGTGCGGGGATCACATCTCCAGCGACGAAAAGCTCAAGCGCCTAAGAACTGAGTTGGGTACCATGCACAAGGACACCCGCTTTGAGAAATGCCGGACGATGGGAGAATTAACCTTCCTGAACATCGCAGTCGCCCTTGATCTGCAAGATGAACTGCCCGCTCGCTTCCTTTAAAGCATGGGGAAACCACCACCCAAACCTCGCTCAAGCAGCCTAGCCTACCTTGCCTATTGTACCCAAAATTCATCGATGGACTCGACATCCGCAAAGATTGAACTAGCCTCTTATCCTGTACCGCAATTAGATTCTAACGCTTAGCCTGTATGACTATGAGATTCCTCTCCCTGTTTATCGCCCTGACCGCCTTTGCTTCCACCGCNTGGAGCCAAGGTCATCAACCCAATGTCATTTATCTGATGTCGGACGAGCTCGCCTACTACGAGCTCTCCCACATGGGTAATGTCCGNATAAAGACACCCAACATCGACCGCTTTGCCAGCGAAGGCATCCGCTTCACCAACGCTCTCGCCGCCTCTCCCGTCTGTGCTCCCTTACGATGTAACCTCATGACAGGCAAGCACGCGGGTCATGCCTCGGTTCGGGCCAATGACGGAGGAACTCCTCTGCGGGCCGACGAAATCACCATCGCCACTCTCCTCAAAGAACAAGGCTACGCCACCGGNGGTTTCGGCAAATGGGGATGCGGAGGACGAGACTCCACCGGGGTTCCTGAAAAGCACGGCTTTGACACCTTCTTNGGTTATTACGATCAGGTTCATGCCCACAGCTTTTACCCTCCCTACCTCATTCGCAACAGCGAGGAAGTTCCGCTGCCTGGCAACGACGGCGGACGCAAGGGGCAGACCTACGCCCAGTATCCGATCTTCGAAGAAGCAGTCCAATTCATCCGGGACAATCGTAAAAAACCCTTCTTTTGCTACCTTCCCTTCACTCCTCCACACGGCATGTTCGATGTCCCTNCGGACGAACCCGCCTGGAAATTATACCATACGGAAGCCTGGATGAAAGATCCCAGCGTCCCCCAGGATGCCAAGAATTACGCGGTCATGGTCTCCATGCTCGACCGCCAACTGGGTGAGATCGTGGAATTGATCAAGGAACTCCGCCTCGAACAAAACACTGTGATCTTTTTCACCGGAGACAACGGCGGTCAGGACCGGTTCAAATCCAAAGAGTACCCCCGTGGATACTTCGGACCCAACCTTTGCCCCAGCACCGGCGTTGAGTTCCGCGGAGGCAAAGGAAATTTATACGAAGGTGGATTGAAGATTCCCTTTCTCGTTCGTTGGCCCGGGCATGTCTCTGCCGGTCAGGTCAGTGATCATGTCTTTTACCAACCGGATATCCTCCCCACCCTCGCGGAAATCTGCGGGGCACGCATACCCCGTGATGTAGACGGCATTTCCATCGCCCCCACCCTCATCGGGGAGGGTATGACCGGCCGACCTCAGGAGAAACACTTCATGTTCTACTGGGAATACGGACAACAGATCGCGGTCAGGCAGGAAAACTGGAAAGCCATTCAACCCAAGCGCGGTTCCGACTGGGAATTATATGACTTGGAGAAAGATCCCAGTGAAGGAAGGGACATGGCCAAGTATCAACCCGCGATCCTCGCCCGCCTGACCGAATACGCCGAACAGGCTCACCAACCGGCCCGCCCCGGAATCTTCCTCGACTCCGACCGCGTCCGGCACCAACGTGACCGTCAGGCCAAGTTCGGATTCTCGGCGGAAGCCATCGAAGCGGCCCAGCGCAAAAAGAAGCCAAAAAAGAAATAAAAAGATAAAATAATCGCACACTAAATGGCTCTTTTCCAACCTTGCCATCGGTCTGATTTACTGATTTTCTACCCGCAGGATGGAAGAAAAAAAGAAAACAAACGGAAATTCTACGGGCAGGCGGTCCACGAAGGAGTGGAAGAAACTTGTCGCAGAATTCCAAAAACCTAATCTGAGCCGAGCGATTTGGCAGCTGGCCAATACTCTGCTTCCGGTGCTCGGCATTTGGATCGGACTTTATTTTTTGAAGGACATCTCTCTTTGGCTGTGTATCCCGTTGGCCATGATTGCTGGACTCTTTCTGATTCGTGCCTTCATCATTTTTCACGATTGTGGACACGGCTCCTTTTTNAAGTCCAANAAAGCCAANNACATCCTCGGCTTTTTCACCGGCATGCTCACTTTCACACCCTACCATCATTGGAAATGGGAACATGCCATGCACCACGCCACCAATGGAGACTTGGATCGGCGGGGAATCGGGGACGTTTGGACGCTCACGGTCGAGGAATACCTTACCTCCTCGCGTTGGATCAAGCTGAGTTACCGCTTTCTGCGTAATCCCTTTATTCTCTTTCTTTTGGCTCCGCTCTTTCTCTTTTTTGTCCTCGAACGCATCCCATGNTCNAAAGCAAAACCCAGGGAAAAGCGTTCCGTTTACCTCATGAATTTCGCTCTTCTTATTTGGTCCGTGTCCCTCAGCATGATTTACGGGTTTATTCCCTGGTTGGTCATTCAGGTTTGCATGATGGGTGTGGCCGGAGGATTTGGAATCTGGCTCTTTTATGTTCAACACCAATTTGAAGATACCTATTGGGCACCAGGAAAAGATTGGGATTACACCACCGCCGCAATGGAAGGCAGCAGCTACTACAACCTTCCCAAGATCATGCAGTGGTTTTCAGGCAACATAGGATTCCATCACATCCACCACCTCAATCCTCTGATTCCAAATTACAACTTGGAGCGTTGCCATTATTCCGATCCTTTCTTTCAAAAGGCTCCTGAACTCAGTCTCTTCAGTAGCTTTAAGACGGTTAAGTTTCGTCTTTGGGATGAAGTGAATGGCAAGATGATCAGTTTTCGCGAACTCAAACGCCAACTTGCCCTTCAGGAAACCCAGCAGGCCGCTTAACTCTTTTTCGCGTCCACCCGCCGGAACATAANTAGGCGAAATTCCAAGGCCTGTTTACCCGGAATTTTCTTGGCCTGCAAACGAAGTTCTCCCGTTCCCTTTGATAAGTGGATTCTGCCCAAGTCCATTGGTTCGAAAAACTTCACATACCCTTCCACCCTCGGCTTATGGTCAAACCCAGTCAATAAGGGAGGATCCACTGCCCGAACGACCTTCTGAGTAAGTGTCTCGCCCCGAAAAGAAAGTTCCAGCTCCGCCCCCAAGTCCTCCTCCGGGCAAGCGTACCACATTTCCACTTCGTAGACCCCGGCCTGCCCAACCTCAACTTCCCAGGAAATGAAGTCCTGCTCCCTCTTCCAATTCAGAAAATAACTGCAGTTCGGAAACTTGTTCGACCGCTTGATCTCCCCATGGGGAATCGCATCGCGGGCCGGAACCTGGGTCCAGGATACCCCCGGATGTCCGATTTGAAAAGGCCGTTCATCCTCCCCCAATTCCGGAAGGATATTTTTTCGGAAGTGGTCGGCTTTTTTCTCCAATATCCGCTTGGCCTTGGGGAATTTTNCGGAAACATCCGTCCGCTGCCCCGGATCCTGCTTCATGTCATACAACCCACCCTTGTAGCCCAATCGGAAACGCGGTCCCCGCACCCCGACTTTATCCTTCCAGTAAGAAACCAGATTGCGAGGCTTCCATTGCTGACCGGATCCAAGCAGCAATGGCTTCAGGCTCTTTCCGTCCAAGGCTTTCCTGGGCTTCTTCTCAATCCCCGCCAAATCGGTCAGGGTGGGCAACAAGTCCCTCGTCGTAGCAATCTCTTTAATCGTAGTTCCCGGTTTGATCGACTTGGGCCAACGCACCAGTAGAGGAGAGCGGGTTCCACCCTCCTCGGTCGAACCCTTACGACCCTCCATATCCCCATTCCAGCGGGTGCCGTTCGGGCCATTGTCGTGAAAAAAGGCGACGATGGTGTCCTCAGCCACCTTCAGTCGATCCAACTCCTTGAGTAGTCTTCCCACATTCCAGTCAATGTTCTCGCACATTGCCAGAGCCGAAAGCAAATGCAGACGGTCCTCTTTTTGGGGATTCCGGTTACGCATCATCTCCTCCAGCTTCCGGTCCTTGAACTTCTTCCACCAGCGGTCCGGGACCTGCATCGGACTGTGAGGGGTGTTGTAGGGGACATAGATGAAAAACGGTTTCCCGCTATCCACAGACCGTTCCATGAAGCTCATCGCCTCGGTGGTGAAGTCATCCACGCAAAAGCCCTTCCCCTTGACCAGTTCCCCATTCCGCTCCATCAGGGCATCGTAATAATGCCCCCAATGCCCGGAACAGAAACCGTAGAAATAATCGAATCCGCGTCCCAGGGGATGATAGGGATACTGCATCCCATTATGCCACTTTCCGAAAGCNCCAGTGGCGTACCCCGCACCGCGGAACAAATCGGCCACCGTGGTCTCATCCAGATCCATTCTCTCTCCGCCTGCGGAAGTGCTGTAGACTCCGCTGCGGACATGATGCCGGCCAGTCAGAAACTCCGCCCGGGTGGGCGAACAGACTGGACTCACAAAGAAGCGATCAAAGGAAGCCCCATCCCGGGCAAGGGAATCCAGATTCGGCGTTTCCAAATTGGAATTTCCATTCATACTGAGGTCGCCCCAACCCTGGTCATCAGTCAGAAAGACCACCACATTTGGTTTCGCTAAAAGAAAGCTTCCTCCCCACAGGGCGAGAGCGGATCCTAGAACCTGTTTCTTCATTGTTGTTTTCTCAATCAAAGGGTTGAAATGATCGCGTAATAACATCCGAGTTCCCCCTCGGGAACCGAAAAATAGGGGGACAGCTTGTGCTTCCCTTTCGTTAACTGCGTTTCAAAGACGATGGATTGCGNCTCCGATCGGACCGCTTGGGTCTGCAAATCCTTGCCGTTGAGGCGTAAAGTTGCGGAACGGGCTTNGATCCCCTGCCCCAACTGGGCCCGAAAAGCCTTGCTCGCTCCGGGCACATCACCTCCGGCTTCAAGTTCCTGGTTGATCGCCTTACCCGACTCGCTCGGCCAGCGGCGTACCTCAATCCGATACTTCCCGGTTTTCAGAACCTTCAGGGCCCAATGGCCCAAATGTTTCCCTTCCTTGCCTTTGCGAAGGGGGGATTTACTGCGGATATGCCCTTGATTCCAGGGTGTTCCCGCCTCCTGAATCCAGTCGTGACTGGTTAGGCTGACCACCGGGTGATCCTTGTGGCCCACATGCAACTCCGTGGTCTCCGCAAAAGTCGGCTCCAACTCGGCCCACCAACTTTCGTAGAAGGCCCGCATTTTCTCGACTTGCTGGGGATTCTCCTGGGCAAGGTTCTTCTCCTGCCCTGGGTCCTTCTCGATGTCATAGAGTTCCTCTCCATTGACCAACCTCCAACGCTGGCTCATCACCGAAGACTTGCGCCACTTGACCGGATCTCGCACCCGTTGGGAATCAGTGACCAGAAAACGGTCCGCCCACTCAACCTTCGCACCCGGCTTGAGCAGATCGGCAATGGATCGACCGTCGAACTTATATCCCTTGGGCTTGGAGGAACCCGTCAACTCAAGCAGGGTCGGAGCCATGTCCACTGCATGACATAAAGTCTTTACCACATGCTTACGGTCCATCCCTCCGCCAGGCCAATGCAGGAAAAAAGGCACCCGGTGCCCGCCATCGTATTCACTCCCTTTTTGGCCGCGCATCCCCGCATTGAAAATCTGACGACCGCTGGCCGTGCCGTTGTCAGTGGTAAAAATGAAGATCGTATTATCATGAACCCCCAGTTCCCTGAGCAAGGCCCGGGTCTTTCCCACATTGTCATCGATGTTCGTGATCATGCCGAAAAAGGAGGCGATCTTATCGGATTGGTCCTTGTACATATCCAGATACTTCTGGGGGCAATGGAAAGGTCCGTGCGGAGCGTTGGTGGACACATAAGTAAGGAAAGGCTTTCCTTGCTTCACGCATCTTCGAATGAACTTGTTCCCCTGCTCGAAGAATACATCGGTGCAAAAACCCTTGGCCTTCACAATTCTTTGATTATGAAAGTAGCCCCCGTCAAAATAAGCGTTATCCCAGACATCCGGGGTTTGGCCCACGCCTCCGCCTCCATGGCGGTAGACTTCAGAAAACCCACGGTCTTCCGGACGGTATGGATAGTTGTCCCCCAGGTGCCACTTCCCGAACATGCCCGTCTCATAGCCGTTCTCCCGAAAAAACTGTCCCAAAGTTCCCTCATTCGCCCGGATCATCGAGCGGCCCATAATGGTGTGCCAGACACCCGTTCGGTTGGTCCAGTGACCGGACATCAGGGCGGCCCGCGTGGGTGAGCAAGTTGGGGCCACATGGTAATCGTCTAACCAGACCGATTCGTTGGCCAGTTTGTCGGTATGCGGAGTCTTGATCACTGGATTTCCAGTGCATCCGAGATCTCCGTATCCTTGATCGTCCGTGATAACGATGACCACATTAGGCTTCTTGCCTTGCACACCTGCGGAGAAAAGCAGTACGGAGGCAAGGGCAAGGGCGAGGGATTTGAGGGATTGGGCTTTCATAAGCAACGGAGTAAAAAGCCTCCTCTTCGACTTGACCACACTGAAATTCGATTCCCGCAAAGATTGGATTCCCACCCCTTACGCTTGATCGGATCGAACTTTACGGATAGAAAAATAATCCTATGAGATCTTCAACCCTTCTTACCTTGGCTCTATCCCTTAACCTGCTCGTCTTCGGATGCGGGGGAGACTCCAACAAAAGTGGTTCCGTCGGGGAGCATGTGCATGTCGCTCCTCATGGCGGTCAACTCGTGGAAGTCGGAGAACACGGCTCCGGATACAACCTCGAACTCGTTCTTCATCCCGATGGCTTCCTGCAAATTTATGTCCTCGACGCCCATGCGGAGAACTTCGTTCGTATTTCCACTCCCTCCATTGAGATCGAGCTTTCCGGGGAAGACAACGCGAGCAGGACGCTCCTTTGCGAACCCGTGGCCGACCCCGCCACGGGTGAAACCGTGGGCAACACCTCCCTCTTCACCTCCACCGAACGCATCACCGACCTTCTTCCCCTTCAAGGAGTGATTCCCCAATTTCAATTGATGGAATTCGTCTATGAAAACATAGCCTTCGAATTTTCCGGCAACTCAGGACATGCCAATCATGAGCATTGAGGACAAACGCGACCAATTGGTGGAGGAACTGATCCCCTTCGAAGATCACCTCGAACGGCTGACCTATGTGATCGACCGGGCCAAGGATATCCCAGGACTGGACGAAGCCTATAAAATCGACACCTTTCTCATCAAAGGCTGCGTCTCCCAACTTTGGATTTTCCCTTCCTTTTCGGACGGAAAATGTCAATTCAAGGCCGACTCCGAAGCCTCCATCACCAAAGGAACCGCCAGTCTTCTCTGCGACCTGTATAGCGGTGAGACTCCGGAGGATGTGCTTCGCCTCGAACCCGATTTTCTCGCCGATGTGGGGATCACCCAGCACCTCTCGCCCAACCGACGGAATGGACTCACCGGAGTCCGGGAAAAGATCAAGGCTTACGCCCAAATGCAGTTGGATCAAACTGGTTGAACNGTTCCATCCTTAAAAAGTCAATTTCGCATGGCACGGGAATTTCTTTACCGTGTTCCCCGTTGACTCATNCATGCAAATCTTGCAATTTTCGAAAACTCCCAANATGAAAAACGCTCTCAGATGGATGGTCCTTGTCGCATGCTTCGGATCATCTTGGACTCTCCGCGAATCTTTTGGGGCCCAACCTTCGACGGTCATCGCTGTGCCTTCCCCCCTCAAGAAATTCATGCCAAGCCTACATCTTGAGAAACTCAAGGAGGCAAAGGAAGGTACGATTGATTTTGTGATGATCGGTGACTCGATCACTCATNCNTGGAGTAAGTACCCGGAGGCTTTTGCGGGAAGCAATGCCTTGAATCTTGGTGTACCAGGGGATCGAACCCAAAATGTTTTGTGGCGCATTCGCAATGGTGCCATCGATGGACTCTCCCCCAAATTGGTCACCCTGATGATTGGCACCAACAATTTGCATGATGCTCACAAAGCGTATCCTCCCGATGATCCGAAAGATATTTTCTTCGGGGTCCAAGTGATCGTGAACGAACTGCAGCAGCGCCTTCCGGATTCACAGGTTGTAATCTTCTCAATTTTCCCGAGAAAGCCGGGTCCGGCCAATGAACGAGTGAAAGCGGTGAATGCGATGTTACCCCAACTTGCGGATGGGAAACGCACCGACCACATCAACCTCAACCGCTTTTTCTCGATCGAAAAAGGCCAGATCAACCGTACTCTGTACAAAAATGATTTACTGCATCTAAACGATGACGGATACCGAGCCTGGGCAACTGCGTTACAACCTCTTCTTGAAAAGTATGGCTTGCGAGTAAACCTGAATTCTTTTGGGAAGAGGCTCGCCCCCCCCCCTTGAACGGACAGTGACCACAACCAGAGCAACGCTTCGAACCAAGCCCCTCGAAACTCTTTGGGCTCTAATGATCTTCACCTTGGTTGGTCTCGTCACAAACTGTGGAGAAAACATCCAGTTGGGGGGCGAAGAGGAAGCCGACCTTTCGAATCCGAAAACTCATCGATCCGGGGATCTTTCCTTTGCCTATCCAGGCAATTGGGAGATCGGCGTTGATCAGGTAACCACCTCCTTTCATAACTTATTCATAAATACGCCGGGTACCGGGATCGTCATCCTACAAACCTACCCGATTGAGTTTGCGGACGACCTGAAGACATTCGCAGGGGAATTTTCCGAGAGTGGTGCCGCCTTTGCTTCCGCTCTGGGTTCGGTGAAGAATAGCGTCCTCACTGAGCTTCCATCCAAAGGAGGATATGCTTGGCTTAGGGAAGATTTTGAAATGGAAGTGGCTTTGCTCCCCATATCCGTTCCCCATAGACGCCTGTACGCGAGCAAGGATGTTGGAGATCGTCGGATCTTTCTGATTCTTCAAGTGGCCGAGGAGGATTACCCTAAGGTGGGAAAAGGCTTTGGTTTGATCGGAGATTCATTGACAAGCGAGAGCATGCCGAACAAGGCTGAATAGCTAGATCGAATTCCCCGGTCANTTCATTCGCAANCCTGACCTTTGCCCAAAGCCCGTCAAATNGGCTTTCATTGTGAAGAATATGCTAAGAACAAACAACCAATGAAAATGAAAACCACCTTACATANACTCCGATACCTCTTTCTCTCTATCCCGCTCTTTGCCGGGCTTTCGACATCCGCTGCAGAAAGCAAAAAACTCAATNTCGTCCTGATCATGGCGGATGATGTCGGCTATGAATGTTTCAGTGCCTACGGGAGCAAGGAATTCTCGACGCCGCGTCTCGACGCCCTCGCAGCCCAGGGCATGCGGTTCGANCACTGCCACTCGACTCCCTTGTGCACACCCAGTCGCGTGAACCTGATGACCGGAAAATCGAATGTCTTCAACTATGTCGACTTTGGGATATTTCCCAAGGGTGAACCGACCTTCGCCAATCACTTCAAAGAGCACGGCTACATGACGGCTGTGGCAGGCAAGTGGCAGTTGCTGACAACTCAAACTGGCATCTCACCCAAAGAAGCGGGCTTTGACCGGCATTGCGTATGGAATATTCCAGGGACCGNGCGCAGGCGGTACTGGGAACCCTCGCTGATGCATGACGGTAAGGTCATCAACCACGGGGAGGCAGAATACGGGTCGACGGTCATCGCGGATTACCTGATCGACTTCATCAAGACGAACAAGGACAAACCGTTCCTTGCCTACTACCCAATGAACCTGCCGCACAATCCTTTTCACCCGACCCCAAGGAGCAAGGACCGAAAGAGCAAGAATGCGAAGCAGAACTTCGTCGACATGGTGGCTTACATGGACCACTGCGTCGGGCGGATCGAGGACATCTTGATCGAGCTTGGACTGCGTGAGAATACCTTGATGATCTTCACGGCGGACAATGGGACCAACTCCTCCCTGACCCTCGACTTTTTCGGTACTCAGCGCAGAGGGGGTAAGGGCTACACCCACGACCATGGCACCAAGGTGCCTTTGATTGTAAATCTTCCAGGGCAAATCAAAACCGGGCAGGTGAACAAGGACCTGATCTGCTTTTCCGATCTTTTCCCNACCATTGTCGAGGCCGCAAATCTACCGGCCAAGAAAATTNCCCAAGGGGATGGTTGGAGTTTCTGGCCCCAATGCCTGGGGAAGCGAGGCAAGAAACGCGACTGGATTTACGGCTATTACTTCCCCCGCCCCTTCTCCCAAAAATTCGATACGATGTATAACCATTGGGAGGTCGCCTGGGCACGCAACAAGCGATACAAGCTCTATCGGGACGGTCGCTTCTTCGATATAGTCAATGATGTTCGCGAAGAGAAACCTCTGGGCGAAACGGCAAAACTAAACACCGTCCGCAAGAGCCTGCAGGGNGCACTGAACGAATATCCGAAGCANGGANCCAAGATCGACTATGAACGCGTNACNGGANCACGCAAGAAACCCGCAAAAAAGANNAAACAATAAATAGGNAAAGAGTGGGAAGTAAAGTTACATGCNNGGCAAGAATTGTTGGTACCANACGTCCGTACATANCTATNTTTTCTGGCCAGAATCCTCCTCCGATCCTTGCCCCATTTATGTTGCCTTCCCTCCGTTACTTACCTACTGATTTTGAGATCCTCTCTATGAATTAGCGACTGCCTGCAACAACATGCCTTCGTCGCAAATATTCCACCGCATCCCCTTAAGATAAAGAATCAGAAATGAAACATATAGCTATTTTAACTTTGAGTATACTCGGTAGCGGAATCCTGCTTGGCACCCATCCAGTCAAATTTGATATGCAGGTGCTGGCCGTTGATGCAAATGAAGGTGTTGCCATGGCGGATTATGACAAAGACGGCAAGCTCGACATCTCTGCCGGACGCAACTGGTATCGAAATCCCGGTAAGTCCGGAGTCTGGGTTCCGCGGGCCCTGCGCATCATCGAAGATAAGAATGGCTACGCCCACTCCAATGGCGAACANGCTTACGATGTTGATGGCGACGGATGGATGGATGTTGTTTCGAACAGTTTTTGGCTNCCCGAAGTNAACTGGTATCGGAATCCGGGAGANAAGGGTCTCAAGTGGGGNTGGTTATGGGAGCAGAATCTTTTGATTGATACCNAGCAGAAGACCAACGAACTCTGTCAGTTTCTTGATATTGACGGTGACGGCAAACGCGAATGGATTGCCAATCAATGGAATAAGAAGGCTCCCATGATCGTCTGGTATCAGGATGCCAAGGGAAAGTTTAAAGGACATACGATTGGACCACAGAGTGGTCACGGGATCGGCTTTGGCGATCTGAACAATGACGGACGAAGCGACATTGTCATCGGCACGGGTTGGTACGAACGCCCAGAAGGCGATCCCTATGCCGGTCCATGGAAGTTTCGCCAAAGTTGGAGCCAAAGCCTGTCTTGCCCGATGCTAATACGCGATGTCAACGGCGATGGTAAAAATGATCTACTTTGGGGGAATGGACATGATTACGGTGTCTTTGCATGGCTCTGTAAGGGCTTCGATGATGACGGCAACTTCCTTTATGATGAAGTCAAGATCGACGATTCCTTCAGCCAGGCTCATGCCCTGCATTTCGCGGATTTAGATGGCGACGGGGTGGACGAACTGATCACCGGAAAACGCGTTTACGGTCACAACGGTCGGGATCCGGGTGCCGACGATATTCCGGTTGTCATGTACTACACTTGGGACAAAAAGTTCAAGACCTTTGGCAAGCATGTGGCGGCCAAGGGTGCAGGCATTGGACTGCACATCGTTACCGCCGACCTGGATGCCGACGGCGATCTCGAGATCATTGTTCCCGGCAAGGAAGGCACCCAAATTCTTTGGAATAAGCACAAGTAAGGCTTCATCAGCATTCCGTAACGAGGTCCGCAATTCATTTAGGGTTTATTTCTCTCATTTCGTTTTCTTTGTGACTTGAGCAAGAGCCCAAGACCAAGGAAATAAAAAGCCCGACGCGAAAGCGTGCTCGAACTATGGGGCAACTTCGGTAAACCCGTCCGCACATGAATTAGGAATTAGCTGATGCAAGGAGAGATCCACTCACTACGGACAAATGTAAATTGACAAGGTCAACCTCTGGAGCTTATCCCTTTCAGACTCATGAAAATTCTTCACCATCTCCTCCTCTCGATTCTCTCCACTTCGCCTTTCCTTTGGGTAACCGCCAAACCGCTCACGGTCTTTTTTGGTACAAGCGGACGCGGGTCCGAGGGGATTTACCAAGCCACCTTCAATCCGGATAACGGTAAGTTCACTCCCGCCAAACTGGCCGCCAAGATCGGATCTCCCGGTTTCCTCGCCTTGCATCCCAATGGCAAGATCCTGTATTCGGTCGGACGTTGGGAGGATGGAAGCGGAGCTCTGGGTTACCATATCAGTGAGAACGGCGAACTTGAGGAATTCACCCGGATGATCTGCCCCGACGGCGGGAGTGCTCACATCGCGGTTCATCCGAGTGGAAAGTTCCTGCTCACCGCCCAGTACGGTGGCGGATCGGTCGCTCTCTTCCCCCTTGATTCCTCCGGTAAACTGGGTAAACCTACCGTCACCGAACACCAGGGTGGCTCCAAGGTGGTGGACAGAAGACAGGACTCCCCCCACCCGCACTGGACCGGATTTTCTCCCGACGGCAACTATGCCCTGATCCCCGATCTCGGTCTCGACCAGATCGTAATTTACAAAGTCCACTCATCCAAGCCTGCTATCACCCCGCATGGAGTGGGTCAGTCCGTTCCCGGCGGAGGTCCCCGTCACATGCGATTTTCCATTGATGGGCGGTTCATTTACCTACTGAACGAACTGAGTCTGTCCGTGACCACTTTTGCCTGGGATGCGCAGAAAGGAACCGCCAAGGCATTGAGCACCACTCCCGCGATCAGCCAGGAGGTCAAGGCGGGGGAAAGCTTCAATTCCGCCGCGGAAATCCTGGCCCATCCAAGCGGCTCATTTGTCTACTCATCGAATCGTGGGCACGATACTGTCAGCGTCTACNGGGCCAACCCAAAATCAGGAAAGCTCAAGGTCATTCAGGTTCAGCCGATCCGGGGAGCCTTTCCCCGAAACATCAAGCTGACGCCCGGCTCCGACTGGTTGCTCGCTGCCGGGGCGGACTCCAACACCATCGCCGCTCATCGTGTCGATCAGGAAACCGGAAAACTGACCTACCAGCGGGGCTCGGTCATCAATGTCCCATCACCCATCTGCATTCTTTTCCTTAAGTAGCATCACCCCAGCCAGAGTTTTCGGAAACTTCGGTCGGGGTCGTAAAATTCGGCCTGCTTGGTAAGATTGAAGGCTCGGTTGGGACGCGGGTCGTTACCCACGCCTCCGAGGTACATCCAGTTTCCGTAATTACTGCAAGGGTCGTAGTCGATCAAAAGCTCCTCGAAATGCCGGGCACCGGCCAACCAATCCTGACCAAGATCGTGAATAAGGTAGGAAGCAACGTTTTGCCTCCCCCGGTTGCTCATCCATCCGGTCCGGGCCAACTCCATCATGTTGGCATTGACAAAATCATCCGCAGTCCGACCATTTTTCCATTTCTCTAAGGTTCGGGGATCACCTCGTCGACCGGTGGACTCTCCCGGTCGGATCCCCCCGCGACAAAAGATTTTTGTGCCGTGAGATCGGGCTACAAAGCGGAAAAACTCACGCCAGAGCAATTCGAAGAACAACCAGTAGGTGCTTTCGTTGGCTCCTCGCTCCTCCTCGAATCGCTTGATTTCCCAATAGGTCGTCACCGCGGAGAGGCATCCATTGGCCAACCAGGGGGATAATTTCGAAGAGTAATCCGGACCTATCAAACCGTTGCGGGTCTCCTTGTAAGTCCTAAGACAGTCCCGTTCCCAGATCCATTCCCTCATCCAATTCTCGGCCTCGGTTTCTCCACCCCNGAACTCCAGAACCGCCCGCGGGTCCGGTTNCGGATCNTCCCATCCAAAANGGGACAGGTCAGGTAGTTTTTCTTNGGATTCCCAGGAGCACTTGATATTCGCAGGCTGAGGGAGTTCGGGCCGGATGGTCAGGTTCTTTTCCACTTTTCTTCGAAAGGGGCTGAAGACGCCGGGCATGTCCGCTAAGGAAAAGGGCAATTCCTCTTCCTCCAGCAAGCCTTTGCCTTCGGTCAGTTTGAGGTCCACCTCCCGACCCAGCGCCCTTTCCTCTTCCGTCTCTTCCCAGGCATCCTCCCGTTGGGCGTAACAGCACTCAGCCCCCCAGCTTCGCATCAGTTTAGGGATTTCCCTCGAGGCCCGCCCGTGGACAAAAGTCAGAACGCCTCCCAGAGACTCGACTTCTTGCCTGAGGGAGTGAAGGGACTGAAGAATGAACTTCGCCCGATATGGACCGGCCCGGCCGGACTGCCATGTCCGATCATCGAACGTATAAACCAGGAGGACCTCCTCGCATTCGGACAGGGCCTTGGACAAGGCGGGGTTATCCGACAATCGTTGGTCATTGCGAACCCAATGTATACCTTTTTTCATGGTAGCTCAATATGCTCGGAGTTTGCAGCTTCACAACCAACCGGAGCCGTTGGAGGATCAACCGGTGGTGGAACCGGTTCCGAGTATTCGTTCGGCGGTCTCCCGCCCGGAACGCAATGCGGAATCGATGGAAGGAAGACCGAAGTGGTCTCCGCAACGGTGCACCCCCCGCATGATCGGTTTCGGACGGAGCGGGTGCGGACAGGTGGGGACCGCACGTTCAATCCGGTACGCCTTGAGCATGTCCCAGCTTTGTGCCTTTTCCCCGAACCAGGAAGTGAGTTGCCCACGTGCCTCCTCGGTGAGAACAGGCAAGTCCCGATGACCTTGGCCAATAACACTGGCCGAGGCCAGGGCCCGGCCTTCGGGAGCGCAATTGGAAAGCGAACTGAGAAAGGTTAGGTTGTTGATCGGACCAACCCCCGAACCGTCGAGGTGAAGAATCGGTTCGGTAATAGGCAGATCTCCGCTTGGTAAACTGAAGTAAAGGCAATCCACCGAATTCCATGTGGTTGGCTCATCCGGCTCCAGACCGAGCAGTTGATCGGCGACTTGCTGTTCAGTGGCGAGAACCACAGCCTCTCCTGTCCACCTTTTCCCATCAGCGGATTCCACGAACCGGTCCCCGACATGGACAATGGGATGGCCCAACCGCAGGGATTCGGGCGGAAGCGAACCTACCATCTGCTTGGGAATCTCTCCGATGCCCAGCCTCGGAAGTGCGGTTTCCCCCTGGGCGAAGAGNCGGAAGGTTTCCTCGAATTTGCGGACTGTAGTGCTAAGCTCGTTCTCCAGAAAGACTCCACGCATGAAGGGTTTCCAAAAGCGATCGATCATTGACGGACCGAAACCCAACTGCTCCAAAGCTTGGAAAGTCGTGACCTCGTCGGGTATCGAACGGGTGGAAAGAAGACCCAACCTCAGCAACCCGACCCGAAGTTTATCGGGAAGCGANCCGATNGGATTGAANAGGGAACNCAATCCNTCCAGNGGCTTGCGGAAGGGATCCGCCACCNNGTGAAAGCGGTTTCCGAACCAGACCCGCGAACCGGGGTAGCAGCTTCGGAGATCCAGTTCCTCGTAATTCAGGAAGGCCTTGGCTTCGGGGTATGCGGTTAGCAAAACCTGAAAGCCCCGGTCCAAACGGTAGCCCTCGAACTCATCGGTGCGGACCCGCCCGCCCACCAATTCCTCGCGGTCAAAGAGGAGAACCGGGGCACCCGCCCTATGTAAAGTCAAGGCACAGGCCAGGCCGGCCATACCTGCCCCCACAATCAGAGTCGGTTTTTCCGCGTGCCCCACTTCGCCGGAGCCTAAGCTTTGCGGGCCTTGGCCAAGCCTTTGAGAATCAGTTCCTTGGTCTTCAGGGAACCGGCGACCGGATCCATCCCATGCCCTTCGAACTCAATGCTGATCACCCCGGAAAAATCGGATTGGTAAACGATATCCAGCATCCGGTAAAAATCGGTATGGGTTTCATTCCCCTCCTCGTCGAACTTCAGTGCCTTGGCACAAACCGCCGGAGCATGCGGAAGGGTCTTACGGACTGCGTCGTAGCGGTCATAGGTGCCAAAATTATTGAAGTCGGGAAGAATGCCCGCGTGCGAATGATTCAGTTCTTTGATCACCGAAAGAATCCAGTCCGGGTCCTGGGAGTTCCGTCCGTGCGGTTCGATGACCACTTGAACCGGAGTCTTTTCCGCATATTCGCAAAGTCGGCCGAGCCCATCGACGGCCTGTTTGCGGTTCTCCCCGGGATCTCCCCCGGATCGGCAATTGACCCGGATCGCGGAGCAACCCAATTGAGCCGCACAATCGATCCACCCCTTGTGCGCCTCCACCGATTTATCCCGTTGATCCTGACTGGCATGATCCAGTTCGTTCTTTTCGTCCACCAGGATCAGAACATTTTCGATTCCCTCGCCCACCGTCCGTTTTTTCAGTTCCCCGACGTAAGACCGGTCAAGATGCTTACCTCCGAAAGGCCGACTCCAATATTCCACGCTTTCGATTCCGAGCTTGTCCTTGCAGAGAGCCGGGTAATCGAGGTGCGTAAGCTTGCCACTGTTCAGCCACCGGTGAAAGGTGTATTCCTGAATCCCGATGCGNAAACGATCAGGGGCATTTTTTGCCTGAGCAAAGAGCTTGGATAAGGAAGGTGCGCTCAGGGCGCCAAGCCCGAGCCCCCCGAGAAAAGATCGACGANCGAGAAGGTTCATCCACTCATCTTGTCGGATATTTTCCAAAAGGAAAACCCGAATCGTCTCCTAACGCCTAAGCGAACGCAGACAGTCGATCACGAAGGGATAGGTGGGGTGGTTCAATTTGTCGACCCGGATATTGGCCCGTTTCTTACCGAGGTACAGTCCGCCTTCCTCCCCTTCCCGAACCAATTCCTCAACGAAATCGTGGGCACCCCAAGACTTTAGCCAACGCCAGTAACTGGATCGGGTACCCGGCTCGCATTCCAGGAGCACCTCGAGATCGCAAAATGCGGTGGCGTAGAGGGTCGTATCCCTGAAGACCGTGACCGAAGATGGAGGTTCGGTGAGTGCCGCTTGAATCTTTAGGATCATATCAAAACCTACGGCTCGGTTCACCCAAAAGTCAAATTCTTCAAAATGCTTTTTATGCGAGCTAAAACATCCCTCCTTGACTTCCTCCGTAAGAATTTCCGAGACTCGGACATTCCTTTCGTAATGTCTCCTGCCTGTAAATACTTTGGCCTCTGGTTGTCNCTCCCATTTGTCTGTCTGGCAAAGGTGGATTTTGTTCATCAGGTGATGCCGATCTTCAAGAAGCATTGTGCTGAATGCCACACCGACGGAGCCAAAAAAGGGGGACTTTCCATGAACACCCGGATGGAATTTCTGGCAGGGGGAGAAGGCGGGGAAGTGGCGGTACCCGGTAACCCGGAGGACAGTTGGTTTTTGGAAGTGATCGCTTCCGATGACAGTGCCGAGCGGATGCCTCCGAAGGGCCCGGGCCTTTCCGGAGATGAGATCGCGATTTTACGGACATGGGTCGCCGAAGGGATGCAATGGGACGAAGGAATCACTCTGGGTTCCTCGGGTTGGGAACCGCCCCTTAAACCGCGGGTGGTCGAACTCCCACCCGCTCGCGGGGGACGGACTCATCCGATTGACCGGATTTTGGATGACTATTTCGAAGAAAATCGGATTAGNCCTCCTGCTCCCTCCAACGACCGCTCCTTCGCCCGNCGGGCTTACCTCGACTTAATCGGGATCCTGCCCACGCCCGAGGAACTCGGGACATTCCTAGCCAATCCAGCGAAGGACAAGAGAAACCGTTTGGTCGAGGATCTGCTTTCTAGGGAGGTGGCCTACGCCGATCATTGGCTGACTTTTTGGAATGATCTGTTGCGCAACGACTACACCGGGACCGGATTCATTACCGGTGGTCGCAAGCAGATCACCTCCTGGCTGTACGATTCGCTTCGGGCGAACAAGGCTTACGACCTAATGACCCGCGAACTGATCGACACAAAGCCCGATGCCGCTGGATTCATTAACGGAATCAAATGGCGGGGCTCCGTCAACGCAAGCCAGACCCGAGATATGCAGTTTGCTCAGAATGTTTCTCAGGTTTTCCTTGGAATTAATATGAAATGCGCCAGCTGCCATGATAGTTTCATTGACCGATGGACCCTGCAGGAGGCCTACGATCTCGCAGCGGTTTTTTCGGAGACTCCCCTGGAACTGGAACGTTGCGATATTCCAACTGGAAAGATGGCCACCCCCCGTTGGATGTTTCCGGAACTCGGACAAATCGATGCGAATGCCAAACGCAACGAACGGCTACATCAATTGGCCGGCTTGCTGACTCATCCGGAAAACGGGCGGTTCACCCGGACCATCGTCAACCGGTTATGGGCTCAAATGATGGGTCGGGGAATCGTGCACCCTGTGGATGCGATGCACACCGAACCCTGGAACGAGGATTTGCTCGATTACCTCGCGGTCCGTTTTGCCGAAGATGGATACGACCTGCGCAAATTCCTTGCCTTGGTCATGAGTTCCGAAGCCTACCGGGCTCAGAGTGACTCGGTTCCCACCCGACCGGGAGAGGATTATCAATTCAGGGGGCCCGTTCCCAAGAGAATGTCCGCGGAACAGTTGATGGATACGATTTGGCAGGTCACTCAGACCTATCCGGTCAATGCCGAAGCCAAGGTCGACCGGTCCGAACGACTACCCGGATCCGAGATACCCAAGCTTCCCGATCTCGGGAAACCCGGAAAAATCACCGCCCGGTGGATTTGGGGACCCAACCCGAACGCCCGCAAGGTTCGCTTGCGAAAATCGGTGACCCTGGAAGAGCAACCCGCTTTCGCCAGCCTGATCGCAACTTGCGACAATGCCTTTTCGATGAAGATCAATGGAGCCTTCCTGACCTCCTCCGAACATTGGCAAAAACCAGTTTACCACGAGATTTCCTCATTCCTTCAGGCTGGAGAAAACCTCATCGAGGTAGACGCGGAGATGCATGGTGGAGCCTCTGGCTTCGTCGCTCAGCTGAAAATCGGCAAAAAGTCCGACCGCATCATCGAAACCGACGGAAGTTGGGAGGTCCAAAAACAGGATCAGTGGCAGCCGGCCAAAGAAGGGCATAGCTATGGTTCCGGTCCCTGGAAACGGATCTTGCATGAGGCCCATCCCACCGCCCCCGGGGTCAGAGTGAAGGCACCGCCCATTCGGGCATCCCTCGTCAAGAATGATTTTCTGATGCGCTCGCTTGGTCGCCCCCACCGTGATCAGGTGGTTACCTCCCGACCCGCGGAATTGACCACTCTGCAAGCCATCGATCTCGCCAATGGGGAAATCCTTTCCCAATACCTCAAGCGGGGAGCGGAGAACCTCGCCCCTCGGGCTTCCACCGAGCAAGGTTTCCTCGACTGGCTTTACCAACACTCCCTGAGCCGTCTGCCTTCCTCCGGTGAAAGAACCGTTTTACAATCCGTGCTCACGGATTCCCCCGAACCGAGCCAGGTCGAGGACCTGCTTTGGCTGGTTTTCATGCAACCCGATTTCCAAATCATTCGCTAAGCGTGAACCTCCGACATGCCCTGCCCCTTTTTCTCGTTCTGCTGGTTTGTGCCCTGAAACAGACGGCTGCAAATTCCTCCGAAAGATGGTTCAAGGGAAATACCCACACCCATACGCTCTGGTCGGATGGGAACGATTTTCCCGAAACTGCCGCCGATTGGTATAAGAGTAAAGGTTATGATTTCCTGGTGCTTTCCGATCATAATGTCTTGCAGCGCGGAGCGAGATGGAAGGACGTAAGCAAACACGAACGCGAAAACAAGGTGGTTTCCAAACATCGCGAAAGATGGGGAAAGAACGGACTGGAGATCAGGACAAGAGACGGCAAAACCCAGGTCCGCCTTAAGACTCTCGAGGAAATCCGGAGGCAATTCGAAGAACCCGGCTCATTCATCATGATCGAAGGCTTCGAACTGACCGCCTCGGCGGGAAGGATCGAAAAGAAGAGGGAATTTCCGGTTCACAGCAATGCCATCAACATCGAACGGCTCTTCGTCCCGCAAGCGAAAGGCTCGGTCCATGAAATGCTCGAACACCAGGCTGATTTGCTCCACTCCCATACAGTTGGAAAAAGAGAAGAGGTCTTTTGGCACCTCAATCACCCCAACTTCCATTATGCGGTCACCGCAGAGATCATGGCCGCCGCCCCGGACATCGATGGCGTGGAGATTTTCAATGCGAGTACGGGATGCAAAAGCCTCGGAGACGAACATGTCCCAAGCGTCGAACGGATTTGGGACATCGCAAACACCCTCCGAATCAAAAAGCACAAACTTCCTCCTATTTTCGGATGCGCCACCGATGACACCCACAACTACCACACACCTGAGGAGCATTACCATTCGGACAAGGAACTCAAAAACGCCCCCGGCCTGGCCTGGGTCATGGTGAGAAGCGATTCCCTGGATAAGGACTCCATTACCTCGGCGATGCGCCAGGGAGACTTCTATTCCTCAACCGGGATTACCCTCAGAAGATTGGAATACGACGAGGAAAAAAGAGAACTTTCCCTGGAGGTCGATCCGCAACCCGACCGGAATTACCAAATCCGTTTCATCGGTTCTCCCATCGACATTTCACTCGATCATACCATGCCCAAACCCTTTCGCGACTGGAAGCGCGTCATGCGACCCATGTCCGGAATCTATGCGGACGAACGTTTGGGAGGAGTGCTGAAAACGGTCGATGGAACGAAAGCGTCCTACCGTTTGAATGGAAGCGAACTTTTCGTACGGGCGGTTGTTTCCTGCGATGCTCCGAATCTTCCTTTGATTGACGCTGGGCCAATCCCGTGCATGGCATGGACTCAACCGGTTGGCTGGGAGAAGAGCCTCCGCGGGGAAAAGTGATTTCCATTTCTTCAAGACTCAGATATAAATAGTAATATCTCATGTATCCTCCCGAATTCATTCAACGACGCGATTTCATCAAGCAACTCGGGCTTGCCTCCACCGCCGCCCTTGGCTCCTCAGGTACGAGACTCTGCGGAGAAGAAGGGGTTTCGCATCCCGAGGCCCGGGCCGACTCCTGCATCCTGATCTGGATGGCTGGAGGTATGGCCGCGCCCGATACCTTCGATCCGAAGAGATACCTGCCCTTCGAAAAGGGACTGGAGGTGGAAAAGATTCTCAGTACCTTTCCTGCGATTGATACGAATGTGGACGGCTTACAAATTACCGAAGGCTTGGAAAACATCGCCCAAGTCATGGACCGGGGTACTCTCATCCGTTCGGCCGTGCAACCGGACTTGGGCTCGATCCTTCATTCCCGCCACCAGTACCACTGGCACACCGGGTATGTTCCTCCCCTGACCGTGGCCGCCCCTCACATCGGTGCATGGATGGCCAAAGTGCTAGGTCCCAAGAACGAGGTCATCCCTCCCTTCATCAATGTTGGGCAACGGCTCGAGGGTGTGGGAGAAAAGGAGGAGCTCAAAGCCTTCACCACCGCCGGCTTCTTCGGATCGGAGTACGGACCGATGAACCTGCCCTACCCCGAACAAGCGGTGCAATCAGTGCAACCGCCGAAAGGAATGGAACCGGGCCGCTTTTCCAACCGTTACAAGCACTTCAAGAACTTGCTTGATCAAAACCCGAACCGTGAGCAGATGAGCGACTTTCAGCGCGAATCGATGCTCCGTTCCATGGAATCCGCTCACCGCTTGCTTCAGTCAAAGGAGAAGCAAGCCTTTGATCTAACCCTGGAGCCCAAAGACTCCTACGACAAATACGGAGATACCCGATTTGGGAGAGGATGCCTGCTTGCCCGACGACTGGCGGAGGAGGGTTCACGCTTTATCGAAGTGACCACCGAGTACGTTCCCTTCCTTCATTGGGATCACCATGAGAACGGACACACGACCTCTGCCCGCATGAAGAAAGAAATTGATCAACCCATCGCCCAGTTGATCCTTGATTTGGAAGAACGCGGACTGCTCGACCGGACCCTCGTGGTCCTGGCCAGTGAATTCAGCCGGGACATGATGATCGAGGGAGTACCTGGATCGACTGCGAGGGATCAGTCCAGGGCACGAACCGATAAACTGCAGGAAATGAAGCATTACGGCTTGCACCGGCACTTTACCGGAGGGACTAGTGTTATGATGTGGGGAGGCGGTGTGAAGCCAGGATTCGTCTATGGAAAGACCGCGGACGAACGACCCCTGATGGCGGTGGAAAACCCGGTTTCTATCGAGGATCTGCATGCCACGCTCTTCACCGCGATGGGGATCAATCCGAAAACTGCCTATGAGGTGGAGAAGCGTCCGTTCTATGCGACCAAGGACGGAATCGGGAAAGCGGTCAACGAAATCTTCGCTTAAAAAGATTATCCATAGATGGATCGGTCACGCTTGCGGTGACAACTCAAAACAGGCATAAGGTAAATCCATGAGATCGATGCTCACTCCTTTCCTTTTAGCCTTGGGATTTTGCCTGTCCGGCCCGCTTTCGGGCAAGAAACCCAACATCCTCTGCATCCTCGTCGATGACTTGGGCTACAGCGATCTCTCCTCCTTCGGAGGCAAGGACATCCGTACCCCCGCGATTGACAACTTGATGAACTCGGGTTTGCGCCTCAACCAGTTCTACGCGAATTGCACGGTCTGTACCCCCACCCGGGCTTCGCTGATGACCGGTCGCTATCCTGATCTGGTAGGTGCCCCCGGAGTGATTCGTCAAAAACCGGAAAGCAATTGGGGGTATTTCAACCCTACTGGTCCCACCCTACCCGAACTGATGAACCAAGCGGGATACCACACGGGCATGGTAGGCAAGTGGCACTTGGGCTATGAGGAACCCAATCTACCCAACGACCGGGGCTTCACTTTCTTTCATGGCTTCCTCGGAGACATGATGGACGACTACTGGACTCATCTGCGCGGGGGGGTGAACTGGATGCGCCTTAACAAGAAAACGATCACTCCCAAAGGTCACGCGACGGAGGTCTTCAGCCGATGGGCCATCGAATACATGAGAAAGCAGGCTAAGGACAAAACCAAGCCCTTTTTCCTATATCTTGCCTACAATGCACCGCACTTCCCCATTCAGCCCCCCGAAGACTGGTTAAAGAAAGTACAAAAAAGGGAACCACAGCTCGATCTCAAGCGGGCCACCAATGTGGCATTTGTCGAACACATGGATCATGAGATCGGTAAGGTTCTGGATGCGGTCGAGGAACTCGGTATCGCCCGGGATACCCTGATCACCTTTTCCTCGGACAACGGAGGGTCCGTACCCCATGCCGCCACCAACGAACCCTGGCGAGGCGGAAAGCAGGAGCATTGGGAGGGAGGCATCCGCGTACCCACTTGCGCGGTCTGGCGGGGAACCATTCCCGTCGGACAAAGCGACGAACTGGGCATCACCATGGATCTGCTGCCCACCTTCGCGGAAATCGCCGGGGTTCCCGTGGAAAACGAAATCGAGGGAAAAAGCCTGGTTCCGATCTGGCTCCAGGGAAAAAAGGGAGACCCTGAGCGCACCTTTATTTGGGTCCGTCGCGAGGGAAACTTCCGCTATCAGGGACGGGCCTACTACGCGATACGGGAGGGAGACTGGAAACTCCTTCAGAATCATCCCTTCGAGCCGATGCAACTGGTTAACCTAAGCAAGGACCCCGCCGAGCAAAACCCGCTTCCATCCACTCATCCGATGGCTCGCAAGCTAATTGGGAAACTCATGCTTCACCTGCAAAAATCGGGCGACATGCCCTGGCAAAAGCCAAGCGGAAAGTAAGGCGGATTCACATATTCTTGCTCAACCAATCGGTGGCAAGATCCATGCATTCNTGAAATTTTTCGCGGTAGACCCCATAGTGGCTGATCCCCTTGAGGATGCGGTAATCCACTTTCACTCCACGGAATTGGAGGATTTGGGCCACTTTCCCCCCATTTTCACGGATATCCATTAATTCCTCCTTTTCCGCATCGATGATCAGGGTGGGTACCTTTAAACGATCCGCCGCATCAATCGGATTGTATCCGATGTTCTTGCCATGGTTGTGACGCATATGCGAATAAGCGGACATCTTTCCTCCGGGCGCCCCTTCCTTGAATGGAACCGGTTCGGTCTCTCCNCGGGCTTGGCGGATCATTTGCTGATGGGCTTTTCTGATCCAAGACTCGCGATATTTGAAAACTCCCATGCCCGGAACCTGAGCCACAATCGCCCGAACCCTCGGTTCGTGGGCCGCGGCCCAGACCACCAAGCCTCCTCCGTAACTGGTTCCGTAGAGTCCGATGCGCCTCGGATCGACCGATTTCTCCCCTTCCAAAAAGGATATGGCGCTACGGATGTCCATCACCTGATCGGGAAAATCCATTTGCCAGCGGATGGCCCGAGCCTTGACCTCCACCAATCCCTCCGCATTGGGTTTGGGCATGATTTCAGGCATAATCAGCTTACTCTCGCTCTTGCCCCAACCCCGGTAATCGAACGCGAGAAAGACAAACCCCCTTTCCACGAACCCCGGAGCAATCCGCGTAGGCAACTTGCCTTTGGTCCCCCCGGTTCCGTTCACGAAGACAACCGCGGGCAGTTTCTGCCCTTCCCTGAGGTTCTTAGGTTCGTATAGATCGCCATACATACGGGTGCCGTCACTCCAAATGGTCACCTCCCGCTTGACGAAACCGGATTCCTCCGGAGCGGATTCCGACTTCTGGGCATAAGCCGAGAAACTTCCAAGTAGAATGAGTGAAAGGAGGATTTTGATAAGGACGGATGAATGGAGCGGTGGTTTCATATAAATTGAGGCTGAGGGATTCATTCCTTACCCGAGCCCATCCGGTCAACTTCGTCAAGCTCAGGAAGGCCAAAGGAATAAAGTACGCCGTAGGGGGTTTTGGGGAAATAGGCTTCCTTGGGGCTGTTGGTGAAATGAGTGTTTCCAGTGCCCTGATAGATCCGACCACGCGAAACCGAGGGACCCGCCAGCACAGGGCCCAAATAAATTTCCTTGAGGGAAGACCCGGTGCTCAAATCGACCGCAACCAATTTGTTGCTTGAAAAGGTGGTAAAGTAACCGACCCCATTGGCCAGAGCGATGCCCGAAGCCACCGGATCTCCGGTGTTTCTGAAAAGAGGATTTTCCCGGGTTCCCCCGACCCATGGAACCAAGGGGCGCTCGTGCCTCCAGTTCTCGGTTTTCAAATCGAGACTCACCGAAGTCACCCGTCCCCCGCTGGGAGGCTCCAAGCGACGGACCGGATGCCTGACCTTAAAGATGCAATCCACCCCATTGGCGAAGAAGGATTTTCCATCGGTTGCGCAACCCGTCTGCAAGCCGCCGATGGTACTGGGCAGAGCGAGGGTTCGTGGATCTACCTTGGGGTTGTCCATCGGCGGACCGGTGTAGATCGGGGTATGGTTGAGAATGTCTCCGTCACTTGCCCGGAGGAGATAAAAGCCCCCGTTCTTACACCCCGCTCCGACCGCCGTAATTTTTCTTCCATCGAAATCGACCGTGACCACCTTGGGCGTGTCACCGATGGATTGGTCCTTGTATCCGGTCTTTGGGTCGTATCCCGACATGGTGTGGTTCCACACGTCATTGGGATTGATTTGGGTAACCCACTTTTCCATCCCCGTATGGGCGTCCAAGGCGATGATCGCAGCGGAGTGCTCGGTGTAGTTCCGGGGGTCTTCGGGGGTCGGTTGACGGGGAGAGTTGTGGATGTCGGTCCCGAAAAACAAAAGCCCACTTTCCTGATCGTAGGAAGGGGTGCTCCAAACCGAACTGGTCGATGGACCGTACTTGAAGGTATGAGTGCCCACCCATGATTTCATCACGATCGGAGGATCGAACCTTCGGGGTGGCGGTCCGACGTCGTACTTCCAGAAAATCTCTCCGTTCCCTGGATTCAGGGCCATCACGAATCCCCGCCCGTAACAGCAATCGTACTTGGGATCCTTGGGTTGGGCATGCTCCAGAGCTCCTCCCGAGAAAATCACCTGGTCCCGGCAGAGAATGGGAGAAGCCATGATGACGTTGGCGTGGTGCTTTCCCGGAAAACCCTCGGCCCGTGAANCGATCCGCCATCTTTCCTTTCCCGTCTTTCGGTCAAGGCAGTAGGCGGTTCCCCGAACGCTTCCGAAAAAAACCGCATCCTCCGTCACCAGAGCCGAACTGTAAACTCCGCCTCGCGGAATCAATCCCTGGCTCTCCATTTCCTGAAATCTTATTTTTTCGTCCTCCGATCCGAGTTGAAATTTCCAAGCCAATTCTCCATTCGGTCTGAGCTTGTAAAAGGCCGGGAAAGTGGCGGTGCCGAAATATACATATCCGCCCACCACCGAGGGCGTGGCGCAGATCATCCCGATTCTTTTCTTGGAATCCTTGCCGGGGTACCGCCATTTCAAGGAAAGGCGGGAGACGTTTCGGGTTGTCAGAGCCCGTTCGGCGGCATTGTGCCTCCATCCCTCCACCGACTGGTTGTAGGTGGGCCAATCCTGTGCGAAAGATGGGTTCAGTGGGAGCAGAAGAAGTGCCGGGAAAAGGCGTTTCAAAGGTCCGGATTTGAAGGGAACGGCCGTCATGGGTCTCAAGGTATCCTAAGATTCAGAAGGATGGAACCTCCGCTTTTGCCCGGGCATGCTCAATCCTAAAAAGCCCTTTGGCTCATTGGTGGGGTAAACTTGACGAATCGGAGAACCAGATTAATGACCGTGCACCAGCCAAGAAATTTACGGATATTCTCTTTGGTCAGATTCATCATTTATTTCTTATCATTCTCTCTCGATACAGTAGAGAAATCTATGTCCGCGCAAGAAAAGTTGATCGCCTCTCACCGCGGGTGAGGCGTCGAAGCGGTCGTCCAAGGTGTTCGTAGCCACCAAGTCGAACTTGCCCGTTCTCTTGATCACGGCNGTCTTTCCGNAGCGCCCGANCACATAGANNTGATTACCNGCNCCNANNAGGGAAGCGTAGACNTTNGACAANNCGGGCAAACGGGTTCGTTCNATGAGAACCTTACCNGTTTNNGCATCGACACAGGAAAGAATGGCCTGGTTGGACTGGGTAAAGTATAGAAGTCCATCATAAAGTATGGGGGACGGGACATAGGGAGTTCCCAATTCTCTTCTCCAGAGGATGTTTTCGGATTGATCCCCTTTGCCCGAAATGGGAACCGCGAGTGAAGAGAAACCTTGGTACCCGGTCATGCAATAGGCTATGCCATCCTCAACGATCGGACAGGGAATCGCATTGTCTGTCAGGCCGGAACATTCCCAGATGATGTTTCCATTCTCAAGATCATAACTGATAACCTTGCCGGGAGTTTTGCGATTCCCGGCATCCGGTCTGGATGCAGTGGTGATTACCTGAGTTGTTCCTTCATGCTCAACGACTGCAGGCGTAGCCCAACCGTTCCGAGTGTTCCGATTTTTCTTCCAAATGGTTTCTCCATTTTTTGCATTCAAAACCTGGATGGTCGATTGTCCACGATTGTCTCTAAGAATAACCAACTTGTCCTTACACAAGACGGGTGAACACCCCTCCCCCAGGCTTGCCCCAATCTTGACCTCTCCTAAGTTACGCTCCCAAATCTCATTTCCTTCCAAGTCATAACAGAACAATCCTGCCGATCCAAACCAGCAATAGAGGCGCCGACCATCCGTCGTGGGAGAGGCCGAGGCAAAGTTGTTGTCCCGGTGAGTACCCTCATGTGGAATTAGGCGGGTAGCCTCCCTTCTCCATAACTCTTTACCATTTTTACGATCGAGACAAAGAACAAGAAACTTAAACTCAGTATTCGGATGAGTGATATCAAAGACTCTCTTAGGTTGATCTTCCGGACGAGGCAGGGAAGGATCGACTTTCCCCGTATCAATTACTGCCAAAAGAAAGATNTTNTCNTTCCANATNATCGGNGTNGATGCNCCTNCCCCATCNANNGGCACTTTCCANCGGATATTNTTTTNCTCNCTCCAATGNGTNGGTGGNTTNGCNGANGNNNCGACTCCGNTTNCATNGGGNCCNCGCCAATGAGNCCAATCCTGACTTGCTTGTAATGGGACTGCGCAAGCAAGCAGGAAAAGGAGCCGGAAGTTCTTCACAAAGAAGAGGTCATGTCATNATCGACAGAGAAACTTTCAACCGGCTTGGTCGATNATCCAGACATTGCGATAACGNACNTCCTGACCGTGTTCCTGAAGTTTCAAACCACCGGGTGCNGAGGTCACCTTAATNCCNCCNTTGGCCTTTTGCACCTCGGCGTTGTCATGCACCTTGATTCCGTTCCACCAGACCGTGGCCCGANGNTTGGCGACTTTTTTGTCACCATCCCACTGGGCGTCCTTGAAAATAAAATGAAAGGCATGCCATTGCCCGTTGGGACGCCATGCGTTGCGATCGGGAACCCGATCCATGCAGAAAGCGGCAATTCCATGTCCGCCGATTTTCCAGTTGTATGGATCTGCGATGTCTTTTCCTTTTGGAGATTCGATCTGAATTTCATAACGGTTCTGCATGTAGACTCCGCTNTTNGTGTAACCGTCCGGTTTACCATCTCCCCGGGCGCCCATCATGATGAATTCNACGTGGCCCTCATAACTGGAATATTTTTTCTTGGTCACCAGGTCGTGGGAACCCCAACTCTTGCCCCCGCTTGTCATCAGGGTCTTACCCTTGCCATTTGGGTTATCCATGATCTTCCAAGTGATATCCATCTCCTTCTTGGGCCACATTTCCCAATTTTTNNGAACGGATTCCATGGTGCCGTCAAAGAGAATTTCAGCCNCCTTCGGGGCTTTNAGTCCAACGTCCTTGTTCTNCTCATAGCCGCTTTGTTCCTCGGGTTTCTTTCCGGCTTGAAGCGGTCCGACCCATGCCACAAAGGCGAAGTATGAAAAAATGATTCGAATAAGGGGCGTGGTTCTCATGGTTATTTCTTGGGTTCGATGGTTTCAGTCTTCCTCTTCGTATTCTTCTTCATCGTACTCTTCCTCGTTTTCNTCAAACTCAGCTTCCTCCCGCCATTCCTCCCAAATTTCCCGGGCCTCGCCTTCCGACATCCTGCCAAGGCGCACCGCGGCCTTCAGTCCGTCCGCCACCCTCGCCCAAAGTTCTTCCTCATCCTCCCANTGGGAATGCTCTTCGTGATGNTCGTCACGNTCATGGCCATCCTCTTCCAGTCGCTGATGAAATTCNTCCTGAGCCCTTTCCATTCTCTCCTGCATTTTCACCATGCGTTCCTCCATCTCGTCTTCGCTCAAGCGTCCATCGGCAACCGCTTCGTCAAGCCGGGATTCCTCGGCATCCAGTTCGATTTCCATGTGGGCCATACGAATCTCATGCTGAAAATGCATCCGCATTAGCTCAATTTCCTCGCGGGCCTCTTCCTCGGTCAGTTCGCCTTCCTGAGCTTCTCTCATCACGGTTTCCATCTCCTCTTCCATCTCCCGATGGATTTCCCGGGCCACCCGATCCTTGAGATCGCTCCGTTCTTTCATTTCCTCGAACCTCCGNTCGGCCTCTTCGGAACTAAGCCGNCCGGCTTTCACTTCCCGGTCCAAATGGGCCTGCATCTGTTTCCGTTCGAGTTCCTTGCGCTTCTCCCCGTGAGACCGGCTCAGGGCCTCCATTTTTTCCTTGGCCACTTCATGGCTAAGCTCACCCGAATGAAGGGCTCTTTGGGTTTGGCGGACTTGGCTCCTGAATTTCTCTTCCAGGTTATGAATCTCCCGGTCGATGGGATGTACTGCCCCGTGATGATCCGCAAAGACGGAAAATGCGAGAGCCAAAGATGCGATCAGTGAAAGGTGGGATTTGTACATGCTGAGATGAATGAAAGTTGGATGAAGTTACGAAAGAGAAAGTATGAAAGAATGGATCACTTGCCTTTTTTCTTGGAAGATGAACGCTCGGGCTTGCTCTCGTGGTCTTGCCCCGGACGGCCCTGTGGCGGACGCCCGGACATGGGAGGCCCCCGTCGGGGACCTTCGCCCGGACCCGCTTGGTGCGGAGGACGGTCACGGTGGTGAGGATTATGACTTTGCATCCGCCTTTCCATCTCATGGCGTTCGCGGTCCCAATGCATCCGCTCCATTTCCCAATCCCTTCGTTCCCGGTCAAATTCACTCTCCATGCGTTGCAGTTGAAAATCCAACGCCCGAATTTCAAGTTCATGTTCCTTTTCCATGCGCTCGATC
>NHCT01000009.1 GCA_002167605.1 Verrucomicrobia bacterium TMED40 | reverse complement strand
GGTGAGTTGCTTAGGGAAGAAAATTACAAACAAGGAATCCTGAACGGAACAAAATCCGAATGGCATGCAAACGGCATCAAAATTTTGGAGGTCGACATGAAAGAAGGGAAACCTCATGGAGACGCGTGGGAATGGTACGCCGACGGCTCCAAAAAATCATCAACCATTTATCGGCACGGACTTCGTGAAGGTCCTTCCTCGGAATGGTACGAATCCGGCCAGCAAAAACTTGGAATCTTTTANCAGAAGGATATGCAGCATGGAATGCGCACGATTTGGTACGAGCACGGACAAAAAAGGCTCACCGCTCAATTCGTTGACGGAAAAATGGAAGGAAATTCCAAAGGATGGTTTCCCAGTGGCCAACAACAATTCGATTACAATTTCCGCAACAACTTGGAACATGGCGTCTGCATCGAATGGAACAAAGCAGGGGAAAAGGTTTCTGAACTACAATTCGCGGACGGCGATCCCATACAAAACATTCTGACTGGTCAACAAATCGCCCGACCGAGTGGAACCGCAAGCCCCGCTGTACCTGAATCTCAACCCCCAGTGCCCTCCGTATCCCCATCGGAACCTGAGACCACGGAAGCAAACTCTTCCCCACCCGATGTTTCGCCAACTTCAAAGAAACCCGCACCTCCCATTGCAGAACAGCCAAAGGCACAACCCGCATCGTCCACTCCAATCAACGAAACAAAAAAGCAAAAGCAAAATATAAGGAAACCCAAGGACGAATCTGTGCCCCTTCCTTCCAGGGAGGCACCGCAATTATCCACGCCACCGGTTCCAACTTCCAAACCAATAAAACAGCAAAACATAAGTCCACCCGAACCAGTGCCTGAGCCAACCCCTCCTGTTAGTCAGGAAAAACCCGTCCCCACATTCAATCCTTTTGACGACCAGGTCGCCCCGCCTCCATCACCTGATGAAAAGGAGGTATTCGCACCTCCACCACCCGCACCTCCACCACCCGCACCCACCTTCAATCCTTTTGATAATGACCCTCTGCCGCCCGCTCCTGAGCCGGCACCTCAACAACCGCAAATACCCGAGCCTNNGCCACCTGCNCCTNCTTTCGATCCTTTTGCTTCCGANCCAGACACACCCCCNCCACCGCCCAGNTTCAATCCCTTTGATAANGAACCGAAGGCGGANTNGATTGAAAACCAAAACACACCANCCGAACCTTCTGNCCCAGCCACCTTCAACCCATTTGCCGAGGGAGCCCCTCCACAGGAATCAGCTGAGATTGACTTTACCCCACCTCCACCTCCACCTGCTCCCACCTTTAACCCGTTCGATAATGACCCTCTGCCGAAAGGGGGGGATTCCGGCAACATTGATCCATTTGCGGATACAACCAAGGACCAAAACAAAACGAAAGTACCCTTGGAAAACATCTTCAGCGAGCCACCTTCCGAAAATTCATCTCCAGCTCCAGAATCGGATTTTAACCCCTTCGATTTGCCTCAATCTCAAGACAACTAGTGAGACTGGCCAATGAAATGCTTGCCAATCCAAATAAAGGATTGGCAGCCCGGCAGGGATTCGAACCCCGACTGAGAGTACCAAAAACTCCTGTGCTACCATTACACCACCAGGCTGCGTAACCCTACAAAATGTAATTTGATTCGAGAAAGTCAAGATTCTACAATTCCACAAACCACTTAATGAAAAAAAATTACAAGAGAATCATCCTCAAAATCAGCGGTGAAATCCTGGGAAGTCGAACCGAAGGGGAGCCTATTCATGCTCGATCCCTGGAAAACATCTGCAAAGAGATTAAGGCGGTGTCAGATATGGGTATTGAAGTAGGGCTGGTGGTAGGAGGTGGCAACATTTTCCGCGGATTGCAGGGAAGCGAAAAAGGCATCGACCGAACAACTGGGGATTCGATGGGTATGCTTGCCACGGTGATCAACGGTTTGGCAATCATGGATAGACTCGAAAAAATGGGAGCAGTCGTCCGGGTTCAAAGTGCGATCCCTATGGACAAACTTGCCGAACCTTACATCCAAAGGCGGGCAATCAGGCATTTGGAACGAGGACGAATCGTAATATTCGTTGCGGGTACTGGAAACCCATACTTTTCAACCGATACAACTGCAGCCCTTCGAGCAAGTGAAATTTCTGCCGACATTATCCTCAAGGCTACGAAGGTCGATGGGATTTACGATAAAGACCCTCACAAACATGAAGATGCGAAAAGGTTCGAACAACTCACCTACATGGAATGTCTGGAAAAAAGGCTTTCAGTGATGGATTCCACTGCTTTCTCTCTTTGCATGGACAACGGGCTTCCCATCCTCGTTTTTGACCTTCAGCAAGAACACTCGATACGCACCGCTGTTTCAGGAGAGACAATCGGTACCATCGTAAGCTAACCTAACTTCTGATTTAAACTAACCGCAAAAACCCCACCGAATATGGAACCAGACGAAATCTTTGAGCAAATGAACAACGACATGAAAAAATCAATTGATCATGTGTTTCATGAATTCAACTCACTTCACACCGGAAAAGCCAACCCCTCCATGGTGGAGAGCGTGACTGTCGATGTCTATGGTTCTTCCATGAAAATGAGGGATGTCGCTGCAATTACAACTCCAGATGCCCGCACCATTCAGATCCAACCATGGGACAAATCAACCGTTGCTCCCATTGAAAAGGCACTCATCGAAGCAAAACTTGGCATTAATCCCATCGTTACCGGAGAGTTGATTCGCATGCCCATACCGGAACTGAGCGGAGAACGAAGAGAAGAACTTTGCAAAATGGCTCAAGGATTCGCCGAACAAGGAAGGATCGGAATCCGGGCTTCTCGCAAGGAAGCGATGGATGCCCTGAAGCTCGCCCAAAAGGATGGCATGCCAGAAGACGATTTCAAACGCTCCGAAAAGGAAGTTCAAAAGACAACCGATGATTCGGTTGGGCAAATTAATCAGGCTCTCTCTTCAAAGGAAGCAGACCTTCGTCAGGTTTAAAACACATTCGCCCAACTTCCTTTTGATGCCCTATCCATTTTCTTCATAACGCGAAGGCAAGAGTGGTGAAGAAAGTGGTCATTAAATTGGGAACCGGAATTTTGTCTGCCGGCAAAGGTAAAATACATGAAGCAAGGCTTGCGAAACTTGCGAACGGCATTCACGCAGTAGGTAAAAGCAGCAAGACCCAAGTGATCGTAGTAAGCTCGGGGGCGGTCGGATTAGGCATGGGGAAGCTTGGCCTCGATTCACGGCCGACCGATTTGGCAATTCTTCGCGCCTGTGCAGCAATCGGCCAATGCCTGCTAATGAACGCTTGGACGGATGCACTAAGGCATGTTGGTTTGGTTTCCGCTCAGGTCTTGCTTACCCGCGATGACTTCAACGAACGTGCCCGCTCCCAAAAAGTCCAGGAAACCCTTGACGCTCTGCTTGCTCAAGGAGTGATTCCGATCGTTAACGAGAATGATTCGGTAAGTGATGAGGAAATAAAATTTGGGGACAACGATGTTCTCTCTGCCCTCCTTTGTTCCTTGGGCAAGGCAAACCTACTGGTTATTCTATCGACGGCCAAAGGGCTTATGACTCACCCTGAAGCAGGCTCCCTGGTTCCCTTTGTTGCCGAGATCACACCTGCTATCGAGCAAATGGCCAAAGGCACGGATAGTCCCACCGCGGTGGGTGGTATGGTGACCAAAATCGAAGCGGCAAAGATTGCCACCAAATCTGGTTGCGCCGTGTTCATTGGAAGCGGCGAACAACCTTCGGAACTTTCTGAAATTATCAATGGACAAGCCATAGGGACTTTTTTCGCTCCCGCCGGACTTGAACTTCGCGAGAGAAAAAGATGGTTGGCCTTTTTTCCCAAGCCAAAAGGCAGGATCTCGATCGACGATGGTGCCCGTAATGCAATCCTAACCCAGGGAGGCAGTTTGTTAGCCAGCGGACTTTTACACATAGAGGGGGAATTCGAAAAAGCTGAAGTTGTCTCAATCATTGACTCACGCAACCAAACGATTGCTCGGGGCATCACTCGATTCAGCTCCGCCGAATTACTTGAAATTCGAGGAAAATCCAATTCTGAGGTTCTGGATTTGCACCCAGGGAAAACACGGCCAGAGGTTGTGCACAGGGATCATTTGGCTCCCCATGTTTCCAGTCCTAACTGAATACGCTTGCTCGACCGTCAACTTTAGTTTGAAAAACTTATCCCGTGTACGACTATGAAGATGACGATGATGATATTTTCGGAACGCCCCCAAAAACGGCAAGCCCGACGCCTGCGGTTAATTTCAGGGATGAATTAAATGATGACCAGTTCCATGCGGTTACTGCACCTGATGGACCAGCCCTAGTCCTAGCAGGAGCCGGTTCGGGCAAGACAAGAACCCTGACCTATCGAGTTGCCTATCTACTTAGCCAGGGAGTAAGCCCAGAAGCCATCTTACTCCTTACCTTTACTAACAAAGCGTCCAAACAAATGCTCGAGCGCGTCGAGCAATTGACAGGGATTGGTTCCCATCGCTTCCTTGGAGGAACCTTTCATCATGTGGGCGGTCAAGTTCTGCGCCTGTTCGGCGACACGATTGGCCTGCCAAGGTCCTACACCATTCTGGATGACGGCGATTCCGACTCTTTGCTCAATGAAATCATTCGTGACTTGGATCCTGATTTCTTCAAATCAAAAGAAAACCCCAAGGCAAAACCTATTAAAGGTATCATTAGCTTTTCCAGAAATGTCATGGTTGAGGTGGAGCAAGTAGCTAAGGGCAGGTACCCCGGCAACGCTGAACTCCTTGCCAAAATCAATTCATTCGCCCGACATTACCAAGACATCAAGCTACAAAGAGGTTTGGCTGATTATGACGATTTACTCGTCTACTGGTTGGAAATTTTGGAAAACAACCAAGAGGCAGCGAGTTACTATCAATCCCGGTTTTCCCATTTGCTTGTGGACGAATACCANGATGTGAACTCCCTTCAGGCTCGAATCGTCGATCGCATCGCGTCCAATCACCAGATTATGGCGGTTGGTGATGACGCCCAGTGCATCTATACTTGGAGAGGAGCGGACTTAGATCAAATCATGAGTTTTCCGGAAAGGCATCCGGAAACCAAAATTTACAAGATCGAAACGAATTACCGAAGTTCACCTGAAATTCTAAAACTTGCGAATGAAATTCTGGAAAACAGATCTTCCGAAAATAGTTTTTCCAAAAAGCTAAAAGCTTCTCGACCTCACCACGACTTACCCACGCTTGTACCGACCATGGATAATTACCAACAAGCAGACTTCGTTCTTTCGAAAATACAATCCCTGTATGACTCGGGTATCAATTACGATGATATCGCCATTCTGTATCGAGCCCACTTCCACGCAATGGAATTACAGGTCGAACTGTCCCGTCGGGGGATTCCCTTTGTTATAACAAGCGGGATGCGGTTTTTCGAGCAGGCTCATGTCAAGGATTTGGTCGCCCAGTTACGGTTCGTCGCCAACCCAAAAGACTTAACGGCCTTTCTTCGCTTCTCTTGCCTCTTGCCTAAAGTCGGCGAAAAAACCGCTGCTAAATTATTGACTGTAGCGGAAAAGCTAGCAGCGGAGAAAGAAATTTCTTTGGTGGATGCCTTGGGAGGCGAAGAAGTCTTCAAAAAAGTGCCCAAGGATGCCAAAGAGGATTGGGTTTCTCTGATTGAAACCTTACAAAATATTAACATTCTCGCAGCCACCGCCAAACCTTCGCAAGTTGTAGAGGGAGCGATCGAAGGATGGTACCAAGACTACTTGAGGGCGACCTATGAGAATTGGCCGAGAAGAGAAGAGGATTTGGAGAGCTTAGTTGATTTTGCAACCAAGTACGAAAACCTTGCTGAAATGCTCTCTCAACTCGTACTCTTAAGTTCGGAATCCGGGAACCGGGTTACGAACCAAGAGGAAAGATGCCTGCGGCTTTCAACCATCCATCAAGCAAAGGGCCTGGAGTTTCCCCATGTATTCGTAATTGGTTTAGCAGATGGCCTTTTTCCAAATAAGCGAGCCATTGATGGGGAAGGAGACTTGGAAGAGGAGAGACGCCTTTTTTATGTCGCGGCGACAAGAGCCGAATTATCGCTGCATCTTGTCTTCCCAATGNTGTCTAACCAGAAAGGNGTNCCNGTACGCTTGNTCCAAAGNAGATTTCTCAAAGAAATTCCTGATTCGCGCTACGAACTGCATAATGCCCACTCCGCATTTGGTTCTGGGCGGCAAACAGGCGGTTGGAATTANGGCCAGAACCCAAGAGGTGGTGGGTTTGGTTCACGATCTTACTAAGAACCTACTGCCTCCANCAAACTCCGCCACGGCAACAAGGCACAATCAAACCTCTCCGGGTAATCGAGAATGGAGCGATAAACGGCTAAATCTCCAGGTAAATCTAGCGTTTTTTTCCCATCCAGAAACAACAGGATTTCAAAGGCCGTCTTTCGGGCTTCAGCCAGTTTTACATCCCTTAACGAGCAGACCATTATGGATCCGCAAGCNCGGGCCAATGCAGAACCATTCACCTCCACGCTTATTTGTTCAATCAACCCATTTTCGGTCTTCATTCTTACCGAACAATCATTTCCAGTCTTTGGGCTTTGATAGTTTCCCGCCTNATCATAGTCCTCAAGCTGTTGACTACCTTGCGGGTGCTCGGCATGAAACTCCAAAATCTCTCGGTACAAATCTTCAGTCACTCAGAAACTATTTTTCCACATCATGGACTCCACAGGCTTGGGAGTGCGCTGGTTATATTTCGCGGAAGTTTTGCAGGCATAATCTACTTCCACCTCACCCTCCACCTTGAAATAAATCAGTTGGCCAATGGGCATACCGGCGTAGACGCGGACGGGTTGAGAAACTGATATTTCCAACGTCCAATGGTTACAAAATCCCACATCTCCTTTTCCCGCCGTCGCATGGATATCAATGCCTAGACGGCCGACACTGGATTTTCCCTCGAGAAAAGGCACGAACTGACGTGTTTCCGTATACTCTACGGTAGATCCCAAATAAGTTTTACCAGGGTTCAAAACAATTCCATCGCTTTGTATTTCAAAATGTTCCACTTGGTTGTGTGATTTAGCATCAATCACCTCGTCAATGTAACAAGCCAAGTATTGGGACAAATGAACATCATAGCTATTTGTCCCGAGGCAGGCTCGGTCATAGGGTTCGATGACAATGTCTTTGGTCGAAATGGCTTCGAGAATGGAACGGTCCGATAAAATCATGTGCTTAGCAGGTCAAAAGTTTCTTTGAGCAAGATAAAGTATAAAATCAGAACAAGTTAATTGGGAGCTTTCACAAGAGCAATCCCATTGCATGCAATCGGCCTTTTCAAAACTCGGACATAAAAAACCTCCCGGACACCAAAGGTCCGGGAGGTTTTGAGTCAAAAGCTTAAGCCATTGGGCGATAGACTCCTGGAGCGGGAACGGGATATTCGCCATTTTCATCAGGAACAACCGGAGGCGTTGAACTAAAGGAGTAGTCATCAATACCAGGGGCATAATCCCTGCCTTTTTCCAGCAATTCAGCCGCGTTAAGTTCTTTCCCAGAATAACAGGCTTCCCTTCCTAGAATCGCGGTGAAGGTACTCATCGCTCCATATTCAGCTTCGTTGTAATATTCACCTTTGTGCAAAGTTTCGATGAGATCCTTTTGCTCTTGGTAGTGTCCGCCTCCGGCACCCCGGATGCGNATTGGGTCACCCTCGAATGGCCAAATNGCNCGGGCCACATCACAAGTNCCCTTCGTGCCATGAACNGATTCNGAAACNTTGGACCAACCGCCCTTCAAATGNCGGCCTTGGCTGTACATCTTGGTGCCGTCTTCGAATGTGTATTCCACAAATGTATGATCAAAAATCTGAGATAAGGTACGGTCTCCGCCCATACGCATTTCGCTGCCACCCATACCGTTNGCCTTNACNGGNTACATTCCNTTGATCCAACATCCGATATCNAGGTTATGAATGTGCTGTTCGCAAATTTGATCACCGGAAGCCCAAGTNAAATGATACCAGTTGTTNACCTGNTATTCCATCTCCGNCATTCCNTCCTGNCGAGCCCGATGCCAAATTGAGTTTCCATTCCAATAAGCACGTATGAGATTAATGTCTCCGATCACTCCGTCCTGCAGCTGCTTGATGTTGTCCTTATAGCGCTCTTCGTGTCGACGCTGAAGTCCGATCCCAACCGCAAGACCCTTTTCTTTGGCTTTTTGGGCTGAGGCAAGGACTCGTCGCACGCCTGTTACATCACTTGCAACTGGTTTTTCCATAAAAACCTTTTTACCCTGATTAATAGCATACTCGAATTGCTGAGGTTTGAAACCGGGAGGCGTTGCGATGACAACCATGTCAACATCTTCGTTGATGGCTTGCTTGTAACCATCGAGCCCGCCGAAAATACGGCCTTCCACATCGACTCGATCCTCTCCGTACTTTTTCTTGAATGCCTCAATTTTTTTTGCGGACTTTTCGGGAAAGGAATCGGCCACAGCAACTAATTTGGTGTTGCAACGAATGTTTTTGTCTTTTGCCAAATCTTTCGGCGCATCCAAAATTTGACCGATGGCTCCAGTCCCTCGTCCTCCCATGCCAACAACGGCCACGCGAACCGTATCACTTTGCAAGTTCTCTCCTTTGGCAACATAGGGGAAGCTTGCCGCTGCTCCAGCCAAAGCGGAAGAACCAATGAATTTTCTTCGGGTTATGGAATCTATTTCTTTCATAATGTTTCTAAACGATACTAGTATAGGATTAGGATATTAGGTTATTAATTGGATTGAGGAATTGAATCGGAGGGGCCCTTGAGATCCCCCAGTGCCCATTGGATACCGTCCAGGAAATGCTGTAACATGAACGGAGTCCACCAAGTGGCTTTGTTGTGACCAAAATTAGAGTAAAAAATTCTTCCCTTGCCGTAAGAACGAACCCAGGAAACCGGATAATCGTTGGTTTTAGAATTACCTTTTTTATCGGTCTTCAATGAATCCAAGCCCACCAAAACCCGGAGTTTGCTACGATCATAGCCTTTGTATTGATAGATTTCATCGGAGAATTGAAATTCCCTGCCCTCAAAGCCTTGGTTAACTGGATGCTTTTCATCCGCTAAGAAAAAAGGCCATGTCCCACCTGCATTCCAGGGATGCCCTGCAAAACAACCCCCGATCATGTCGGTGTACTCGGGCCATTGCGGGACACCGCCATCGGAAGCTGAGTGGAAGCCTGCAAAGGATTTACCGGACTTTATGAATCCAAGAATAGCCTCTCGCTGAAAGCTCTCGGAAAAGGCTTTCTGCACATGCGTGCAGTTATTAAAAATGATCATATCATACTTCGACAAACCATCCTTGGTGAATGCATCGGTCTTTAGTGTAAAGTCCGCTGTGAATGCCTGGGTCTTTCGAGCCATTTCGCGAAGAGCCTTAACCCCCGTGGGAATCGAAGAGTGCTTAAAGCCGCTGGGGTGAGAATAAACTAGAATGTTGTGTGATTTCTTGGGCTTAACCGAAGGAACGGAGGGCATCGCTTCGCTTATTTTCTTTAGTTCATCATCAGCAAAAGCCAGGCAAGGGACAAGGCATAGCGAAAGCAAAATAGGCAGGAAGGGCTTCATGTTAGACGAAAGGGAATTCTTCACAGGGAATGATCAAACTGGCAAGGAAGATATAGTTATTGATGAAGAATAATTTCAGAGGGTTTAGGCTTACAAAGCGGGCTGTGCGTCAAGAGCATTCGGGACAGACGCCGAAGACTTCCATAACATGGGAAACATCGGTGTATCCAAAGCCCTCCGCCGCTTTCTCCAATTCATCACCCATACACATATCGATCCTTTCGGCAGTTCCACATTTTCTACAAGTTAAGTGGTGGTGGTGGCCGTGACCGTGGCCCAAGCAATATACCTTGGTTCCGTTCTCTCTCACACCTCGCTCAACGATATGGGCCCTTTCGAACTGCTCGAGGCAACGATAAGCGGTAACCAAATCACAGGTATCCGCCGGTAAGGAAGAAAATGTTTCTTCCGCCGAACAGGGAATCTCGGCATTCGCCAAGGCTTCCAAAATCGCTTTGCGTTGCCTGGTCAGACGCAAGCCATTCTCCTTTAGCTTGGAAATTGCTATGTTAACCGATGAATTCACTTGCTAAGAAATTTAAGATTGCCCGCGGTAAGATCAACCGAATTCAAATTCTGTTTTCGCAGTATATGTAAGTTTTCCCGTTGAATGAGAGGATTTAAGCCCTTACCAATGATCTCATGAAAGATTTTTTGATACTTGGTTCCTGTCTTCTCTTGGGTTTTGCGAATCTCTCCGCTCAAAGCAATGAGGAGTTGCTCTCCTCATACGAAGCCAAGGTTTGGGAAGCAGAGAAGAACAAAACGCTGCTTTATCGCACGGCTTCGCCTGCCGAACCTGTAAAAGGAAAGAAATACCCTATGCTCGTATTCTTTCACGGAGCCGGAGGAAGAGGAAATGACAACACAGGCCAACTAGTGGATGCTGGCGGCCTTGCTGCTTTTGAAAAACAAGGAGTTCGAAACAAAAGAAACTCCTATGTTTTCGCTGGCCAAGTTCCGAAAGGCTCCCGTTGGGTCAATGTCGCCTGGAATTTATTGGGTCACAAGATGCCTAAGGTGTCGGATTCGATGCAAATGGCCTTCGACGCCTTGGATGCATTCGTTGACGATGATAAGAATCAAGTCGACCCTCACCGGATTTATGTGATGGGGCTATCCATGGGCGGATACGGTACTTGGGACGCTATTCAAAGAAGACCCGGTTTTTTTGCAGCGGCGGTACCGATTTGCGGTGGAGGAGACAAGTCCCTTGGTAAAAATCTCATCAAGATTCCCATTTGGGCATGGCATGGAGACAAGGATTCCGTGATCAAACCAATCCGGTCAAGAGAAATGATACAAGCCATAACCAAAGCCGGCGGTTCCCCCAAGTATTCTGAAATCAAGGGCCGTGGTCATAATTCCTGGGTGGACTGCTGGCAATCCCAGGAATTATGGGATTGGCTTTATTCTCAAAGAAAAAAGTAGAGCTCTCCTTCTTTTTGATGGATTTACATTCAATTTGTCGTAGAATAACCACTTTTTGATATTTGAGGTGTGTTTGATATTTAAAATTTCCTGCTTTTATCTTTTTACTATGCTCCGCTATGTATTTTATGTCGTGCTTAGCCTTTTCACCCTCTCGGTGGGAGCGAAGGTCTCAGCTACGCCAAACATCCTATTGTTTATGGCGGATGATATGGGCATGGGCGATTGCAGTGCCTATCTTGGAGTCAAGCTTATGCCCAGCTCGTCCCCGATCTCCCAAACTCTAAAAACCCCAAACCTTGAAAAGTTTGCCCAAGACGCGGTGGTTTTTACGGATGCNCATGCCCCAGCCTCGATGTGCAGTTCAACCCGCTACTCTCTGCTAAGCGGNCGGCTTTCTCACCGTTCCTATCTTAAAAACCAAGGTTGGCTTCCCCATGGCCCGAACNGGCCAATGATTCAGCGCGCCTTGACCACCCTGCCAGAAATGCTACAACGCAACGGCTACTACACTGCGGCCATTGGCAAGTATCATGTTGGGATGGATTTCGACGATGGCCATGGCCTGCCTGCAGACGAATTTGATTACAAGGATGTGGCTTTCGCAAAGCCNCTTCTCGATGGACCGACCCATCATGGGTTCGATGAATTCTTTGGTGTTCCAGGTAACACCGAAGATTCNTTGGATACAGAACCCCGAATTTACATNCGGAATGACAGTTGGACTTTTACGGACCGCNGCCAAATGCGTTGGACCGGAATGAAACACCGAGAAGGCCAAATTCTTAGCGGGCCGGATTGGGACTTATCACAACTTGGTCCAGATTTCCTTAAGGAGGGACTTCGATTTATTGAAAGGGCCGCCCAAAAAAAGAATCCTTTCTTTTTGTATTATGTNCCNGCCGCGAATCATCTGCAAAAAAACCTCGATGGAGATTATGCAGTTCCAGAATTCCTGCATGGAAAACCGGTCAAGGGAACGAGCCGTTATACAGACGGATCAAAAGGAACCGAGCGGGAAGACATGGTGATTGAAAATGATATCGCTTTCGGCGCATTGATTGAAAAGCTTGAGCAAACCGACGATCCCCGCAGACCGGGGTACAAGCTCATCGATAACACTCTGATCATCTTCACCAGTGACAANGGACCCAATGTAGGCGACAACCTTGGAGTCAATCAGGAGAGCGGAGGCCTACGNGGGAAGAAGGCCAAACTTTGGGAAGGAGGGCATCGGGTGCCTTTCATTATCTACTGGAAAGATCGATTCTCAGGAAAGAGAGTAAACCGTAACTTATTTTCTTTGACTGATCTTTTCGCCACCTTCGCAAGCTTACTGGAAGATCCCCTTAAACCGGATGAAGCTCAGGACAGTCTCGATTCCCTCGCCTACTGGGACGACCCCGAGAAAAACGATCAAAGGCCCCGCTACTTTTTTTGCCACCTCGGCCCACCCTATGAAAACGACGCATTGGCCATAAGANAGTCGTTCACCAAGATCATTGTNCGTGGAGGATTGGCTCAGCCTTGGACAAGCGGAGGTTCGCGAGGTTCTTCCCAAAAAGTAATCAGCTATGATCTTGAAAAGAATCCCCTTGAATCGGACGAACTCGCGGGATCGATCGATCGTGATAAAGAGATTCCCTCTCTACGGAAGCTACTGAAAATTAATAACCAAGGGTTCTCCAGGGACTTGAATCTTTACGGGGNGGAAAACTTGGTCATCGATGACGGTTGGCACAACCTAAGGAACGATTTTACAGGCACCATCGGATACGAATTTCAGCTTCTCGAGAATAAAAAAGTCACGCACTTGGGTATGTGGGACGACCATGACCGCGAAAAACCCGTCCGTTCGGCTCGGGGTATCCCAACAGAGCATCAGAGCGACCAACCCAGTCGGCTTGGCAAAAACCCAAGAAATTTAAGTGGTGAACATCTCCTTTCACTTTGGCTTCTTTCAGAAAACGAGCCGGTTTCTCTTGCCGAAGTGGAAATCGGACCCGCCAACCAAGGATCGCTGGAAGGGGAGTTCAGGTTTCTCCCCTTAAAGAGAACATTGTCCCTGAAAGCCGGGACCCGCTTGCGCCTATCTATGTCCACNCAAACAGATGACGGAGATTACTTTCATGACCCCGCATCCTTCGACGGACTTTCACCGCTGATCCATCCGCAGGTTCGAATCATTCGAAGCATTTGCCATAAAAGGGCAAACCCTCTCCACCCCGCCATGCTCCCCTCATTCTCAGACCTCGACCCCGACTATTCGGCCCACCGCTTGCCGGTTGGTCCCACCTTGAAATTTCAATCCCCTTAAATTTTAATGTCTCAATAAATCTTTTTTGATATATGAGATATGGTTGATATTTAATAATTACTACTTTTATTATCGATTTATGAAAAACAAAGCCCACAAACTTCTTGGACTTATCATGCTCAGCCTCAGTTGTGTAAGTGATGCCAAATTCGAAGCCATCCCCTTTCACAAGGTCGAAATGAAAAGCGACTTTTGGCGACCCCGCCTCATTACCCAAAGAAANGTTTTAGTTCCTTTCGCTTTTGAAAAGACTAANCCNGGTGTGGATCACCTCCAGGCNGCCGCNGATTATTTGGCCGGAAAAAAAGTGGAAGATCACCGCCCCCATCGCTTCATCGATTCGGACTTGTACAAAGTGATGGAAGGTGCCGCCTATCTCGCTCAACTCCAAGATGATCCGGAACTCGAAGCTCAGTTCGACCAGATCGTAGATGTGATTGCGGCGGCCCAGGAACCGAACGGTTACCTTTACCCTTCGCACACCACGAAGGTGGGCACCTCCAGAAGTATGATGGGGGACGAACCCTACACTTTCGTTGTCCACAGCCATGAGCTCTACAACATGGGGCATCTCTACGAAGCAGCGATTGCGTACTTCTTGGCCACTGGCAAAGATAAGCTTCTTCAGGTCGCTGAAAAGAATGCCCAGCATGTCAACCAAGTCTTTTTTGTCGGAGACCCGAAATACAATGGAGGAAAACCGATTCGCCAAGCTCCGGGTCACCAGGAAATGGAATTGGCACTGGTCAAGTTGTATAAGGTTACCGGAAAAGAGTTATACTTGGAAATGGCGGAAAAGTTCCTCGAGATTCGNGGTAAGACCTATGTCCCGGACGGAGAAGGNGTGATGTCTCCTACTTATGCCCAACAACATGCTCCTCTCGAANAACAGAAGGAAGCGGTAGGTCATGCGGTTCGAGCCACCTATTTATATTCCGCAATGGCAGACTTGGCTGGGCTCAAGCAAAAAACTTCCTACACCCAAGCACTTCATCGGATCTGGGGGGACATCACCGATACGAGAATGCACATCACCGGAGGTTTGGGAGCGGTTCATGGAATCGAGGGATTCGGCCCACAATTTCTCTTACCCAACGCGGATGCGTTTAACGAGACCTGTGCCGCCGTGGGCAATGTTCTCTTTAACTTTAGAATGTTCCTCGCACACAAGGATGCCAAGTACCTGGATGTCGCGGAAGTTTCCCTGCTCAACAATGTTTTGGCTGCGGTTAATCTGGAGGGAAACAAGTTCTTTTATGTCAACCCACTCGAGGCGGACGGTAAGTACCCCTTCAACCATGGAACCATGGGNCGGGCACCCTGGTTCGGAACCGCTTGTTGCCCGAGCAACATGGCCCGGCTTCTTCCTCAGGTCCAAGGAATGACTTACGCACATGACGAAACGAATCTTTACCTTGCGATGTATGCCGAAACCGCAACGGACCTTGCTATTGGAGGAACCCGGCTTGCAATTTCTCAAACCACCAAATACCCCAACGATGGAAGAATTGAAGTTTCACTTGACCCGCAAAAGCCAGCCTCCTTCAAGCTTCACCTTCGAATCCCGACTTGGGCAGGCAATCAATTTGTTCCGGGAAAACTTTATCAATATCTCAANCCATCCTCAAAATCATGGAAACTTTCGGTGAATGGAAAAAGGGTATCCCCAAATACAAAACTGGGATTCGCAACCATTGACCGTGAGTGGAAAAANGGGGACAAGGTTTTACTGGAACTACCCATGCCCTTGCGTCTCAATCGTTGTGACGNACGGGTTGAGGAAAATCATCANCGNTTAGCTTTCACCCGTGGACCTTTCGTCCTCTGTGCCGAAGAAACGGACAATGACGGAGCCACCCAACGCTTTTATCTCGATGATGAACCAACCGTTCAAAAAGCAAGCTTCTCGAAAGTCAGTCTTCCTACAGGATCCTTTCTAAGGGCAACGACCCCATCGAATGCACTCACCGAGTCTGGGGATTCGGAAAAGAGAAATCTTTCCCTCGTGCCCTATTATGCCTGGAACAACCGTAAGCCCGGTTCCATGACCATTTGGTTCCCCACCGAACCCAAACTGGCCGTNTTCGATCCGCACAAGTTACCTAAAGAAAGTGTTTTCTCGAGGATTGAAGCTTCTTACACCTCGGAACTTGATACCGTCAGTGCAATTGGAGATGGCAAACAACCTCGTTGGTCAAGCGGCAAGGANGTCCCACGCTGGACCAGTCGACCCCAACTTGGCAAAAAGCAATGGGTGGAAGGCACATTTTCGAAACCAAGAAAAGTCCGGAGTGTCGGAGTTTATTGGATGCAGGACCAGCAGGATGTCAAATTCCCCAAGGAGTGGTCCATGGAGGTCCGGAACGGAAACACATGGAAACCATTTGAGTTATATGTCACCGACCGTTACGACAATCGGGCNAACCAGTACAATGTGGTNCACCCAGCCGCCCCTCTTACCTGTGAGGCCATACGCATTCATATGACCCCAAACGATAATTCGGCTTTGGGCATCCTTGAAGTGCAAGTGGCTTTTGAAGAGTAACTTGTTTCTGGAAACCGAAGAAGGATGTTGAGATTACTTGGCCTTACAGTCTGCGTTTTCCACGCCTGCCTCTTTCCCGCCTNCGCCCANGCTGAACAAGGCGAAGCAGAGCCCTGCAAACGACTCGAACAATCCATCCAAGGTCGAAAGCATGGTTTTCTCGCCGGCAATCTCACCTATTACATTGGCGGATTTCATGCCAGCTGGGAATCGATTGAGGAAGAAACGATTGGCTTGACCCATCCTTTTTTTCACGACCTCAGAAGCCGGGGGGTNGGCTTACTAAACAGNGAGCTTGCCGGGAGTGAACATACAGGTGTGGGAAATGATTTCAGGGGNTGGGAATTTTACAAGGACACCCGCGTTTTGTATGGGAGTGTTCTTATCGGTGAGAAGGTTTTTGAGTATCCGGTCCCTTCCCGGATGATTTGGCGGCCCGACAAAATGATTTGCGAATATGAAATCGATGGCGTTTCGATTCGCGAAGAAAAGTTCATCGGTGCCAACGATGCCGCCCTTTCAAGAATTTCCTCCTCNAANCCGATCGTCCTGCGATTTGACGGACANAGCTTTTTTGTTCGCCACAGCNTCTCGTCCTCCGCTTCGATCCGCTATGACAAGCAGGAAAATACGNTCGTTATCTCNGAGGGAGGAACCGTAAAGTCCCTTCCCGACCCTGACCGCCCGGAAAGANTCGGTCCCTGCGTTTACCAGGGGATGACCACCGCCCTGTCTTCTTCCAAAGACTTTTCCTCTAGCATCAAAATGAACAAAGATGATCGTGGTGTATGGAAATACTCGTTTGANGTTCCCTGTGATCCAGAGGGTCTTACCGTCTCCTGGGCGATGAATGATAACTCGGGTAAAGCCAAAGAAACTTGCCGCACAGCGATCGATCAGGCAAGGGAAATAGGGTTGGCGAAAACCGCAGAGCTGAACCGTATCCTGAACCGGCAAATTCCTCAGTTCCGTTGCAGTGATCCGAAATTTGAAGAGATCTATTATTTTCTCTGGTCCCTTTACCTGATGTACTACATTGATGTTCAAAAAGGTTGGGAAATGGAGAATCACACCCAATCCGCGGTCAATAACTTCCTCGGGATGCATCGGTATGATGCTTGTTTTCAAATTAAAGTGGGTGCATGGACAAGGGACAAAGCTCGTTTTGCCTACGGCAATGTTCTCACCTGGAAACATCTTGTCGAAAACGGTCGCTACCGCGAAACACCCAATGGCCTGATCATGCTATCCGACAACAAGGGTATTGGCTGGCACTCGGGAGCTTATGGAGGCGAACTTTCCGAGCATGTCCTCGGTGCCTGGCAAATCTATCAGCACACNGGCGATATCGATTTTATTCGCAAATGCTACAATGCNTACTTCAAAAAAGTTTTTTGGAAAGGNGTGATCGACTTTTCGATGAACGAAGCGGAGGTGGGTGAAGTCTTGGAAAAGATGGCCGTGCTTACGGGTAACCACTCAGATGTCGATCATTGGAGAAATCTTGTCAGGCAAGACAAGCAACACATTGAACTTATGTTTGAACAACGGTGGCAAGCCAACGGACACGAAAACTTCTTCATGGGTCCAAGAAACGGCATGCTCATGACCACAGCCTTTTGGGCGATGCGCTCCAAATACTTCCCGCGGGAATATGCGGAGCGAATGATTCATACATGGGCCCTGAACAGGGAACGGGGATTCTTCGGCGAGTTCTTTCCTCTGGCCATGGCCAAAAAAGCAATGAGCGTATTCTCTTCAGCAGACGACCACTCCTTCGGTTACACCCCGGACACTGCCTACTTCACTTTGGACGGGATGTTCCGTCAGGGATTTCCAAAAATTGCATCCGATCTGACTCTCAATCATTTGGAAAACTACAACTACCATGATGAATGGGACATGCCCGTAGCTCCCGAAGCCTACACCCGAGATTTGAGTCTTTTCGGGGATCAATATTCCAACTTCAATGCCGGAAAAATTCTTCTTTATCTAGAAGGTCTGTTTGGGCTTTCCTATTCCATTCCCGACCAAACCCTAAGTATTCGCGATTCCATGCCCACGAATTGGGAATGGATGGAAATGGATCTTCCGGTTGGCAACCAGACTGATTGGACGAAAATTCGGATAGAGAGGAACAATGGGTTTCTTGGNGGTTTAAGGAAAACCATTTCGATCCAAAATTGTCCACTTCGCCTTAGGGTCGAACCCTGGCTCGACGGAAAGAGCCCATCCGGCAAAGCCAGCTTCCGGGGTGCAGAGTTTCAATCCTCAACTCCACAAAGACCGGGCTCCCTTGCCTTTGAATCGGATAAAGCGGTAGACCAGTGCTCCATCACGATACCTTTAAAATGATTGGGAAAACCCTAATAGCTGTTTTGTGTTGCTATTCGCTTGTACAGTCCTTCGCAAAAGTCGATCGGCCAAACATCATATTCATTCTCGCTGATGACCTGGGTTGGGCGGAGCTTGGGTGTTACGGAAACACCTTCAACGAAACTCCTTACCTGGACAAAATGGCAAAGGAAGGTCTTCGTTTCACCCATGCCTATGCCGCCGCCCCGGTATGCTCGCCTTATCGAGCCGCCCTTCTTACGGGACAACATCCCGCCCGAGTGGGCATCCTTGATTACCTACGACCCAATTCCTCCAATGCACTCCCTGTAAGTCAAGTTACCTTACCCAAGATATTCAAACGCAATGGTTATGCCACCGGAATGGTCGGCAAGTGGCATCTGACCGGCTATAAGTACCAAGACGCCCAGTTTGAAGTTCGACCCAACGACCATGGATTCGGATGGAATCTTGGCAGCGAAGTCAAGGGCGTGGGAAATGGGGCCAACTTTTGGCCCTATGTCTTCCGGACACAACCCATTCCCTGGCTCGATCTTCCAACCAATCGCCTGGGGGAAAATGAGTACCTGACTGACCGACTCAACCTAGAAGCGGTTGACTTCGTGGAGCGAAATAAAGACATCCCTTTCTTCCTCTATCTCAGCCACTATGCTCCCCACACCATTTTAAACGGTAGGCCCGACCTAGTGGAAAAATACATCAAAAAACATCCTCCCGGACCTAGTGACCGAAAAAACTGTTATCTTTGTCAGGACGCTGGGCTCGAGGTGGAGACTTGCACACACTGGGCAAAAAGCCACAACCCGCATTTGGCCGCGATGCTGGAAAGCATTGATGATGGCATCGGTAAACTAAGTCGAAAACTGGATGAACTTGGCTTGGCCCAAAATACAATTTTCATCTTCTCCAGCGACAATGGAGGGGAAACAAACATCACCTCCAACGAGCCCCTTCGAGGCGGAAAAAGTCAGCTCTATGAAGGGGGCATACGGGTCCCCATGATCGTTCGATGGCCCCAAGGCAACCTCCCCGCTGGCGAAGTATGTGACCAACCCGTGGTCAACCATGACTTCTACCCCACCCTACTGGAAGCGGCAGGACTGAAACCCGACCCATCCCAAACCCTCGATGGTGTATCCACATTGTCTACCTGGAAAAACCCAGATCTTGCCCCCACCCGTAAAGCCCTCCATTGGCACTACCCATTGGACCGACCCCATTTCCTGGGTGGCGTCTCCTCCGGAGCCATACGGGAAGGAAATTGGAAGCTGATNGAGTATTTCGATCCGTCAAGATCCGAAAAATTNGANCTCTTCAACCTGGAAAAGGATCCNTCGGAGAAGCACGACCTCGCCNACNCGGAGATCNAGCGNGTGCATGANCTNCATGGCAAATTGGTCTCTTGGAGAAAAAGAACGGGAGCNCGGATCCCNTCGCGNCCTCTTCTTACCTCCCCCAAGAACCTGATCTTCGGAGAGCATTTTTCGGAAGGTCAGGTAAGTGAAAAATGGTTTTTTCAAAAGGAGTGGGAAGTCCAGGAAGGAGTGCTCCTGAGAAATCAATGGGCGGGCGAAAATAAGCGCCTTTTTTACAAAGANCCAAATTTTCGAGACGCTTTCATTCGCTTCGAGTTTCGCTTCGATGNTGCCAAGGATATTCGACTGGTGACTGGTTCGCACGGCAANTACAACACGGTCCTTCATATTCGTAAGGATCACTTTTTCATTCAGACCGCTCAGGACAGCAGAGGTCCTTGGTTTTCGATGCGCCATGGAGAATGTGCCTATGAATTCAAACCCGGGGCATGGTATGGGATGACCTTGGAGTTCATTGATGATCAGGCNATCGCCCACCTTGACCACCAACACNTCGCCTATGCTAAGCACCCCATAATCGANCAGGAGCGNAGTTATTTCGCCCTTCAGGTCGACCAAGCCGGGGCATCCTTTGACAACATTCAGGTCTTCGGANCCGGNGGGCACCCCGAACAGAAAAGTAATTTGGAAANAATCGAGAGCCGAATGGGGCAATTTCCATTCCCGAAATCCATTCGAGAAGAACACGACATCCTCAAACGAAACCTTCACGCCCGCTTCCACATGGAAGACCCTGNCTACAGGGAATTAGTNAATCAGGTTGAACTCCTGGATCAGGAAAAGAAGACCCGCTACCCCGAAGTCTTCTCTTCGAACAAGGAGCTTAAGAAAAAGCTTCAGGAATTGCGCAAACAATTACGCCAACACGATTCTGAATACAAAGAGACNCTCTTCGCCACTTTCCGAGCTCAACGTGCGATCGAACAGTACTTGCTCGATCAAGTGCCCGAACTGAAGGAGTTACCCAATGCGGAAAAGAAAGCCGCCCTTGAAAAAACACGCCTAAAGTACGGCAAAGACCCNGGTTTTCTTGANNTGATCCAATTATCAGTAGATGCACAATCAAAGCTTGAAAACAAGTATCCTCAGTTATTCNTAACNGATCAGGAGATTTNCCAAAGAAAAGAGTTGGCAAGAAAAGCGGTCCGTGAAAACACCGANTATAAAAAGCTNANAAGTGCACGGAATTCCGCCTACTCGGCAAGTCTTGATTATCTTTATAAAAAAGATAAAAGATTGATGAAACTTAGGGAAATTTTGAATGAAAAATAGGTCATGAAGGTGTTTATTCATAGAGGTGGAAAAACCACCGGTCCCTACACGCTTGAACAGTTCAATGAGTATTACCAGTCAGGCACATTCATTGATAGTGATTTAGCCTGTTATGATGGTAAGAACTGGGTCAAGNTAACCGANGTGCCCGGCTTCNTNGATCATCCNATTGNNGCAGTCAAAACTGATCTTTCCCGTGCAGGCAAACAAACAAATACCAAAGCGAAACAAAAGCATCCGCCTATTAAAAAAACTCCCCAAAGGAGACTTTCAAAGACCCTTTTATTTACCTCCGCATCCGCCCTGACAATCGCCGTTACAAGCATTCTATACTTGATGACAAAAGATGAAGGTGCACAAACAGCAATCTTTACAGAAGATTTCAGCCCTGCACCCCATTCAATATTTGGCAAATTTGATCCTCGACCAGCTGCCCAAACCATTGATGAATTTCTTTACAACCACCTAAGTACGCAAAACCTGGAGCCCAACCCGGTTATTACTGATGAGCAATTTGTTAGACGACTTTATCTCTCCATTATTGGGCGTATACCCACCGTTTCGGAGGCGAACGATTTTCTGAGTTCCAATTCTAAAAACAAGCATTCGCTTCTCATTCAAACATTGCTTTCGAACGATGCGGGCTACACCGCTCACCACTACCAATTTTGGGCAGACCTTCTGCGCATCCCCACTAATATTGATTACACTCTTTATTATCGGGAGTGGATAAAGGAAGAAATAAGAAGCAACACACCCTTTGATGAACTTGCCCACAAACTGGTAAGCGGACATGGCCTGATTTTTGATAACCCTGCAGCTGCGTACTATTTACGAGACGCAGGCATGGCTCTCGACAACATGTCAAACTCAGTTCGTATATTCTTGGGCACCCGCTTGGAGTGTGCCCAGTGTCACGACCACCCATTTGATAAATGGACCCAGATGGATTATTTCAAAATGGCTGCTTATACTTATGATTTTGATGTTCGCATGGGAGTGACCAAGGATTCAAACCGCCAACAGGTCTATCAGGATTTTGGTAAACGAAAAAATGCAGCCTACAAAAAGGCAGCAGGCTTTGAGGATTTCCCTCACCTACATGATGAATCAAAAATCGAGGAATGGTTGAGCCAACACTATGCCCCAGGCTACCTTGAACGGAATAACCTCACGAAAGAGGATTTTAAAAAAGCGGCGATACGCGGATTGATTGCACGGCAAGAAGTTTCCGATTTTGACAACCCGGTCTCCCAGAGTGTCAATATGCTTTACGGCCATATCTCAAATGTTCAGGTCAGGCACCATCAAGACAAACCTCTCCAACTTCCTCACGACTATCAGTATGACAATGGGTCTCCCCATGAGGTAGTCATACCAGGTACGATGTTCGGTCCGGAAATTCCGTCTCTTGAGGATCCAACGGAAAGGAAAAATGCCTATGCCGACTGGCTGACTTCTCCGGATAACCCACGCTTTACCCGGGTAATCGTCAACCGACTTTGGAAAAGAGCGTTTGGACATGGGATTTTTGAGCCTGTCGATAACTTGACGGATCGAACGGAAATCAATCAACCCGAATTACTCAGTTTTCTCGAAAGCCTTATGCAAGAGCTTGATTACGATATTCGGGCTTTCCAAAATGTGCTTTTTCACACGCAACTTTTTCGTCGAGAAATGCATCGAGAAGATCATTCGATGGGAATGAAATTTCACTTCACCGGTCCCCTTCTGAAGCGTATGAGTGCCGAACAAATTTGGGATTCGATCACCACTCTGATACTTCCTGAAGTTGATTCGTACGCACCCAACCGGGAGCGCACCCAAGACCGAATCGCCCGAACGAAGGCAATTTACCAAAGCCTTGAAGGAAGACCGATTGAAGAAGTCTTGCCCAGAATCAGGGAAGCCGGTGCACAACGCAGGGAGATGCGGTCTCAACAGGTTGAATACGAGAAAAAAATCTCCTCTGCGTATGCTCAATCCAACCTTGATTTGGCCAAAAAACTGACGGATGAACTCAAGGGAAAAGTCCGTGATATGGAAACCAGAAACCGCGAGCTAGTCTTAGTTGACCTGAAAGACAACCAAGCCATTCCATCCATGATGGGTGGGTCGATGATGAGCAGTTCCATGGCATCAACCACCAAGGAAACCAACGAACGAATTTCACAGGCGAGGCCTCGAAAAGCACCTGANNGTTTAGATTNAAAAGATCGCAAACGCTGGGACGACCAGGAGAGAGNNTCCTTGCGCCACTTTCGGGATGTTGTCCGCCAAATGGCTCGTGCNGTTGAACTGGAATCTCCTGCCAAGCGCGGACACTTTTTACGCGATTTTGGCCAGTCCGACCGTGAAGTCATTGAAAATTCGTCCTCTCATGCATCTGTCCCTCAGGCTCTGTACTTACTCAACAGTCCGCTGAATATTGCTATTCAAAACTCCAATTCCGTGCTTGGCGGGCTCTTGAATGAGCTGCAAACACCCNAAGAGAAAATTGACCTCGTCTATCGCACCATGCTAACCCGAAAGCCAACCAGTCGTGAAGTGGAANGAATTCTTGCAGATTATCAAACACACGGGGAGGAAACCATCGAAGATCTGGTTTGGGCTCTTCTTAATTCCCGGCAATTTATTTTCATACAATGATAAAATCTGATTTCAACCGTCGCCGTTTTCTTGAACTTGCCGCTGGAAGCTTTTTGGGTGTAACCGCAAGCAATTGCTTTGGGGCCGCTGGAGAAAAAAGCGTTATTCCCCAACTCGANTCCCCTGCCAAGCAACTCATTTATCTTTATATGGAAGGTGGTATGAGTCACATTGATACNTTTGATCTTAAAACCGGGCACGATAACCAAGGTTCAACTCAACCGATTAATACAAATGTGGATGGGATTCGGGTCTCCAGTCATCTGCCTAATTTAGCCANGCATGCGGACAAATTATGTGTGGTCAACTCTCTCACCTCCACNGCCGGTGACCATGAAAAAGGAAATTACTTCATGCANACCAGTTATCAGCAAAGAGCAACGATTCGGCATCCTGGAATTGGCTCCTGGTATCATAAGCTAAAAGGAAAGCTCAACCCGACCCTTCCCGCTTCGGTTTTTATTGGAAGAGAAAGTCGATTTCATGGGAGTGGTGGATTTTTCGAACCCGAATTCGAACCCTTGGCAATCAATGAACCCGAGTCCGGACTGAAATACGCAAGAGCCTTGGTAGAAAAATCTCGTTTTGAGAGAAGACTGAACTTAGCCAATGATATCGATGCGGAATTCCTAAAAAGATATCATTCAAAACCGATAAGGGCCTATGGTCACATGTATGCAGATGCAGTTCGCCTAATGGACAGTCCGGATCTGGCCGCATTTAATATTCACAAGGAGGATGAAAAAACCAAATCCCGCTATGGTTCGGAACCCTTCGGCCAGGGTTGCCTGCTTGCTCGGCGTCTNGTGGAACGAAATGTGCGTACNGTCGAGGTTAGTTTTGGTGGTTGGGACACTCATCAAAATAACTTCACCTCGCTACCCGAACTCTGTCATACCATGGACCAGGCAGTGGCTGCCCTGCTCGATGATTTAGAACGGGTGGGTAAATTGAAAGATACCGTGGTTGTCTTGACGACCGAATTTGGGCGCACTCCGCTGATCAATCAAAATGTGGGTAGAGACCACTACCCCCAAGCCTTCACCAGTGTTCTCGCAGGCGGTGGATTCAAAGGTGGGTATGTACATGGCAAAACCTCTGCGGGTGGTGAGGAAGTGGTCGAAAATTCTATGACCATCCCTGATTTTAATGCAACCATTGCCCACGCCTTGGGTATTCCGGTTGATCATGTTCTTTACAGCCCCTCNGTTCGGCCCTTTACCGTTGCNCACAAAGGAAAGCCGCAACTCGGACTCTTTACCTGAAGTCGATTCATCCACACCNAGTGCGAGGCATCAGGGGAATTTCNTTACCTCATTGGAGTTGATTGAAAATTGCCAGTTTCAGTTNACGAATGTAGAANGTANNANNATGNATNTCATTNATACGAATAAGCTTCGCATGCAAGAATTGGCTGCAAGTAAGCCCCTNCTTGCNCAACAAGTCGAAGCCCTTGACTGGACCGAACTCGAAGCCGCTTTTGAAGAATGCATTTTCAAGAAGGAGNAAAACGGATTGCCCGAAAATTATGGACCGGCTTCCTACTTCCCCTTNAACCCCGAAACTCCCGAGCATAAAACCCTTTATGCTCAGGCATNNGANCACGGAGANACNCTNATCAAAGGTGGTAAAACTGCCGCNTTCACGGTGGCNGGCGGACAAGGAACCCGGTTAGGGTACGACGGTCCCAAGGGAACCTTTGGAGTAAGCCCGATCAAAAATAAAACCCTCTTTCAGCTCTTCGCTGAACAAATTCTGGGAATGTCGGAAAAGCACGGTGTCGTCATTCCCTGGTATATTATGTGCAGCCCCTTGAACCTGGAAGCCACCGTCTCCCATTTCGAAGAACGGGAATTTTATGGTCTTGGTGAGNATAACCTCAAATTCTTTGCTCAAGGTGTNATGCCGGCAACCGATTTTGAAGGCAACCTTCTGCTGGCCAGCGAAGACAGCCTCGCTCTTTCTCCCAACGGACACGGAGGTTCGCTCAANGCCCTGATCGATTCNGGTTCCATTNCGGATATGGCAAGTCGGGGGATCGANCACCTGTCTTACTTTCAGGTGGATAATCCCTTGGTCAGTGCCATTAATCCATTCTTCATTGGATTNCATGACCTGAAGGAATCCGATATGTCCAGTCGATCCATCACTAAAACCGGGCCCTTTGAAAAACTGGGGAATTTTGTGGCTATCGGGGACCGGGTCTCGATTATAGAATATTCTGATCTGCCCGAGGAAAANGCTTTGGAAAAAGATGCCCAAGNCCGCATCAAGTACCGGGCTGGTAGCCCGGCTATTCATGTTCTACGAAGGGACTTCGTTGAACAATTCGCCAATGGCGAAATCAAATTGCCCTACCACAGAGCCGAAAAGAAGGTCGCTCATTTAGATCAAGCGGGAGAGCTTGTCGAACCCANGGAACCAAATGCAGTGAAGTTCGAAACCTTCGTTTTTGATGCCCTGCCTCTCGCCAAGAACCCCCTTATCCTCGAAGCCGACCGCTTGGAGGAATTTTCTCCGGTGAAGAATAGGACTGGAGTCGATTCTCTGGAAAGTTCCCAAGCCGATCAAATCANCCGGGCGAAGCGTTGGCTAAGAAATGCAGGTGTTGCATTCAAAGAAAGCTCCATCGTAGAAATCTGCCCCCGGGCCTTTCCGGATGAAGAAGATCTNCAAAAGGTCGATTGGGNGCAATACGACCTCCAGGCAGANTCTATTTATCTGAGCTGAAAATACGACAACTGGGTACAGTCAGCCCCCCTTTTTTGAAGCATCCTTAGNGATTTCTTGNAAGCNTCCNGTCTCTAGNAAACGGAGGCTGNACTCGAAGGTATCCCGACAATTCATAATAAAGGTGTGTCCATGATTNAGAAGCACCCAGTCGGCCATNCCCTCAAGCTTGGTGGATTNGACGGTNACCACTCCATCATTGGGTTCCGAAAAGGTCAGCTTCTGCCCTTTATCCCCAGCAATGACCCCAAAAGGAACCANCGGGATCGGGAGGTTATTGTAGAACTCTTCCTCCGATAATTTCTGNCCACTGTCTCCGGTCGCCCAACGGTAAATCGGATTTCCTTTTAATAGTTTGGCCAAATGAGCCGGCCGGTTGGGGGGNGCAAGCATAACCACCTTNCCCAAACCCTTNGGATAATCCTTTCGAAATATGTCACGAATGATAACGCTTCCCAGAGAGTGCCCNATGAGGTGGTAGNGTTTGGTTTTTACTTTCTCCTTNATGAANTCAATCAACTGNNTGGATATCGCATCAAATGAATGGATGGATTGGTTGTAGGGAAAATTGAGGGTTTGGAAACCAGCCGAGGCAAACCTCTTCTCCAAAATTATCATGGAAAACCTGGTTCTCCCCTGTCCATGCACCAGCACCACGGTCTCCTCCTTTTTCAACGACTCATCTCCCAAGCTATCCAATTTTTCATCCATGCGACTCGCTGACACGGAACCGATGAAGAGAATCGATAGANAGGTGAATNTCGAGGNATTTTTCATCGATCNATCAGAAAGTGAAGANNAAGGATTCNGTAGTTTTTGANGAGTCTCTCATCCATAACCATTGCACTAGAAATCCNGGGTCAAAGGCAAGGAAAAGCTTGCCCANGNTATTCTNCNGGCAGATAAGAAACCTATGCACTGTAAAANTTTTGCTGCTCTTTTTTCGCTCCTTCTTTTCACGCCTCTTTTTNCTCAAAAGGTCGAACCCACCTACAAACAGGTCGCATACGGACCTCATCAGGACATGGTTCTTAACTTTTGGAAGATCGATTCCAAGAAGCCCACTCCCCTCCTCGTCCATATCCATGGCGGAGGCTGGCTTGGGGGCAAGAAGAATGAAACCACGTCTCCAAACCAAATGCGGAATGGTTATAGTTATGCTTCAATCGACTATCGTCTGGCAGGTACNGAGCTTCTGCCTGCTGCCGTACATGACGCCGCAAGGGCCATTCAGTTCTTGCGCACCAAGGCCGANGAATGGAACATCGACCCCAAACGCATCGCCGTTACCGGGGGTTCGGCCGGGGCCGCCTCGAGCATGTGGCTCGCCTACCACGACGACCTGGCCGACCCGAAGAGCAAGGATCCGGTACTCCGGCAATCATCTCGCGTCTGCGGTGCCATAGCCATGGGGGGGCAAACCACTCTCGATCCGTTTCTGCTAGAAAAAAAGATTGGTCCCGCCTGCNTCCNTCATCCGATGATTTGGAAAACCGTGGGAGCCGAAAGTCACGAGCATCTCATGAAGGACTGGNACAAGTACAAGGCCCTTTCCCTTGANTGCTCACCNCTCACTCATGTTACCGAAGATGATCCTCCGGTTTGGATACGATACGGCAAACCCGCACCCGTNCCGGTGATCAAGGGCGACGGCATTCACCACGCNGGATTCGGNCGTTTGCTCAAGGAGAAGTGCACGAAAGTCGGTATTCCCTGCCACCTCTCGGTCACCGAGAACGAACAAGCTGAACTCAAAAGTGCCGACTTTCTCAAAAAGGTTTTTGGACAATCGAAGCAATAAGCTTTGCCTTGGCCCCAGCCCAACAATTTGGTCTTGTCCCTAAAACTAAGTTAGCCTTTTTTTAAAACTCAGCTAAACTAAAAAAATCTTTCATCTTCCCACCTCTTCCAATTATCGCCTAGTATAAACTCCTAATCATGCGTACCTTAAACCTGTCTGCACTCTTCTTGGTAATCTCATTCTCGATGTCCTTTGGGAAATATTCCCTCCCTCCGCTTGAGAAACCAATTGAGGACTCATCCACCGGACTGAATGCACCTCCCGGCTTTGCCGTGGACCTCATCTACAAGGTAAACAAGGAAAAGCACGGCTCATGGATAGCAATGGCTTTCGATAAAAAAGGATACCTGACCGTGTCCGACCAGCAGAAAGCGGGCACCTTTTCCCTGGAGATTCCCAAGTCCGGTGAAAAATTCGATGAAAGTAAAATCAAAAAACTGAATGTGGAATCCTCCCTGTACGGAATGCTGTATGCCTTCGATCATCTCTACATGATGGGCAACCGAAAACTGACCCGGGCCAAGGTTTTACCGGACGGCAGTCTTGGGCCCACAGAGTTTTTGGCAGAGATGGCGGGTGGTGGCGAACATGGACCGCACTCTATTATTGTTTCTCCGGATGGGAAAAGCATCTACGTGATCGCTGGGAATGCCACGCAAGCACCGGAATTTCAAAATTCCAGAATTCCCACAAATTGGAAAGATGATGTACTGCTCCAAAACTATGCCTACGGGCATATGTCGCAGGGGAAGGCACCGGGTGGTTGGGTGATGAAAATGAGCCCGGATGGTAAAGATCGGGAGATATTAAACATGGGATACAGAAACCCATGTGATTTCGCTTTGAACCGTGATGGGGAACTCTTCGTTTACGATGCTGACATGGAGTGGGATATCGGAGCTCCTTGGTACCGTCCTACCCGAATCAATCATGGTGTGTCCGGTGGAGAAAGTGGGTGGCGAGCAACTTCCAAAAAATGGAGGAAATATTTCCCTGATACGGTCGGTTCCGTAGTCGACATCGGCCCCGGTTGCCCAACCGGGGTGATCGCTGGTACCAATGCGAAGTTTCCCACTCATTATCGAGATGCCCTGTTCATATGTGATTGGACTTTTGCCACCATGTATTCCATCCATCTCAAACCGAATGGCTCGTCCTACATTGGAGAAAAAAGAGAGTTCATTTCAAATACGAACGGCTCGCTAGCATTGACAGATGTGGATATCGGGCCTGACGGAAACATGTATTTCTGTGTAGGTGGACGAGGCGGGCAATCCTACCTTTACCGAGTCTCCTACAAAGGCAACGCTTCGACTGAGTTGTCCGAACTCGATACAACCAGCAAGCATGCGAAAGCCCGGTCCACCCGAAGGATGCTCGAATCTTATCATGGAAAGGAAGACTCCCTTGCAGTCAAAAAAGCTTGGCCCTTTCTTTCAAATGAAGACTACCATATCCGCTATGCCGCTCGCCTCGCTTTGGAGTGGCAGGATTCCAAAAGTTGGGCCAATCAGGCCTACTCCGAAAAAGACGATCTAGCCGCAATCCACGCCCTGCTTGGTTTAGCTCGCAGCGACCTTGCTGGTAGCCTCAAGCCTAGCGTGGATCGCTTGCTTAAGGTGGATTTCGATCAACTCGACAAAACTGGAAAGCTTGCACTTTTGCGTACTTATTCCGTGATCATGAGCCGGGGAGGTACTCCTGATACCAATCAGGTCCTAGCAATCGGTGAACAGCTTGATCCATTTTTTCCNTCCTCGGATGACAACCTGAACGAAGAACTCTGCCGAGTCTTATGCTTCCTTGAGCACCCGACAGTAGTTCGCAAAACCATTGCCCTGATGAAGACAACTCAGGCAAAGATCCCCGATTATGATGCTGAAGTCATGAAGCGTCACAAAGGCTATGGCGCACGAATCTTAAGTACGATGGAAGCCCATGCCGCCCCCAACATTCTCAATATCCACTTGCTTTTCTGTTTGAAGGATGTTCGGTCAGGTTGGTCCATGAATGACCGAAAAGCTTACTTGAGTGAGCTGCAAAACCTCGCCACCAAGAAAGGTGGAAACATGTTCACCGGCTACATTCAGAAAATCCGAGAATCGGCAATCGCCTCCGTACCGGAAAAAGACCGTATTTCCCTACAATACCTTATGGGTGAAGTGAAAAGCGTAGANCTTGCCAAGCTTCCCCGGGCGGAAGGTCCCGGTGTAGCCTGGACGGTTGATTCGGCACTNNAAATTCTTCAGCAAGAGCCNTTGCAAGGGAGGAGTTTTTCAAACGGCAAAAAAATGTTCTCNGCCGGTTTATGCNTNGCTTGTCATCGNTACGGAAACGAAGGGGGTGGGGTTGGACCGGANCTCACCAACCTGGCGAAGCGCAGCGACTACAAGTCCATGCTCGAATCTACCATACACCCAAACATGGTGGTTTCCGAACAATTCGAACAACATGAGTTAAAGATGAAGGACGGTTCCGTGGTAATGGGCAGGGTGGTCACCGAGGAAAACGGAGAATATTCTTTGGTCCAGTCAGGCCTTGAACCACTTAAGCTGACCAAGATTCAAAAGTCGGAAGTTGCGGAAAAGGCGGGCTCCAAAATTTCTATGATGCCAGGTGGGCTCATAAACTCGATGAATGCAGAAGAGCTGAAGGATCTTATTGCATATTTTGTGTCTGGAGGAGACCGCAAGCATAAGGTCTTCCGTTCCCTGAAAAAACTGCAGATTGAACTCATAAGTGCACTTTATGGTGAGGATGGGAACCCCACTCGGCAAATCGATCTTCGTCCGCGTATCCAAAAGGAACTGAATGCACAGCAATACGATTTTACGGTTAGCAACTCTTTTGCCGGAAAGGATCCCGCNGGAGGTATCGTAAAAGTGCTGAATCTAACATACAAATTGGACGGNAAAACCTATTCCAAAAAATTTAGAGAGAACCAAACTGTCTCTTTCATCGATTAAGCNCNNCCTTATCGGNATTNATTGAATATNNATGCCCCCCCTTCNTCCAAAGTNCAAAAGATGTTTGTGCTTNGTACAGTTGNTCTNTGATTAAGTGNTCACCCTGTAGTTCACTCTTCAATGTGTCTGATGTTTTCAGGTTANTCATCAGCCGTTTTGGCANGCATTGGGTCNATTCATTTTTTATTTAGTTANTATTTTGCTTGCATAAAGCATGCGAGNNATGCCTTGTCGTACTNCAAGCAATCAAAGNAATAATTTTGNCNNATNAGGTAATAGCATGAACGAGGTTCTTTTTTTCAAAACTTTTATACTGGTAGGAGGAATGCTTGTGATNACNGCGGTTGCCGCAAGAATTAATAAAGCATATGAGACTACGCAAGAAGCCGTGCTAACGATTGGAGGGTCTTTCCTCACCCTGTTCATTGTATGGACCCAAGCCGATAATTTTCCAAATAACTTATATGCNCTAGGTGCTTTTTCGTTTTGCATCGGTTGGAGCATGGGACCCACCATCACGATGTTCGGAGAATCATTCAAATTTAGGAAATACAGGCAAAAAATTGGTTTAAGATCAAAAACCGTACAAAAAAAGAAAAGTTTTTGGGGTGGAGATGAAAACAAAAAAACCGTGTACTTTTATGTAGATTCTCCGGAAAAAGTATACCAGGCGGATTCGCAAGAATTGACTCAGGTTCGTAACCGGTTCAAACACGAGGTCCTTGCCCAAGACAATGATCCCTATTCTCAAAAATGGCAGAATAATGTTTTCTTCGCCATTGTCGCCACCACCCTATCGGTTTTTTTGACGGCAGGAATCGTCTTTTTCTCAGAGACCGATTTTGGATTCATGGGTAGTTTTCTGTTTTTCTCCCTTCTCGCTTTTGTGGCCCTTCGGTTGCTCAAGGCTTATGTCATCAAGGACAGTTCATTCAGCATGCTTCAGACTTGCATAGGCATTGTCATCTTCACTCTCTACCTCGTGTATGATTTCAACCGTCTTGAAAAAGCCATGGCTAAGGGAGACGAATCCTGGGGAACCGCAGTTGATTTGGCGGTGAACATCTACTTGGATATCATAAATCTCTTCCTGCTCATTCTGGAAGCTCTTGGTGAGAGTAGCTGATCTTCGATTTTTTCGCCGTAGCTCATTGCTTAAAAATCCTCTGAAATTTGGCCTTAGAAAGCCTGCTCTCTCACTTTTTGGGCTTTGCGGGGCGTTTAGTTTCGAGGATCGAAGAAAGGCGGTCTTGCCAAACCAAATGGAAGGAGATCAAGCCAAGAGGAATTTCTCCTCCCCCCTTTGCGTTGACGGTATAAGCCGAGCTCTGGATACCGATGAGCTTCCCATCCTTGAGAATGGCGCCTCCACTCGAGCCAACCCGATAGTAACCCTTGGCCAAGTACTGCATTCCGCTGGAAGTTTGAGCAACCCCAACCACCTCAACCGGATTGATCAGGAAAAGTGGGTCAGCCGGTTCATGAGGGAAATTATAATGGCATAAGTGCAGGGTTTCTCCAATTTCCATACCAGGCTGGGTCTGAGAAAAGAACTCTATGCGGGGGAATGTCCCTTTCGCTTTCATCTTAAAAACACTCAAATCCGCTCCGTCCCAAAACCTCGAACCCCGAAAACGAATGAGGTTGGCCTGGTAATAAGTTTCTTCGAAACTGGCCCCTTCACGATCCGAAAAAGTAGTGGTATGACGGTGAGAATGACCCTTGGGTAACCCGTTCACATTACCTCGAAAGCTAATCCTAAACTGATTGGAATAAGAACCCTCTTCTTCGATCCAGGTAGCATGACCCACCGATAACAAATACCCATCCTCGCTCACCACTACCCCTTGACCCCGGTTCTTAACTTTCCCGCCACTTGCCTCAATAACCACAAAGGGCTTGGGCTCCAAACTCGCCAACCTTTCCAGATCATCCAATTTATTAGATGCAACAAGCGAGCTTGGTAAGATTATGCAAAGGTAAGCCAACGCCACCAAGCCAAAGGATTTTACGGGAAAGCAGACTTTCATAAAATTGATAGCGCCAGCAAAGGAAAGACGCTTCTTCGGCTCACGAAGAATAAGGGGCTTTATGGNGCATCTTTCTAGCAGAGGGGTCCGAAGATATGAAACTATCCNGAGNGGNAAAGAAGGTGNCGGCTAGCGGGAAGGTANTCAGNTTNATAAGGATATTGCCGTTGATGATTTGCTTTTTGAATTTCTCACTCATTCTTTCTTGGGCTTGTTNATTGAACATGGGAAGGGNGTGTTTNATGGTCTTTCGGTCTGTGTGGGGGTTGCAAGCANGAAATCCCAATGNGTTAAAAAAAACGCNCTNACTCAATGGAAAGCGCGTTTTGGTTTACCTGAAAAAANATCAGATAATCTGTTGAAATAGGTTTACTCGATATTTGCNCCTACCACGGACGCCATTTGCATCATGTTGATGGTTTCGCCTTCNTTTAAATTNGTAAGNTNNGTNACTTTNCCNGTNTTACTNGTNGTGTTNGTNTTNTTNAANATNGTCAGAAGCTTTGCNTCTGCAACAATGAACTTACCCNCATTTTCAGGNTGTCCNTTTTCAGTTNTNGTCTGNAACTTNTTNGANTTGATGTANTCCCAAAGTTTTTGGGTAATCTCNGTNCGNGGAAGTTCNGATGCTCCAAGAAATGAAGCGAGGTCACTNTTTAATTTTACTGGTTTNCTCAATCCTTTTGGTTCTGCCATTTTAATTCCTTATCGTTTGGGTTAATCTAAATTTATCTGTATGAAACAGGTTGGACTTATTCATCCTGTAACCACGAGCGCGCAAATACAATAAAATACATACTTTTGTGAATAACCCGCTCCGCTTAATAAGCACTACAACGAGTTAATTGTAACCTTACGAAACCAGACAGGCTGCCCGTGATACTGGAGTCCAAAATGACCGGTTTTCGGGAGGTCCTTGAGGGCGGTCTTAAACTTGTTTTTCGAACCATCCGGATTTTTGCGAGGTTCTTTCCAGTCGTCGATGTTCAGGTCGATCACCGGCTTGCCATTGAGTACCACCTTGATCAAAGGACCCTTGCAGGTGACTTCCATGGTATTCCATTCCCCGTCCGGTTTGCCCGCAGCGACCACCGGTTCCTTGGCGTCATACAAGGAGCCAACAATATGCTTTCCACTGTAAATGCCAGGTGATGCGATCTGTATTTCAAAACCACCCTGAACGGCGTTCTTTGGATCTGTTCGAAAAAATAAGCCACTATTGGCTTTTTTCGATGTTTTGTACTGAAGGCTGATTTCGAAGTCACCGAAAGAATTCTTCGACCAAATGATCCCACCGGGAGTTTCGGATGGGGTAAGAATCCCTTTTTCTAGAACCCAGTTCTTGTTCAGGCTTATTGCTTCCGGCGTTAAAAGCTCGATTTGCTTCGCGTCCAAGGCACCAAGACCCGAAAGACAAAACGCGATTAGCAAAAGAAGGGATTGAGGAAGGTGGAAGTTTGGTTTTTGGATTTTCATAAGGTTTTAGTTAATGAAAAATACATAGGTTTGTCTAGGTGCATTACGCAGAAACCTTCTATTGATTTATAGTTGTTCAACGAGCGGAACGCTCAAGCATGAATTGGATCAACTTCGCTGACTTGAAAAATTCACCGACTACTTGGTGACCCTTGCCCGGCACGACCTCGACTTTCGCATCTCCACCCAACTTTCGGTAACGATCCGCCACAATCGCACTGTTATCTTCAAGCGGAACAACTCGGTCGGAATCCCCATGTACGATGCACATCGGAACTTTCGCCTGGGCCAACCCTGCCAGATGATTAATCGGGTTGTGCTGCTCCATGACATGGGAAAAGGCATCCTGATCCATTCCGAAATCCGCAAGGGTCAGACTGAGGTTTCGCTTCATGGGCCAGCTCCGCAGATTCAGAACCGGATAAATTCCGGCGAAGCCCCCTACCCGCTTTGGGTTCCTGACCGCCCAACTAAGCATCATCAATCCTCCCCGGCTCTGCCCCAGCAAAACCGGTTTTTTTGAATACCCACGCCTGCACATCTCCTGATAAAACTTCGTGAAGACTTCGACACTCTTGGGTGATCCACGCACTTCCCCTTGGTCGCAACCGGCTAGGCTGATCCTCTTGGCGAGGAGACGCTCAATGTACCAGGTATGTGATTTGTCGGGATGCCTAGGCAAAGTGGGTGCGTACCAGACCCAGGGCTTGGCTTCCCCCGTCGTATTGGCCTCCAAAACGAAGCAATTCGATTGCCCAAGGGCGAACTCCACGGGCTTAAAGGCCAAGCGGTGAGCTTGGGCAATATGGATACAGGCAAGAACGCTAACCAGAAGAAAGATTGATTTGATCATGATAAAGGGAAGTCGCTCACAAGGAGCCCTTGATCAAAGCAGGCCGATCGGTGGTGATGGAATGAATCCCAAGGGCTTTCAATTTCTTGGCGGTGGCAACGTCGTTGACCGTCCACGCATGCCATTCGTAACCCGCATCCATGACCTTCCGGGCAATCTCCTCAGGAATGTTCTTGTTTGAATCAAGCCCGTCCGCCTTGAAAGCCTTAAGGGTGGCCAAGACGCTTCCTGCCGAGGGCGTCCAAGTTCCTTCTTTATCCTTCTTGAAACTTGATAACCAGAAGGCCTTGTTATTGGGCATCGCTTTTTTGAAGGCCTGGACCACTTCCTTCTTGAAGCAAATCAATACGACTTGTTCGGTCTTCAGTTTGCTGTTCTCGATCTCCTGGACCAGGTGGGGAATGATTTCCGGCCCGCATTTCACCTCCACGAAGATTTTCCTGCCCTTAGGTATGGTGGTGAACACCTCGGCAATCGTGGGAATCTTCGTGCCCTTGAACTTTTCGTGTTTCCAGGAACCGATATCCAGTTCGTGCAGTTCTTTCAGGGTTGATTGTCGCACCACAAGATTCCGGTCTGCCAAGCGCTTGGTGGAACCATCGTGAATACAAATAATTTTGTTATCCTTGGTCAGCAGAAAGTCTCCTTCGATCGCATCGGCTCCCTGCTTCCATGCCAAGACAAAAGCGGGCAAGGTATTCTCGGGAGCATCATGGGAAGCTCCCCGGTGAGCAACGATTAAAGGTTTCGACCAACCTGAGTCACAAAGGAAAAGCAGGCTGCCGAATGCAAGTAATAGGGGTCTCAAACCTATAACGAATGAACCATGGTCAGATCATCGGACAAGGCCTCCAAAGAAATCTGCCCGCTTGACTGGGGTCCCTGAAGAACCAGCATAAACTGCCGCTTCCCGGTCTTTTTGCAATCAATCTCAAGTTCCGTGTCCTTACGATCCGAAGGGATCTCGATTGGTTCTCCATCCAGAAACAAATCCATATGGTTGGAATCTCCCTTCACGCGGATCTTGTGCTTCCCTGCTTTTAACACCTCGACTTGGGTTCGCAATACTTGGTATTCATCCGCTCTTCTTTTCAAAGCCACAGGAACTTCTATAACGGGGACTCCTCCACCCACCATCGAGTAAAAAGGAGTCCACTTGTACCCGCTGAATTCCTGGGTAAACATGCTGGCCCCATAATGATGAACTGTTCCAGGGTTGGGAGAACCTGCTGGCAAGACTTCCCAAAAACGGGCAAAGCGATTGGTGGTCGTTTTGTACTTCCCCTCTTTACCGAGTTCAGACATGAAACGGACAAGATCGACGAATTCGTCCTCACGCAACTGTGTGGTCAAGCCAACGGGCATGAGGGAGACAGGGGAAATTGTCTGGCTTGTAATGTCGGCCTTGGCAATTCGGTTATGTTTACCGGTAAGGTCTCGAATAACTAACTCGGTCTTGCTTTCGCTGACAATTCCGCCTGCATGAGCGTCTCCGTTCTTCAAGGTCACCAAGTTGGTATGATACCCTTCCTTGATCTTCTTGCTCGGTTCGAGGAGAGACTCGATCAAGTAGTCCATCGGGGCACTCGCTCCGATGGAAACCATATTGGGACCGATCACTCCACCCACTTCCCCGATCGCATGGCAAGCCACGCATTGCAGATTCTGCCTTCGGTAGATGCTTTCTCCCCGTGCCGCATCGCCCCGTGCCGCTACGCGCTCGATCATGGTCGTCATCTCTGAAAGGGTCAGGCTCATTTTCATGGGCTTCAGGCCACCGGCCTTTTGAATCGCAGCAATGAGTTCCTTGGGCCGAGTGGGCGAACTCTCGGCGAGTTGCAATCCCTGCAAGGCAATGGGCTCGGATAAGTCGACTTGGCTGATTTCCGTGGCCAAAGCCCGTGTTGCTCCTCGGTTGCCTAGAAAAGCGGCATAAATCCCAAACTTGTCTTTTCCATCCGGTGCTCCCTGCAGAAGTTTGACCGCCCGGCGGGCGGCGAGGATCGGCTGAACCTTCAACTGAGCGGTAACCACCATGGCTTTTCTCATGTAAGTCGTCTTGGGGTTACCAAAGAGTTGGTTTAGGTAGGAACTCGTTTTTTCTCCTCCCAAAGAAATCAGAGACTCCAAGGCCACCTTGATCCGAGCTTTAGGGACACTCTCCTCGTTGAGAATCTTTTCCATTTCCGGGCGGGAGGACTCGACTTTCCACAAGCCGGCCAATTGAGCCGCCACTCCAAAAACAGTATCGTTTTCACTTTGGAGAAAGAGTGCAATGCGCTCCGTTCCGGAAGGGTTTATTTTTCTTAGCTTTTTTGCAGTGAGCAAGGCATTCAGGAAGGCGTGTTGCCTGCTGACTGATTTTGTTTCCGTTGCAAGTCCAAGAAGCTTGGACAAATGAGCCGGGGACCCCTCGTTCGCCATCCAGTTGGCGATCTCCCAAACCGTCTGATCCTGCTTGATATTGCCTTCGGAAAGAGAGGCGAGTATTTGATCGGCTCCCAACTGTTCTCCAATCGCAGAGGACGCAAAAAGTAACTGAGACAGATTTGCGAAAGGGTTTTTTCCGTTTTTCTTCATCTCGTCCACCCAGCGGTCACGGTGCTCCCGGCAGATTGACCAGACGGCAAAGTCCAGAAAGTCGTCCGCATCAATACCGTCAAGCGCCCTGAGGGCAATGGGTACGGTCTTGGGATCATCAAGCTGAGCCAACAAACTCACTGCCCAAAGACGAACATGAGGAGACGGGTCCGACACTGCTCCTTCAGCAATGGGCAGAATGTTTTTGTATTTTTTATTGGATGCATCGTAATAGAGGGCACGCAGTCCGGCCGCCCTTGCTTTGTGCGACTTTGATTGGGTCAATCCCTTGGCCAAGCCAATATCCAATCGGTTTAATGCCTGAGTTGCCCAAACCCGACGGACTACATGGAGATCATTTTTCAATTCCAGCGAATTTAATACCGACAACATGTCATCAGGTTTACGGGTTCGCAATTCTGCCGTGGCCAGTTCCCTGACAATATTCTCTTCGGAAAAAAGCAACGCTTCTGCCAAAGCCATGGCATTCATTTCGGAAGGCTTGGCAAAAGGCGCCGGGGGGTTTTCCGGAAAACTGATCCGCCAGATTCGTCCATGCTTATGATCCCGTCTGGGGTCACGAAAATCCACTTCGCCGTGTTGGATGATCGGATTATATAAATCGGCCACATAGATGGCTCCGTCCGGCCCCATCTTTACATCGATCGGCCGGAAAGCCCCGTGCTTGGATGCAACCAAATCCTCCCCTACGGTCGATTGATACGCACTTCCTTTGTCGGTCAGGCGGTAGGTCTTGATCCGGTGACCTCGAAAGTCAGGTGACGCCAGCGCTCCACGCCATTCATCGGGAATGTGACTGCCGGAAAGGATCTCCAACCCGCACAGCTTGGGTTGACCAGGATTGAGGCCTTCCAATTTTCGGCGGGCTCCGGGGGAGGCTGCGAAAACCGAACGCGGAAAAACGAAGTTGATCCCATGCCCCCCTGCCCCGTCCGTCATGAAGCTCTGCCCCCATTCGTCGAAAACATGACCCCACGGATTGACCAGGCCCTTCATAAAGACCTCCGATCGCCGGGTCTCAGGACGGTAATGCCACATTCCCCCACCCAAAAGACGCCGAATGCCATAAGGGGTATCAAGGTGGGTGTGGATATAGATCGATTGGTTGAGCCACATCATTCCCTCGGGACCCCAACGGAAGGTATGAACAATGTGGTGAGTGTCTTCGGTTCCGAAGCCCGAAAGAATAACCCGTCGTTGGTCAGCCTTACCGTCTCCGTTGGTATCCTTGAGAAAAAGAACATCGTTGCTGTTGGCTACATATACTCCCCCGTCTCCCGGTAGAACCCCAGTGGGGATATGCAGGTCGTCGGCAAATACAGTATGCTTGTCGGCCACCCCGTCGCCATTGGTATCTTCGAGCACGACCAAGTGGTCCGATTCCTCCTGACCGGGTTTGATGTGTGGGTAAAGTGGGCTGCCCACTACCCATAACCTACCCTGGGAGTCCCAGTTCATATGAATCGGATTGCGCACGACCGGTTCACTCGCAAACAGGTTGATCTTTGCTCCTTCCGGAAGCACGAAGGAATCAAGTTGGGCTTGGATCGCGGTATCCGGAATCTTGGTCAAGCCACGCTGGCCGAAGGCGATGCATCCTGTAAGAAGCAAAAAGGTAAAGGAGAAAAAGGAGGTTTTCATGGGAAAAAGCTAGGTGGTGATTACCCTTGGGAATTCTTAAAGAGTTGGTTTCTGAGTTGCTCGATTTCATGTTCCCGTTTCTCGATAATCGGGTCAAACTGAGGAATTTCCTTGGCGTTGTTTCCCTGTTCGTGCTTGCGGAAAAGGTAAAGGTAGGTCTCATTGGCCGGACGCCAGCGGTGAAAGAACAAACGGTTCTTCTCAATGATCCCCTTTCTTAGCTTATCGGCCAATGGCACGGAAGGAAAAGTCCCGTAGTCCAAACCTATGGCCAATTGCCTAGCCAACGCCCGATAGCCCGTTTGCGTAAAATGAAGGCCATCATGGGTCCATCCATCAGCGGAAACTTCCCCGTCAAACTCGTCTCCCCCCATGGCCCCGAAAAGATCGACGAAGCGGGCATTGTTCTTCTGGGCGAAGCCTTGGAGAGCATCCCGCACCTTGGACATACGTTGGTTGGATTCACGATGATCGGGCAAGGGGCTTCCGAGGTTTTCCAACGGAGGCGGCACGATTACGACGATTTCCCTTGGACCCTCCCCGGGGTCTTTCCTGATTTCTTCGATCATCTTTGCGTATCCTTCCAGAAACACCGCCACGCTCTCTTCCCAACCCGCGGCGGAACGCTTGCTTGCCGAAGCTTCGTCGGTCCACGCTCGTCCTGCGGACAAGGCAACCTCCGCCCCGTAATTGAGTAAAACAACATTGGGCTTCCACTCGCTAATAATTTTCTTTAACCGATCCCTGCCCTCCCGGGGTTTCCCAAAGTAGGAACGGGCATCATTGAAAACCGTGTCTCCGCTCCACCCCAAGTTACGAAACCTTAAATCCTTGACCTTGTAACCTGCACCTACCGAAAGAGCAGTCTCCAAGTAACCGTTCAAGCGGGCCCGCTCGATCAAGCCGCCACCCACCAGGGCTATCCGGTCTCCAGTCTGCAACAGAGGGGTAGTACTTTTTCCGTGGTGGTCTGCCCAAACAGGGACCGAAGAAAAGAACAAACAGCACAACAGGGTTGGTGTAGAGAGGCGGGACAGGAGCATTTTCATAAAATAAGTATATCCTCTATCATTCTTTTCTTACGGAAAAAGACAAAACTCTTTTACTATTCAAATGATAACTTTCGGGAGATGAACGCAAAACCTGTAAGCTTTCCATAATCAAGAAACTCAATACTATGTCCCTTAATGAACAAACTCAAAGACAGACAAACCGGGCTTCTCTATGGCTCATACTGTGCAGATGCTCTATCCCTTGGAGTTCATTGGATCTATGACACGAATGAGCTTGCTCAAAAACATGGGCGGATCGCTCACTACAAAGCACCTGGGGGCGATTCTTACCATCCACATAAGCAAGCGGGGGATCAGGGACATGTGGGTGATCAAGCCTTATGCCTGTTGAAATTTCTAACAAAAGAAAAAACATGGAATTCTTCTCATTTTATGGATCACTAGCTTGGTATGTGGCCGGACTATAATGATTATATAGACGGTGCGACTAAATCGACCTTGGCCCAGGCTCAAAACCAAACTGACAAGACTCAAGCAGGTAGCGATTCAGTGGAAATTGCCGGCCCGGCTAGGATTGCCCCACTTGTTGCATTTCTTTCGAATTCTTCCGAAAATGAGGTGGTTAAAGCGGCGGTTGAACAAACCATGCTTACCCATCGATCCAAAGAGGCCGAAGAATCCGCAACCTTTCTCGCCAAAGCAGGCTATCGACTTGTGCATGGTGCTAGTTTACTTGATACACTTAAAGAAACGGCCCCTGAGTGGGCCCTCCAATCGGCAAATAGCGTACTCTCACAGAACGCAGTGGAAGCAATCGCCAAACTTGGACCGGCTTGTTCAATTTCATCCGCCCTCCCCTCGGTTCTTTACCTTGCCCTAAAACACGGAGATGAAATCGAGACAGCATTCATTGAGAATGCAATGGCAGGTGGAGATAACTGCGCCCGTGGATTAGCTTTGGGTATGCTCTTAGGGGCAACCAATGGAATTTACTCCATTCCCGATCATTGGGTCGCGGATTTAAAATCCGCAAAGTGCCTCGATCAGTTTCTTGAAACTAATGCTTCCGAGGACTGATAATACGAGTATTTTGATGCTCTTCAATGGAGCTTCACTTACAGTCTACTTTCTTTTCTGACTGAACATCCAATCGTAAAATTCCTTACTTGAATAAACTACTTGCCGGGCATTGTGACCCTGATCCTCATAGACTTTGATTTTTGCGATTTTGCCCCCGGCTTTTTTTATGGCATCGACCATTCGAACCGAACGTTCCGCAGGAACTACCTTATCCTTAGCTCCCGCGAATGCGTATACCGGCACCTTGGCTAAATTTGCAGCCCATTGATCGAGTTCCGTAGTCACATCCTTGGGTCCACCCGGTCCGATTCCACCAACCACTGGGGCAATGGCCGCAAAATGGTGGGGGCTGTTTCCACCCCATGTCCAGGAACCGTATCCACCCATACTGTTACCGGTTAGATAGATTCTTTTTGAATCAAAGTTCAAACTTGTACTCAGTCCTTTAAGCAAGAGGTCCAAGTCACTGGATTCCCAGGTACCTCGACCACCAGCCTTACGAGTACGTGAACATTGGGGGGCCACAATGTGACACGGTCCTTTTCCAAACTGGTTTATTCCTTCGAGCAGTGCTCGGGCCTGTCCCTGCAAGCGACCGACATCATCCCCGACCCCTCCAGCTCCGTGCAGGTAGATCAAAAGGGCAGGTTTCTTATCCCCCTTTGCCTTTGCAGAGAATAAAAGATATTCAGGATTTAAGCATTTTGTACCTTTAGAAAATTTTGTATCCAATGTCCGAACTTCTGGCTGTTCGCGTTGGGCAAATAACGAACCAAGTAAAAATAGTGGAATGATCGAAATGAATAGATTTTTCATACAACCCATCATTTGAGATAGCTCCTTGAAGAACAAGGCTAGATTATACAAATAGTACTAAATTATTAATCATCGTCTCGCTCGTCAACGAACTCATCAAAAACTTTTTTGTCATGGTTGATCGCACGGTATGTCCGCACATTGTCTTTGATTTCAACTTCGATTACATGGCGGGTTGGCTCGAATTTTTCAACATACCAGTACTCTTTGGCGCCGGGCTCCCGAGTCCTTACACCCCAGGCTCCATCGCCAATATAAAGCGTACCATCTTGATCTGTTTTGTCGCCCTTCAAAAGTTTGGAACGCTTGTAAACATGGTGGTCGTTTTCAAATGCCGCATCCAGACCATATTGATCAAACAAAGGAACCCAATGTTCTCTCATACTTTTACTTATGGGGCTATTCAAACCACCCTTCATAATTCCGTAAGCGGGGAAATGATAGAGAGCAAATAAGTGGGTACGATCCTTACGCGAAGAAAGCGAGGATTGTAAAAACTCGACCTGACTTTCAATGGAATATGTATGGGAGGAGTCGAGTACCACCACGGATAAATCTTCGTATAAATCGATCGCGTAGAAGGAGGTTAACTTTCTGGGAAAAGGAAAAAGGTTGTAAAACATAGGTGCCTCTTTGGGCGTTTTTCCATACCCGCCATTCACCTCATGATTGCCAATCGCCACAATAAATGGAATAGAGTACCCGTCTTTTGTAACTGCATGATCTGCGTACACCTCAATCCAGTCGAGCCACCGCTCCCAAGACTTTCCGTCTGCATAAGCCAGATCTCCTCCCAACAGTGCAAAATGGGGAGATCTGGATGCCATTGCCTTCACTCCATCCTTATGCCAATCGGAAGAATGCATCATATCCCCACCGGTCACAAAACGGATGCATTCCGGTCGTTTCGTTGGTAGGGTTCGGGCACGAAATTCCTTATCGCCCAAAAATACCCGATAACCTGTATTTGGACTCAATTCTGTAAGCTGGACCTGACAAACTTCTAATTTGGAACCTTTGTAAAAAGGATGTCTTCGAACCTCCGCGGAACTTGGCAATTGATCATCTGTTTTGCCCCAAAGAAAAAGGGTTGGGGCTTTATCTTTCACTAGCCAAATCACATTTAGCGTGGTGGAAGGTGAATCCGTCCAGGTAAAAAGACCTTCCTCAATACCCTTAGACCCCTTCAGGGAAGAGGAGAGAATAAGAGATGTTAATGAGAGGAGGATGGGCAAGAATAATTTCATACGGTTATCGGAGATTCACAGACAGAGGTTCATTCTTGAACCCGGTTTAAAGGAAGTTTAAGCAGATGAGAAAATTCATTATCTAAGCAATAAGCTTCGGTCGAACTCTCTTCCATAGCCCGTGACCTTTAGCTCATCCTGATGAACATGTATAATAGAGTACGCACTGTTTTCCGTTTCCACCATTCCCTTCAGGGTTAGGTAATGAATGCCCTCCTTCATGCCATAGGCTCCCTTGTGGTTATGACCGTTGATGTATGCCTTCACACAGGAAAACTCTTCGAGCATTGAAATCACTTCCTTCGCATTCCATAAATTATGAGGATCGGCTGGATAGACCGGAAAATGGCAATACAGGACAACCTTCTCTCCTTTTTCTTGGGCTACCTCTAAAATTTTTCGTATCCAGGAAAGCTGTTCTTTTCCAACCGCACCATTCCATTTTGGGGAACGAACCTTGTTCTCCTGGTAGTATACCTCTGCTTCCCTGTATTCTGAACTATCCTTTGGGTAGGCGTGAAAACTGACATCGTTTCCGTCCAAAACGATGAACCGCCAATCTTCGACTTTGAACTCATAATACTTTGACTTCATGCCCATTCGATCGGGCACTTTGGCTTTCCATTTATCAGCTACATCGAAATCATGATTTCCGAGAGCATGATAGGCAGGCATTTTCAAAGTTTGATAGATCGGCAGGACCTTATCAAAACTGTCATAGTCCCGATCAATGAAATCACCGAGGTGAATCACAAATTTGAGATCGTGAGTATTCAGTTCCTTTACGGATTCCTGAAGCTTCCGGGCAGAAGATGAATAGTGCCTGGACCCCCGGTTCGGACCGCTACAATATTGACAATCCGCAATCGCACCAAAGGAAAATTTATATTTTGTAGCATTCCTTTTTTGAGCAAGCCATAGACTCACTTTCTCGAACCATGCATCAGCATGGGTTTCCAATCCCGGTCCGCTAAAGTGAACCCCCTGTCCGTNACGCNCNCGCAATTTNCCTTTNAACNGATCAGTNTCCGGGCCCTCCAGTGCNACTCCNTTTTNCCANAGANNNGCCTGGGCTGCACGGATGTTTGGGTCTGATTCATCACCCGGCACATGATAGGTGGCTTGTGCGACGAACCATGGAACATCCCATTCAAGATCTTCTCGGGTCTTTAAAATTAATTGGGTAAGAAACTTTTCATAAAGAGGACCGGAAAGGGTGCGTGTGGGATCTTTTTGGTTGGCATCACTCTCTCCCTGATGCCAGAGCACGGCACCAAAACCATTCTTTCCAAATGNTTTCATACGTTCAATAAATCCGGGGTAGATCTTCCCCAAACTTTCCCATTCGCCATCGTTAATTTTTCGAACCTTGTTTTCAACAGTTGGAGGATTCGGAAACTTAGAGCCTTGGGGCAACCATTCACGCACACTGGTTCCGCCCTGCCCGTAGGCGATGATTCCAATGGGTAAGTTCAATTTCCTACTTAGCGCATCACCGAGCAAAGGCATAATGCTACCTCCCCTTCCACCGGCTCCCGGTTGTGGGTCAATCGCCAACTGCCATTTCTTATTGTCGAAATCAAAAGCAGAAACCAACCCTGTCTTAGTTGACTGTTTTACCTCCCCGTAATTACCTGAGTTCGATTGTCCGGCCACCACAAAGATCTCTCCCACGCCAAACTGAACAACTTGCGATCGATGACCCGAATTACCTCCTTCTCTTATTTCTAGACGGTGCCAACCACCGGCAGGTATCTTCGTTCGTGATAAAAAATTTTGATTCTGCCATTCACCTATTAGCTTTTCCCAGGATCTCTTTTTATCCAGACGATATTCCAGAGGTCCGCTTTTAGAAAAGGGCAATGAAGCCGTTACATTGATTTCCACCCAAGACTCATTACTGTCACCTCTTTGAATAACTTGGTACTCAACCGGTGAGGTTATTCGATAGGCAGGCTTAGTCTTCTCAGCTTGGATATATTCAATGAATACGGAACATAAAACGGCTAACCAAAGAACAACTTTCATATTAAAGAAACGAACCTATTATTCGACCACATGTATGGTGTGATCAATTCGTCCTTTTATTTCTTCTCCCATAGCGGATTTGATATCGTAATCAATCTGAGCCATGTGAACCGGCTTCAGATTTGGAATATGCAGAGCAATGGTTTTTCCATCTTCAAGAAGTTCCACTTTTTTCAACTCCAGTTCTTTAACTGGAATTTCTGGAGAGCCATAATTAAAGGACCATTTTATATTCCAGGCACCAAACTTGAATTGGGAAAGTGAGTTGGCTGCGTTCGGTTCTAGGGCTTCATAAAAACCGATTTCAATCCGATCCTTCTTTACCTGAATGGACTTAGGTAAATGAACCGGTTTCCCGGTATAACTAATACGATCCAACCCACCGATCCCTTTCGCATTGGTCTGCCATCCCTTCAATCCGGATGCATATAACTGACCGTCCCGCGGATTTATTCGTGCCCGCATGGCACTGCTGGAAAGTTCAACCGGTATCCGGGCCACTCCGCCCTGCACCTGGCCCTTCTTTTCCTCCTTAAGCACAACATACATCTTACTTTGTCCATAAGAGAGATGAAGTAATTGGTCTTTAAGGGGGCCCCATTTATCACTCGTCACCCAGGCCTGGCCTCCTCCGGAATTATCAATCCCACGCTTCTTGCTCATCCATACCAGCGGCTTGGGGGCTTCATTGGGATCATGCTGAAAACCTTCGCGGGCATCCGCTTTAGGGTGCATGAATCGGTTCTTGTATTCGATCTCATATCCCAAAATCGGGGAACTCTTTAATTTTCGTTTCCCATGATAGGAATCAACCACCCCGTTAAAGCTATCAGGTTTTACCCAATGAAGGGGAGCNCTCGGCACGAAAGATCCTTCATTATCCCCAGTAGTCACTTCTCCATTCGGACCAACCCCTATTCCATTAGGTGCCCGAAATCCACTTGCATAAATAGATAATTTTTTCCCATCGGGAGACACTTTGATCACGGAGCCATGGTGTTTTCCCATTCTCTCAAACCCGCGACCTCCAGCCCGTACCGGACAGCCCATCGCGAAGTAAAAATTTCCTTCCGGGTCCGTATGCAGATCAAAACAAAAGGCATGAAACCCCTCGGTATTCTCCCAGTCATTATTGAAGTTCTCTAGAAAGTCAGCCTCGTCATCCCCATTGTAATCATGAAAACGGGTAATTTGATTATCTCCGACTGTGTAGACTTTTTCATTTACGATTTTTAGGCCGAGTGGTTCATGCAAACCCGTGGCAAATCGTTTCCAGGTTACCTTGTCCAGTTTTTCATCGATATTGGAAACAATCCAGACATCGCCGTCCCAGGTACATACCGCCGCGGTCTCTCCGTCCTTAAAAAAGTCAAAGGCACCAATTCGCATCTTGGGTTCATGTGGGTTATTAAAAGGAACACCGATCTTGTCGACCACATAGGCATCAGTCTGATTGTCCGAAAGTTCACTTTCGACGGAGATCGGATCGCCCCATTGAGCTATGCCTCCTTTGGTAAACTTGGATAAATCCTCAGCCTTTCCGGCTGCAGACCGAACCGCAGGTTGATAAGCTGGATCACCCGCCCACATTGCAAGCTTGAAACGGCTATTTCCTTTGGGTACTTCGCACAACAATAGGTTTTCCCAAACGAATAACTTTACCCCTTTTGAGAAATCAAGGAGTGAAAAATTACAGGTCCGCCCCTCCAAGGAAACGGTAAATGTCTGATCTCTCTTCTCAATTTCAGAATCATCATTCTCTGCCAGCAACATTACGGACGCCGAAAGGTTTTCGACTTGGACAGTACGGGTGAGTCCTTTCAGCCCCTTTTGCTTAACGATACCCGGCATATCCAGTACTCTTCCCTCGCCCACCGAGTAGCTAAAAATTGCCTTGCCGTTGTGAACATAGTGACCCTTAAAATGAGCCCAGTCTTTGGGCAAGGTTCCCATTCTCGGAAACGACTTATAGGGCTGACGACGTGGATCCTTCTTCATCATTTCCTTGGTCTTTGCCCAACCAGGACGCATATTCGTACGGAAAAGATTGTAGCTTTCCTTTACTACTGCCGTTGCTCCATGTGCTCCGGCAAAAGGCATTCCGCTGGCCTTTAGGCTCTGATCATTCGTCCAGCCTAAGGAGTAGGACATCGTCTCGCTGTCAAANACCATTCCGGCNCGCCGNTCTTCACCAAGGGGTACCANGTGAGCCCNNGAAATAATGTAGCGAACTTTTTGCCTAACCTCATCAATTTGNCCAANCAGTTTCGTNGCTTCCTTGGACAGNTNATCGANGGGACTGCCTTCCAATTTTGGTAGAAGTTCAAATTCAGCAATNTGCATGGGTATCTTTCCATCTCCAACCAATTCCGGAAAAACGACCCGGTAAGTCGAAAAACTTTTTCCATTGGGAAATCTCATCGTTTTTAACTTCCCCCTACCCCTGGAAACCGGAATCGAACCACTCCCAATTTGAGTGAAATTGTTACCGTCGCTGGACCCACTTAGAACAAAGCTTTTCGGATCTCTTTCCGGTGCATCGTTGGCTGATGTGATTGTGATTCCATTCACAATAGTATTTTGAACCTTTATTTCCAACCCGCTACCTGCCCCATCAAAATTGAGATATTTAGTGGCNGGTTGATCATCGATTGCCAATAATGGTCTTTCTTTTTTAGGAGAATTTTCGGAGGTTCCTTTGATCGGGTCTGATGGTTTGCTCAGATCAATTGTTTTTAAATTGGATAGATCTTCCAATCCAATATTCGTAAAGTCATTACCTCCCATTTCCCGTGCCCTTGCCAGAAGCTTTTTCTCACGCAGATACAATCTTTTTAAGCGATCGCTTGCACCCTCTGCTGGAGGCCAGGCAAAAACCGGAGCGGTCTCAATCGCGGTCGACACCACTGGACCAAAACGATTTTTAAAATAACCCTCTGATGAGACTTCATCAGATGGTTTCTTTACCACATAAACCTTCGCCAACTCAATCACCTGTCTAGCAATGTCATGAATCTCTTCATCTCCTAAATCCAAGTGCCCCCCCTTGGCGGGCATCTTTACCAATGAATTAGAGTCTGGCGNACTGCCATGAGTGATAAATTGGATCACACCCTCGATATTNCCTGACTTGACGAGTTCTGAAGTCATCAGACTGGGGAATACACCCCCCACACCGTTTAAGTCCGGGCCGTGACAAGGTGCACAACGCTGAGACAAAGCCGAGGTAAGGTCTTTACCGCTTGCAGTTGTTAGACCAGTGGTAAGTAGGAGTGATGGGAGTAGAAGGTGTTTAAACATTAGATTCTNGAGATTACATTCAGGNTCGGCGAATCAGTAGAATCGATAGCCGTAACATTCATAAGTCTTAGATAAAAAAATGAATTTCTTCACTCCCTAAATGAAAGTTTGATGTTCTTTTATTTGGTGGATGAAATAGAGAACACTCATATAGATCCATCCCTTTTTGCTCAAAATGTCTTTTCCAAAAACACTGTTCTTCTTACTTTATTTAACAATCACGACCCTTAGCTTTGGGAAAAAAATTCTCTTTATTGGTAACAGCTACACCTCCCAATGCTCCCGTTCCATTACTGATTTATTTAAGAACGAAAGCCCGGAGTGGAAACTTACTTTTCATACCAAGGGTGGAAAAGACCTTGCCTATCACCTCGCTGATCCGAGTACCAAACCGATGATTCTCTCGCAAAAATGGGACTTCGTAGTGTTACAGGAACAAAGNCAGAAATCGGGATTGGGTGGGCAATTCTCCAAAGACTTTCGGGATGCGGTGAATTCCTTTTCCACAATGATTCGAAAAAACGGATCCACTCCCTGCCTCTACCTNACATGGGGAAGAAAAGCAGGAGATAAAAAGAATCCCAAAATGTATCCCGACTTTCAAACCATGCAGAAGAAAATAGCCTACGCCTATCTTGAGGCGGGGAAGGAAAACCGGGCACGCGTTCTCCCAGTCGGCCTCGCTTATTCAAAAATCAAACAGCAAGACCAGGCTCTCTTTGAAAGCCTTTACAAAAAAGACGGCAGCCACCCCTCTGAAATTGGAGCCTATGTTGTCTCCTCTGTTTTTTGGGGTGGTCTGACCGGGAAGGATCCTAGAAACATAATGTGGAGAGGCGGGATTGAACATCAAAAGGCTGTTCGACTGCGTCAGGTTGCCCAGGCATCCCTCCAAGAANTGACTGCACATTAAGGTGTGCGGCGGGGTGGAGGCGGACGACCGTCCCGGTGATAACCTGGTCNACCACGCAACCTCAGAGGTTCCGCTTTAAAGTATCGGGGAATGACCGGCCAGTCCTCAGTCAAAAAATAGGCGTAGGTGCCCTTGGGGAATTCCTTGGTTACGGTGAATCTTCCGTTACACATATCCAAATCCCCCAAGCCCTCGACATATTTGTAATCCTTGCTAAAAGCCCCATCATACTTTCCTCCAGGTGGGTTGGGCCGCTTCCCCTTCTTAAGTCGAAAGCTGCTCTTCAGTTTCTTGACNCCCGAATCTNGGTCCTTTGGATTGCTGTACCCGTAAAGTGCATAAATCGGATAGCCATCCATGGCGTAACCAACAAGCGGAGAATGTTCCTTTGCCTTNACGCCCAAATTTTTCAATAAGCCAATCGGCAAACCGTGATAGTGGTAGGAACCGTTTGGTTGGACATGTCCGTGGTTTTCATCGAGCCCAAGCAAAACCGATCCACCCAAAGCCTCATAGTTCCAATCAGCATGTCGGTCACCCATGTAGAACTCGGCTGTACCCGGATCAAAAAGAACACCGTTGAGAGCAATTCCAAACGGCGTATTGGGTGGGCCCCGAACGGTTTCATTATGAAGGGGGATGGGTTGGGTTGAAGGTTCTGGTCGAATGGGTAAAGAAAACTGATGGGTCTGTTCCCTGATTTCGTTTGGATTGTGCCTGCTCGGAAATNGCCCAACCTTGTGTTCGGGAATTCCATTTGCCTCTATCTTCCTTTCCTTATTTGACTTCTTAAATTTTTTGATCTGCTCGTAGAGAAGCGTTTCTTCAGCGGGAATTGTTTTCAGTTCCACACTTTCGATGATGGTGTGCTGGCGAGCGGGAGGACGTCCGCCTGGGGTCCTCTGCTGAGCTTCGCTCAAGCAAAGAATGGTAAAAAGGCAAAGCAAAGTAAGGGTGCGAATCACGATAGAAAGAACTTTCAAAATCGGGAAAAGTTTCAAAGCTCTGCTTTATACCCTGCAACCATAAGAGATGAAAAAGTTCAAAAGCTAAGAATTCTACATTCAGGTAAAGCTTTTTTAAGAGCACTTACCCCCTTCTCCGTGATAAAGATTTTTTTGCGGATCAGTTCGTACCTAGTTTGGTTGATTGACGCGGGCATGCTGGCTCGCTCAATTTTTTTAATTTCCTCTTCAATCGTATTGTTCAATGTAAGACTCTCCAACTTGTTCAACTTACTCAATACCATCAAGCCGTCGTCCGTAATCTGAGTGTTCCTCAGATTCAATTTCTGAAGAGAAAGCCTCTGAGAAAGATAATGCGTTCCAAAATCGGTGATTTGATTGTTGCTTATTTGCAACTCCGACAAANGTGGAAGTTTGGCAATGCTTTCCAATCCATCATCTCCGATCGAAGTATAGTTTGCGAAAAGCCTCCTCAACGAAGTTAGGCTTTCCACATGCTTCATCGATCGGTCAGTGAGAGGCAAACCGCTCACGAACAGATTGATCAATTTTCGCAAATGCGACAAATAGATCAAGCCATCATCAGAAATTTGGGTGTAGCTTAGGTTCAAAGAAGTCAAATTCTTCAAATTGAATACTGACAATGCACCCGNGTTACCGATCGAAGTATTGCGGATGCTGAGGGTTCTCAAAAGGGTTAGGTCTTTCAGGTTTTCAAAGCCTTCATCGGTGACTTGAACCCCATTGATCTGCAAACGTTGCAAATTTGACAGCTTGCAAACTTCTTTAAAACCAAGATCGCCAATATCGGTCTCGTCAAGGTTCAGGAAGCGGAGTTTATTTAGCTTCGATAGGTTGAGCAGTCCACGGTCGGTGATTTTCGTTCTACTGAGATCAAGCGTTAGCAGTTGTTCGCATCCTGATAAAATTATATCCAATTCTTCATCTTCTAGAAAACTCTCGCTTAGGTTAAGTTCACGAAGCTTCTTCAATTTGGATAAGCATGCCAAGTGTTGGCTTTCAATTGAAATCGAAGAAAGCCACAACGACCTTAGCCTTTCCAATTTAGCAATCTCTCTTACCCCATCTTCAGTNAGCTTAGATTGACGATGCAAGACCAACTTTTGAAGNGATTTGAGCTTGGATAGGATTCGGATGCCTTCGTCCGAAACTTGTGTATACATGAAAGATAGCGATTTCAGCGAATCAAGCTTACAGATAGNGGACAATTGATCGTCACTNATTTCGGCCAAGTCAAGATTTAGGTCCTTGAGCCCCTCTANATGTGCCACCGTCCAATCCCTGAATCGCGATTCGTTTGCCAATTTGAGAATCNCCANAATTTCCTCCTTATCCTCTAAGCTGACAGCAAAAGCACNAGTACTNACCTTCGGGCAAAACCAAGCAGTAAGAACAAGTAAACTGATTTTGAGGATATTATGGGGTAATAACACAACCTAAATTCTAGTGACTTCTCTGAGGCGGGCGAGAAATAAATTCGTCGGTAATAGAAGTTGCTTGACCGGCATTTCCATTCACGGCTGGAGGCCAAACTCGACGAGTTCAATCTTCTGAAAAACCAAATCGGCCCGCGAAGACTCGTAAAGAATCCCTAAGGTCCTTTCATCAACCATTGCCATAGAGCTGTAGGCTCCTCCCTCTTGGTCCAACAGGATGGAGCGGTCGACTGGCCAAGTTTTTCCATCATCCAAACTTATGCGGACCGTCATCCTTTCGCGCCGGTGTTTGCTATTTGGGTTGGAGAAAAACAGTAGGGTTTTCCCATTGCTTAGGGTATGCCCAAGTAAACTCGCCATACAAACCGGTTCTGGCAAAGCACCATGATCCGAAGAATGAAGGCTCCAAGTCTTGCCCAAGTCGCTAGTCACGCTCACCGCTCGCCCATTGGTTTGACTTTTATCCGTTCGATTTCGGTTGTCCCGCATGTTAAGCATAAGAGAGCCATCGCTTAATTCCACAACCGCAGATTCCGTAGTGTTTGTTCGAGCTTTTTCGGAAATGGTCCAGGTTTTACCTTGGTCACGACTCCACATAAAGTTCGAGAATGGATCCCCCCTTTGATCTCTCCCTTGACTGGGAATAACCAAAACTCCCGAAGAGGTGGTGATACCGTTTCCCGGTGCTGGAGCAAAAAGAAACCATTGCGGCTTTTTCACTCGCCTGGTCCAATTTTCAGGTTTGCTCCAAGTTTTACCATCATCCTTGGAACGAACCATCATAAATTGAGAGGATTCTTCTAGAGAATACCCGGGTCCACTTCCGATTCCACGCCATTGATGAGTTCCGGGGCGACCGTGAGACCACAAGGCAGACACAAGAATTTCACCAGTCTTCGTATTCACGAGGATATTTGGGTCTGAGCACCCATTTTGAGATTGAGGTAATCCACCGTGTTCCCCCATATCCATAATCGGGTGAGGTTTCGACCAAGTCTCTCCTCCATCAACAGAGCGAGAGAGACCAATATCCATATGGCCCTGTAGATCCCGCCGGCTTTCGTATCGCATGTCAAACACTGCGAGCAAGGTCCCTCGATTCGTTTTGGCTAAACCGGGAATACGAAAGGTATGACAACCAAAGTCCCCTTGCTTGTGAATCACCACGAACCTACGATCATCCGCTACGAGAACAACTAAAAGTAATTGCGGAAAAAGGAGTATGCTTAAAAATCTCATTACACTGATTCGAAGAGCCTTCGACCTGCATGACAACGAAAAAGGCTTTTATCAAATGCACCCAAATAAACTGGGTTAATGCTCTGTAAAATTTTTGTCTTAATCCGATTGATTTTTGATATTTGGTATTTAGTTTATATTTCAAATGGACACGGAAGATAAAAAATACAATGTACCTGGTTTGGATAGGGCACTATCCATCATTGAATTGCTTAACGCCAACCCTTTGGGTTTATCCGTGAATGTAATCGCGAACCGCTTGAAGTATCCTCTCAACAGTGTCTACCGTATCATGACCACGCTTGAACGGCGAAAATATGTTAGCAAACAATCCGGAGAATCCGTATTCGTGTTATCGGAGAAACTCCTGAAGTTAGCTACTCCAGTCGCAGGCGAACCTGCATTTATTGAGATGGCTCTCCCCAAGATGCGTTCCCTTCGTGATTCTTCACAAGAAACCGTATTAGCTGGAGTTTTGGTGGGGAACGAGGGTGTGGTCCTTGAGCAAGTCGAAGGTTTGCACTCTTTCAGTTTCCGCGTGAACCCTGGCCTGCGCTTCCCTTTGCACACTGCCGCTCCGGGTAAGATTTTTCTCTCGCAATTGGAACCGAAGCGTCGGTCTTCCATGATCAGCAAGCTCAACCTTGCCAAATTCACTTCCAATACCATTGTGACACCGGTCGGGCTGGAAGAGGAAATTCAAAAGGTTTTGGATTTGGGATATGCCATCGACTATGAAGAAGAAATTAAAGGTCAGGCCTGCATTGGGGCTCCAGTTTTCGGACGAAACGCAAAATTAGCCGGATCCATCTGGCTGGTTGCCCCAACCAATCGATTACCCAAGAAACAAGTACCCGAGGTGGCTTCCATGGTTATGAAAAGTGCAGACGAAATCTCACTTTCCTTAGGCAATCAATTCCTTCGAGTTGCCTGAGAAAATTGCCTGATTGTTATCCAAATATAGAATGATAGAGATGAAGTGCCCCATTATCCAACTGTCGCTCGTTGCTCTCTTTGCACACGGACTCATGGGTGATGCGGGTGCGGATGCTCCTCTCTCTTATTGGAAAAGTGAGATAAAACCTCTCCTTGAACAAAATTGTTGGAAGTGCCACGGTGCCGATAAAGTACGGGCAGAATTGGTTCTCACTACGAGAGAAGGCGTACTCAAAGGGGGAGAGGTTGGGCCGGCAGTGGATCTGGAAAACCCCTCTGCCTCTTTGATGCTGCAAATGGTATCTTACAAAGATGAAGATCATCAGATGCCCCCTATTGGGAAATTGTCCCAGAAAAAAATTGATGCCTTGGGAAAGTGGATTGGAATGGGGCTCCCCTTTCCAAAGGAAGACGAGATTGAGCCTAAAAATGCCCACAGCCATGCCAGTACAACCGAGGTTAATGAAACCACGAAATCTCACTGGGCATTCAAGAAGCCCGTACCTCCAAAGATTCCGGATTTACCCGACCATTCCAATCCGATCGATCGATTCATTCATGCCCGGCTTGCCGAACAAANCCTGCCTGCCAATCCACAAGCTGAGGATCATACGCTCATTCGGCGGATGTATTACGATTTGATCGGACTTCCCCCTACTCCCGAAGAAGTGGGTGCTTATGTTTCCAATAAAGAACCAACAAAATTTAAGCAAATGGTCGACCGACTACTNTCCTCCCCTCATTACGGAGAAAAATGGGGAAGGCATTGGCTTGATCTTGTCCGCTATGCTGAAACCAATGGATATGAGAGGGACGGAAACAAACCGCAAGCATGGCGCTACCGTGATTATGTGATTAATGCATTTAATCAAAACACCCCCTATGACCAGTTTATTTTGGAGCAACTTGCCGGGGACGAAATTGAAAACCCAAATGCAGCAGCAATAACCGCGACGGGATTTCACCGACTTGGGATTTGGGATGATGAACCTGCCGACCGTGTACTCGCCCGGTATGATTACTTAGACGATATTGTACGTACCACCACCGAGGTATTCCTTGGAATGACCGTCGGGTGNGCAAGGTGTCACGATCATAAAATTGATCCAATCCCAACCAAAGATTATTATTCGATGCTGTCCTTCTTTGCCAACATCACACCGCATGGAAAGCGCGAAGAAAATTTAGTGGAGGTAAAAGATTCTATCGGGAATATCACTTACCAAAATGAAATCGAGGTATGGAACAGGTTAAGAAATCATTTGCAAAGACATATCTTTGATTTTGAAGAAAAATTTCTCGTCAAATACGATAGTGATACTTCCATCATCAAGTCAGAAAAAGTCCGTGCTAAACCAATCATCCTTCTTGAGGATGCAAGGGGCAATGCGAGCCAATGGAATTATACTATGAAAAAGCCCGCCCAAGAATGGATTGAGGTTGGATATAATGACAAAAATTGGAAGANTGGCTCAGGTGGATTTGGAAAAGTCGGTCCGAAGGAAAAAGTTGGGATTAGATGGGTAACATCCGACATCTGGTTGCGAACCACCTTCCGGTTGGCAACCATCCCTAAAACCTTGCGGGTGATCCTCAAACACGATGAGGATGTGGAGGTATACCTAAATGGTAAACTCGTTTTTCAAAATACAGGCCTTTTCTCCAAGTACGAGACGCATGATATTAGCCAAGAAAGTGCAGATGTGCTTCAAACGGGTAAAAATGTGATNGCNGTGCACTGCNGAAACACTGTGGGCGGACAATTTATCGACCTTGGGCTCGAATGTTTTGAAGAAGCANTCGATCANACCAAACTNATTNGCAAACACGCCAACANATTGATGGGAGAAGACCTNTACAAGCANTACAAAAACANAATTCGGGAACTNGGGAGGCATTTACCGACAAAGCCTAAGTCTGATTATTACAAAGCTCTCTCGGTCTCGGAGAAGGGTGAACAGGTGACCAAAATTCTTCGCCGAGGAAACCCTGCTCTCGAAGGGGAGGAAGTTTTTCCCGCTTTTCCCGCAGTGCTAAGCCCACCGGAACCAATCATTCAAAAGCTTACAAAATCATCCGGAAGAAGAACCGCCTTGGCGAAGTGGATTGGCTCCAAAGATAATCCGATTTCTGCCCGGGTCATGGTAAACCGAATCTGGCAGTATCATTTTGGCCGGGGAATCGTTCGCTCATCAAGTGATTTCGGATACCAGGGTGACATTCCTACTCATCCAAGATTGCTCGACTGGTTGGCTATTCAATTCATGGAATCCGGGTGGGATATTAAAGCGATGCATCGTTTAATCATGAGCTCCGATGCTTATAAAAGATCCTCCAAACCTAACGACCTTGCCCTCGCACAGGATCCATTAAATCAATCGTTTTGGCGCTACGACATGAGAAGATTGACCTCGGAGGAAGTGAGAGACTCCGTCTTAAACGCATGCGGTACCATTAACCTTGAAATGGGAGGACAAAGTGTGACGCCCCCGGTGCCAGACATTGTTCTAGCAGGCTCTTCAGTGAAAGGAAAAGGATGGGGCGCTTGCACGCCCGAACAAGCCAACCGTAGAAGCGTCTATGTTAAGGTGATGCGTTCTATGCAAATGCCTTTGCTCATTAACCACGATATGGCAGATACCGACTCCACCTGCCCGGTCCGGTTTAACACCACGGTTCCCACTCAGG
>NHCT01000008.1 GCA_002167605.1 Verrucomicrobia bacterium TMED40 | reverse complement strand
ATTTCACTGGTGACTCCACAAAAGCTGACGCCTTCGCTTCAATGTCTCCCTCCTATACTAAATATGTTTTTCCTAACACCAATGTAAAGATGCAGGAAACCTCCAATATTTCCTTGTTGATATGCCCTTAGTGATCTTTCCTCAAAACGACGAATTCGAACCATCTGGTCATACAGACCAATCTTTTCCTGGGAGGAAAGGCTTTGATTAATTGCCGAATCCAAAAAATTTGATTTAGATTTGGGCGAGGGGACAACTTCTTCAGCTTCTTTTTCCTGTTTTATCTCGGAAGCATTGAAACCGCCATTTGGAGTCTTGGCAGTTGAATCTAAATCTGTGTCGTGGTGAAGTCCTTCCATGGTGTGGTATTATTCTCTTAAAAAGGCTTTGCTTCAATCTTAATTTTAGGAACTTCTTGGCTAAAGTTAGCACTAATTCCCCAAAACCCTTGATGACTTTTATCAAAATAAGGCCATACGAGTTGATGGTCTGTTCTTGGAATTTTTAGATTGTTAATTTGCTCGCGAGTAAAAAAATTAAAATGTCCCTCTCCAATTTCTAGAGGTAAATCGTCTAGAACTGGTAGAATATTAAACATAAACATAAGCCAGTGATTCCTACCTTCATAATTTTTTTCAGAAACATAGCCAAATAACCGCAATTGCTCTAATTGTAGTTCAATAGCCAATTCCTCTTGTGCTTCTCGGATGGCACATTCAAAAGGTGATTCTCCAATATCCATTTCAAGCTTCCCTCCTGGAGGACTCCAATATCCACGATTAGGCTTTTTCTTTCTTTGGATTAAGAGGATTTCCCCTACATTATTCTTAGCGAAAAGAAGGCAGGATATTTTATAGGACATAGAGAATTTGCTTGTTATTCACTTGTAAGATGGGACAGGATAGATGAAATAGAAAGATTCTAAAAATGAAAAATATAATTAAGATTACGACAACATTATCCTTTTTACTACTAGTTACATTTGAAGCTACCGCTCAAGTGGACAAATTCGCAAAAATTGGGAGTAGGGTTTCTTTTGCCAGTGAAAATGAATCGTGGATTAAAATTTCAGTACCATTTAGTCTTTTGACTAATCCAAGACTTGAGGCAGCTAACGGAAGAAGGCCAACTACAATAGAGTCAGCATTCAATCCAGAATATATAAACGATGTTAAGGTTAAATTATATGTCTGCTTTACAAATGAATTTAAGAAAAAGATTTTACGCGGAAGTTCATTCTTAGATTCCCAATATTATCAGTATTACAGTGCGGAGCAAACATTTGAGACTGTTAAGCTAGATAGAAATACAAAATACGCCAACTTTTTGTTTCCAGCAGCTATTGCAGAAAGAGACGGGTTTGGTGGTGGTTATGTAAATCCAACCGGTTATGTGATCGAAATTTCAATAGAAGGTCAGCAACTAGAAATTTCCAATTCAATAATGTTTGAAAAGTACAGGGACGAATCTACTTTGTTAAAATTTAAACAGCAGGCTGTAACAAACAGTGCATCAAACCAAAATATTATGGTACCTGCCCATCAGGTCTACCCGTCTTATTTCCTCAAAGATGNATATTTGAAAACAGATTATTGATATAGATTTATTGTTTAAAAAGATATGGCTAAAAGACTAGAAACAATTCTCAATTGCGGTAATTCGCACATTTCGGCGAATGTTTTCTCCGTNAATGGGGAAGAGTTGNTTCTAGAGCAGTCACTGCTGGAAACACTCCATCGTGATCTTACAAAAGATCAAATTTGGATGGATACCGTGATAAAGGCAGTAGAAAAAATAAGTCACAAGATTAAAGGGAANGTNCGTGTAATTTTNCCAGGAAGTATGCTTATCAGCAAAACNATTCGCGTTCCCCATGTTGAGCCNGANAAGCANAGGAAAATTGTTTCGTTTGAGTTGTCACAAAAAATGCCATTACCCCTAAGCGAACTAGTTTGGGATTATATTGTCATCGATGATGATGGCGTAGAGGAGGAGATTCTAGCATTTGCAGTTAAACCTGACATTGTGGAGAAGTTTTGTGATAAACTAGTCAAACTAGGTATAAATCCAGTTCAAATAACACCTGCACCAGTTTTGGATTATTTGGCCATTCGCCATGTTATGGGAGATATGGAGGCTGGAAACGAGGCTCTTGTAATAAACATGGGTGCAAAAACAACCAACCTGTTGTTCATTAATCAAACTGGTTATTTAATTCGCACAATAGCAATAGGGGGAAATACGATGTCACAATCGATTTCTGATTCACTGGGAATTACTTTTGAAAAAGCAGAAAGCTTAAAAAAAGCATACTTTTCNGGAGAAATAAAATTGGCNGAGGAAGATGCATCGAAGACAGCAATATCAAATGCAAATAACCAATTTCTTGCGCGAGCAAGCCAAGAAATAACTCGATCTATAGTAACCATTAAGAGATTGAAAAAAGGCCAGTCACCTAAAACAATCTANCTTACCGGAAGAGGGGCATTTTTACCCGGATTAAACGANTACTTACAAGAAACCCAGCAAATTAATGTACAATATTTTAATCCATTAATAGGATTAAAAATTTCCAATAATGTTCCTGAAGAAATGCACGGTTTATTCCCATTCATTTTGGGTGAACCCATTGGTATGGCTAGATACTTATTTTTCGAATCTTCGAATGAAAAAAATAAGGACCTCAATTTGTTACCTAAAGATAAGATTGCATCTATTGGAATTAAAAAGAAAACGCCAATTCTAATTGTATCATTTCTTTTATTTTCGGTTTTGCCGGTACCGTCAGCACTAAAGTCTTTGAACGAAATTGATCAACTTAACATCAAAGCAAACAAACAAGAATCTGAGTTAAAAACATTAGAAAATAGGCTTACCGAACAAGAGCAAAAGTATAGCGACTTAAATTTCATGTCTACGTTGCGTGCAAAGATTTTATCTTGGCAACAGCCCTTTTTTAATTCCTTGAAAACAACTTCTCTTTCAATTGAATTAATTAATTTTACGCAGGGTGTATTAGAAAATGAAGAAATAGGAGATATTTGGATTGATAATTTCTCGCTTGATGCAGAAACAGAAACTTCAACGAGAGGAAGTAAAGGAAAGTCTACTGAACATAATTTTCGACTTTTCATATCTGGAAGATACCTCGTAAGGCCAAGCGCTGATGATTCGTCAGAAAAAAATGTTCGTGATATATTAATTGACTTAGATCGTGTTAAAAAAGAGGCTTTAACAGATTATTTAAGTAATATTCCTCATATTCATAAAATCGAAAGAAAATCTTTTTCAATAGAAGGGAAAGGAGATTTATTCAATCGTTATTTTTCTCATTTTGAATATGAAATTTTGTTAAAAGTAAAATGAAGATTTTCTTAAAAACCAATTTATCACTTGTGGTAATATTCTTTTTGTCATTGATAATTTTTATTACACTTCTTACTTATTCATTTCATCTATCAGAGCGACATCAATCTTTGACTACGGAGTTGAAAGCTAGGTATGAAACCGCTTCTGAAAAAAGTTCAATTACGGAACAGTTGTACTTTGTAGATAAAGATTTTGTTTTCGCATCCAAGGAATTGGTGGACTTGGCTACCAATGAAAAATTGTTAAATAACTTACTAAGTAGCCTATTGAATAATTCTGAAAATGTTTTTAGCAATTGGAAAAATAAATCTACAGAATCCGTTAATGCATCACTTACAAGAAAATTTTCACGATGGAGGAGGAGTTGTTCTAATGCAAATATTATTCTTCCCGAAAGTGATTTACCATCGCAAGGTATAGATTCAAATTTTCTACAACAGGAAAATAAAACTGTATCTAGTGATTTTGGATTTTCCTTCACTTCATACGATGGATCCTGGCCTAACTTCAGTAATACAGAAGCCAAGCTTCTAGATATTCAGTCCGAAATTATAACTCAAATTNTNGACTCANTNTGTAANTCNGCTGATGATAATCATACAATATCAATCGTTTCACTAAAAAGGGAAAGTGTTGGCAAAACTGATGATCTCAGTATTGGTACTGATGAACTAGAAGCTGACAATTATAACGAATTTCTTCTGAATAANGTGTCGGGTGTTGAAAGCTTTGTTTTTGAAATTGTCTTACGTTGCCAAACCCACTCGTTGCGAAAGTTAGTTAATAATTTTCGGTCACCATTCCTTTTACGGAAAATTGAAATTTCACCTTTTGATGAATTGACTAACTTTGATAGTGAAACCTTTTCTCCACAACTTGACCCATTTGGCTCAACTTCGACTGTTAAGGAAACAGATAAGTTTTTACCGATAGTTAGTAAAGTCGATTCTAAAGTTGTTTTGGTTTACGAATATATTACTGAAATTAACAAAAGTGCACTCGATTTATATTCTTCTAATGAAAGTTTAAATGAGAATACAAAAAAAATATTTATAAAATGGTTAGAAGATTCTGGAAATACAAAAATTGTTTCTGATATCAAAAATTTATAAATGAAAAACTTTTTAAATAGTTCATACGATAAATTATTCTTCTTAATTACGTTTATATTTTTAATTTTAGTTACATGCTACACTTTTTTAATTTCTGAAGAATCCGTTGAGGTTACATCCACTAATTTTGATATTAAAGATAATTGGATCAGATCTCCAGATGGTTATTATTATGAATCCGATATTCCAATGTCACTAATGCCCGGAAATAAAATTAGTTTCTTTGTAAACAAAGATAATGATCATAATTTAACANANGCTAATNTTGTAAGAATCGATTTTAAAAGAAGATCNTCTCTTGTAGTTCATCTAAAAGANGGTACACAATTTGANGCCACCGTTAAGGCTAAGGAAGGCCTAACCTTGAACCTTAATTGGAGTAAATCTAATCAACTAATACTATTAGACGATGGTAATAAAATTCGTTCGATACCCAGTCGTAATATCGTCAGAATTGTTGGCAAACCTAAATACTTTATAGAAAAAGACGCGGATTTAAGAAAGTTGATAAAATTTCCCGTTTCTTTTTTCCAGCATAATCCCAAAAAATCATATACTGAATTTACTCCTAAAATCACCACNTGGAGCCAATTAAATAGAGATTCTAATGAAAGTATTTATGATTTATTCACTCCCCCTCTTATCTACATTATNGATGGCAAGCTTACAACCACGCTTCCCGAGGCTGAAATAGAAGAAGAAAAAGAGAAATTTGGTGCCACATTATTAAATTTCGTAAAGAAGCCTTACCGTTTTCGCCTTTCAAGCTGGATTGGTAATAACCCTTATTTGGAGGATACCTATCTTTCGCAGAAACTTGGAATTCCTGTCCGCAAACGACTTGAGGTAAATAGAAGTTATAAACTTGTCGACTCAGTCAAAAGAGGGCAATCGTCTCTTGTTGATGTAGATTCCAATAGTACAGAAAAGTTAATTACCCTTAAGTATTTTGCTGTACAGCAAGTGCCTCAGAAAACTGGGGGTGTTAGGCCAGTTGGTCGTGCTCTTATAATTGATCATTCAGTTAAGGAGGAGCCTTTCGAACTCAATAGTATTATGAAGGAAGTTGATCTAGGACAGTTTGAAGTTACTTTATCATTGGAGTTGGATGACAAAGAAAAACTTTCGGTATCTTTGAATGAGAAGGATGAAGGTCGCGAGATAGAATATTATGGTAGAAAATTCAAAATTTTGAAGTGGGATACTTCTAGGAAGTCTTTAGTTATTTCAAAACAAATAGGGTTGTCACCAGAAATTGAAGAAGTTGAGTTGTTTGCCCCGTAGTTTTATAAGTTGACCATGGGCGATTTTTGTAGACATTATTACAATCAAACTGCCCCCCTTTTACAGATGCATTTCGGAAAACTCATTTTAATATGTATTTTTGCCCTTTCGGGTTTTCAATTACAGACTTTTTCGCAGGATCAAAGTGAAGAGAGTTCAGGTATTTTATCTTTGCCAAGCCAATCCCCACCTGAATTTGACCCTATTGCCAATCAGGAAACTGACCTTGTAAAAATTGACGACCAAACTAACCTGGTAGATCTCCTCGCAGAGATAAGGAAATTAGTTAAGGAAGAAAACTTTTCACGAGCAGAAATTATTGCCAGCGATGCTCTTGCCAAGATTTCCACGACGGATCAAAATAAGTTTTACCTGCAGCAAATTCGCAAAGAAGAAACTAAAATTTTTTACCAACAGGCTCAATTAGCTTTCAAAAACAAAAATTATTCTTTAGCAAGCCAACTTCTTGAACGTTATCGTGAAAATGTAGCAATAGAAATTTCCGAACGGAAAATTCAACGTGAATCTCTTAAGGCATCGACTACTTCTAAAGATGCTTCCTTGGTTGGAAGGTTGGTCGAAGAGCTTGACAAAGCTAAAAAAGACCTAGCTGAAATCCGGGCAAAATCTGGCTTACCTGCTGACGACGCAAAACCTGACCTTGAACGTCTGATGGAACAGGAAAAAAAGAAAGTTGAGGACACCACAAGAATTGCTGAAAGCCTTCTTGTACAAGCTCAAAGAAATGGTGCTAAAGGCGAATATGAACTGGCTATGGAGCAACTTGATGAAGCTTTAGCGGTTTTGCCATCTAGCGTTTCAACCATTGCCTTGATAAGTGATCTATACAAGGCAAAACAACAAATTGTATGGTATAGAATGGGAGAAGCTATGCTTAAGGGAAAGGTTTCCGGCGTACAAAAATTAGTTATTGATTGGAAAGATATTGAGAACTCAAAGCGAAATGCAGAAACGGAAACCTTGGGGGTCGGAGATGAAATAGATTTTGATGCTGAAATTGCCAAAGCAAAGCAGAAAAATAAAGAACAAGCAGAATTGGCTTCCGAGATGATCGATGATGCAAGAGATCTAATATCTGAAAAAGACTATCTAAAAGCCGATGATATTTTATACAAAATAAAGAATTTTTTAGAACCAAGTACCTTGACTTGGCCAATTATTCTAGAGGCGGCTCTCATAAAAAACAGAATCCATTTGGAAAAGTCTGAAGATGCCAGGGAAGCAAAAAATTGGGATGCAGCACAAAAACATCTCGATGATTTCAAAACTGGCTACTATCAAGATAGAGATATTCAAGGAGACACGCTTACATACGGAAGACCTGGATTAAAAGAGAGCAGGGGAGAAGAAGCTGCAACTGATGAACTAGAACTTGCCGAAAAAATGGCAAAGAAAATCAAGGATGATAAGCTCGATCCTTATCGGCGCGATATTACAGAATACACGCCAGATTGGAAGGAAAGTCAGGCACAACTTCAAGATATGTTGATGCGTGCTAAAGTACAATTTATTAATGGTGATCTTACTGGAGCAACAGAGACCTATCGGACTGTTGAAACTAAATACTCGGATAACTTTGAAGCGAAGGAAATGCTCAAGAGAATCTCAATGATGAGACAACAGGAAAGTTATTTGGGTTACCTGAAAACAAGGCAGGAAATGCTCGAAGAAATTGAACGGGAGTGGGAGAGACCAAAAGTGTTCGACCGTCAAATTGAAGAAACACAGGAAGCACAAAGTGAAGCCACTGATTTGGAAAATAAACTTAATCTTATCAAAATACCATCAGTCCCCTTCTTCGAATCTCCTCTTGACGAGGTTATGCAAGAACTTATGCGACAAGCCAAACAGTTTGATTTGACCGAGAGCGATCCAGCAAAGAAAGGTGTGCAAATCATCGTTTTAAAACCAGAAGGCGAGGAATTGCCTCCAGTGACCATAACTCTACAGTCTCTGGAGCTGGGTAAGATGATCCAGTTCATAACCGAGATGGTTGGTTGGACTTACGATATTCGGGCAGATGCCGTTGTCATTTCAAAAACTGGTGGTAGCTTTAAAGGAAGGCCCATGGAAACTGAATTTTACGAGGTTCCCCAAGCCACAATAAATCGAATGACCGGAGGTGCTGGTGGTGGTGGTGGTGCAGCGGCAGACCCCTTTGCACCTCCGCCTATGGCTGGAGCCGGTGGTGATGATGATACGGGTCTTAAGATTAAGGCCTTCTTGGAGGGTGCAGGCATTCCATTTGATGATGCCAAGGGACATAAATTTGTATTTGATGGTGTTTCACAAATTATCGTTACGCATGACCGTAGATCTCTAGACTTCATTGAAAGAATTTTGGCTAAGATGGATGGGGAAGCAGGTATACAAGTGGAAATAGAAACCAAGTTTTTGGAGGTACAGGAAGGTGCATTGGATGAGATTTCTTTCGACTGGAAGTATGCATTTGGAAACCCTACCTACGAAATAAATCCTACTACTGGAGCACCTGTCTTAGATTCCAGGGGAAATCCGAAAGTTCTTTATGAAAACACCTATATTGGTAATACAAGAACACTTGCAACGGCACACTCTCCGAGTTCAATTGCAAGAGAAACGACGGTAACATATCCAAATAATCCCGACAATAACAGGGCTTTTCAGGCACCCCTTCCAGGCATTCCTGGAACATCACCCAATCTTGGTACAGGTGTAAATCCATTAATGGAAGTAGGAACTAATTTATTATCGTCCGGTACCTCTGTTTTACCAAATGTGCAGGCATCCGTTTTGGTAAATGCTCTAAAGAGAAAGCAAGGTACAGATCTTCTGAGTGCACCTCGAGTCACTGTAATGAATGGAACTCAGGCCACAATTACAATCGCACAGGAGTTTATTTATCCGACTGATTATCAACCAGCACCTCAAACCACAGGAGGAGGTGGCGGAGGTGTCCTTGGTGGCGGAGGTGGTCAACCAATCAATATTCAACCAGCCACTCCTTCATTTGACACAGTTGCTCCGGATGATGAACAACCGGGTTTTCGGGAGGTTGGTGTTGTTTTGAATGTGACTCCTACAGTACAAAAATATAATCAAATCCATTTACAATTAAACCCAAAAGTCACTGAATTTGATGGTTTTATTGAGTATGGCGGTTCATCTGTCTCGCTTAGTTCAAGTTCATTTGGGCCCACTGTAATCAGTCCTTCCGGAATATTAATGCCAATATTTTCGGTTAGAAAAGTCCTTACAGAAGTTACTGTATTTGACGGAGCAACTGTAATTATTGGTGGATTGACTAGAGAGGAAGTAAAAACCGTAAATGATAAAATCCCGGTGTTAGGAAATATTCCTCTATTGGGTAGACTCTTTCAATCATCGGCTGAAAGTTATCAGAAAAGAAATCTCTTGATTTTTGTTAGTGCCAATATTGTTTCTGCAGGCGGATCACCAGTCCGGGAAAATATTCAAAGTATTACCCCTCAGTCCATATTTAAGGATCCTGTTATTCTCACACCGACAGGCACCATCCGAAGAAGTTTCAAATCAGGAGAAGATGCAGGAAATTAAAAACAATTATCTTTAGATTTTTCGTCCAAATGGACGTATATTTAGTGTTACAAATACATGCCCACAGAAAAGCCCGCCCTACGATTTTTTTCTCACAACTCAATTCTGAGGAAAGTATTTTGTAGACTTTTTTTACCGTTTTTTGGCTTTATCATCTTTCTTGCTGTTTTATTTAAGCAAGCTTCAAATAGGACGATATTGGAAGAGAGTTCCAAAAAAGTGCAGCTAAGCGAGGAAGAGAAACCTGAATTAGCTCATTCAAGTGTAGGACCAAGTTTTGCACCTTTGTACGAAGATATCTCAAAACTTGCGGTACCCACTCAAGCTTATGATGAGTGGTGTCAGGCAAGGGATTACATCGATTTATCTAAAGATCCTGTATTTAAGAAATTTGAAAATTGGATTGATCAATACCAGGCCCTCACTTGTGCTATCGATAGTAACTGTTCGACCCATCTTCACGATCCCAGAAGAGTGGCCCAATTCATGGACGAGGGTTTAAAACTTGCTAAACATAGAGCCCAAATCCTTCAGCAAATTATTCGAGGAGATCCAAGAAAGGCACTTGAGCTTGCATTGGACGAAATGAGTCCAGTTTCAAGCCTTCCCAAGCCTTTTACTGAATACACTGAGAAATGGGTCAATGAGTTTGCAGATATTGAGGCAATCCATTCCTGCTATGACTTAAATCATCCAAAAGGCTTAATTAAAAGATGGGCAACTCTTGATAACGGCGAACGGGTAAGAGCTTGGGTTTATGGTCACCGTTCAAAACTTGCGACAGCTCGGGGTGTGGCAGTTTGGGGTATACAGTTAGGCGAGGACATTGCTATTTCCGACCAAGCTTACAGAATCGTCAAGGGTAAGTCAGGAAATGAAATGTCCGTAAGAATCGGATCTCAGGAAATTAGTTTTACCAATGATTTGGAAAAGAATCTTTTGGTTCAGGATCTTAAATTAGCCGAAGCAAGCAACCTTTCCGGCAGGCGGGCATTCTCTTACCCAATGATAGCAGGCAGCTTGGGTAACACGGAGTATTACAAGAGAAAATATACCTTGGTTGAGACACTTGCCACATGGAACGAAGCAAACTCAACGGCAAGAGATATGGGTGGAAGGCTTGTATCCATTGAAACAGAAGCCGAACAAAACTTCATTGCTAATATGTTAGAAGAGGCAGCCATTATTGGATTTAATGAAAGCAATACTTCGCTACTTAAATATGCATGGCTTGGTGCAAGTGATAGTGAAAGCGAATGGGGTTTTTCGTGGGACGACAACGAAGATAACTACACCCTGGGCCCATTGGGTGCGAGTGAGGGGTCTTGGCGCTGGTTGTACGAAGGAACACCGGTCGAAGATGGTTATCAAAATTGGGCAGCAGGAACTGCCCCTTTAAACAATACTTTTACGAGTCAAGACTATGCTGCAATGGACTGGTCATCAGACCAAAATCATTGGGTTGATGTAAATTCCACTCATCGATTACCATATGTTGTCGAATTTGATAATATTTCTGAACCGGCACCCATCCAAACCCCTATTAATGGTATTCGAAAAATATTGGTGATACCCGCAAGATTTCAGGACGAGGGCGAAGGTTATGAACCATTAAGCAACCAAGACCTCACGGATTCCTTCCAGAATATACGAGAATTTTTTCTTCGTAATTCCGACCAATCTCTTGAGATATTGCCGGTTATTTCTCCAACGGTAACCTTGCCTTTAGATAAATGGGCTTTGGTTCAAACAAACCCTCTGGCAACTGCGGATGGGGTCGAAGTATTAACAGGCGGTTCTGGATACA
>NHCT01000007.1 GCA_002167605.1 Verrucomicrobia bacterium TMED40 | reverse complement strand
CCTTTGGTCAGGCGTGCCATCGCCTCGTGAATCTTCTGCTCATTCTCGGAATCAAGTGATGAGGTGGCCTCATCAAGCACGAGAATAGGCGAATTGCGATAGAACGCCCGAGCTAAGGCCAACCTTTGCAATTGTCCGCCTGATAAGCGACTGCCGCCCCCTCCTAAGGACTCTTCGAATTTATCGGGTAATTCATCCACAAACTTACGGGAATGAGAGAGGTTGGCGGCCTCTTCGATCGTTGAATCAGTATGACTCGATCGACCGAGCTCGAGGTTTTGGCGAACCGACAAATCAAAGAGAAAAGGTTTTTGAGGAACCAAAGCCACAGCTTCCCTTAAAGTCTTGAGGGGAATGCTTCTAAGGTCGACCCCATCCAAAAGGATGGCACCTTCACTAGGGTCATGGAACCTGGGCAACAAGCCCGCTAAGGTGGTTTTCCCCGCTCCGCTGGGCCCAACCAGAGCGACGATTTCCCCAGGAGAAATGCTAAAATCAATGGATCGCAGGGCAGGGGAGCCCCCCATCTTTTCTTCCCCTTCATTCTCGTATGAGAAGGAAACCTTTTGGAAAGTCAGTTGCCCTTTAATTTCAGGAGTAACGGGATGTTTCGGTTCTGCGATCGTCTCCTCGGCATTCAGTACTTCTTCCAACCTTTGCAGGGAAGCTAAGCCTTGCTTCAATTGATTTTGAATCGCTCCCAATTTCTTAATGGGTTCGTAGGAAAAGAAAAGAGCCATGATTACCGGAACCACCGCATCCAGACGGACCGACATTTGCGAAGCCTGAAAAATCGCCACCGCAATTCCTGACGCGGTGATGATTTCGATAATAGGGGTTAGCATATTAGTATACTTAATCACTTTCATCCGGGCCTTAAAAAATTCTCCGGATGACTCCCTGAACCTTTGCTCTTCCTTGTCCTCTAAATTGAAAGCCCGAATTTCCCGGGAGGCGGAAAGATTCTCACTTAGCACCGAAGTCATATCTCCAATTCTCCTTTGCATGCCCAAAGCTTTACCCATTAGAATTTCACCGAGTTTCCTGATCGGAAAGACGCAGACTGGAATGACTAAGAGGCAAAGAAGAACAAAAGCCATTCCCTCACTCTGCATTGCTTTTAAAACAAGATAGGAAATTGCACCGATAAAAGTGATCGGTTGCCTGACTAAATCATTGCTAATCTGAAGCACGGACGCTTGCAGTTGAGCGGTGTCATTGGTGATCCGGCTAAGCAGGTCGCCCTCCTTGTTCTTATGAAAAAATGCTAGGGGTAGTTTTTGGAGTTTACCGAATACTTGGAGACGGATTTTCTCAAGTAGGTGAATTCCACAGAAATTGATCAGGTAGGAGTTAAAGTAACCACTGAGACCCCGAATCAAAAAAACTGCTGGCAACCAGGCAACATAAAGTGCGAGTTGATAGGAAGAAAGTTCCTTTGTAGCCAAGTCATCGCTGGGAAAAATCTTGGGGAAAATCTGATCCACCATATAGGGCAACCCGAAACCACTGGAAACCCCGTAAACCACACCGCATAACAATCCTCCAGACAGTGGAAGCCAAAGCGGTGCGAGCAGGATAAAATAGGGGAAAAGCTCCTTCATTCCCAACTTTTCTTTGGCTTTTGAACGGCTCATAAAAGAGGTGTAATTCTAGGAGAATGAGAGGGGAAGTCGACCCGTAATCTCGGCCTGCAAGCGAAGATAAGATGAGCTTTCCCGAAAAAGATCCCCAAGTTGAGCTTCGCTAAGTCTCCACTTCCAATTACCCATCGCGAAACCCGGTTCGTTCAACCGGGCTTCGGAACCTAAAGACAAAAGATCCTGAACCGGAACCACAACCAGGGGGGAAATGGTTCGGTACGCAAAGCGCAGAAGGTCCCAGGGAGCTGAATTACCCGAAACATTAAGGTAATTACGAAAATTTCCCCGAACCTCCTCACTGGAAGACTCATACCAGCCTTGCGTTGTGTCGTTGTCATGGGTCCCCGTATATAACACGAGGGATTCCTTAAGGTTATGAGGGAGATACAAGTTTTCCGTATCTCCATCAAAGGCGAACTGCAAAACCGCCATACCAGGTAATCCTGCGGAATCCCGAAGATCGCGAACCTGCTCACTGATCAAACCAAGGTCTTCAGCTAAGAAGGGAAGTTCCGGAAACCGTTTCTCCGCCACTTTCCAAAATTTCAGACCAGGCCCTTTTTTCCATGTACCCAGTTTTGCGTCTTTCGAATCATTGGGGATACTCCAATAATCATGGAAGCCACGAAAATGATCGATTCGCACGACATCAAAGAGCTCAAGTTGGCCCGCCAAGCGATCCATCCACCAGGAAAAGTCATCCTGCTGATGAACTTCCCATTGATAAAGAGGGTTTCCCCAAAATTGCCCATCGGCATTGAAGTAATCTGGTGGAACACCGGCCACATGAGTAAATTCACCTGTCTTTTCATCTACTTGAAATAAGGCGGGGTCGGCCCAAACTTCGGAAGAATCCGGAGCCGCATAAATGGGCAAGTCACCGATGAATGAGATTCCGAGGGAATTGCCATAGGAACGAAGTTTTTTCCATTGGCCTCGAAAAAGATACTGCAGGAAAACCTGGAAGTCATATTCCGTATTTTCCGCTGAAACTGGAAAAGTAGTTCGATGATCCTTGGGCCATTCCCACCAGGGCTGACTGGAAAATTGCTTCTTATAGGATTGAAAACCAGCATAAGAGGGAAGCCAGGTTTGGTTTTCTTCATGGAAGTTCTCATAAGATCCGTAGAGCTCGGAAAGCACCTTAGTATTCTCTGAAAAACGCGAATGAGCGAGTCGAGCCAAAGGGAAAAAACGCTCGTACAGCAGACCGTAATCAACGAAATCTCTTGGTAGTTGATACAGAGGTTCCAGCTCATAATTCTTGATCAACCCGGCGGTCATAAACGGTTCCCAGTCGATCAAGTAAGGATTACCGGCGAAGGATGAAAAGACCTGATAGGGAGAATCGCCATAACCGGTCGGACCCACTGGACAAGTTTGCCACGAAGAAAAACCGGATGCTTTCAGAAAGTCGAGGAACTCGTAAGCATGCTTACCCAAATTACCGATCCCAAAGTAACTGGGTAAGGAGGTCATGTGCAGAAGACAAGCTGCACTACGATTGGAACACCAAGTAGGTAATTGTTTTTTCATTCTTTAATCTTCACCTAAGCACCTAGGGCACAACGAAAAACCTTAATTAGACATAATGCATATTGTGCGAAGTTGGCTTGTATGCTAGACCTTAGTTGGTGAATCCCCATCTACGAGTGAATGGATAATAGACCAACAAAGCACGGCCAATGATTTCATCTTCGGGAACGAATCCCCAGGCTCGTCCATCCAAACTGTCCGTGGAATTGTCACCCATCGCGAAAAAACCTTTCTTACCTGTTGGGTTGTTCGGTGAATCCCGATCTGGAACCTGAAGGACAGAACGATTACTCAGTAAACTCTCTGCCCGGTATCCAGGGAAACCAAAAGGATTCAGGGCATCCGGATCCTTCGCCAAGCTTTCCGTTCGTTTACGATTTTGTTCGAATGCAAAATTGCCAGTAATCGGTTCGCCATTTCTATAAAGCACTCCGGGTACGCCTTTTCTTACATCAGTTCCATTAGTGAAGATAGATTCCGGGACTCTCATCTCAAGGGTGTCACCAGGCTCTCCAATCAGTCTTTTAATGTAATATTTGTCTTCGCCAATTAAGGTCCTGACCGGAGTGCCAACTTTCCGGTTAAACTCATCAATGCTACCGGTCCGAAAGACCAGAGGATCTCCGGACTTGGGAGTAACGAAATTATAGGACATGCGATCCACAAACAAGGCATCACCAAGCAGAATATCAAAAGCGAGAGCAAGCTCACCCTCACGGACCGGTTGGTCGCTTAGTTTCAAGCGAATTCCCGAAAACCCATGATCCTGTGTAACCACCATCGGCAAATCCCGCAAATTTTCGATACCGGCAAACTTGCGGGCCAACAATTCGTCCAAATCGAATTCAGCTGGCACACGCAAAAGATGCTCTTTACCCCCAATTTCAAAAACATATTCACGAACCGTGGTGGGAAAGATAAAGAAACGACCATTTGGGAAATTCGCTCGAGCGAAGCGGAAACTTCCTCCATTCTGTAATTTCAGGTACAGGTCTCCCGAACTCTCAGCCTTAAGTTTGTAATGAGCCGCTCCCAGAAGAATTTTGTCTAAGGATCGTTCCAAAAAGTTTGGAACCTCGCTGTTATCCTCGTAGATATTGGGCTGCATACCCGAAAAAGAAGGAAACATCGAATTGGTTGGAATGATAAAAGGTTGAATGAAAAAGCTTCGGATGCCAATGACCACAATGGCAGCGACCAGTAACATCTCAATATTTTCGACAACGGACTTTTTATGATAGTACAAGCCACCTGATTCCTGCAGAGCCTGGTCCACCTCCTTGGCCCCTTCCTCTAAGGGATCGGAAAGCACCGGCTTCGATCTCATAACGCCCAAGAGTTTTTGGTTGGCTTGATCGAGCCTTTGCTTCTGGTCGTTGGTCAAGAGATCCTTTCGGTAAGCCAAGGCCTTTTGACCCACCCGTAGGATTTCCTTGGCTCCCTTCCTTTGCATGCGGCTTGCTTTCTGAGAAGTCATAATAAGTTAATATCAAGAAGAGCTCTTGAGGATTTGCACAAATGCTTCCTGTGGGATGTTTACGCTACCAATCTGCTTCATTCTCTTCTTACCTTCCTTTTGTTTTTCCAATAGTTTTCGCTTTCTGCTGATATCACCTCCATANCATTTTGCGGTGACATCTTTTCGTAANGNAGAAATGGTTTCCCNAGCAATCACCTTGCCACCCACTCCTGCCTGCANAGCAATCTTAAAAAGTTGCCGGGGCAGTATATCCTTCAGCTTGGAGCAGAGTGCCCTACCCCTCGTTTCCGCCTTGTCCTGGTGAACGATGGTCGAAAANGCATCNACCGGTTCGGNATTTACCAAAATCTCCATNCGTACGAGTGCAGATTCCTGGTATTCGTCCATATCGTAATCCATCGATCCATAACCATGGGTCACGCTTTTGAGACGGTCGTTAAAATCGACAAGAATTTCATTGAGTGGAAGNTGACAGGTCATCATGACGCGTGTCTCGTCAATGGTCTCGGTGTTGCTGCAGGTCCCCCGTTTCTCAGTGACCAGGGCAAGTAAATCTCCGATNCTATCATTGGGAGCATGAATACGGGCCAAGATTGTCGGTTCTTCGATCTTTAGGATTTCCGTAGTATCTGGTAAATCAAGNGGNTTGTCCACTTCCACCATTCCTCCAGCAGTCATATGCACCCGATAGACCACACTGGGATAGGTCGAGATCAAATCCAGGTCATATTCCCTNCGCAATCTCTCCTGAACGATTTCCATATGAAGCAAACCAAGGAATCCGCAGCGAAAACCGAAACCGAGGGCAACCGATGTCTCAGATTGAAAGGTGAAGGCGGCATCGTTCAGACGAAGNTTCCCAACGCTTTTCTTTAATTTTTCATAATCGGATGTGTCCAANGGGTACAACCCACTGAATACCATGGGTCTGACTTCCTTGTATCCGGGAAGCATTTCTTCCGCGGNATCATCNGAGAGNGATAAGGTGTCTCCGATCTTGATTTCNGCAACATCNCGAATNCCGGTCACCACATAGCCCACTNCTCCCACGCTCAGTGCATCTACGGGAACCGGTTGTGGGCAAAACTTCCCGATCTCCTTGATTTGAGTTTTCCGACCATCGCTCATCAGGATCAGGNTTCCATTTCTTGGAAACNAACCGGAAAACACCCGGACATAACAAATCACTCCCTTGTAGGAATCNAACTGACTGTCAAACNCGAGNGCNCGCGGTTTGGGATGCTCCGTCCACCTNGGAGATGGCAGGCGATCAACCACCGCCTCAAGAATCTCATCCACGCCGATTCCTGACTTNCCACTNGCTAGAATGGCCTCTTCCGCAGGAATGGCTAAGATATCCTCAATCTGCTTGNAAACCCGGTCTACATCAGCGCTNGGAAGGTCGACCTTATTAATCACCGGAATAATCTCCAGNCCCTGAGATTCGGCCAATTGAGCATTGGCAAGCGTCTGAGCTTCCACTCCTTGGGATGCGTCGATTAGAAGCAAAGCACCTTCACAAGCCGCCAAGCTTCGCGACACCTCATAGGAAAAATCGACATGACCAGGAGTGTCAATGAGGTTNAACAAATANTCATTNCCATCGTTCGCATGGTAGTTCATCGATACCGGATGNCATTTGATGGTGATGCCCCGTTCGCGCTCCAAATCCATGGAATCGAGGAGTTGTTCCTTCATCTCCCGTTGCATCACCGTCTGGGTACGCTCGAGAAGTCGGTCCGACAATGTGGTCTTGCCGTGATCGACATGCGCGATAATACAAAAATTACGNATCCTTTGTGTTTCCACCATTAAAAAGTTGACCAGTCAAAATTTCCCTCCGAGAAAGTAGTAGGGAAAATTAAGCGGGAANNCCCACTCTCACATATTTATTCAAAATGGACAAGAATCTACTTCATGGAGCGCACACNGCGCTTATTACACCTTTTAATGACGGTGCCGTTGACTTTGCGGACCTACACAGCCTGCTGGACAAGCAATTACAAGGTGGGGTCTCTGGTGTTGTACCCTGTGGAACAACGGGGGAATCCCCCACCCTCTCCAAGGAAGAACATCTCAAAGTCATTCAAGAAACCGTCGAGCAGGTAAAAGGCAAAGTCCCGGTGATTGCTGGAACTGGAGCAAATTCAACGAGAGAAGCGGTTTTCCTGACACAAAAAGCGGACGAACTTGGAGCGGATGCCTTTCTGCTCGTCGCCCCCTATTACAATAAGCCAAGTCAGGAAGGTTTGCTCGCTCATTTTGGGGCACTTGCGGAAATCACCGAAAAACCCATTGTGCTATACTCNATNCCCTCTCGTTGCGGAATCGAGATTTCNACACCCACNGTCCAGNAGCTTCGCGAAAAGTACCCCCACATCTGTGCCTTNAAGGAAGCTGGAGGGAAGTCTTCCAAGGTTTCTGAAACCCTTTACTCGTTGGATGATGACTTTGTGGTCCTCTCTGGAGACGACGGACTTACGCTCCCGTTTATCGCCTGCGGTGCAAAAGGAGTGATCAGCGTGGCCTCCAATCTGCTCCCCNATCTGGTTTCNGAATTNGTNACTCATGCCTTGTCCGGCGATATGGAGAAGGCCAGACGCNTGCACCTCGAAAACTACGCATTATTTACAAATCTTTTTTGCGAACCGAATCCAGTCCCCGTAAAGACGGTGATGCATCTCAAGGGAATGCTGCATTCCGCAGAGGTTCGCCTCCCCCTCACTCCCCCTTCTTCNAAAAGTTTTGANCTTNTGGAAAAGATTGCCGCCAACCTATCNATCTAAAAATCCGATGCCCANAAATATTCTTCTTAGCGGATCCAAAGGTAGGATGGGNCAAGCCATTCAATCCATTGCCCTGGATCATGATTGCCATATATCTCATCCGATTGATCTCGGAGATGACCCGGGTTCCCTGATCGGCGAATGCGATGCAGTGATTGATTTTTCGCTGCGGGACGCCACCCTGCCTTTNGCAACTTTGGCCGCAGATCATGGGAAACCAATGGTGATCGGAACCACTGGTCACGAAAAGGAGGAAAGGGAAAAAATTGCCCGGTTATCCGAGAGAATCCCGATGGTTTGGGCAGGGAATTTTTCAACTGGGGTGAACTTACTTTTTTTCCTTACCCAGAAAGCCGCTGAAGTGCTGGATGCTAAAAGCGACTTTGATCCCGAAGTGATTGAAATGCATCACCGGTTGAAGAAAGATGCACCGAGCGGCACCGCGGACCGACTGCTTGAAATCCTTAAGGAGTCCAGGAATTTGACTGATCAGGACATCAACCACGGTCGAGAGGGAATGGTGGGGGAACGGAAGGACAAGGAAATCGGCTCCCATGCCCTACGGGGGGGAGATGTAGTCGGTGAGCATACAGTAATGTTTGCCGGAACCGGGGAGCGAATCGAACTGACCCACCGTGCCACGGACCGGGTGATCTTTGCCGCCGGTGCCCTTCGAGCAACCAACTGGGTGACCGAACAACCACCAGGGCTTTACTCGATGCAGGATGTGCTTGGTTTAACCGCCTAACCATTTTGGATTTATCATGATATCATTTATTGAAGGCGACCTAATCGAATGCCAATTGAACTTGGCAGTCATACAAATCGGAGGCATGGGATACGAGGTGCATATCCCGCTTACAACTTCCGAGAGATTACCCGCCTTAGGTAAAGAAATTAAACTGTACACCCATGCGACCTACCGCGAGGACTCTCAGACTCTCTATGGGTTCTTTGACCGTGAGTCCCGAGATTTCTTTCGTATGATCGTAGACAAGGTGTCCGGTATCGGACCCAAGATTGCCCTTAACCTTCTTGGTTCCCTTTCCTTACCCACCTTGAAGAATTCAATTGCGAACGCGGATGTGGTCATGCTTTCAAAAGCCCAGGGACTGGGTAAGAAAACCGCGGAGCGGATCGTGGTCGAACTCAAGGACAAGGTTTTGCCTAAAGGATCGGTGAATCCTGCACCTAACCCAAACCCGATTTCTGGAGGACAGGCTCCGGTCGGAGAACCGACTGATTTCGTCTCCTATCAGGATGCAATCTCCGCACTTCTTACTTTGGGCTACAAGGCCACCGACGCCGATCAAGCGATCCGTAAAGCATCCGATTCGTTAGGGAAAGAAGCCAGTACCGAAGAATTGATCCGTAAGGCTTTGGGTCGCTAATCAATTATTTTTCGAACGCTTTCCCACTGCATGACTGCCTCTGAATGTAGGCATGTACAAAGTCTCCAGCATGCTTAACAGCTTCGGGGAAATCTTTCTTCTGTGACAAATACCAGGCAATGGCGGTTGCCAAACGGCAACCGGTCCCGCGAACTTGAACTCCGTCAGGAATTCTAGGCCTCTCGAAAACCACCTCCTTTTTGCCATGTTGTGCAAGTAAGTCTAAACAAAGATTCCCGGGCAAATGCCCTCCTTTGACTAGAACTGCTTTTGCCCCTAATTTCAAACAGGCATTCGACAAGGACGACAAATCCTGCGAATCAGCACTTGGCAAGTCAGCCAAGTGCTGAGCCTCGGATAAGTTGGGCGTGAGCAAAGAAACCAGAGGCAGCAAGAGAGAGGTCAAGCATTCGATTCCATGGCTCGAACAAAGTTCTCCACCCGAGGAACTTGAAAAAACGGGATCTAGAACGCTGGGAAGGTAGCGATGCTGGTCCAAAAATTCTGCCAGAACCTCAACGGTTTCAGAATTGGGAAGCATACCAATTTTAATGGCTCCAATCTCATTAGAGTCAATTGAGCTTAGCTGCATTTTAAGAATTCCTGCTGGAATTGCATGGGAGTCATGAAACTTTTCATCGGTTTGAGCGGTAATCGCGGTGATCGCTACCGATGCACCTGCTTCAAGGGTCACTAAGGTTTCCTTGTCGGCTAAAATTCCGGCTCCTCCAGAATTATCAACTCCTCCAACCAAGAGAATTTTTTTCATCGAAGTTCGGGAACTAGGATTCGTCCTCCCATCGCATCATGCCACCCGACAAGTTATACAGGTTCTGAAAACCCAATGTGGCCAAACTTTCGCAAGCCATTCTGCTACGCACCCCAGCTTTGCAGTAAACCACAACCTTCTCGTCGGAAGAAGGTGCTACAGGTAAATCTAGGTGTTGTGGCGAAGAAAACTCACCCAATGGGATGTGCAGAGAGGGGTCAATTCGGTGTTCCTCCCTCTCCCATAACTCCCGTACATCCAGCAAAAGAAAGTCCTGGTCTGATGCTATCCACTCACGTAATTCTTGGGGTTCAAGTTCGGTAATTTCGATTTGTTTCATTGTTGAATTCGGACAGTTTGCCACGATGGATGGAAGCTCTCCGATTTCTCGGTTGTTTGGTTGTACTTTTAGGTTAAGGAAGCTCGTTTTTTGTTTGAGAGTATCGTAAATCATCACTTTCCCGCTCAAAATCTCCCCAACACCCGTGATTACCTTGATCGCCTCCAATGCTTGAATAGAGCCAATGATTCCAGGAAGAACTCCAAGAACTCCAACCTCCGAACAATTGGGTAAGGCTTCACTGGGAGGAGGTTCCGAAAACAAACATCGATAAGTGGGTCCCTCTTCATAATTAAAGACGCTCACTTGTCCATGGAATTTATAAATCGAACCATGAATCAATATTTTATCGAAAAGCACACACGCATCATTGACNAAGTAACGGGTTGGGAAATTGTCACTCCCATCAACGACGATCGAATAATCATTGAAAACTTCCTTTATGTTTTCGGCAGACANNCGGGTATTATGAGCCTGAACGCAGATATGGGGATTTTGCTTTGAAAGGCACTCTACCACCACTTCGACTTTNGGTCTGCCCAAGTCATTGTAACTAAATAGAACCTGTCTTTGAAGGTTGGATACTTCGACACAATCATCGTCAACGACTCCAATCTTACCAACCCCTGCAGCCGCNAGATACTGTAAGACGGGACAACCCAAACCGCCCGCACCTACCACCAAAACTGAGGACTCCCGGAGTTTGGCCTGCCCGACTTCCCCAATTTCCGGCAAAGAAAGGTGTCTGCGGTAATGATCTTTTTCCGAGGAAGAGAAATTCGACCGACTCATAATCAGGACGCCTGAACCAATTCTCTTTTCTTATGCGAAGCCTGCACCTCTTGAATAAAAGCTTCACTCAAAGCTTTGGGATTATCGTAGGATGAATCCCAATCCTTGAAAACAGGATCGTATCCCTTTTGTTCCAGCATGTGGCAAACCTCTGCTGGACTCCTTTGGTCCGAAACTTCAAATTGCTCCANGGCTTCCTCAGGNTCCGTGTAGCCACCGGGATTAGTTTTGGAACCGGCACTCATAGTGGTCACACCCAAGGGCAAGAGGTTCTCCCTGAAAGCCGGGCTTTCNCTGGTGGATAAACTCAATTCAAGTTCATGGCTAAAAATCCTGAATGCACACAGAAGTTGAACCATATCCCGATCTTTCAAGGTNACCACGGGAGGCTTTTCTCCAGCACAGGGGCGCAGACGCGGGAAAGACATTGAATAAGTGGTTTTCCAGTAGGTTCTCTCCAAATAGCCCAAATGTTGAGCGGCAAAATAAGCATCGGTTCGCCAATCTTCGGTCAATCCGAATAGGCANCCTAGTCCGATTTTTTTGATTCCTGCCTGCCCTAGGCGATCGGGGGTGCCCAGNCGCCAATCAAAATTTCTCTTCCGGCCCTTGAGATGATGACGCTGATAACTGTCTTNTTCATAGGTCTCCTGATAAACCAACACAGCGTGCAACCCCTCGCCAATCAGAGCCTCGTATTCCTTTTGGTGGAGAGGTTGTACCTCGATAGACAGGTTGGAAAAATGGGGNCGCAAAGCAGATAAGCTCCGAGCAAGGTAATCGANCCCCACCTTACGTCCTGATTCTCCAGTCACCAAAAGAACATGATCGAAGCCATGCTTTTTGAGAATACCAGCTTCCCGCAGGGTTTCCCCAATGGACAGAGTTTTCCTGGGGATGGCGTTACCCAAGCTGAAACCGCAATAATCACAGACATTGTTGCATTCATTTGAAAGATACATCGGAGCGAAAAGCCTGACCACACGGCCAAATCTTTGGGTGGTCAAACGATGGCTCAAGCGAGCCATGGGTTCCAAGTAATGCTGTGCAGCCAAGGGAGACATCAGGGCTGCAAAATCTCTCAGACCACCCGCACCCTGTGAATCTAGGGCCCGCTCCACATCGGATATTTCGGTCTTATGAATGAGCGAGGTAATTTCACTCCAACGGGTCTGATGAAACAATTCCAAATATGATCCTGCTTTCATCCTAATCAAGAAACGCGGTAAGGGGCGAAGTCGGATCAGCGGCTTCCGAGACCTGTCCAATTCCGGAAAGAAAAGCCATTCTACCAGCCTCCACTCCCTTGCGGAAAGCCTGGCCCATTGAAACCGGATCTTCAGCGACCGCTAAAGCTGTATTGACGAGTACGGCATCCGCCCCCATCTCCATCGCTTCAGCAGCTTGTGAGGGGGAACCTATACCCGCATCGACCACCACGGGAACATTCGCTTGNTCAATGATTATCCTAAGGAATTCCCTACTTTCCAAGCCACGGTTACTGCCAATGGGAGAGCCCAGGGGCATCACCGCCGAAGAACCTGCTTCTTCCAATCTTTTGCAAAGCACGGGATCGGCATGACAATAAGGCAAAACCGTAAACCCTTCCTTCACCAACTGCTCAGTCGCAAGAAGAGTTTCGATGGGATCGGGCATAAGGTATTTGGGGTCAGGATGAATTTCCAGTTTCAGCCAGGATGTACCCAGAGCCTCTCTTGCCATTTGGGCAACGAAAACCGCCTCCTTAGCATCTCTTACCCCAGAGGTATTGGGTAAAAGTCTGACCTGTTCATTGCCAATGAAATCCAAAATCGAGTCGCTGCTACCCGTGGGATTGGCCCGTTTCATAGCGACCGTGACCATTTCGGTGCCCGTGGATTTTACCACTTGAGTAAGCACCTCCCCCGAAGAAAACTTTCCGGTACCCACAAAGAGCCGAGAACTGAAAGTCTCTCCCCCCAACTGAAGCATATCTTTTCCTTCTGTCATACCTCCGCAAATTTAAGCTTTTCGGCCCCTTTGACAAAAGCGGGAAGGTGCACGCCAAACTGCTCCCCCTCGGAAAGACCTGAACATACGCAAATCCCGGCAAGCCCCAAGGGATCCAATAGGTCAAAATCCTCCAAGACCAAGCCACCAATCAGATACACGGGGATTGGTTCAAGCGTCTTAATAATTTCAGAAAATTCATCTGTACTTAATTGAGGTTTGAGTGCCTTTTTTGTAAAAGATTTACGATAAGGACCTAGTCCGACATAGGAGCAGACCCCTCTTTCCTTAACTTCCTTGGCTTCCCGTAAGCTATGAACCGTTTCCCCGATCAACTGATCGTCCTCCAAAAAGTCACACGCACGAACGGGACACACATCCTTTATGCCAAGATGTACGCCCGAAGCACCCGAGCGTTTGGCAACCTCAATACAATCATTCACTATAAGGGTTGCACCAAAGGACTTGCAGATCTCGACCGACTTTGTGGCTTCATCAAGCAATTGATCTCGAGGTAGAACCTTACTTCTCAATTGAATAAGTTTCACACCTGAACGGCACATAAACTGAACTTGCTCCGAATGCGATAAACTGACTTCATCGCTAGTCAAACAGTAAAGGAAGTGATTCGAATCAGGCATTTTCCAGTTCATGGCTCAGCGAGAGTCTGTTCAAAATCTTCCCTTAAGCCTTGAAGCGTGGGAATCAACCGTTAACGCGAATTCCTTGAAGGCATGAACCGGGTTCGGCTTTCCCCAAATCGAGCCGAGAAGGGCNACGCCATCGAAACCAGTGTCCATGATGTAGCCTATCTTATTTCTTCTGATTCCCCCAAGTGCATAGACCAAGGGTCTTTTGGGATTTCGGGATAATTTCGCCAAGTTCTTTCGAATATCAACAAGAGGAACCTTGGGTTTGTGTCCGACTTTGGAAATCGAATGGTAAACGGGTCCAAAAAACACATAGCTCAGTTCCGGTTCGAGGTTGGACAACTCCTTGAGTTTGTGGAGCGAACGACTACGGGAACGCCTAAAGGACTTGAGTGATTCGTGAGAGGTGTGATGATAACCACCNACGGGATAGTCTTTCAGGAGTTCAGGAGCCCGGTGCACGATGATTTTTTTAAGTTGGCGTTTAGGAATCGCGTCGAGGAATTTCGCCAACTTGGTAACCGAATGATCCGGTTTCCTCAGGTGAAACTTTTCAAGCCCACTCTCAAGCAAATCAGTAACTATCTTGGGCTCACCGTTCTGAAAATTTGGTGAGGAAATCACCGCAATTCNTAAAGCCGAACTCATCCGCCTTGGGTTGCCTGGATCAAGAGAACGCGATCTCCTTCCATAAGCTTACGCAAACTCATCTCACCAGAAGGAATCACCTGTTCGTTGACCGCCACCGCCCAACCCCGNAAATCCTCCAGAGACAANGCGTCCAATAAGGTTGAAAGAGTGCTTCCCTCAGGAAGCTCCCTCCCCTCTTCATTGACAAGAATTCTCATGCATTGGATCCCGAGGAATACAATTCGCTTCCGGACTCCACGAATTCCTTGGCTTTTTGTTTCATGCCGTCCTGCAATGCATCTGCATCTGCATCCATTCCCTGTTTGCGGGCATATTCNCGAACTTCCTCAGAAATTTTCATCGAACAAAAATGAGGACCGCACATTGAGCAAAAGTGAGCCGTCTTGGCATTTTCCTGCGGTAAAGTCTGATCGTGAAAGTCTCGAGCCCGGTCAGGATCCAGGGACAAATTGAACTGATCCTCCCAACGAAACTCAAAACGTGCCTTGGATAGTGCATTGTCACGATACTGAGCGGCGGGGTGACCTTTGGCCAAGTCCGCAGCATGGGCAGCCAATTTGTAAGTGACCACNCCCTCCCGAACATCTTCGCGGTCCGGTAAACCAAGATGCTCTTTGGGCGTGACATAGCAAAGCATCGCACAACCGTACCAACCAATCATGGCAGCACCTATCCCGCTGGTGATATGATCGTATCCCGGAGCAATATCAGTGGTCAGAGGTCCGAGGGTGTAAAAGGGAGCCTCGTGACACCATTCAATTTGTTTGTCCATATTTTCCTTGATCATATGCATCGGCACATGACCCGGGCCTTCGTTCATTACCTGTACACCATATTCCCAGGCTCGGGTGGTTAATTCGCCCTGAGTCTTGAGTTCNGCAAATTGAGCTTCATCGTTTGCATCCGCAATCGATCCCGGACGTAGACCATCTCCAATCGAAAAAGAGATGTCATATGCAGCCATGATCTTGCAAATTTCGTCCCACTTTTCATAAAGAAAATTTTCGCGGTGATGAGCCANNCACCACTTTGCCATNATCGAACCCCCTCGACTCACGATTCCAGTCATTCGCTTGCTGGTCATTGGAACATATCGAAGTAGGACTCCAGCATGAATGGTAAAGTAGTCCACCCCTTGTTCGGCTTGTTCGATCAGAGTGTCTCGAAAGATTTCCCAAGTTAAATCCTCTGGCTTNCCCCGAACTTTTTCGAGCGCCTGATAAATAGGAACGGTGCCAACAGGCACAGGGCAGTTCCTGATGATCCATTCACGAGTCCGATGAATGTTTTTTCCTGTGGAAAGATCCATTAGGGTGTCGGCTCCCCACTTGGTAGCCCAACGCATCTTTTCCACCTCTTCCTCAATCGAAGAGGCGACTGCCGAATTCCCAATGTTGGCATTGATTTTCACGAGGAAATTTCGACCGATCGCCATAGGTTCGAGTTCCGCATGATTAATGTTGGCCGGAATGATAGCACGCCCTCGAGCAACTTCTTGCCGAACAAACTCGGGAGTAATCTCCTTGGGAATGGAAGCTCCNAAAGAATCTCCCTTATGCTGATGCAAAACCGAGTTCCTCACCTCATCGGGTGAAGTTTCGATCTTCTCACAAATAGATTGAAGCTTCATGTTTTCACGAAGAGCCACGAATTCCATCTCCGGCGTCACAATTCCTTGCCTTGCGTATTGTAACTGAGTCACAACCTTCCCTTTTTGGGCACGAAGAACTTTCAGCTTCGTGCGGTTGAAATCTGGAAGCTCTCCAGTTCTTTCATCCGAACGGTCGGCATGCCGTTCAGATAAATAGCCATTATCAATGGGATTGGTCTCACGGCCATCAATTTCCTCCACATCTTGACGATCAAGAATCCACTTCTCGCGCAATGGCGGTAATCCCTTTGCGTGATCACCGTGGAATTTTGGATCTCCCCAAGGACCCGAGGTATCGTAAATGCGAACCGGGTCATTGGATTCGGTCTGGCCTTCCGGTAGGTTGGTCGGAGAAAGAGATATTTCACGCATAGGAACCGCAACCTCTTTGTTTTGCCCAAGGACATACACACGCTTGGAGTTTGAAAACGGAGGGGATCCATTTACTTCGGAATCTTCGACTTTCTTTATCATAATTGTATAGATTGGTAAGTGCCGGAGATTATCAGCATTCCTAAGAATACCAAGTTTTCCCTACGGCGATGGTTGATCGCATCAGGTTCGAAGGGTCGATTGCGGATTATGCTTTCCTCTCAGCCCAATTCCTCAGGCTCCCCTAAACTGATCTTCTCTTTGTAAGGGAGAAGAAATGAAAATCAACCAAAAGAATTCCTAACTTTGGAAAGGCGAGTGAAAAAGCCTAACCAAATCGCTAGATATTTGACTCAAAGTGCCTCGAACCTTCCATCCGATCGTTTGCAAATCAGCCCATTTAATTCCAGCATTGTTAGGTTGGATGAAAGTTTCGAAGCTTCGAGAGAAGTGATTTCGCCAAGTTCCTCCATAGAAAGATAATCCCCCTCTTCAAAAGCTTTTATAAGCTTAGACTCCTCCTCCGAAATGGACGCATCACTTCCGTGTTCCGGGGAATGCTCTAGCTGCTCACCAAGAGGATTGACTTGTCTTTCAATTGCGGAAAGAGAAGGTTCGATCTCCTCCATCACATCATCCGCATTTCGAACCAAAGTCGCCCCATCACGAATCAATTGGTTGCAACCTGATGCACTCACTTGGTCAACCCGACCAGGCACGGCCAAGACCATTCGGCCCTGATCCGCCGCCAACTTTGCGGTTATCAGACTTCCTCCCGAAGAAGCGGACTCGACTACGATAACCCCACTTGAGATTCCAGAAACCAAACGGTTGCGCATGGGAAAAGTTCTTCGATCGGCTTTTCGGCCAAGTGGAAATTCCGATAAAACTGCTCCCGTTTCAGAAATCTTTCGATAAAGATCTGTATGCTCAGGCGGATAAATCACATCAAGTCCACTGCCAAGAAAAGCAACGGTCTTGCCCTTGGCTTCAAGAGCTCCCTGATGAGCCACGGCATCAATTCCACGTGCCATTCCACTTACTATGCAAAAACCCCTTTGGGCCAAAACAAAGGCAAGCTCTTGACATACACGCTTTCCATAATTCGAAGGCATGCGCGTACCGACGATGGAAACATAGGGACCGGGAGGAAGAGCTCCCAAAACATACAGACCAATTGGACAATCATAAATCTCCTGTAACAAAGGAGGGAGTTGGGTTTGAGTAATAAAATCAATCCCACGTTTCTTAATTCTGCCTTTTTCCTTCTCCAACCAGTCAGGATTCTCCTCATTCCTAATCGAATCGGCAGATCCTTCCCCGACCCCTCGTACCTGCATCAGTTCACTTTTCGAAGCTCGCAAAACTGCAATCGGATCATTTTGAAATCGTTCCAGCAAACGGCGTATGGTTATTGGTCCTAAACCTTTCACGCCATTGAGCAGCAGGAACGCGTCATCCTCACTTAATTTTTCTAAAAAAATATCCACCCCCTTTTCCATGCAGGAAATTAAAAAAGTGGCAAAGGATTTCAACCATCCCCTGCAAATATCCCACTAGTTTCTCAACTCGTTAAAACGTTGTATCCGCGACGGATGACGTAACTTTCTTAGGGCATGAGCTTCAATTTGCCTGACTCTTTCTCTGGAAACTCCCATTACCGCCGCAATTTCTTCTAGGGTCAGTCGCCTTCCTGGTGAATATTTCGAAACCCACACGCAAGTTTTTCGCAAACGCTGCACTTGTGATCCTGAAAAAATAGGAATCGGCTTATCCGATGGATGAGTATGTTGCGTTGGAGTCATATTTTAAGATAGCACCTAAACGCCCAAGATGCAAAAAATAGGAATCGTTACGATTCCAAATCCTTAAAGCCGAGAGGATGGCCGACCTTCAGCTCCTTGTTCACGGTCTTACCCAAAACCTTCTTCCACTGACTTGGGCACAATCCGTCCCCGGGCCGAGCAACCCTTATGTTCTCTGGGGTTAGCTGACTTCCTTTTGAAATTTCCCTTGAAACAAGAATAGATCTTTTGAAATGAGCGGCATTGGAACTAATTCTGCGATCGCCTTCTTTTGCAGAGCCCATCGCTTTGAATGTCATCCGTACTGCTTGAGCCATCTCCTTAAACTCTTCGGGAAGCATCGAGAAAGCACCATCCGACGAGTTCGGGTCGCGATCCAAAGTGAAGTGTTTTTCAATCACCCGAGCCCCCATAGCGGTTGCAGCGACGGCTACAATATGACCCAGGGAATGATCGGAAAGACCGACAGGCAGATCAAAGTGGTCGCGTAATAAGTTCATTCTTCGCAAAGCGAAGTCCTCGGCTTTCGCGGGGTATTCGCTTACACAATGAAGCAGGATGACTTGCGGGCATCCATGGTCTCTAAGGACAGATATGGCTTTTTGTATTTCCTCAAAAGTAGAAACTCCAGTACTTGCTAAAACCGGTTTTTGAGTTTTACCAATCTCTTCAAGCATGGGAAAATGGTTCATCTCAAAGGAAGCGACTTTGTAGAGTTGAGGAGAAATTGCCTTCTCCAAAAAGTTCACCGAAGATTCGTCAAAAGGTGAACTAAAAAGAAAAACCCCCAAATCGGAAGCCTTTCGAGCCAACGGTTCGTTCCATTCCCAGGGAGTCATGGCATCTGCGTAAAGTTGATCAAGGTATTGACCTGACCAAAGGCCATCCTTGAGCAAGAAACGGTCGCAACGCCCTGCCACAGTGATTGTTTCTGGTGTATAAGTCTGAAGTTTGATGGCATCCGCACCACAATCCACGGCCCGCTCGACCAAATCTAAAGCTTTCTGCAAAGACCCTCCATGGTTTCCTGAAAGTTCCGCCACCAACAAAGGAGGAGCGTCATTCATTAGCCAATTGTTCTCCAAACCCAAAACTTTACTTTTCGACTTATGTGGGAAGGAAATCCTTAAGGAGATCCTTCAGTTCGTCATCGGATAAATTCTCGCAATTACAATTACTGGCATAACGAAAACCTTCCGAGCAAGACACCCCACCAAGAATACCAATCTTATTTCCCCAAAAAGCTTGGATCGGTTGAATAACAAAATGCTTATCAAATTCCAAAACATTCCGTGCCTCATCCTCAGGAATAAGAATCTCGTGCATTTTCTCACCCGGTCTCAAGCCAATGGTCTCCCATGTGGAATCTGGAGCGATAACTCGGGCGATATCCGAAACCGAACAGGCAGGGATTTTTGGAACGAACAACTCTCCTCCTACCATATTTTCGAGGCTATCTAATACAAAATCAACACCCCTTTGAAGAGTGATTAAAAACCGAGTCATATCCGGGTTAGTAATGGTTAGTTTACCAGTAGTTCTTTGTTTGGCAAAAAGAGGCACTACGCTTCCGCGGCTTCCGACAACATTTCCGTAACGAACCACCGAGCAAAGGGTTCCACCTCCACCAGCATAACTGTTTGCGGCAATAAAAACCTTATCCGAACAGAGTTTAGTGGCTCCATATAAATTAACCGGATTAACTGCTTTATCCGTGCTCAATGCTACGATTTTCCGCACTCCGGCACGCAAGGCGGCTTCCACGATGTTAGTCGCTCCATCGACATTAGTCTTTATGAACTCATGCGGATTGTATTCAGCCGCAGGGACTTGCTTCAAAGCCGCAGCATGAATCACATAATCAACCCCCTGCATGGCAAGATAAAGCCTATCCTTGTCTCTGACATCCCCAAGAAAATAGCGAAGCGATCCGTGTTTAAGATCTGGATTAGCCTGCATCTCAGATTGCTTCCACTCATCACGCGAATAAACAATAACTCGCTTCGGGCTAAATCTCTGTAACACAGTTTGCACGAATCGTTGGCCAAACGATCCAGTACCACCTGTGATCAATATCGATTTGTCATTCAACATNATTAACGATTCATTATACGNAATTAANATGANTGAGTCGATGCGAAAGATTGGAGAAACNGTTCTNCNTTTANAGNNNGNGTTATCCNTNNNTTTTNNCCAAATNAGNAANTTTNNATGAGTTCNTCTTGGTTATCCGAAACNGANGTTNAAAANGCNACTACNGCCATTTTGCTNGGNCNGGTANCNGANGAATCCNTTCTTCACGANATANAGCANTTTCCNNGTGGNGTTTTNCTNATTTCCTTGAAAANAAAACCGTATGGGCCTGTNCTCAAACCGCTNCAATNCTTGGATGCAAAAGCAAGNCCAAGCACTATCAAAGANANAGTTACGGAATTTNTNGCNCTTGATTACNACAACCCTCCNGTNGTNAAAGTNAGTAAGNAAGTNGAAGANAGTGAAAACNTCGATTATTCNANGATNCTTACNTCNNTAATNCGTGAAATCGATACGACTCTNAGNGCANGNNGATCNAGAAATGAGACTGGATTCNTNAGGCAGAGTCAGGTTTTTCAAAACTTCCCCAGTTATTTGAATGATCGAGTACCCAACGAATGGCAATCGATTGGAAACCGATCCCTCGCCATTGTTGTTGGTGCAGGACCTTCGCTTGATGAGACCCTGCCTTTGCTTGAATCAAGTTTCCCTAAACCCATCATCATTGCTACGGACAGCAGTTTGAAAGCTTTGTGCGATCAGGGCATCACTCCCCATTTTGTGGTTAACCTCGATCCAGAAAAATCATTTCAATCATGCAGTTACCCAAACTACTCACCTGGCTATGCTATTCTTTCCTCGCAATCTCACTCGAGTTGGTCAGCTAAATGGCAAAAGAAAAAGGCTTTGTTATCCGGCCGAGTCGTGAGTGAGGATTGGCTTGCCGAAAAAGGCATTAGCAAAACTTCAATTCTCTCTATTAACAATGCCGGGCTTACTGCATTAAGTTTTGCCAATTTCCTACGACCCGCTGCGATCATGTTAGTTGGNATGGATCTCTCCGGTGGAGGTTCTGGAGAAAAGCGCTACGCCCAAAANACCGGCAGATCTCAAATTGAGGTGCAAGCACTCAACTACCATCAAATTCCCGGNAATTTCGAGAAAGTCGTGCCCACACCATTTTTTTCTGATTGGCAGGAAACTTCAGAGGCTTGCTCTCGAATCTCACAAAAACGGCTGGTGATTAACCTGAATGACCGAGGTGCCGAGCTTGAAGGAACCACCTTGATACACCCAGATGGATTCGATGATTTGCGAGAAGCCTTGCAGGAAAACCTAAAGCCTTTCCGTGAAAAGGATCTAGAGGATTTAAAGAGAAAAGGAATATCAAAAGCAGGTCTAACGCAGATCCTCACCATGCTTGCTACAAAATGCGATCAAATATGGGAAAAGCTAGCTTCGAATGAAGAGTCGAGATTTGACAATTTATCGGAAACCCTGACTGAGATTTTTGCAGATAGGGACACGGCCTCGCTTCTCGGTGATTTCGCTTTCTCAATCATGCCCAAAATTGTTCAAACGGACAAATTGGCAAAAACGGAACTCGAGGAGATTGCATTACAACTCAAGCAACTGGTTTGGAAGCTTGAGGATGCTATAATTCAAACAAGCCCTTCCGAAGAGTTCATTCGGAGGTTCATTTTCGAAAAATTCGCTTAAGCCTCCGNTTCACCCATTTTCTCAAAAATTTGTTCCACCCGAACTAAAGCAGCAGCCAAAGATTCCTCATTATGAGCATTGCTAATGAACCAATTGTGATGGGGATGGAAAAACAGGCCCTCCCCCGCCGCGAATCTGCAGAATTTTTGTAAGAGAAACAAATCATCATCACCATCAAACCAAGGATATGGCATGGAAGCTGGACCTGTCATTTTTAAGGGATAATCGTATTTGTTGGCCAATNCCTCCATACCTTTTGCAAAAAAACATCCTTTGTCCGTTACTTGCTCGGCAACATTGTCCCGCTTCGAGATCCGCAAGGAAGCCAATGCCGCGGCCATCGCGACTGCATCGTTCCAACAACTTCCAGTAAGAAAAACCTCCATCGACGCTTTTTTCAATTTTTCGATGCCCACACAGGCCGAAATTGCATAACCATTGCCCAAGGCTTTTGAATATACAGATAGGTCAGGTCTGAAACCAAAAAACTTGTGAGATCCATGGACATCTAACCTGCCACCCGTTCTAACATCATCTAGAACAAGTATGATGCCATGCTCATCGCATAAACTACGGACTTGGTTCCAAAAGCCGTCGACTGGCAGTTCAGAGGGTGCGAAGGAAGCATGATGATAGGGAGTGAGAATGACACATGCGACCTGATCGGGATGTGCTCGGATCAAATCCTCGAGTTGAGTGACATCATTCCACTTAAATTCCAATACTTCCCGGCGATCAGATTCAATTCGCCCGCCAAAACCGGGATCACACCATGCGTCCACTCCATGATAAGCTCCCTGTGCCTTGATTACATATGNCCTTTGTGTATGTTGCCGAGCCAATCTGATCGCCCAAGTCGTAAGATCCGAACCGTTCTTTGCAAAAACTGACCAATTGGCAAAATCGATCAACTGGGTGAGTTCCTCGGCTAATTCGACCATCACTTTGGATGGTTGATTAAAAACCGATCCTGAGATTTGCTGTTCCCGGACCGCATCATCTATTTCCGCATTTGAATAGCCGTGTAAAACTGCACCGTAGGCACACATAAAATCGACCCACTGCTTGCCATCTACATCTTCAAAAAGATAACCTTTGGCCTTTCTGCAATAATGCGGGAAGCAATCGGGCAATCCCGCGACGGGAGAAACATGCCCATAAATTCCGCCTGGAATCACTTTTTGAGCTCGCAGAAAGAGCTTTTGCGATTGGGTTCTATCATTCATCGTTTAGGTGTTGGAAGATCATTTAAAGCAAGCCTGGATACAAAGCCAAATTTTTCGATCAAAGTGATTCTCCCATGAAGAGCAAATTTACCAATGACCGGATCTGTCAAATGGTTGGTTTTGCCTAAGGCAGAAAGAAGAGCGTATTCTAGGTCTTGAAAGATCAAGATTACGCTAGCTTTCTCATCGGTGGAAGTCTCGATAACCGCCCAAAGTCCCTTTTGGTTTTGCCCAACATTTAAGATTCCCCCAAGTCCATCAATCATAAAGGATATCCTTCCCTTCTCGCCTTCAAGTATTTCCCGTGCTGGAGAATAATGGTTAGCGAAAGCAAGAGTGGCCTCAACACTGGCACGAAAAATAGCCCTAACCTGATTGAAACTGGGATGAATTTGGCTGTATAGGCCCTTGATTTTTAAAAGAGCAACCATACTTTTAAAGCAAAGTACCGGAGAAATGAAAAAAGATTTCACCTTGGGAAAGGCAAATCCCTGCCCGACCAACTTGTCCAAGGAAGAGTATGAAAACTGCAGACCACCGTTGGAACTTAGATGAATGGAGTCGTTGAAAGGGAATTGGGGAGAAAAGCAATTGGCAATGTGGTTGCCCTCACACATGGTCTGGTTCGCCCCGAAAATCGAACGGGCCAACGCCCAGGCCTTTACTTGGGTTTTGTCTAATTCAGTCATCCCTTGACCCCAATGCTTCCAGTAAAAGAATCAATTCACTCGGTGAGGATGGTAGCTCAATTCGGATACTGGGAATCTTTTGCCCCAGAACATTCGGAAGAAGATTCGGGTCGTTCATCGTCAAAACGCCCTCTCCTCTACTTTTCCAAAAGTTCAGGTTATTGCTCTCTTGAGGCATCACCCCGCGAGAAAGGTCGAAAACCATAGGTGTACCACAGGCTAGCGCCTCTGAAGTCAGACCAGCACCCGGTCTGCCAACCATACATAAAGCGCTGTGTAACAAATGAAACATTTGCTCACCTCCCATTTTGGGTAAGGCCAGAACCCTTAAGCCCTGATTTTGGTCGAATTCAGTAAGTTTTCTTTTTAAACCTAAGTCGTTTCCACAGAGAGCAACAACTGGAATATTTATGCGTGCCTCCGCCAACCTTCGGCAAATCTCCAAATGTCGATTGGCTCCATTGGCACCCGTTGCCAAAAGCAGAAAAGGCTGCGAAGAATCGATCTTTAAGTCTTTGAGACAGGAGACTCTCTTGCACTCATCCAATTTCGCATAGAATGGGCTTCTAAGAAGTAGACCACAATTCTTCACCTTTTCTGTAGACATTCCTCTTTTAACTGCAGCATCACAGGTTTCAGAAGTGGGGCCTACAAAAAGATCAACTTTAGGGTTTATCCAGTGCCTACTGAATCCGGGTCCATCTGCCAGTTCTCCACAATATACGATCGATTTCAAAGACTTAGAGGAAGCTTTGGATACCAAATCAAAAAAACCATGATTAAGATGAGCATGGACACTTAAAACAAGATCTGGACAAAAGTTTCTAACCTGTTGCTGAAAACGGGAAGTTCCCAGGATTGTCGAAGCACGGCGGTGCAAGTTCGCGTATTCCAAAAACCTAAAATAAAACTGATGAAACCATGGCATCTTTACCTGAATAAGATTATAGAACTCGGCACCCATTCTATAAGCCAAAAAACCGTCGTCTAACGGACGACTAATGCACCCCTCGTGACCATGATCATTCCACCCATTCAAAAGAGCACTCGCACGCATATCATGCCCGCCTCCGGTGGATGAACTTAAAATAAGCAACTTCATGTAACTCCTATGAAATTGCCTTGATCATTGGACTTACACAATGCGAAAGGAAACAAGATCTCCTTGGCCTTGCAAATGACGGATCACTCCAAATCGTGAATAAAAAGTCCGCTTCTTAGCTTTGGTTCGAACCAAGTTGTTTTGGGTGGCATGATCTCACCCGCATCGGCAATCGCAAGCAATTCATCCATTGAAACAGGAAAGAGAGCAAACGCCACCGCCATTTCTCCGGAATCCACCCGTTTTTCCAATTCCGAAAGACCCCTGATTCCACCAACAAAATCTATCCGAAGATCCTTTCTCAAATCAGTGATACCTAAGATAGGCTCCAAAACTTCATCTGACAGATAGGTAACATCCAATTCCTCTTTGGGGCTTGAAGTTACTTTTTTCTTCTTTGCTTTGAGCAAATACCAATCTCCGCCAAGATACATCGAAAACATTCCCCTTTCTCTTGGCGACTGGGGTTGATCAAGAGAAGAGATTTCAAAACTCTCTCTCAAATCCGAAAGAAAATCATCTTGCGACCGACCATTAAGGTCTCGAACGACGCGGTTGTAATCAAAAATCTTTAACTGATCATCAGGAAAAAGCACCGCCATAAAAAAATTGTATTCCTCTTCGCCATTGTGCTCAGGATTGTTCTCCTTTCTCATTTGGCCGACTCGTGCGGCAGCAGCAGTTCGATGGTGCCCATCGGCAACATAAAGGGCAGAAATGGTTGAAAAACTTTTTTCAATACCCTGAATCAGAGAAGGATCGCGAACCACCCACAACTCATGCCTGATTCCATCATCAGCAATAAAATCGTACTCGACAGCGGAGTTGGTGACTTGACTAACCAAGTCGTCAATTCGGACATCGCCTCGATAGGAGAAAAACACTGGTTCCGCGTTGGCATTCTGAGTCTCGACATGCCTGACTCTATCATTTTCCTTAGCGGTACGCGTGAGTTCATGCTTTTTAATACTTTCATCATAGTACTCCTGGTAATCGCAACAACCCACGATACCCGTTTGACTACGGCCATCCATAGTTAACCGATAAATGTAGAAATAAGCATCCTTGTCCTGAACAAGGATTCCCTGCTCTTTGAGTTCATTTAACTTAGCCAAGCCCTGCCAATACACCTCTTCACCATAAGGATCTACAGTCGGGAGAAGATCGATTTCTGGTTTAATAACCCGAAGGAAGGAAATCGGGTTATCCTTCGCCTCCTCGCGTGCCTCGTTTGAATCAAGCACATCATAAGGGCGGGAAGCCACTTGCTTGGCATTGGAAGGAACTGGGCGAAACGCTCGAAAAGGTCTGAATTTGGACATAAGGAATTACTGAAAGTTAAAAATCAGCAACTATATGAATCCAAATTAGGAAGCCAAGTCCTGATGCTCTGGGTCGGTCGCTTTTTTCTTTGCACGCATTTGTGCAATCAATTTCTTGGCCGAACCAGCGGCCAGTGTGCTTTTCAGGGTTGTTTGAGAAGGAACGCTTGAAACGGCTGCAGCTTGGTTGGATGACTGCATTTCCTCAAGAATCTCTCTCCTTAGAATTGAAATGGAACGAGGAGCAGAGATCCCAATCTTAACCGAATCTCCTTCGATCTTAGTGATGGAAATTTCGATTTCATCACCAATGGTTATTCCCTGCTCAACTTTTCGTGATAAGATTAACATTGTATCTTAGCCTTTGAGTTCAGAGACCTTCACCACTCACATCTAAGATGTGTCGGGCGGAATATTCTTCATGATTGTTTATGATACACTGCTTGCCGACTAAGGTTTTTCGATTAACTATGATAGGACCTACAAGATTGAGGGAAATCTTACCGGTCTGATTGGTGGGCAGCGTAACAATGTTTAGGATCATGGTGTCCTCCGGACCTGAAATACCAAGAATTTGAACATCAGCATCAGCCACCTCTACTGAATAATTGGGAATAATCCCTCCTGGTTCGATAACTATAAAAGCAAGTCCATCCTGATCATCCTGTCTCAGCCACATAAAAGGCAATTCTTCTTCGTCAAAAACTAATTCCATGGAACGAATTTCGGAAAAACCAAACAAACCCTGAGGAAGGCTTACTTGATTTCTTGTTTCAGAACCTACGATATCCGGATTATTTGAGTCTTCGTCTATTTTTAATTTCATAAAACAAACTTTAATCTATAGATAATTTAGGAGTGATGTGTTGAGCAATTGTGCACCGACTTGCATAGCTGCCTGGTAAGCGGTCGAAACCCTTGTGAGACGCATGATTGCCTCTGATAAATCCACATCTAAATCTCTTGAAATTTGTTGATCCAATTGAAGCATATAATCCTCATCATGAAGACGGACAGTTTCCATTCTAACCATCTTGGCAGAAAGCTCACCCATCTTATTTATCAAGTTATCCTCCATCGATATAAGATCTTTTTCTGCAAGCCCAACTTCTTGGGTATACAGACTAGGGTCCGAGTTGCTGAGCCCATCTCTCAATTGTACCAAGCTGTTTACAATATCGCCAAGCTGTTTGGTTTTATCGCCGGACGAGTCAAGCATGTAGGTTATTTCAGTGTCTTTCCCAACAAAAGTTTGTGAGTTTTGGTCCCCTCCAAGGTAAGTTACATTAAGAAGATTACCATCTGCATCCCGATGATCGAGAAAGGCCTTAGAACCAGTCGCAAAATCAAAAGTATCGCCCAACCTTGGACCTGTGGGAGCACCGTTCACAACATTGGAAATTAACTCACCTACATTGGTAGCAAGTCCAGAAGCAACATCTTCGGAATTAGCTTCAACCGTGGGTGGAATATCAAAACCAGAAACCCGATAAGGACCGGGATCACTGGGGTTTTCCTCCCATATGATGGTTGCCTCCATCTCCTGTCCGTTATCTAAAATTACTTTTGCCTTTTCAAAATCAGGCGGGACATTTCCGGTTTCAGCGGTTCCGAAAAAGTATCTACCTGGATTCATGACCTTCAACCCAACAATTCTTCCATGCACATCCACAACTGCTTTTGCGGTAGCATCAATACCAGAGCTTCCAGCCGACTGTATGGTTACAACAGGGGCATCTTCTCTTTCGGGGGAAAAAGTCAGCACATGATCTAATTGTCCTTCAAGAGGCTTCCAAATATCATTGGCTACTTTCTGATTCTCTTCGTTGATTATAAATTCATCATCGGGACGAATCGCAACTTGTGTACCTTGAAAGTCTCCAGTATCCATAACATTATCAAAAATTTGTTTCTGACATTGATAATATTTACCATCGTAAAGTGCTATCTGTCCCTTACTGTACGACAAGTTTGAAGACCATTGCTCTCCCTGCACGCAAGAACGAACATTTACTTCCTTAAAAGTGGGGTCGTCGATTGATGTAGGGTTGATGATTTTGGTAGTTGCTACATAGAATTTATCCTCAGCTTTGTCGTATACATAGTCTCCCATCTCCGCTGTGAAAGGAATTGCATTACCAATTTCATCAGTTTCAAAAACATGCTCCCGTCCTTCCACTGGTAAACCATCTCCTAGTAAAAAAGCCCCACCTCCACTTCTCTGTTCGGGGGTTAAGCTGGACCAAGCATTTACATTGAAGTCATCTGAGTCTTGTGGCTGTGTAGTCAGGTAGTATCTTCCTTCATGAATCACCACTTCGTTTTGATCGATAGTGGGGTCGCTAAGACGAGAAATATCACCTTTCAGATAAAGACCTTCTATGACGCTGGCACCCCCACTAGTTGCCGACAGGCGATAATCTAAAGTTTCCGAGTCAAAAGTCACCAATCCCTCTGATTCGGAACCTTCGACTTGGAATTGGGATACCGGGTAGGTCACTTTTTTAACGGTTTGCCGAAAGGCTTCATCAATATTATCCGCTGTAAGATTCTCGGGAAGAAACCTTTCTGGGTTAAGTGAGTTTACAATAAGATTCCTTGTGTATTCAATCGCATCTTGTTCGACATCAAAAAAACGCCCATCCGGGGCCATGTTAAAAATTCGGTTTTCAACGGCATCCGCCTTGATGCTCCAATCTTCTCTATCAACCTGATAGCCAGATGGAATTTCTTTCCAATAAAGCGAACTTGAATCAGAGGGTTTATGATTAACATTATCGTCAATCTGAGATTCCCATTTTTTACCGGCAAATTCGATCACGGCACCAAGCTCGTAGGTATTCAGTCTTTTCCATGGATCGGCGTGCTTAACAACTAACTGGGATGATCCGTATGCAAGCTCAGATGAAACAGCAAGCTGCCTATCCCATGAAGCCGAAGGAGTTTCGGCATAAGGAAAAATACTCTGTTCGTTGATGTATTGACTTATATTTTCAAGATCCTGAAAGTCTTCTGAAAGTGTAATTGAATCCGTTGCGGCATCTGTTCGCTTCCACTCGCCATCTTCCTGCACAGCCGGTTCAAGAAAAAACTCCGTACTCCCGTCTTCTGTGGAAGTCGACATCAAAAGATAATTGCCTCCAGTTTGGCTTTCCAATCCAGTAAGATCTTTGTACTGAGTAGCAGAGAAGTTGTAAACCGGGCTTCCAAGCAAAAAAACTTCATTTCGTACTTGGTCTTGTTCTGAAGGTGTTAATTCATCAAAACCCAAGCCAAAAAACAATGAATTCGCTTTGGCGTCCAATTTTGCCTTGGTCTGCTCAGGAAAATAAAGATTGGGATCCCACTTAGTAACATATTCTGCAGATGCATTGTATGACTGACCAACGGTTCCAAAGACTTCCAATTCACCATTATCGGAAATCTTTGCATGTAAAGAGACTTGCTCATTCCTATGATTATAGGGAGGTGCTGCTCCGCGAACTTTGGCATGATAATCATCCGTGTCGACTATTGGCGAATCGCTCAGGGATTCGGTGTCCTGATTAATCAAATCTTTGGCAAGTTCGGTGATCTTTGCAATACTTAGACCATTCACTTTTGCACTTATCACATACTCCCTACCATTTATTTTAAATACTACCTCTTCCCCAGAGTCTATCCTTCGTGTGCCATCACCACCTTCATCCCCCACCATATTATTGTTTAAAGAGATAATCTTTTTACTCTGCTGACCCAGCACGATGTCTGAATTTCCAAAGTTAGGCTTGTATTCCGTACCAGCAAACAAAGCCCTACCCCGATGAGTCGCATTAACTCGATTGAGCGCCTCTTCGATCAATTCATTAATTTCAAAACCATAGGTTTCTCCGGCGGACTGGTTCAAGTTGGAACCTGCAACTCTTGAGATTTCCTGAGCTCGAAGATTGAGTTCCCTAAGGTTGTCCAAGTTGAGGTGCCCAGCATTAAGAAATTCAGAAGCGTAAGAGGCATTCCTTTGGTATTGAGCCAGTTGGTTTTTTTGTGCATCAACCCGAATCAACTTACCAACCCGCATACCATCGTCTTCAGGTTGAGACAATCTTTGTCCACTAGATATTTGACGGTCAAGTTCATATCTTTGCATATCCAAAGAACGAATCGTACTCGTCACATTCTCTGAAACGCTAATGTTGGGTATACGCATGGCTATTTAAGGAGGCCCATCACAACTAATTCCAACATTTTGTCGAGTGTATTCAACACCCTTGACGAGGCTTGAAAGGATCTTTGGAATTGCATCAGATCGGAAACCTCCTCGTCAATTGAAACCGAACTTACGGCTCGGCGTTGATCCAGCAGCAAGGATTCGATTGATTTCTGATGATCGAGATTGTCGTTCAAATCAGACATCTCATTCCCAATGTCCGCATTGAGGACTGAAATCTTATCCGCAAAAACTCCGTCAGCCAACTTACTGATCTCAAAGGCAACATCATTCTCTCCTTCAGCAAATTCATCACTTGCCTTTATGTTATCCGCTGTCAAGTCATCATCGACACGCAGACTAGTAGCCAAATTCCAATCGTTTTCCAGAATCGCATCGAAGGAAAAATTATCACCAATGATGAAAGGCCTATCACCCTGTTCTATGCGAAAAGGTATATCCTCATAGCCAAGCAAAATAGACCTTCCGTCGTCCCCTGTGCCCATCAATTGGTCTTGACCTGGATAAGTGGAATCAATCTCAAAAGTAACATTTTGCATCCTTCGTGCACTACCATAGAACTCGTATATGGAAGGTCCCGATTCACTTGCCAACAGATTAATGGTCGCATCTTCACCTCGCACATACAGAGCGTCCGGGTTATTCTTTAGTTCATCGGGATAAATTGGCGTTGAGTTTACGATTTGGAAAGTATCGGTATCCGCGGTTGGCAGAGTCATGTCAACTTCATCACGAAATAGAATAAATTCGCCATCCCCTTCGAGTCCATAGAGATCATATGAGTCCTCCATGATTTTATTATTTCCAGTAACCGGACGACTTAAGAAAGAATCAAAACCAAATAAATAGCCACCCGGTTCATCGGTTGAATTGTAGATTCCATTCACTTTTTCGACAAAAGTTTTAACAAGATCATTGAGACCCGTTCTAAATTTTTCCATTTCAACGGTACGAGCCATTTGATATCCATGAATCGATCCGGATTTAAGATCCAATTCTAAGGATCCGCCGGATTCTCCGCCTTCAATCAATATAGCATCCGAAGTAGGAAAACCGTTTCCGTTGCTAATGATGTTAAAACTTTTAATTTCTCCACCTTTCAAAACTGCTTCGGCAATACCAAGATTGACCTCTTCCAATACACCATTTTCCGTGTTGAATCCTTTGGGAGAAGAAAGGCGCACGATTTGACGAGGTTCGGCTTCGTTCAATAATTGTGGTTTGAAAAAATGAAAATTAGATGACCATTGAGGGTCGGTTGGATCAAAAGTCTCAATCTGAGATGGTTCCGTAATCGTATCTGGAGAAGAAACCACGATGAAGTGGTAATTCTGCCCGTTGATTTCTTGGTAAAAAATTTCGTTATCGTAAAATTCCAAGCCATCGTCAGCATTTTGGGGAAGACTCGCTTCATTTAATTTCTCTTGCAAGATTTGTACTGAGGAATCGATGTGTGCATTAACCTTTACAAAGTTCTCACGATCGGAGGCTGGCTCGAGGAAAGTTTGAGTCGTGTCAAAATTGTCATTGCCCACATACATGTAGAAATCACCTGCTTCCTCAACGAACCCCCCTTGGGGGATTAATGTTTCAGCCGCCAAGTTAATAACATTTCCATCACTAGGCAGATCCTCTCCCAGCGCCAAAACGGTACCGACCACCTTCGTACCGATTAACAATCCTTGCTCTTGACCAGCCGTGAATTCCTGTAAATCAAGTTCTGCTCCTTGGGGTATATTTGTAACGGCTTGGTAATATTGCTCACCATATTTAAAAACATCGTTCTCCAAGTAGTTACGAGTGGTAGTCGAAATCCCTTCTTCATTGACTTCCTCTTCATTGACGGGAGTGACAACATCCAATGCCTGATAATACTGACCTTCGTAATACAGTTGATCGCCTTTCTGGTAAGTTTCCAAATCGGAATATGTCTTGCGAGTCTGTTCGACTTTACCATTTGGCCAGTCTTTTATTTCCATAAACTGGTTGCTAACATTTGGATCAACTCCTTTAGCTGTGTCTTCCAAAGCTTGCCAAAGTGCAAGATCGACGGAACCATCCGGAAGATCTTTTTTGAAGTAAAAGACATCTCCTTTATTTCGAGCACTATTCTCAAGAGATAGATTACCAGACTCAGCTAATAATTGGGCATCACCAACACCATCAGCAATCTCGTTTCCAATATCAACGGGTTGTCCCGCAAAGGCAACTGCTCCCTGTGCATCTTGATCGCCAACATTTGGCTCAACATTTTCTTCTTGGTTATTTTGTGCGTTGCCTAAAATAGGCTTTGGAGGAAGGAAGGTAACTAAAATAGGATCATCGGTATCGTCATACAAAGAACCTCCGTCCAAAACCTCCACCCGACCAAGCTGGCCATTTCCGTCAATCTTAGCTCGAAGTTGGGCTTGAGATCCACTCGGATTCAATTTAGCAACTTCCTGAGATGCAATTGATGAAATTTCAACTGGGTCGGTTAAGCCCTGTAACCTGAGATCCCGTTCAATCAGCGACTCGCCCAATACGATTTCCTGATTCCAGTCATTAGTCATATTTTTAGGACCGACCGGGTCCAGTAAATTAACTTCCCTACCGTCTTTAGAGTTAGCAAAAATATTAATGAATCCTGAGGGTTTCCCGGTGGTCGAGTCAATATCATCGACCACCTTAAAGTCCATTAAACGCGACAACTCCTCTAGTAACGCCTGCCTCCGATCCCGATAACTGACTGCTTTTCCCTTATCTTGAAGCTCAAATCTCCGGACTTGCTTGTTCACCTCGTGAAGTTGTGCCAAAACCCGATTTACATCATCAACCGATCGCTTAACGGTATCAGATAGGTCTGATTCAATTTGATCCAAACTGCTTCCAGCATCATTGATCCTCCGCACCAAAGTCTCTGTCTTGTTGTATAATTCCTGCTTGATTGTAGGTTCATCGGGAGAAGCCGAAAGCTCATGGAAGGAGTTGAAGAAATCATTCATCGACCNGGCCAAACTACCAGGAGCCAGAATNCTATCGTGGATATCGTCTAAACCGGCATTTATTCCAGGATTAACAATCGTTTCACCAAGTGCCGCCTGCAAAAGCTCCAAAATCTCTTTTTTAGCCTCCAAGCTTGAACTTTCACCAACCTCCATGACCACTCGTTTATCAAGCAACTCACTTCTCGCATGATCCAATCCACCCGCTTCAAGGCTCGAAGTTTGTAGTTCGCCGAAGGAACCATACATCACCCCTTCTCGAGCAAGCACTCTTTGACGGGCATAGTTTTCGTCATTAACATGGGCAAGATTCTGCCCCGCAATTTCTGCGGTTTTGGCATGATAGCGAAGAGCTTCGCTGGTCTTGTTTATTTCTCCAAGTAACGACATATCAGAAAACTAACTCTAGGCCGATTCGTTCAAGCTTGAACGATCGTTGGATAATTTACGAAGATTCCCGCTTCGGTTGTAAGTTTTTGTGTGCGAACTTGGATCTGTGATGCTAAGGATTTGATCGGTCACTTCGCTCAAACGATTCAACAGCCTTTGGTTTTGCTCGATTTTCCTTCGGACTTCGGAAATCAGGTTGTTAATCTCTTCTATAATACTGATGAACATGGGTTGCGTGACTTCAGGAAAATGTGCTACCAATTCGGACAATGTGGAGGAACTTGATTCACCATAGACTCCCGCTAGAGAGGAAACAAAACCTTGCCTTCTTCTTTGAAGCATTTGGCTCGCTTCCATTTGCGTTTGAACCGATTGATTGATGGCCAGCAAACTATCCGGTCTACGATTCAAAATACTTTGCTGCTGAGAACTTAATAAACCAATCAAACCACCATATTCNTGAAGCTCGTCTCTTAACAGGGACAACAGGTCCTCCCAACAAAAATTGAGATGACTGCTTGGTTTTTGAGCTAATTGGACCATGATTACTCTTTTTCGATTTGTTGAGAAGACTGGGTAGAAGCTGCCTGATTGAGTTGCTGCTGAAGAATCGAAGAAACGCCAAAACCTCCACCACTTGCGATACTCTCGGAAATGGCATCAGTGAAAAAGTGACGATACATCCTGTGNGCTCCACCTTCTTCATTAAAAACACCCTTAAACATTGGTTTAAGNGCTTCTTTAAGAAACTGCTTCACTAAAACTGATTCAAACTGCTGACTGACGGCGGCGTTCTTTTGTTCCTCCGTGGCATGCTTGGAATGAGCCATATCCATCAGCATGGATGTATCCATGCCCACATAATTGTTGCCTATGTCGTTTGTTTCCATGGAAGTTATCAGTTGATTATAAGTTCAGCCTGCAAGGCACCGGCATTTTTAATGGATTGCAGAATCGAAGTCATCTCCCGAGTGGTTAATCCAAGTTTGTTTAATGCGGACGCTAGTTCATTTACGGTGGAGGCACCGGGAGGATCTAATTCCTCCAAGGTTTCAAATCGTCCGATTTCTTCAATGAGTTCAGCATTTTCGCCCGGTAAAATGGTAGTCGCTCCTTGAGAAAAAGGAAGGGGTTGACTGACTCCGGTCGTTGGATTGAGGAAAATAGTGATATTACTGCTACTGACGGCTACAGGAGAAATACGGACATTCTGAGTCGCAACGATCGTACCTGTTCGCTCATTGATAATCACTCNTGCTGGAACATCGGGTTTGACATCGACGGAACCAATCGCAGCAAGAAAATTTGTGGTTTGCCCCCTAAAATCGAGAGGCACCTTGACATTAACTAGCCCACCATCAGCAGCAATGGAAGTGCTAGGGTAGTATTTGTTTATTGCTTCAGCTATTTTAACGGCAGTATTTGAATCGGGAGAGCGAAGAATCAAGTCAATGGAATTGCCACTAAGCACCTTACTTTCAATTTCCCGTTCAACCGAAGCACCATTGGAAACGATGCCAACGGTCGGATGATTGACCTGAACATTCCCACCGGCATTACCAGCGGACAAACCTCCAATTGAGACNGGTCCCTGGGCAACCGANTACACCTTGCCGTCTGCTCCGTACAAAGGAGCTTGCAACAAAACTCCTCCTTGCAGGGAATCTGCGTTGCCAATGGAAGATACCGTTACATCCATTCTTGAACCCTCTTTTGCGAAAGGGCCAATATCGGCAGTTACCATGACTGCTGCAATGTTTCTNGACTTATCTGCTTTATCTGCCCGAATACCCAAAGTTTCTAAAGCGTTTAGAATNCCAAGTTCAGTGTATTCGATTCGAGAATCGCCTTGTCCATTCAATCCCGTAACAATACCGTAACCAAAAAGTTGATTACTCCTAGTTCCGCGCACATCGGTTAAATCTTTGATTCGTGCAGAATAAAGAGAAGAACTCAAAAGCAAAATGCTTAAGAGTTTAAGAAAAAAGATGGTGAATTTCGATATTCTCATAGTTAGAAAGGATTGAGAATTGCCGCCAATTTTTGATACCAACTTTCCTTTTGTGCATCATTCAGACTACCTTTTGATACAAATTCGATTTGAGCATCGGCAATGAATTGCGACGCAACGATGTTGCGGTAACGCAAACCATCTTTAAAACCAAAACCGATATCTTCCTGACGAACCATCCCCTTAAGCACCGCATAATAGCTCTCACCGGAAAAAGTTACCATTCTTGCTCCTTCCAAAACCAAAACCCCATTTGGCAAAACATCGATCACTACAACACTAACTCGGCCTTGGAGATTTTGAGTATTGGCGATTGAACCACCTCCCTGGTTGCTGCTTTTAGTCTCGATTTGCGTTGTTGGCAAAGTGCCTTTGTGCTTACCCATTCCGCTATTTGCAAAAAGGAATTGTTCCACTGCATTCTCAATTTGAGATTGACGGTTACGAACAGAATTCTGAGAAGCAGCAAGAGANGAACTTTCAGAAACATCTATGGTGATCAAATCACCAATGGAGTAGGCACGCTTCCCTGCATACAGACCTCTTTGGGAGTTTGTACTTTTGGTCCAAAGGGAAGTTCCACTAGCAGAATAAGAAAAAGAGAGAGCTAGAATAACCGAAGTAAAAGTATGTAGAATCGTCATTGAATTAAAGGTGAACCTTAACACTGTTTTCATTTAAAACTCGGGCTTGGAATTCCTTTTCAGATGAAAGGTTTCTGACTTTAACCAATCCCCCTTCGACGCCATCCTGCAGCGCCATGCCTTTCATGGTTACATAGATACCGTTCCCAGAAGCAAAGACATCTACGACTTTACCTTTTTGAACTAAGGTTACCTTAGCTAAGTGGTTCCACTTTAAGGGAGTACCTGCCTTTAAATTAGCATTGATTTGATAACCGGAAAGCTTTGCATTTGCAAAAACGGAACCTGCGTGTTGCTTCAGGACATCAACTAATCGAGTCGTTAATTGAGCAAGACTCGGTTTACTCCCTCGAGCAAAAGGTACAGTGGTAAAATGAACCTCCACCATATGTGTCATGCGGATAGGTTCGGAGTACTGACCAACCAAACGACCTTCATCCCAAATCTCAAAGCGAATGAAACTGCTGGAAGATAATTCGTCCGGAGCACAATCCCGAATTTTGAGGAAAAAATTCGAACTTACATCCAAAACTCTCCACTCGCGGGTAATGTATGCGATCACCTTGCCACTTGCCTGATACCTATGCGAAAGGGCCTCGCCCAAACTTCTTTCCAATAAAAGTCGATCCAAACTCACTTTGGAAACTCCATCTGAAACTCTTTCCGATTTGAGCGTAGAATTAAGGGGTGAAATAAAAGCAGCACTTTTGTAACCAATTTTTGAGGACTTGGAGAAGTTCTTGAAATCCAAGGGTTCCAATAATCGACTAACATCTCCGAATAAGACGAAGGACAAAAACAAGAAGCTCAGAATGTACAAAGATCGCTGANTCATATCCCCGATTATCTCTTGAGTTGGTTAACCCGAGCCAGCATATCATCGGAAGTTTGGATGGACTTGGAATTAATTTCATAGGCTCGCTGCGCTATAATCATATTCACCATTTCCTCCACCACATTGACATTGGACATTTCCAAATACCCTTGCTGAAGAACGCCAAAACCATTTTCACCTGGAGCACCAATCTCAGGAGGCCCACTCGCTTCAGTTTCGATGTAGAGATTCCCTCCCATCGCTTTCATTCCAGCGGGATTTGGGAATCGAACAAGCTCCAATTGCCCAATAATCTGAGTACCGTCAGCCGTTTCGACAGAAACTTCTCCCGTTGGGGAAACAAAAACATTGGTGACTTCGGGGTCGATCTGCAAACCTGCGGCAATAGGCAAAGCGTCGGCTGTGGTTATCTGACCATCAGGGCCAACTTTAAATGCACCGTCCCGTGTGTATGCTTCGGTTCCATCGGGTCTTTCCACTTGAAAAAACCCTACGCCATCGATGGCCACATCCATCTTTTCGCTAGTCTGAGTTAACTGTCCTTGAGTGAAAATTTTGGCAGTTGAAACAACCTTGGTGCCATTTCCCATTTCAACCCCAGTGGGAATCACATTCCCCGCTCCGGTTTGACCGCCGGCTTGCCTGGGATTCTGATACAAAAGATCCTGAAACTCTATTTTATTTTTCTTATATCCCGTCGTGTTGACATTGGCTATATTATTAGAAATGACATTAAGATTTAGTTGTTGNGCCTGCATGCCCGTCGATCCAGAATAAAGAGATAAATTCATATTTGAGTTGAGTTATTGAGTTTGGCCAAGTGTCCCGATGGCTTTTCCTATGTTTTCGTCAAAAGTTTGAATCATTTTTTGATTTGCCTCGTGAGCTCTGGAGACCTCGATTAATCCGATCATCTCCTCAATGCTTGAAACATTGCTGTTCTCCAAATAGCCTTGCATCAGGGTAAATTGTTCGGCGTTTGCCGGTTCAGGAACAGTCTCCACTTCCTTGGCAACAAAGCCTCCTCCCACCTTTTGGAGGTCAAGCAATGGGTTTTCAAAAGCGAAAACTCCAACTTGCCCGATGTTTTGACCGTTTTGGAAGATCAAGCCNTCCTTATCAATGGTGACATCACCACCGCCCGGTATAGTTTGAATGTTGTTACCCCCCACATCAGAAAACTCATGCCCCATGCTGTTGACCATGACCCCATCGGCATTCAGATAAAATTGACCATCCCTTGTGTAAACCGACTCATCATTTTGGTTGAGAAGAGCAAAAAAACCCTCTCCACGAAGGGCCATATCCATGGGGTTATTGGTTTCCCTCATTTCCCCTTCATTGTAGTCAACTTGGTTCTTCATTACTGGAAAAGAACCAGGCATTTCGTTTCTCAATCGATCATGAGTGCTACGGGCAATTTCTCCGCCTTCTACTGCTTCGAAACTCACGGCGACTTTCTTGAAACCTGCCACATGGCTAGCAGCAATATTATTGGCAAGGATGTTTTGGTACTGCTCGAGACCTCTTAGAGCGGATGCGTTTTCATATAATGAAAGATTCACGCATCGTGTTAAGCAATATTTATGCCATTCAAATTCTTGCTCCAATCCAAAAAGAGACAAAAATGATAGAAGCGAAGAAGATCAATACTCGCAATCGAGCTTTAGGAGGCGACCATCAGGAAGATGAATGTTGATCGAAACGGGTTTTCCATCAATAGAGGAAACCTCCACTTTCGGGCACCCCTCTTCTTCATAAATAACATCATTTTGAAGATCAGCGGAATCTTCGGAAGTCAAAGCTTGGGATCCTTCATTTTGATCTGATTGAGTAGAGTTATCCAAGTAGGAACGGAAACCCTCACTGGATTTATCCTCAACATTATGCTCTCCTCCGCGACCTGACAAATAACTTTGCATAAATCAAATAAAGCAGTTGGCGTACCGAAAAATCATTCGTATTGGGCAAGATCTTCTTTACTCATCTCTAGAACCAAACTCAATTCAACCCGGCGATTCTTCTCTGGTTGATCAGGAAACCTCGAATCATTGGGTTTGGTAGAACCGTGACCAGTTATCCTTTCTAACTTATCGTCAAGTTCATTGGCTGAGTAGTGAGACAAGGCGTCAGCAACTTCNATCCCTTGCAGAAGAGACATTTGCCAAGTGCCACCGCCTTCCTTGACCTCGCCTGATTCGAGATGGTTGGTGTGCGAATCAACTCGGTATACGAGGACATGTTGAGATAACAACCAAGACATTCTTTGCATGACTTTTCTGCCATGGGAAGTGAGACGGGGAGAAGATGGTTCGAAAATGGGTTGATCGTCTCCGTGAAAAAGAACTACTTTCAAACCTTCCGAAGTTGCATCTATCTGAATAATGGAGTCGTCAATTTCATGCAAACGAAGTCGCGTATACCAATCCTGAGCAATCCGATGAAGTACATCTATGTCAATTGATGTGGTATCATTCGTGTTGCGCATCGTGGTATCAGATCGACCCACAATTTGATCGACCATGCTACCTGGCCGAGCGTCTTTTTGCTCAACGGGAGTAGATTTAGGAACACCTGCTTTGTAGGGATCACGAAAGAATCGAGTAGTAGCAATAATTACCTCTTCATCTTGCGACAAAATCCACAACACCAAGAACAGGGACATCATTCCTGTGACGAAATCCGCATAAGCGACTTTCCATGCACCACCATGTGCCGTACGCATNAAACGCTTTTTAAATAGATTGGAGGATACAGGAGCCATCTAAAGTGGGGTAAGGGAAACTACCTTAAAAGATCAACCTCCCTTGGCAGCATCTTTGCAACGCTCCTCTAACTCATCGGCAGTTGGCTGAATTTGTTTATCCAATGACCTACGGCCTATTTCAACGGCCATAATCGGAGACAATCCAGTGGCAAAACCAGAAACTGAACGCTCAACAATATGATAATAAAGGAATTCCTGAGTTTGATTGAGAGAAACCAACCTGCCAAGAGGGATACCTACTCCGTAGGCTAAGAAAATTCCCAGGAAAGTTCCGCTGAGGGCAGCCGCAACTTTATAACCAACGGATTCGGGATCCTCTAGGTTAGACATCGTATTAATAATTCCCAAAACAGCGGCAACAATACCAACTCCCGGCAAAGCATCCGCAATCATCTCAATCGCCTTAACGGAGCGTGTCGCTTCAGCTTCCCGACTGTTCAATTCCGCTTTTAAAATCCCGCCTATTTCTCCGGGCTTACATCTCCCATCCACAATCGGTCTTAATGAATTACAGAGAAATTCGACCAGTCCTTGGTCGTTAAGGAAAGAGGGATATTTGGTAAAAATAGAACTGTTTGTGGGATCACTAACATGCTCGTCCAAGGCGGGCGTACCCTTTCTGCGACCCAACATGAAAAGCTCGTAAAGCAAAACTAACAAATCAATGAACTTTCCCTGATTGGCAATCCCTCCCTTAAATGCCTTGATTATATCTGTCTTCAAACTCATCAACACGCTTTTGGGACTGGAAACCACCAAGATCCCCAAGCCTATGCCGCAGATGATCATAATTTCCCCGGCGTGAATAAGGGAAACTGGATTCCCGCCCGCTACAACAAAACCTCCTATACAGGAAATGAAAACGATCGCTATTCCAACGGCTAAAAGCATGACTGATTAATGAAGTGATTTAAAATGGGCTTTCAATGTGAGTACTGTGTGAGATAGGATTTGACTGATTCGCCCTTCGGTCAAGCCAAAGATTTGCCCAATTTCAGACAATCTTAATTCCTCATAGTAATAAAGCATCAAAATTTTCTTCTGTTGGTCAGGTAGATCTTTAATGCGCTCCCTGAGTAAAGTGATTCTTTCCCGACCTTCAGTTTTTTCCAATGCATTTTGCTCGGTAGGATCAGAGATTGTTTCAGATAAAGGCAATCCCTCTTCGCTTTGGCCAGAATTCTCCGAGTATCCGTCGATTGGTATGAAAGAAATAGGCTGGGTTTCCTTCAGTAGCTTACCATAATCCCCCTTGCTTATTCGGAGCTCACCAATGATTTCATCCTCACTCGGTTGTCGTTTAAGCTCAGCCTCCAAATTATGAACGGTAAGTTGCAAAGATCGAGCTTTTGCTCGATTGGTACGCGGCAGGCTGTCAATTTTTCTCAACTCGTCGAGTAAAGAGCCTTTTATTCGCAAGGCTGCATAGTTACCAAAGGACTTTCCCTTAGCAGGATCATATTGGTTGACTGAAAGAATTAATGCCTTAGCCCCAATTCCGTACATATCCTCGGAATCGTAGTGATCCGGAAAATGATGCCTTAACCTCGAAACTATGGATTTGACCAAAGGTAGGTAGTCCTCAATCCACTTGTCTCGGGTCTTGTCTTTCTGCATGGCAGCACAATATCGATCTGCGGCCGCTTTCATTTTTGCGGACCTTTGATCAAAGCTGGCATTTTCTGTTGGAGGGGGACTCATTTAAAGAAGAAGAGCAACAAATCAATTATGCTTTGGTCTCAACGAGAGGTTTTGTAGTAGTAGCAGCTTCACTCATGGCCTGAGCGGCTATCTCAGCTGGATCAATTAACTTCTTAGTAGACTTAGAAACAATCTCAGAAGAGCCTCCTTTTTTCTGCTGATCAGATCGGTCTACCTTCAAAATCTGGTTGCCGCGTAAAACCAGACCCAAAAGAAAACGAAAACTCATCGATATCAACAGACAACCAAGTGCTCCAAGGAGGAGAGCAAAGGTTGCATTTCCATGCAAAGCAAAACTAATGGAGAAAAATAAAAGGAATCCAACGAATCCTCCTAGACAAAAGAAAAATTTGGCATCATCGTTCATGAACTAGGTATCTTGTAACTGGAAAAACCTCGGGCATAAAGTTCTTCAGGAAAGGTTCTTGAAATTAGTTGATTGAGAACATTAGTGGAAAAGTCTCCAGTCACATTCTGTCCATTACAAATGCAAAGAGGAGAAAGATCCTGTTGTAATATAATGGGCCAGAGTTTGGTAGAGTTAGCTAATTCGTCAAAATGGGTGATTGCGAGATGAGTAGCACCCAAATGCTTGGCCGATCTTATGCTACGAAGCAAAATTTCGCGATCATAGGCTCCATTCACAACCAAAACTCGAGTGCCTACCTCCATCGAATCCAATGTCTGCTTGGTCTCAACCCAATCCTGAATGTTGCTAATGGAAAGGCCTGGGAAATCCAAGTAAAGAGGGCTTTCTTCCGAAACTGCAGGAATCCCTTCGGGCTCTCGAAACAAGGTGACTCCAACCACTTCGCAAAAGATTCGCAAAGCATCATCTGGATTCGGAACCCCATTTTCAACCTTTAAAACATGAGGCACTTTCTTGTTCATGAAAACCTCATGGGCCAAAAACTTACACAATGTCGTAGTCTTTCCAACTCCCGGAGCACCAATCAAAGCAATTTTATTCGTGGTCTGGGTTGACTTGGCACTTCTGAATCGATCCGACAAACCGACAGTAATTTCCTTGAGCGCATCAGCCAAGGAGCTGTCCTTAATATCCTTCCAAGAAGACCATGATTGAATTTCGCCCAAGAGAGTAAGATCAAAACCAGCTTTCCTCAACAAGCGAACCTTATCGTTTGAATCATCGAATACTTCTCCGACTGCAGTTGCTTCGCTCTGCGGTTGGATACCTGAAAAGGATTCATTAGCCTGAGATTGAGAATTTTCACCGGTTGAATCTACATCCTCAGATAACCCAGCATCTCTCAAAAGCTCGGCATCCGAAACCTCTTCCGAACTTTCGGCGGGGATTTCGGCGATAACTTCAAGTTTCGGAGATGAGATAAACCTTTTCAAACCCTCACCTCCAACCTGTCGAACCGAAAGTACGCGGGCTTGATCTCCCAACTTGTCCCGAATTACGCGAACGGCTTCCTCGGCAGAACGAACAGTGAGCCTGTATCGCTTACCGCTGGTTGAAGCTGGTTGTTCTTGGGTTAATTTTTGCATACAAATGTTCGTTTAGGCAGCAACTGGAATTTCTTCTTCATTTGTTTGAGCCTCAGTATTTTTTTGATTCATTGCTTGCAGAACCTCATCCGGAAAAGCTTGGTCGGCTAAGGCAATGGCACCATAGGGCTCAATTCTCGTCTCCGTAGGCAATTCTTGATAGGCAAGAACTACAAGTTGGGGGTATGATGGTTCCATAAATCTTCGAAATGCAAGGCGGAGTTCGCTTGTAGTCACGATTAAGGGAGTTAGCCCTTTTTCCGTCATCTCTTGAATCTTGGGTTCGATTTCCTTAATAATGCCCTCGGTCAAGTGCGGGTCCATTACCAATCCAATGTCAAACTGACTCCTTTTCACTCTTCCGATTAGAGATTGTTCAAGCTTAGGTTCAAAAGTGATTGCTAGCAACTTATCGGGTTCGACCTCAAACTCCTTGACGAAATACATACCCAATCTTCGCCTTGCCTGCTCGGAGAGATCATCTGGGTTCTTAGTAAGTGATGCCATATCGGCAATGGTCTCCAAAACGATGGTTAAATTCTTAATGGGGATTCTTTCACGCAAAAGATTCTGTAAAGTTCTTTGAATAATGCCAACATTCACTAAGTCAGGCAATAGTTCGCTTACCAGTGTCGGATTCTTATCCTTGATCAAATCCAAAAGTCGTTGAGTTCCCTCTCGTTCCAAAATTAAATAAGCTATCCTCTTTAATATATCAGAAAGATGGGTTACCAAAACTGATGCAGGATCCACTACGGTACAACCTTCGATTTCAGCATTTCTTTTGTCATCTTCCAGAACCCACATCGCAGGAATGCCAAAGACGGGTTCAATCGTAGGGATACCCTTAAGTTTAGTTGCATCACCTCCACCCATACTCATAGCAAGTACTCGATCAGGAATCACCGTAGAGCGAACAACCTCCTTTCCGCGCAAGAGAAAGCGATATTCATTTGGCTCCAGCTCAATGTTGTCGCGAACACCAATAGTAGGAAGAAGCATGCCCATTTCTCGTGCAAAATTAGTTCGAGCCCCCGTTATCCTCTCTAGTAAATCACCCCCTTTTTTCTTATCAGCTAAAACCAGAAGTCCATACCCCATTTCAAGTCCGAAAACTTCCTGCTCAATGGCACTTTCCATAGGGGAAAGCTGCGTTTCATCCCCCTGCCCCGCAACACTTGACTGTGAAACCGAAGGTCCAGATTGAGCCGTAGGACTGCTACCAACCGAATTGGGTTGACTTGCAGAATCTCCATGATGCATCTCCTCAATATCTACCTCCGCCGCTTTCTTGCTAAAATAGAAAGCCGTGGCAAAGCAGGCCATCGAAAGAATGAAAAACGGCCAAAAAGTCTCCGAAAGAAAAAAAGCAAATAGAAGTAAAAGGGCGCCAGAAATTCCAATGGCTCGGGGGTAAATAGTTAATTGTCTACCAACAAATTCACCTAAATCAGCTTCTTCAGAAGAGCGCGTAACAAGAATACCCGCTGCGATTGAAACGATGATCGATGGAATCTGACTAACTAAACCGTCACCAATAGATAGGATCGTGTAAGTCTCCAGAGCATCAACAATCATCATATCNCGCTGGAAGTAACCTATCAGAATCCCTCCTACAACATTCACAACTGTGATAATGATGCCAGCAATGGCATCTCCTCTAACGAACTTACTGGCACCATCCATGGATCCGTAAAAATCAGCATCTTTTTGGAGGCGNTCCCTCTTTTCCAACGCTTGAGCCTCGGTGATGACTCCTGAGTTCATTTCCGCGTCAATGGACATTTGCTTACCTGGCATNGCATCCAAAGTAAAACGAGCAGTAACCTCAGCAATCCGCCCCGACCCCTTGGTAATCACAACAAAGTTAATCACAACAAGAATTAGAAAGATGACCGTACCCACCACATAATTACCTCCCACGACAAAAGTACCAAAAGACTGAATGACAGATCCAGCATCTCCCTCCAAAAGAATCAAACGGGTCGATGCAACATTTAAACCCAATCTGTACAGCGTAACTGCAAGCAAAAGAGTAGGGAAAACAGAGAACTCAGGAGGGTCCTTGACATAAATAACCGTCAATAAAATCAAAAGTGAAATCGCAATACTGAATACAAGAAGAATACTTAATAAATCCTTGTGGACAGGGACAACTAGAAGAAAGATCGCAGTAAAAAGACCAACTACAAATCCCAANTCAGAATTCCCCTTTAAGTTGGCAAATTTTTCCTTTATNCTCTCCCAAACCGTCATTATATAAATGCCCTTCCTGAAGATCCGCGTGCCAACAACCGTCGNGCTTTCAAACGATGGAAATANTAAGCNTTCTTTTTGTAGACACNTGCCAATATTTCCGCCACNACCCGGTATAACTCAAGGGGAATAACTTCTCCAACCCTACCCAANGCATACAGAGATTGNGCCACAGGTTTGTTTTCAACCATGGGCACTTCGTACTCAATTGCTATTGCCTTTATTCTTCTTGCCAAGAGATTTTCTCCTTTCGCGACAACAATTGGAGCATTATCCATGCCTTTTTCATATTTCAGGGCTACGGCATAGTGGGTTGGGTTGGTTACAACCACATCGGCTGTTGAAACATCGGTCACCCCTTGACTCCCTAAAAGTTCCATGGCCTTTTTTCTCTGAGCGGATTTTATCTCTGGGGCCACTTCCTTGGCCTTTCTCTCATCCTTAACCTCCTGTTTAGTCATTTTCATTTCTTCCTCGTGCTCTTTTTTCTTAATAATAAAACTTATAATCGCGATTATAACTAACATTAAGACAAGGATTGTAAACATAACTACAAACAATTCATAAATGAACTGCGGAACATGTTGCAGTGGGATTGGTGCATAAAAAATAGGGTCATCCAGGAATACTACTAAGGTTAGCCAAACCACAGTGCCAATCCCTAAAAATTTAAGAAAATCGATGAGAAAAGTTTTTAATCCTTTTATGCCAAATATTTTTTTGGCTCCGGTCACCGGGTTGAATTTATTTAGAGACGGACTGATAACTTTTGGCGTATACCTAAAACCGGTTTGCAAACCTTCCGCAAAAAAAGCTGCAAAGAAACAGGCCACAAGCATAGGAATCACAATATTTGCCAAGCTAAGATAAGATTCCTCAAGCGTACTCACAACGCCCTCTTGACTCAGTGTTATGGAATCAAGGTTTTCCATAATCGACTTGGCAAACATTGAAATCTCCAATGCTTTGCTGGGTGCAAAAAAAAGAATCACGAGCAAACCGGCAAGCAAAGTTGTGGTCATACCGATTTCTGGTGCTTTGGCAAACTGCCCTTTTGATCGGGACTCGTTGAGTTTCTTTTCGGTCGGGGGCTCGGTCTTTGTACTTTTATCAACATCAGACATTGTGAAGACCTACCCTATCCGTTTTGAATAATATCCAACATCACCTCTACCGACCTACGACCGTTATCGACAATGTAGGAGGTGATTAGTAAAAGAGAAGAAACCAACAAGGTAAGACCAGCAAGTATACGAATTGAAAAGCTTGTCATAAAAACATTCATCTTGGGAACTGCCTTACCAAGGACGGCAAACGAAACATTGACCATAAAATTCAAGGCAATAAAAGGAGCGGAGATTAAGGTACCTATAATGAAAACATGGTTCACTTCATTCACAAACTCGAGAGTTGGGTTGGCCTTGAGGAAAAAGGCCCCAATCGGCAGAATTTCAAAACTCATGATGAAAGCTTTAAGAACATCATAATGCAAACCCGTCACAAAAAAAATAAGCAGACTAAAGTAATAGAGAAGAGTCGTGATTGTGGCATCCGTTGACCCCAATAATGGATTTACACTATTGCTTGCCATAAGACCAATCTCATAGGAAATCATATGCCCAGCGAGTTCCACCGCGAAGAAGACCATTCTCACTGTCATTGCCAGTAGTAAGCCAATGCAAACCTCATTAACTGCCAAGAGAATCGCACCTGCAAAATGAGTTGCCAACTCTAGGTTTGCTGGAACGAGGGGATTAATAAGAATAGCTAACAATAAACCAAAGGCAGTTCTTATTCGAACAGGAATCATTTTTCCTGCAAAAAGAGGGATCCCCAAAAAAAAGGCACCTGTTCTTAGAAACACAAGCACCCAAACGACAATCTCTCCCGCTTCAATTGTCACTGGGCCATAGTGGGAATCAAATTAAACATCGAAATGCAAAAGTCCACTAGCGTCTTAAGAAGAAAATTAGCCGAAAGCATGATAGCAAGAGAAACACAAATCAATTTCGGAACGAAAGTTAAAGTCTGCTCTTGCAAACTCGTTATAGACTGTATGAAGCTAATTGTAAGTCCAACAACTGTGGCAGTACCAAGAATTGGTATGGCCAAGATCAGCCCTGTCTGAAGAAGGTTCCTCATGATATCCACTGCCATTTCCAATGTCATAACACCATTCTCCTTACGCAATATTGAAACTGTTCACCAAGGACTGAACCACCAAGTACCATCCGTCCACCAACACAAACAGCAATAGCTTAAAAGGCATGGAAATCACCACTGGGGGCATCATCATCATGCCCATCGACATCAGGGAGGAAGCAACAATAAAGTCTACGATGATGAAGGGAATGAAAATCAAAAAACCCATTTGAAAGGCAGTTCGCAACTCGCTTAAAACAAAGGAAGGAACGACAATACTTAAAGGTAACTCGTCACGGGTCATTGCCCCTTGTCGAGAAATTTCCAAGAAAAACTGGGCATCTGCTTGTCTTGTTTGGTTGAGCATGAAATCTTTCATGTGAGCGGTTGCTACCAATAAGGCATCGCCCGACTTCATGGTTGTGGCCATGTATGGAGTTACTGCGTCATCATAAATCTTATTCCAAATCGGACCCATAACAAAAAAAGTGAGAAACAAAGCTAAGCCTATGATGATTTGACTAGAGGGTGCTGCATTGACACCAATCGCGTTTCTGACAAATCCCAAGACGATTACAATTCTTGTAAAACAGGTCATCATCATGATAACAGATGGACCCAATGTCAGGATTGTCATGGCAACGACCAATTGGATCGCCACGCCAAAGTCTCCTTCTTCGTTTGAGCCACTCACATCAATCCTCAAGCCTGGAGAACCTGTTCCCGTGGTTTGTGCATGAAGGGTTTCAAGAACTCCTCCACTCAAGAAAAAGAGGATCAGAATGAGACTCATAAAACGGAATCTGAAAAGTTTTTTCATAATTCAATCATTTGCGTCGGAACCATTAGGTTCCGGAATGGTTTCTTTTCCGCTAGCATCGAGTTTTGCCAAGTGCATAACTTGACCCGGACTCACCCCTAATAAGTGCTTTTCCAATCCATATTGAGCCACTACTAAAAACTGCCTGTTTCCTAGAGAGCAAGAATCAGCAACTAGAATTTTACCTTTTACTGAATCCGGGTAATTTACGATTCGCTTACGCTTGTATTGGGAAATCAAAAAACCACCGACGGCGAGGAGGCCTAGGAAACCTATGACCCGGAACCATAACCAAAGGGTGTCACCTTCAGGCATCAAAGGCGATGGTGTGGACGCTAAGCATTTTATCAAAAAATCGTCCACCGCTGCGGCAACTTTCAATTCAAATCCCAAGGAACCGGCTTGATCGCAAAAAGGATCAAGATGGAGAATCTACGATTTCAGTAATCTTCAATCCAAAACGATCGTCAATAACAACGACTTCCCCATGAGCAATAAGCTTACCGTTCACCAGAAGGCTCACAGGGTCTTTGGCGTTTTGCTTTAATTGAATTTGTGCACCGGGACTTAATTCTACTACCTCTTTCATGGGCAGTTCTGCTGTACCAAGTTGGACGGTCACACTCACCTTAACGTCCATAACAATATCCATTTTCTTACTATCCATGTTTTTTTCCGATTAGTTTAACGGCTTCTACTATGCTTTCATTGACTTGAAAGGCTACCTGCTCACCCTCCAATCCAATTTCACCAATGAAACAAGTACGACCTTCGATTCGTAGTTTTGTATCCCCTAAAAGTGCTGAAGACATTTCAATGACATCATCTACGCTTAAATTGGACAAATCTCGCAATGTTACCTCAAATGCATCCCATTCCGCAGAAACAGAAACTGGAATATCATCATAAATATCATGCCATCGAGGTGGACGAGAAGATTTCTTTTCATCATTTCCCGCAGCAAGAAGCAAGCGACTCAGGACTGGTTCCAAGGTGTAGTAAGGAACTGCTATCCTCAGAGGACCAGAAACATCTCCGAAAGAAGCTTCCATAGTCAAAATCAGCATCATGGCATCCGTCGGAGAAGTTTGCAAAAACTTACCCGTACTTTCAGTTCCAATAATCGAAGGGGTAAGAGACATGATGCCTTCCCATTGCTTGCACCATTCCTCGAGTATAATCTGATTAAAATCTTCGACTAAGGCTTTTTCGATATCAGTCAAACCTCGTTCCTCCGGGTTCGTAGAACCCCGACCTCCCAAAATCCTATCCACCACGGTTGCAGAAAGATGGGAATTCACATCCAAGAGACAAACACCATTGAGTTCCTGCAACTTGAAAAGAGTTACGCAAGAGGGCGTTTTAACTGACTGAGTGAAATTAACATAAAGGTCAGCGTTCAAATCATCCATTTCTAAGTTAAATTCAGTTCTCAGAAACATCGAGAGATGCCCAGCCAAATAATAAACGAACTGCTCAGATTTCGTCTTGAGCTTACTGAGGTCGGCATCGGAAAGAATGATTGGATTAGTAAAGTCGTACTTCT
>NHCT01000006.1 GCA_002167605.1 Verrucomicrobia bacterium TMED40 | reverse complement strand
TACTCCAGTGAAGAACACCTATTTTCTTGTTTTCATTATTACTAATTATTTCTTCAATAACATTACTTTCGCAGTATTCAAAATTTAACTCTTTACTATTCATATCTACTGTTGTAAAAATTATTCAGTTGTTAAGGAATTTCTTATGTTTAGAAAATAAGTAAATGGCAATTGAGAAAATAGTTGTGGTGGATGATGAACTGATGATTCGTAAAGCGTTGGAAACGCAGTTGCGAAACAAACGATACTCGGTTGCATCAACAGGTGATTTGAAGGGTGCTCGTAAAATTTTATCGAGAGATTCCTTTGATTTAGTTTTCCTTGATCTACGATTGCCCGATGGAGAGGGAACGGATCTTCTTGAAGAAATCATGGCTAAGGCTGACGGACCGATGGTGGTCATGATGACCGGTTATGGATCGGTTGAATCTGCTGTGTCATGCATGCAGATGGGAGCATTTGATTATGTTGTGAAACCGTTTTCTTTTGAGCAGATTGAAGTCGTTGTCGATAAAGTGGCTTCATTTGATAAAATGCGTAGGGTTACCAAGTATTATGTAGAGCAGAGTGATTCCCAATCGTCAGATATTGTGGGTGAAAGTGAACCTGTTGAACAACTCAAGACATTGGTGAACAAGGTGGCTAAGACTGAAGCGAGTGTTTTAATAACTGGAGAAAATGGAACAGGGAAAGAATTAGTGGCCAGAGAGCTTTATCGAAATAGTATGCTTGCCAAAGAACCTTACATTCGGGTGAATTGTGCTGCGGTTACCGAAACTCTTATGGAAAGCGAATTCTTCGGTCATGAAAAGGGGTCTTTCACCGGCGCCACTGAACGTCGGGAAGGGCGTTTTGAATTGGCGGATGGTGGAACTCTGCTTCTTGATGAAATCAGCGAGATCGCACCCGGTTTGCAAGCTAAGTTGCTAAGGGTTTTGCAAGAAAAAGAATTCGAAAGGGTAGGGGGTAACAAAACCATTCAGGTAAAAGTCCGGGTCCTAGCAACTACTAACAGAGATTTGATAAAAGAAGTGGAAAAAGGGAATTTCCGCGAAGATTTATACTACAGATTGAATGTATTCCCCATTGCAGTACCACCATTGCGTGATCGTGGAGATGACATAATGCTTTTGGCGAATACGTTTCTGGATCGTCATGTTCGTCGCCATGGCATTGATAAGATAAAATTCTCCAAAAGTTGTGAGCAGGCGATCAAGATACACTCTTGGCCAGGTAATGTTAGGGAACTGGAGAATGCGGTTGAAAGAGCAGTTATCTTGGCAGAACCGGGCAAAGCTATCGAGGCAGATTTGCTGGGACTAGGGCACCTTGGCAATTCGAGAACACCATCGTCGAAAAGTATGAAAGAAAAATTGTCCACGGAATCAGGTGCTGAAGAATCGATGGAAGAGGTGGAGAAAAGACATATTATGAAAGTATTGACTATTTGTGAGGGAAATCGCACCCATGCTGCGGAGAAACTCGGACTGAACGTGCGAACCTTGCGAAACAAAATAAAGCAATATGAATTGGAGATCTGAGCATTATGAAAATGGTCATTTTTTGCCACAGCTACCGCACGGAAAATCACTATTTCAGATGGCGAAGAACCGATTGCTTTTGACCATTAATGATCAATGTGTAGATGATTTTTGAAGAGCACTTGTTGTGCCAATGAATGTCGGAAAGGCGACCGATAATCAATCGCCGAAGAGGAGATTGACCATGCCTTCGTCTTCCGAGAGGTCAATTACTGCAGTAGGATCGAAAGGCTTTCCGTTTTTGATGGTTAGCGCAACCAGTGTGCCGCGATCAAATTCCGATTCTTCCTTTAAATTCCCGGATTCATCCCATTTGGAAATCGTGCCGTGGTATTTGCCTTTTGCGAATCGAAGCAAAGCTTCTTTTTTACCTCTGTCATCCAATGCAGTGATGGTACCCGAATAAGGTTCCTCTGTTTCCCTAATGTAAAGAACCCCACCTCTTTTGGGGTCTCCGGCAAATTTGTGATAAAAATCGATGCCTTTNCCTTCCCATTCTTCCAATTCAATGGCGGCCAAGCTTTTGCCCGACTCGGATGCCCCATCGTCTTCGAATTTAGAAAAGTCTTCCAAGTCGTTTTGGTAATACTTGCGTGAGTACACGATGCCCGAGTTCGTCCATATGTAGAAGTAACCGTGCCTCATCCCATTCTTGTATTGGAACTTTGATTTGAGTTTTCCATTGTCATGCCATTCGAAGAAATCTCCATCCATCAAACCTTCCGTATAACTGCTGAGTGATGCGATGGTGCCTTTTCTGGACCGCACCTTGATCACGCCACTAAATGGGATTTCCGTTTCGACTTTGCAAAATACGCCTTCATCGTTGGTAAAGAAGCCTTCCGTATATTCCAGAGAGTTTCCTTCCCAAAATTCTTCTTCCTGAAGTAGTTGGGACAGGGTGAGCTTTTTTTCCTGATCCTGTGGATTGGTTTCTTGCTGTCCACAACTCGCNAGAAGGGCAGCAAAAGAAAGCCAAGCNACTAANCTTTTGAAAGTTTTTTCAAGACACTNATTCATNACAGATATTTTCATTTAGAGCCAATATTTCTTTTTTAGCAATGAATAAGCTTTCATTAATAATAAACTTTTCATGATTGTTGGAATTGAAACTCACATTTTTAAAAGACTGTTTGCCTTGCNAGCAACAAAATGAATAGGAAAGAGTAAATGATTATTCCAAAAGGNAACAGACTCTCGCAAGATGAATTAAAAGAAGTGGAAAGGGTNGCTGCTGATTTCGATTGTTCGATTCTTGAAATCCATGGTCGTAACCGTTGCGTCTATGCGATTTTGGGTGATGAGACTCACGCCGTCATGTTCAAAAGAATCGCGGGCCTGACCTTCATCCGCAAAGTCGAAATGATCGAATCCAGTTACAAACTCATGGACCGTCGATCTGGTCTGGCCGATCATATAGTTCGAATGGGGAATACTGAAGTTGGAATCGACATGCCTTTTATCATCGGCGGACCTTGTACGATCGATCCGGCGAACCCCTCCCTTTATCTCGAGACGGCTCATGCGTTGAAAGAAGCTGGCGTCCATGCCTTGCGGGGTGGAGTTTGGAAACCTCGCACCAATCCTTACTCCTACCAAGGAGATGACAATGCCCTGAGCATTATCNTGCAGGCTCGAGAGGAAACGGGCTTGCCCATTGATGTTGAGGTGATGGACGCTGAGCAACTCAAAATTGCTCTTGAAGCAAAGGTAGACATATTGCAGGTAGGGACTCGNAATGCGCTTAATTATTCTTTGCTTAAGCAGATCGGTCGTGAGACAGCTGAAACGAATTCCGCAGTGCTGCTTAAACGCGGTCGACACATGGCTGCTCCGGATGAGTTTATCGCCGCTGCTGAGTATATTGTGGCGGAGGGAAATCCTGATGTCATGCTTTGCCCGCGAGGAACTACTCCTGCCTTGGATGGTTACAGGAATCACCCGGATGAATCGGTTACTCCTTTACTCAAGAGCAGGACATGGGCTCCCATCGTGGTTGACCCATCTCATAGTGTAGGGCATTCCGACTATGTCTTCGCTTGTTCCTTGGCCGCCATCGCTTATGGCGCGGATGGCCTTTGTATCGAATCGCATGTCGACCCTCAAAGGGGGATCGGGGACGACCCCAAGCAGGCAATTACTCCGGATAAGATGAAAGAGCTTATTGAAGCCTGCCGGCATGCATTTACAACACGCTACAGAGTCGAGTGAGAACTTGTATTAGGATCCTAACCTGAGATCGGGAACCAAATAGCCAGTCACATAGTCTCGCACTGCTTCCTCCAAGGAAAACATTTCATCTGGGTATCCACATTTTCGCAGTTTGTCGATTTTTGCCTGGGTGAAGTATTGGTATTTCTCTCTTAGGATGTCCGGCATATCCACGAAACGAATCTGAGGTTCTTTGCCGAGCGCTTTAAACATGGCATTCCCAAGATCAAGCCAAGTGCGTGCAACTCCGTTGCCGAGGTTAAATAGCCCGGCTGATTGTGGACATTGAGCGAGCCAAATCGTCATATTGACGGCATCCTTGACATAGAGGAAATCCCTTTGTTGCTCCCCATCACGATATTCCGGTCGATGGCTTTTAAATAAGGTCATTTNACCAGATTGAGAAATTTGTTCGAAGGATTTACTGACCACCGAGCGCATGAATGCCTTGTGCTCTTCGTTGGGACCGAACACATTAAAGTATTTGAGCCCGATAATTTGATCGAGGACGCCTTGACCTTGTGCCCAAAGGTCAAATTTGTGCTTGGACCAGCCGTAGGGGTTGAGGGGTTCAAGCTTAGCAAGGTCATCATCCATGTCATCCATACCCATGGACCCGTCTCCATAGGTGGCAGCAGAAGATGCATAAATGAACCTTATCCCGTTTTCCAACGACCATTCGCACAGTTCTCTGGTGTACAAGTAGTTATTGTCATGGAGATAAGCCTCGTTTTTTTCAGTTGTGCTTGAGCATGCTCCCAAATGAAAGATGGTCTTAATTTCAGAACAGTCCTCTTTGTTGTTCCGAATCATTTCCCGAAACTTGTTGACTCCAATGGCTTTATTAAAAGCGAGATGTTTGATATTTCTTGCTTTGGGGGAATTGTCTTCCCACTCGTCGACTAACCAAATATCTTCAAGCTTGCGGTTGTTCAGTCCCCATATGACTGCACTCCCAATGAGTCCAGCACCACCGGTCACCACAATGGTACCTTGGCTGTTCATGTACGAGAAAGTTCAATAGACCTTTCCCTAGCGGCATTCGCTGCTTTAATGACAATCTCCCTGAGTTGGCTGGAGGAAAAGCTTTCCAATGCCGCTTGGGTTGTTCCATTTGGGGAAGTTACCTGATTTCTCAGTTCCTCCGGATGAAGACCGCTTTGTTCAATGAGTTTAGCTGCTCCAACGATGGTTTGCCTGGAAAGCTTTTCCGCCAAGTCCGGGCTTAAGCCTATGTCTTCNGCGGCTTTCTCGAGAGCACATGCAAATTCAAAGAGATAGGCTGGGCCACTGCCACTTATCGCAGTTACACGGTCGATGTCGTCCTCGAATTCAACAAGGCAGGCCTCACCTAGAGAAGATAAAACCTTGTTTACTAATTGGGCATCCCCGGAAGATGGATCTTGGGCGAACAGATACCCAGTTACGCCCTCTCCGATTTGACCGGGAGTGTTGGGCATGGACCGAACGATATTTCTGGCCTTAGGGAAAGCTTCTCTGAGCCTCTCTAAAGTTATTCCTGCCATGATCGAAAGTACGATTATACCTGCGGTTTTATCGGAGACTTCGGAGGGTAATTCCGCCAACTGTTGTGGCTTGCAACCGAGGACCAGTACCTCGGGCGAGGAGTCGAGCATTTCCAAAAGGGAACTGGTTCGGTGGATCCCCGTTTCCTCGGCCAACCTTTCGGAGGTTCCGTCCTTCGCTGAGCAGCAAACCAAATCGGAAGGTTTGAAAGAGGAAGTGTGTAGGAGGGACTTGACGATTGCAGAAACCATCTTTCCGGCACCAACAAAAGCGACTTCATTCACGATTCCGAACCCTCGTCTTTTACATTTTGAGCAACCAGGACGCAGGTCGAACCTGATAACAAGTCGTGTAAGGCTCTTCTTTGTTTGCTGAAGAGCAGGCAGGCAAAGTTAGCGAAACCAAGAAGGGCAAAGCTACAGGACAAACCTTTGATTACAGAGCGCAAAGCCGACTCGCGGAGGGGTAAGGACGTGCCGCTTTTCCTGAAATTGTTTGATTTAATGCATAAGGTCGACTTGCCGATCGACTTGCCATCGTAAAAGAATTCTCCAACAAAAAAATAGGCAATGAATACCAAGGTCACAATCAACTCGTAATGAATCTTTGCTGAAAATTCCGAAAATTCCATCATGACTTGCTCCACATGTTCTTGGTCCGGTTCGGGATGTTCAAACGCTTCGATCAATCTGCCTGATAATCGACTGAATTCATCATCGGTCTGTTGACCCAGCATTTCGGGTAGATAAAACAGGATCAGAATGGAAATGAAAGTTAANAGAATGAAATCCATGGCAAAGGCAATCATTCTTCTGCCGATACCAGCACTGTGAGGCAATGGCTCGGGATTGATTTCCCGTTCTTCTTGTTCGATCATGGTATCGATTGCTCGAACGCTTTTACGGTATTAGACATAAGCATGGCTACAGTCATCGGACCCACTCCGCCAGGAACTGGTGTGATGAACGAAGTTTTAGGGGCAACCTTTTCGAAATCGACATCGCCGACCAAACGGTATCCGCTCTTCGTTGTAACATCGGAAATACGGTTGATTCCGACATCGATGACCACGGCACCTTCCTTCACCATTTCAGCTTGGACAAAAAGGGGCTTGCCGATGGCAGCAATGATCAGATCAGCACGTTTGATGAAATCCTCCAGGTTACTTGTCCGAGAGTGGCAAAAGGTAACGGTTGCATTTCCGGGAAAGCCTTTTCGTAGAAAAAGCATTCCCGCAGGTTTACCAACAATCAGGCTGCGACCGAGCACCACCACATGTTTGCCTGCGGTTTCGATTTCTTTCCTTTTAACCAATTCAACGATACCAGCAGGAGTGCAGGATACAAAAGCGTCTTCCTGCTCTTGGCAAAGCTTGCCCAGATTAGTGGCGTTGAATCCGTCGACATCTTTGTTGGGATGAACCTGATTGAACACCAGTCGTTCATCAATTTGATCGGGTAGGGGGGCTTGCACAAGAATCCCATGAACATCAGGGTTCGNATTAAGCTTGTCTATTTCTTCCAATAAGTCGTTTTGACTAATAGAGATGGGGAAAACTTTAAGCTCGCTTCGAATACCGATTTGCTTGGCAGTCTTTTCTTTTTTGCGTAGATAGGAAATCGATGCAGGGTCATCGCCTACTCGAATAAAGGTGACGCGAGGTTTTACTTCACCAAAGGAAGCAACCCGGTCGGTCAAATCTTGAATGACGCTGGAGGCAACTTCATTACCATCAATGAGTTCCATCTTGGAAGAGATTAGGATCAGTTCCTANAACAGTAGATAAAAGAACGCGGCTAATCGATGGACCTCAGCAGACGGGCTCGGATGACTAAATCTTTGGACCCTTCCGCAATCGGTTCGAGCTTACCCAGGAGGTTAACCTTACGGTCCTTAAAATCAACGGGATCCACGATTTTCAGACCGTCCATATCAACGTAAGCAAGTCTACGTCCACTTGCATTTTCCAATTGAAAGGGGAATTCGCTCTGTAATCCTAGTTTTCTGGGCTTGAGGACAAGAGTGCCCTCGAAATTTCGATGAAGACTTACAGCCGGTGGTGGAGAGGGTGGCTTTACTGGCATGCCCGAGCCATCCACTTGGGCTTGCTTGGTCTCCAGTGCATCCAGTTGATCAATGGGGGAAGCCTTTAGCTCAGAATTTGAGTTTGCCGATCTGTTGTTTGGTGTGCCCTGTTCTGCATCTGCGGGAGGATCGCTCCATTGTTTTCTACCCACGACGACGGGTTCGACTTCCTCAAGGTTTCCAACGGGTTCATTCGAGACTTCTGCAGGTTCTGTAGAAAAAGCATCCTCCAACTTTGGAGGTGCTGGATTTTCTTCCTTGGCCAACCCGGAAAAGGTGAAAAATAAAGTGATCGCTCCCATCCACATGAAGCCCGCCCATGATTCGATTAAACTAGTTCCCATGTGACAAGTTTAGAAAAGTTATCTGGGAAAGAGCAAATCAATTTCTTTATTTTCAAGCTCCCTGTAATGACCAAGTGGAGTTTTCCCCAAAGTCAATCCACCGATGGCAATTCTTCGGAGCTTACGAATGCGATATTTGAAAAAACCAAAGGCTCTACGAATTTCTCTCTTCTTACCGTGTCCTAAGATAATCTCCAGTTTGCATGAACCGACTGGATTTCCGTATTTTACCCGAATTTCATCCAAGCGAATGAATTCGCCTCCTTCATCGAAACCTTCGAGTAATTTGGAAAAGTGTTCATGCTCGAGAGGTTGATTAATTTCGACCTGATATCTTTTACGAACTTTCTGAGATGGGTGCGTCAAGCGGTGGGCTAGGTTTCCATCGTTGGTTAGAATGACCAAGCCTTGGCTGTCGAGATCCAATCTGCCGGCGCAGAAGAGACGGAATTTTCTATGCTTTGGCTCCAACAGTTCGAAGATTAGCCTCTCCGCATGCTCGTCACTGTTCGAACAGGTGAAGCCTTTAGGTTTGTTAACTAAAAGGGTTAATGTGTCTTGCCTGAACGCTTGAATCCGTTTTCCATTCACTTTGACGATATCCTCATTCGGATCAATTCGAGCACCAAGCCTCGCAATATCTCCATTGACCGTGACTTCTGCATTGGAAATCATCTCTTCTCCCTTTCTTCGGGAACAAATCCCGCAGTCGGCCAAAAACTTTTGTAATTTTGGCTTGGTTGGCTTTCCTGAATTTTCCTTGTTTATCGCACTCATCTTAACTTGTGGGTTGCTTTAAGGGGTGGATTTGAGCATTTGTCAAACGAAGACCATTTTTCATACGAATTGATTTTGAGTAAAATTTTATGAGCGAAGAAACTATTAAACCTAAGATTGCCTTGGTTACGGGAGCGGGCAGGGGAATTGGACGGGCGATTGCCGAATCTTTGGCCAAAGACGGCATGCATGTTGTGTGTGTAAGCAAAACGGAAAGCTCTTGCGGTTCTGCTGCTGAAGCAATTGTGGCCAACGGAGGTAGTGCTTCTGCGTTACCCGTTGATGTTTCCTCTGGCGAGGAAATTCGAAAAGCTTGCGAAGAGTTGTTGGCGGAACATGAATGCATTAATGTTTTGGTTAACAACGCGGGTATCACAAGGGACAACCTGTTGTTTCGGATGGAGGAGAATGATTGGGAAGATGTCATAACCACCAATCTAACTAGCTGCTTTCATTGGATTAAAAGTCTTGGTCGCCCCATGACCCGAAAAAGATGGGGCCGAATCGTCAATGTTTCTTCTGTTGTCGGTTTGACCGGAAATGCCGGACAGGCTAATTATTCCGCCGCCAAGGCGGGTATGATCGGTTTGACAAAAAGCTTGGCCCGAGAATTTGCAGCTCGTTCGGTAACGGTTAACGCCATTGCCCCGGGTTTCATCGATACAGACATGACTTCTTCCTTGGATGAGAGAGTCAAAGATGTAGCTCTTGGAGCTGTTCCATTAAAGAGATTTGGCTCCGTTTCCGATATTGCCGAAATGGCTTCCTATTTGTGTTCAGACAAAGCATCCTATGTAACCGGACAAGTTTTTACGGTTGACGGAGGCATGGTGATGTGAACAAGAGATCATAACAATATTAACCATATTCATTAATTATGTCAGACAACAACGCCGATCGCGTAAAAAAAATCATTATTAGCCAACTCAATGTTAGCGAAGAACAAGTTACACCAGAAGCCAATTTCATCGATGACCTTGGAGCCGATTCCTTGGACCAAGTTGAATTGGTTATGGCTTTAGAGGAAGAGTTCGGACCCGAGATTCCCGAGGAAGAGGCGGAAAAGCTTCAAACTGTAGGCTCCGTTATCGAATATGTGGAGAAAAATATAGCTTCCTAACTCTATACATTTGAAGTTTTAGAGTGGATGGGAAAAGTGCACTCACTGACTTGAAGGGATTATATGTAAAATGAATAAAGTCGTCATTACGGGCATGGGTACACTCACTTCCGTCGGCAATGGCATTGAGGACTTTTGGGGTGGTCTGAAATCGGGAAAGTCAGGAATTACCGGGATTACGCGGTTTGATGACGAAGGCATTGCCAGCAAGGTTGCATCGGAAATCAAAGATTTTAACCCAGAGGATTTTATGGATCCTAAGGAAGCCCGAAGAAACGACCGATACGCTCAGCTTGCCTTAGCTGCCACGCATTATGCTTTGGCTGACTCAGGACTTACAAGGGATGAGCTTGTTCCGGATCGTACTGGTGTCATCGTGGGTTCGGGAATAGGTGGTATGGAAACAATCGAGAAGCAGATGACGACTTTGATCGAGCGCGGACCTCGCCGAGTCTCTCCTTTCATGATTCCTTCTCTGATTGCCAACATTGCAGGTGGAATCATAGCCATTGATTTGGGGGCCACTGGGCCAAATTTTGCAACTGTAAGTGCGTGTGCTTCAGGTTCACATGCCATTGGCGAAGCTTTTGAAATGATTCGCCGTGGAGTTGCCGATGTTATTTTTGCAGGGGGCAGCGAAGCCGCAGTAACCCGAATTGGCTTTGCGGGCTTTTCATCGATGAAAGCCATGAGCACCAATTTTAATGATGATCCTTCGCGAGCATCCCGCCCCTTCGATAAAAATCGAGATGGTTTCGTAATGGGAGAGGGTTCCGGTGTTTTGGTTATGGAAACTTTGGAGAATGCCCAAAAGCGGGGGGCTCGGATTTATGCCGAAGTCATTGGCTATTCGGCGACTTGCGATGCTTTTCATGTGACNACTCCAGATGGCGAAAGCAAAGCACTTACAAGGTGCATGAATCTTGCCTTGAAGCAGGCTGCGGTGCCGAGCAAAGAGGTTGATTACATTAATGCTCATGGAACATCCACTCCCTACAATGACCGTTCTGAGACGACTGCCCTTAAGAATGTCTTTGCTGACAATGCGAAGTCCGGGCTGATGGTTAGTTCGACCAAATCCATGACCGGACACCTTTTGGGAGCTGCTGGTGCCATAGAGGCAGCAGCGGTTTGTAAGGCAATCGATGAAAATGTTGTTCCACCTACGATCAATTACGAAGAACCCGACCCTGATTGCGATTTGGATTACATTCCCAACGAGTCGAGAGACGCCGAAGTGAATATTGCCATGAGCAACAATTCAGGCTTTGGCGGACACAACGCGTCCTTGGTATTCCGCAAATTGTAAGACCGCAAAGCTTCTCAATCGGGTGGTTGTTTGTGCTTGCGGGAATAGGTACAAAGTTTAGTGTACAAACCTTGCACCCGTAGCTCAATTGGATAGAGCGCCTGACTACGGATCAGGAGGTTGGGAGTTCGACTCTCTCCGGGTGTGCCACTCGTGTCCAAGCTGAATCGAAAATTGTCTAAGGATGTAGCAAGCGAGGTTTTGCTTTTATAATCCGGGTTGAAAGGTAATTAAGAAGAGGAGTTTTTAGATGATTCGTCTTTCTCGGACTCATCCTCTTTTTCGTTTTCCTTAGAATCTTTGCCCTTTCCATCAGGGGTGTCTTGAGAATCATTGTCCTTGGAATCTTCCGGTTTTTTTTCTTCCGCTTCCGACTCCTTGGAGTCTTCGTCTTTCTTCTCTGTTTTCTTTTCTAAGCGTTCATCCTTCTTGGTAGAATGGGAATCTTCTTTGGAGTCGTCCTTTTCTTCGGTTGAAGTTTTATCCGAAGGCTTTTTATTGCCCTGATCTTGGTCAGAACCTTCATCCTCCTCAGTGTCCGATGCGTTCTTATCTTCTTTGCTTTTCGGATCATTTTTTGAACTCTCTTTATCCTTATCTTCAGAAGAATCGTGCTTCTTTTGGCTTGCTTTTTTCTTTGCTTCGGCGATTGCTTTTTTCTTTTCTTTTTCAGCCTCCAACTTTTTCTGAACTGCCTTTTCCTTGCGGGCTTCGATAAATGAAAGAACACACAGGACTACGAAAATCGCAAGCAAACCAGTAGAGAGGAGCATCGAAACGGATTTAAGCATGGAGGCGTGGATGATTCCATAAGGTTCATCCTTTAACCAAAACATTTCCCCCACCGCACCACCAATCATTTTTCCTACTACGAGCAAGCAGACGAAACCTAGTACTACGGCCACATGCATGATGTGTTTGCGCGCACTTGGTAATTTTTCACCTGCCTGAGCCAATGCAATGAGAAGCAAACCAATGATTCCGGGAATAAAGGCGGTCCAACTTTTTTTGAAACTCAGAACTTCATCTGGCTTAACCTCGCGATTCTTGTACTCCGCATTTGTCCAATTGTTCGATGTCAAAGTTACATTGCCATCATTATCTCCTACTTTTTTGTATACGATCCGGAGATTGGAGGAATTGGTATCGATGGAGTTCCATTTAATGGCAATGGGTTCACCGGATCCAGCATTGTTATAATTTTCGGACTCCTGAAGCATTCCCTTTAGAGTCGCCCCTCTGGAGGAGGCATACCAAAAGGATTTTGCCTCTTCGGGACGACCCGTTTGTTCAGCAACATAGTTTCCTTGGGAAGCGTCGCGGGCATGCTCTTCATTGAGTTTGTGCACGATCCACCAAACATTTTCACCTGCAGAACCCGATGTAGGAATGAAATCCATTTCATGCCTTTCCTTACCGTCCGAGAGAACGAAAATCGCATCATCGGCCAAGGGACCCTTAATCGTAAGAGATAAGGCGAGATCTTGAAAAAGGTAACCCGCGGCACCCGTGAGAACAAGCAATCCGCCAATTATGAATGTTTGAATTCTGAGCATTGGATCAGATAATTGTTTTTGTGCCCTTCAGGCAAGCATGGAAAACCATAAAATAGCTTGAAATGTTAAAAAAATACCAATTTTTAAATTCGGAATTTAGGCTAACTTTGCTAGTCTATGTGTTATGTCATTTTCTTCCTTACCCGTTCCCGTGGAAGTGGAGCAAACCAAGCCTCAATCCTCTTTGGATAAACCATGGAAAGTGATTGTTTTGAATGACCCCGTCAACCTCATGAATTATGTGGTAATGGTCTTTCGCAAGGTCTTTGGTTACGGAGAGACTAAAGCTATCAAACACATGAAGGAAGTTCATGAGTTAGGTAAGTCGGTGCTTTGGACTGGAGAGCGGGAGCAAGCTGAGAATTACGCCTATCAACTTCAGCGTTGGCGGTTGCATACTATTTTGGAAGAGGATGATTGAATTTCAACTACAAGTCGATGCAAGGCTGTTGCAGTCGCTCTTGCCCGAAATTGAGAAAACTTTCGCTCAGTCGTACAAAAATAAAAGACAGACTTTCCAGTGCCCAATCCCTGATGATGAGGACTTGGTGGATGCCTGGGAGAAGGGTCTGGCTGATGATTCATTGGATGATCGCCTTGCCTTGGCAAAAATTTTTAAAAGTCCGAAGTTCAAGTACGGCTATGTAGAGTTGGAAGAAAGCGATGCGGACGGAGCTTTGCGTAGTCTAACCGAGTTACGCTTGTCATTGAGGGAAAACGCCCTTTCGGAAGTAAAAGACTCTGAGTTGGAGACGGGAAATCTATCTCTGAACCGAAGAGAGTCCTCGGTCAAAGTCGCTTATTTCACCTATCTGATTCTAGCGGAAATTCAGGAATCCCTGATTGCTACCTAGTAAGGATTTGATTGTTGGCCACTGCAATGCCACCAAGCATCGCTCCCACAATACCAACATATCCTTGATCGGTTCCTGCAAGAAACAAGTTTTTTAAACGGGTCGAGCCATCACGAGACTTTGTAGGCGATCCATAAAGAGTTCCATTCAGGTGGNTGGTGAAGCGTTTGATTGTTTTTGGGGTGAAGGTATCCCGCGTCACAATTTTACTTTTAAATGTATCCTCAAGGCTGCAGCCATCCTTCAAGTATTTCAATCCATTCGAAAGAATTCGATTCTCTAAGATCTCTTTTGATTCTTCGTATTCTTGCTCATTCAACAGGCTCCACTTGTCGAAATTGGCTGGATGGGTAATTCGGAGCTTACTTTCCGTTAACTCCGCATTTTCTTCAGCTCCATAATTTTCCGGCATGCATATGACTCCCGAGCGTAAGTCAATCAACTCAGAAGGTTCCGAATAGTCAAAGGTGGATGATTCATTAAAAAAGACCACCGTCTCGTTCCAGTTGAAATCTCTTGGTGAACCTGCGTAGACCGACATGGATTCGACGATGGTGAAGCGGCCTTCTTCCACGGGCTTAGGGCTCATGCTTTGATCAAGCATTTCCTGAGTCTCCAAGGCTCCACAAGTTGAAACCACCGACTCCGCTTCAAAGGTTTCACCTGAATCCAGTTCAACGCAGGAAACCCGGTCATCGGAAGCGTGAATCCTGCGAACCGAAGAACGCATTTTACGATCCACACCCAGCTTCTTAAGTTTTCTCGTCATTTGATCGAGGATCGATCGAATCCCTTTCTGGGGACGGGACAGTCCTTGCCTGAAAATTGCGTCGAAGAGCATGATGAAAGTGGGCAAATCTATGTCTCCTGACCGTGCGGATCCATAATAGCAGGTTGGGCAAAGAAGCATTTCCCTAAGCAGGGGTTCTTTCAGGTTCTCACTTAGAAAAGCTCGAGTGGACAACTCCTGGGCATCTGTGGAGTAAGCCGGGAATGCCTTCATCTTTTCAAGCATCTGGTGAAACCGTGCCTTTTCCGTTGGAAACTTTTCCTCAACTTGGGAAATGAAAAAGTCGAAGTTATTGTCGAAAAGGAGGTGGTCGTCCGCGAAGGTTATTCGAGAATGGCTTTGTTCGCGAAGATCCAGTGAATCAATCGAAATTCTCAGTTGCCTACATAATTTAAGCAGCGGGGAAGATTTCCCTGAGTTTTTGGAAGGATAGTTGGTCAAAGCATGAAGCCCGACATCGAATTTCCTCCCGTTCTTGGAATAGAAGCTATTCAAACCTCCGACGACGTAATGCTTTTCCAAAAGCAAAACTTTCTTTCCAAACATGGCCAGACGCAAGGATGCGGACAAACCAGAAAGACCAGCACCAATTATGATGACATCGTAGACTTGGTCTNTGGGCGAAGAGGAGCTTTTAGTCGATGAGGTGGACAAGCTTTTATTTCGCAAGTACGAGCGGAGAAAGACTCAAATGGCTAAGCAGCTGCTCCGGATTCGAATTTGGGCAACAAATAATTTGCGGAACTGTCTAATGACTCTAACTGTCGGTACTCCGCTTCGGGAACATCAATGCCATGCTGCTTGCGAAGTTCCATTACGATGTCCAAAAAGTCCATCGAGTCGAGATCGAGCTGATCGCGAAGACGAATTTCTGGCTTCACCCCAGAAAGATCTTCATCCGGGGCAATTTCAGCAATGATATCAAGTACGATTTGTTTGATTTTTTCCTTATTCATATTTCGGTACAATGNTCTTTCTAACTTAGCCGGAAAAATTTTTCAAGATAAGAACGGAATTGATTCCGAGCATCCCAAATGAGTTATTCAGAATGATTTTGATCCCACCGTCTTTTTTCTTTGCTTCGTTTTTGACCAAACCGGAAAGGGCACATGAAGGATCAGGGTCGTCGAGATTAATGGTGGCATGAGCATAGCCATCTTGAAAGGATGGAAGGTTTCCGGCCAGTTCTATGGCACCAGCCGCACCCATTGAATGGCCAATGAAGCTCTTGGTGTTGTTGATCATTGTTTCGGTGGATTCATCAAAAACATTTCTTAGTGCTTTGCATTCTTGTTCGTCTCCCTGGGGAGTAGAGGTTGCATGCGAGCTAACGAGATCGATCATCGATGGTTCCAAGCCGGCATTGTTGATGGCCTGCCGGATGCACTCCTCCTGGCGTTCGGGATTCGGTAATACATAATCAGTGCCATCCGAGTTGATCCGGTGTCCGAGAACTTCAGCTACTATGTTGGCATCTCTGGCCAGAGCATCACTCAATCGTTCGAGAACATAAATGCACCCTCCTTCGCTGACGACGATTCCATTACGACCACGGTCGAAAGGACGGCTTGCTTGGGTGGGGTCATCATGCATGGCAAGGGCACCTTGGCTTTTAAAGCCGGCGAAGATTCCATAGGCTCTAATGCTTTCGCTTACTCCTCCTGCCAACGCAACATCGCATTCCCCGAGNCTCAGCATTTGAACGCCTTGAATNATTCCGGCATTTCCGGCGGCACANGCTGCACCGACTGTGTAATGCGGGCCGGTCAAACCCAAGTTGACCGTNATTTCTCCCGCCGGGTTGTTGGCCACGGTTCGGGGGTTGTGGTGATGCGTCCAATACTTAACATCCTGATCATAATGATCGAANAGTTGGCAAACTTCAGTTTCCGTNTCAACATTTCCGTGTTCNGTGATACCGAGGTANACNCCAATTGTAGATGGNTCCAAATCGTTCAGATCCAAGCCNGCGTTGAGCAGAGCTTCATGAGCACAGTATATCCCAATTCCTCCGGCACGCGTGCCTACTCTGACTTCTTTGCGATTCTGGTATTTCGTGCGTTCGAAATCGCAAACTCCTGCGGGTTGGTCACCCATATTGCGAACGGGGAACCTGCTGACTCCNCTTTTTCCTTCNAATAGGGCAGCACGGAAGGTACTCAAATCGTTGCCTAACGGGCTGGTGAGTCCTAATCCTGTGATTACAATCCGTTCATTTATGTTCAGTGAGGAAATCATGGGCGTGGTTTAAAATAGATGAACCAATTATGTTANGNTGGCAAGTAGGCAAAGAAGATAAATGATTAATAACGAATGCCNAATGAATCGATCCGCTTTCTAAGGGTGGCGCGNGTNATCCCCAACAANGCAGAAGCCTTAACTTGGTTTCCGCCGCATTCAACCAATGCCCGTTGAATCATTTCTTTTTCAACTGCTTCCAATAGGTTGCGGTCCGTGGCTTCCCGGGCATGGGCATAAGCAATGTCAAAACCTTCCTCGGAGGAAATCGAACTCGGTGGTTCGAGGTTCGGGTTATCGTTTTCATCCAATTTCGAGGGAGCACCGAAAGATTGGGAAGTGGTTGATTCGTTTTGATTGGGTGAAACTTCTGAAGTTGGGGAAGGACTGGTCTTTTGGTTTGGCTCCGACGGCTCTGTTTGCAATTCAGGAGCCGACTCAAGATCCGAGGACGAGGTTTTTGGCTCTTTTGCGGAACGGTCCATAATCGAGGAGGGCAAATCCTTGGTTAGGATTCTCTTACCCTTCGATACAACGGAGGAGGAGTGTAGCACATTTTCCAGTTCCCGCACATTCCCCGGCCAGTCGTATTCCCGCAACAAATCCATGGCCTCCTTGGAAATCTCAGTGGTTCCGGTCGACTGATCTTTATTCAATCTTTGAAGCATAAAGTCGACCAACTCAGGCAAATCTTCCATTCTTGCCCTCAAGGGGGGCGTTTCGATTCGAACGACATTCAGGCGGTAATAAAGATCTTCCCGAAAGGATTTTTCTCGAACCATTTCCTCAAGATTCTTGTGAGTGGCGGCAATAAGGCGGACATCCACCTTTTTGACCTTGGTGGCTCCCACTCTTTGAATTTCGCCCTCTTGAATGGCTCTTAGTATTTTGGTCTGAGTCTGAAGCTGCATATCACCGATTTCATCAAGGAACAAGGTGCCTCCATGACAAAGTTCGAATTGCCCAGCCTTGGCCTCTGTTGCTCCGGTAAAGGACCCTTTCTCATGTCCAAACAACTCACTTTCGATTAAATTCTCAGGAATGGCTGCGCAATTAACGGCATGGAAGGGAGCTTGGGAACGATGGCTGTACCGGTGGGCACATCGGGCAACCAATTCCTTTCCGGTTCCGCTTTCCCCCGTCACCATAATGGTCGCCTCAGAGGCCGCAACCTGTCCCACTTTCTTCAACACTTGCTGCATGCGTTCTCCACTACCGACAATTCCTTCTGCATAATCGGCAGTATCAAGCAAACGCTGATAGGTTTCCTCTGAACTGAGGGCGTCTTGGCCCGCCTTTAAGGCTTTGGCTACAAGGTCCTTGAGTTTNACCAAGTCAAACGGCTTGAGCACATAATCAAAGGCACCGTGCTTCATGGCCTCGATTGCTGTTTGAGAGGTTCCGTATGCGGTCATCAGGATGACGAGCGAATCGGGGGAAGAGGTACGGAGATGTTGAAGAGTTTCAATCCCAGAGATTCCGCCCATCCGATTGTCCAAAAAGATCAAATTGGGTTTTTCCTTTTTTGCGGTTTCGATGCCTGCCTCGCCGGAATCGGCTGAGATCAGGGAATGGCCGTCTTGGTTAAGGACACGGTCAAGCGAATAGCGAATCTCCGCATCATCGTCGATGATCAGAATTTTTGATTTATTGGTAGTCACGTAGTTGGAGATTTAAGAAAAAGGATCATTGAGGATTCCAAGGATTCGTAAAGATCAAATGAAAGGATAATAACATGTCTATTCTTTGCATTGACGATTTTCAAGAGATTCGCATCCTATAGTTGTTTCTGCCAGGGTAGCTCAGTTGGTTAGAGCGAGGGAATCATAACCCCTAGGTCGGCGGTTCGATTCCGCCCTCTGGCACCATTTCAAAGCCAGCGACTATTCGTTCTTCTTTTTGAATAAACGATCGAACAGGCTTTTTTGTTTCTTTTCTTCAGTGGAGTTTGANTCCGAATTCAGACCAATGAGTTCAATGGTTTCGGATGATTCCAAATTTTGTGGGTTGGCTGCTGCATTCTTGGACCCCTTTTCCGTTGTTGCTTGAAGGAAAGGAGGGTTTACATCAGTGCCAGTTTTATCGCTTCCTAATGTTTCCGCAGGNCTNGAATTTTCGACCAAGACTGAAGGTTTTCCCAAAGGTTTCGGAGGTGGTGGTTGCAAAATTGGGTTGGTGGTAACCGCTATATNTTTTACAGGAGGGGAAGTGTTGTTAAGAGTTTTTTGTTCGCGCTCGATTTGTTCGGCAGTTTTTCCGACATAGGTGCGGAAGACAAGATCATGCCCCGGGTGTAACCAATGCCTGCCAGGTAAATACGGGTTTCCATCCCCAAATGCGAAAGCACCAAACCACGGTCGTCCCTCTGAAATTCTGTCACAAATCAAAAAATAGGTCTTGCCCGCTTCTTGCGGGATTTCCCCTCTAAGGCGAATGGTGATCCATCCCGCCTCTCGTTCAGCCAACCCTTGTCCGCTTAGTTGGTTGACAATGTCATCTCTGCTCAGTTCCCATGATCCGAATTTGGGTCCGGTGTTGGGGTTGCCTGCTCGAACGAATCCTCCCATGGCCGATCCATAATGTTCGGAAACCATATAGTTCGGTTTGCCAAAAAGGAGAATCTTGGTGAGGATGCCGTCCTTTCCTGCTGTATAACTCATCCAATTTTTATTGGTCAGGTGACTGAAACTGGTTTCATGTTGCTCCTTGAAAAATTCCTGAACCTGATCGAGCTCTTCCACATAAACGACGGGAAATTCAAAATCAGGTGTAACCTGCGATACCGGTGTATTTTCTTGTTCTACCACCGTAGAAGATAGAGTTTCTTTTTCTTCCGTATCTACGGAGTCGTCCGAGCATGAGTGAAAAAGGCTCATGGCTAGGGCAAGGGAAAAATGGGGACTAAATTTTTTCAATGAGGGCGATTGGGAATACATCATGCAAACAAGCAAAGCGGAAACTTGCAAGTCCTTAAACATTGGGCTCGTTCTTTAACCGAATCTCTCTACTTTAGGTTCTATCGATGGACACACTTGCATTCTGGTTGCCCTTGCTCTTGCTTTTCGTTTCAGCCCTTATGGGCACTGCTCTCAAAAGGAGAGCCCGTGATCATTGCCTGAAGAAATTGGAGGGATCCAAAATCATTATGCCCACTTTAACCGGAAAATGGGAAAGTGGGTTGCTGAAGGTTTTCGCCCAAGGGATCGAACTTTCTTTCTCCGAACCGAAAGAAGATGAGTGCGGAACCCTCAACTCCTTGGTGCTTCATCCCAATGAAGTCGGGCAGATTCCTTATTTTCTGAGGCCTGCTCCACCCATTGACACCCGGTTGGGGGTACAATGGCAAAAAGAACTGAGTCGAATCCGACAACCTTCTTTTCTGGATCGTGGGCGAAGGTGTGCTCTGAACTTTTACAATATGCTTCGTGATGCATTTGGCCAAGCCGCTCAGGCAATTCTTGGAGCGATCACCAAGGATTCTTCATTTTCACAAGTCAAAAATTCGAATAAGCGAATGAATGAAATGCAGGCGGGTTTGACCGAGCTTGTACCGAATGCATGGGAACCGGTCCTGGAAAAATACCGGGGTCACTCCATTGTCGTCGAACGAAAAACTTCAGCGGGTGTGATTAAGGAATCCGGGATTTTAGAGGATTATTCTTCGAAGTATTTATTGGTTCGGGAAGTTCAAATCCGGGAACCGGAGCTCTTGGGCTTTTTACAGAAAAATCCCAAGTTCGCAGGTANGTACGATTTGGTTTACGCTCGGAGCTCGAGCATTATCCGGCATACTATTTGTGATCCCATCTAATGGGTAACTCCCGCTTGACCATTGAGGGTAATTGGGTATGATAGACTTTTGACTTCTGCATCGTTCGAGAAGCTTTATTGGTTCTTTTCCTTACTCCTATTACTTAGGGAATCCATCGACAAACGTCTGCAGTCAGGCCGTAAATCGGAAGACTAAAGGCGTTGCGAGGGTACCCACCTGGACCACTCAAGGTCATATAACCGATAACCGCGATGCACGGCGGAGGCAGAAGTCACTTTTTTTAATTGCTCGTAGCTGACATTTCCAGCCAGGCATTGTGCTTCACACTGAAATACAACAGCTTGCTGTTGTAGGGCATGAGATAGATCCAACTATTTTCCTCGTGGGAATAAACCCAGGGATAGGAATCGAACCACATCCAGCCAGTGGGTTGAGGAATACTTAATTCGGCATCCAGCATCAGAGCGGAGATACGAGCCTGATCCCAATTCGGAAAAAGCCCGCCAAGGGTCGGGTCTGAGACTTGATCGGTCTCGAATTGATCCCCGACCAATTCGGGAAGCAGAGTGGGGATGTCGACTTGTCCGGCAAATAAGTTCGANAGGGAAAGNGTGTCCGTGNTCGAACCGTCNTCCTTNAGGTTGTGGCTGCTGTCCAGGGCAAGATAAAGCTCGTCCAGATCTTCTTTGAAATCCGATTCTTCGCTCAGGTCTTCACTTGCCAGCGAAAACAGTCGATCCTCAGTACCAAGCCTCGAGCTCGCACGAAGGAGAGGGGAGGCCAAGTCGTAGGTTTCTACCGCTGTTTTCAGGAAATCCTTTGATTTAGTTAGCAGAGAAGCACTTCGGATGCCACCGAAATTGGAGTTCANATCCCTGATTTTCTCTGCGGTTACCTCGCTCGATGGGTCGTTGTCCAAGGCTTCGATTTCACCGGAATTCAGATTCCAGTCAAAAGCAGCCTGCAAAGAGGCGAGACCGCCTAGAATGTTGACGATACTGCGTAATACATAAACATCCGCGGAATCCACGGTTATACTCTCATCACTGCCGGTGATTTCCGAGCTAAGGGTGATGGTTTGGTTGCTTCCAATCTTGGAAAAATACGCATCAGCCGTTTCCAAAGCGGGAATCAGAGAGTATTCAAACAGTTCCGCCAATTCCTTTGCCTGAAAGGAGTCGCTGAGATCAAAGTTGTAATTTTCCAGGGTGGATACATCGGACAAAACGAAGTTCCGGATGGATTCCTCCACGCCCAGAGAAACCGCAAAATCCTTGAGGCTGTTATCCGAACTCTGATCCAATTCGACGAATTCCAAGAGAGCATATAACCCCCGGAGAAGATTGGCCTCGGGATCTGAAGCTGACTGAGCGATCAACGCGTTGACTCGGCTGACTTCGCTGGACAGGTCTTCAAATGCTTTGGGCATAGGATCTTCGTCGGAGGTAACGGAAAAACTGGTAAAACCATAATCCCCAGGATTAACGGTAAGGCTTTCCGGCACTCCAAATTCCATTTGTGGATTGAAGTAATAGCTTTCCATACTTTCCCAGTCATTCAATTGATTAGAAGATTGATAACTTCCATAATCCGCATTTTTAGAAAGAGTTCCAGTTTCCCAATTCAAGGAGTTTAAATTCCTCCAAGCGGATCCATCTAACCATTCGATGTGAAAGGACTTTTCGCCGGCTGAATTCCGGATTCGAAAAGTGGCATTATTACCTCCAAAATTATTGCTACTGTAGGCGGAGTTGTACAGGCTTTGCCAACTACCTCCATTGTCAAATCTTTCATATTGAATGGAACTGATTACAGTTGAACCAGTGGTTCCAACATGAACCTCAAGCTGAAAACCTATCCTATTCTCTTGGCATTCAATACTCACTTCAATTGTTTCTCCGCTCTGCGAAAAAGCAGAACCTTGAACCACCCAGTCACTGGTCAGACTGAGGAGCGATTTTGCACCAATTTCATGAGACCATCTTTCATCACTGTCATTCAGAGTGCCGGATAATCCGTAGGCGTTGTTGTAGAGACCGGCAGATAATCCATATTCCGAATAACTCCCCCAAATCGAACTTGAGTAAGTGACACTGGAAAAATCATCGGAGAAAAATTGATTGTAAGGAATCTCTCCTGAAGCGTAGTCGCTTAGCGAGTAGGTTCCGGATCCTGCAACCGTTGATTGGCCACCTTCGGTGCTAATCCCTTGGAATGTATTATTGGACAAATTAAGAACCAATTCGAATTTTTCATTCCCATCATCTTCCAAAACAACGGTTCCAGTGGCTCCGGATTCAATCCAGGTGTAGGCTCCGTGCTCCCATTCATCATCGGTCACTGAATTATTAGGTAAGAAATAGAAAGTTTTGATGAAAGGTTCACTTTTACCAAACCCGGTGGCATCAAGAATGAGTTTTTTCCCCTCGATTGAGCTAGATGCATAAGCCCAGTTAGCTGTGCACAAAACAAGAAAAAAAGATGGGTAAAAGGAAATATGAAAAAGTTTAAGTAAAATACTCATACCCAAATTTTAGTTTAGGAAAGTTAAATAAATCAACTTTATAAATTATAAATTATTACTATTGCACGACTCGCCAGCCAAGGCAAAACAGCTTGCCTAAAAATAAGCGTGAATGGATTTTACTTTAATATACCTGACAAACCAATTCCCAATTTCTTGGCTTCTGCCACAACCTGAGGTTTGTCAAGAAGCAGAACCGAGCCGGATTCCAAAGCCGCATTACTAATACCAGCCTCCTTCATCGCCTTGAGAGTCTGCAGGCCAAAGACTGGAACATCGAAGCGGGTGTCCTGCTTCGGTTTTCCAAGTTTCACAAAGAGGCAGTTTTTTGCACCAAATTCCCCGGCTCTTGCGATCATCGAATTGGTTCCTTCAAAAGCTTCGACAGCGAGTACGGTTCCTTCACTGACCACTACACCCTGACCCACATCCAGGCGGGCATTTTCCCGGGCAATTTCGATCCCATACTTGAGGTGTTCGGGTTCGATCTTCTCTTTTCCTTGGACGAGAACGCCTTCCTTCGCCAAATCCTCATCCATGAAGATTCGTGCATCCAAGAGGTGAATGCCTGCTTGTTCGATTTCCTCACCAATTGCACCAAAAATGGTTTCCGCGTTCTTGCGCTCCAGTCCAGCAAGCATGCGGATGGCCTTGAGATCCGGATGAAGACCCCGGAAAAGCTTACCGGGGGTGACTCGGCCCGCCATCACTGCATAGCTGACCCCAAGCTTTTTCAATTCCTTGAGCAGTTTCCCAACCTGACCGACTTTAACGGCGGAGCGTTCGCTCGTGGGGAAGGATTCTACCAGTTCGGGTGAAGTCTCTCCACCGAGTTCAATCAAGCGAAGGGATATACCTGCTTTTCTTGCTCTTGCAGCGAGTAACTCCGGATAAATCCCCTGACCGGCGATGAGGGCCAGCATTTTGCTGGAATCAAAGTCATCGGGCAGGAAACGGGACATCAGGGCAGGTCTTTTAGCCTTTGACGGCAAGATTCACCAGTTTGCCGGGCACATAGATTTCCTTAACGATTTCCTTACCTTCGAGAAAGGCTTGTACCTTGGGGTCAGCTTTGGCAGTCGCTAGAATAGAATCCTTATCCGCATCTTTTGGAAATTGTGCTTGGCCCCGCAATTTTCCGTTCACCTGAAAGACAATGGTAATTTCCTCGCTGACCAAAAGTTCCTTTCGAGCCTCAGGCCAAGGATGATTGGCAACAGATGGTTTTCCTCCCAATCGTTCCCACATTTCCTCGGCGAGGTGAGGGGCGAACGGAGCAAGGAGTTGGAGCAGGGATCGGGCAGTCTCACGGGCGTAGCTTTCCGATTTTTGTAAATGATTGATCAGGATCATCATTTGCGAAATACCCACATTGAACCGCAGGTCCTCAATGGCCTCGGTGACTTTAAGAATGGTTTCATGCAGAAGACGAAGGGTTTCCTTATCGGTTTCCTCGCCATCTTGGTGTTTACCCTCTCGGAGGCATTCCCGGTGAACCTTTCGAAGAAAACGATGGACCCCTTCGATCCCTTTTTCACTCCAAGGCTTGACTGCTTCCAAGGGGCCGAGGAACATTTCGAAGAGGCGGAGCGAATCCGCTCCGTACGCATCGATGACGACATCCGGGCTAACCACATTACCCACACTTTTGGACATCTTGTTTCCATCCTCTCCGAGAATCAACCCCTGGTGAAAGAGCTTCTTATAGGGTTCGGGATGTGCAAGCACGCCTTCGTCATGAAGGAATCGATGCCAGAACCGGGCATAAAGCAAGTGGAGCACCGCATGTTCCGCTCCGCCGATGTAAAAGTCCGGNCCTCCCCANTAGGCTTCCTTTTTCGGATCAACCAGNCTTTCCNAGTTTTTCGNATCCAGGTAGCGGAGGTGATACCAACAGGAACCGGCCCATTGGGGCATGGTGTTGGTCTCGCGGGTGACCGGCACCCAGTTTTCGCCCTCGGGTTTGGGCTCGGTACGGGAAATTGATTTTCCTGATTCCAGATCAAACCAAATATCCAACCAGTCTGTGATCGTGGCTAAGGGACTTTCTCCGGTGCCTGCGGGTTGGTAGTTTTCGACTTCGGGTAATTGAAGAGGCAATTCGGAAGCAGGCAGGGGGAGGGCATACAGGGNGNTTCCGTCCTTTTCGTAGGTGACGGGGTCGCTGGGAAGAAGATCGCGGAGGATGCCGTCGCTTGCCTGGGCCTTTTCGAAATCTTCCAANGAAACCCAAACCAAGGGNATCGGTTCNCCCCAGTAGCGTTGGCGGGAGAAGATCCAGTCCCTGAGCTTNTAATTGACCGCTCCCTTNCCTTGNNNNTTGGNNTCGAGNTTNCTGATGATCTCGGCTTTGCACTGNTCTGCATCCANTCCGTCGTANTCNCCGGAGTTGACCATNACTCCCGGNCCGGAATAGGGAAGTTTNGCTTTTTCCTCATNGNCATCNGNNNGTGCGATCACCCGCTGAATNGGNATNCNGNANTTTTCNGCGAATTCNAAATCCCGNTCGTCATGAGCGGGGACNGCCATGATCGCCCCGGTTCCGTAACTAATTAAAACATAGTCGGCTACCCAGACGGGAATCTTTTCCCCGTTCACCGGATTGAGGCAGTAACTTCCGGTAAAGACNCCGGATTTATCCTTGGCGAGATCGGTCCGGTCCAAATCACTCTTTTTCGCGGCCGCCTCGATGTAAGCTTTCACTTCTTCGGCTTTCTCGGAAACCACCAGTTCCCCGAGAAGGGGATGTTCCGGGGCTACCACCATATAGGTTGCTCCAAATAGGGTATCCGGCCGGGTGGTGTAGACTTCAAGTTTTTCGTCTTTTCCTTCGATGGGGAACTGAACTTCAGCCCCTTCGGATCGTCCGATCCATGCCTTCTGTTGGCGCTTGGTGGAGTCGGGCCAATCCAAATCNTCCAAGCCCGCNAGGAGCTTATCCGCATAGGCGGTGATTCTCAGGACCACTTGGCGAAGGTTCTTTCGTTCGACCGGATGTCCGCCAACTTCGGACTTTCCGTCGACCACTTCTTCGTTGGCTAGAACCGCCCGGAGGTTCGGACACCACCAAACTGGTTTCTCATCCACATAAGCGAGGCCTCTCTGGAANAGTTTGAGAAAGATCCACTGGGTCCATTGGTAATAATGTGGGTCGGTGGTGTTGATTTCCCGATCCCAATCGATGGCAAAACCAATGCTTTTGATCTGCCGGCGAAAGTTGTCGACATTGGTTTGGGTGGTTTCGGATGGATGAGTGCCTGTCTTGATGGCGTATTGCTCAGCTGGTAAGCCAAAGGCGTCCCAACCCATGGGATGTAAAACATTAAACCCGCAGGCTTTTTTGTAACGGGCCAAAATATCGGAGGCAACATAGCCTTCAGGATGTCCGATATGCAAACCGGCTCCGGAAGGGTAGGGAAACATATCCAAGGCATAGTACTTGGTCTTGTTCGACTCATCCTCTGCTCGGAAAGTCTTTTCGTTTTNCCAAAATTCCTGCCATTTCCGTTCAATGGTGGAAAATTCGTATTCCTGTTCGTCTTCGGCCATTTTCAAAAANNTTAGATGATGAACCTTTTTCGGATACTTGGCAAAAGGAAACAGGTGGGCTCCCTTCCGATGAGTGCTAANTGTGTNGGGTTGATCCCCGTGGATTAGGTGGAGGAACTTGAAGTGCGTGACAAGGTTACCGGTTCTCAAGCATTTTCTTGATCACGCTCATTTCCTCGGTCAGTTCTTTCATTCGTTTCTGAAGGTCGTCGATGCCATCGCGAATGGGTTCGGGTCTTTCCCTGCGTCTTTTGATTTCCTGTTGAATCGACATTTCTTCGTTCGATTCATCCATACTGTTCATAATCACTCCGATTACCAGATTGAGCACGATCATAGTACCGACCAGTACAAAGCTTACAAAGAAAACCGAGGCACCCAAGGGGGACGCGGAGGAATTTGGATTCCACTTGTTCAAGTCTTCGGTGCTGTAGCCATAGGCGTTTGAACCGTACATATTGATGTACATAACATCAGTCCAATCCTCCAAGGTTACGACACGAAAAAGCGAGAGGATGGAAGTTTGTAAATTCCTGAAGTGAATCGGGTCGTTTTCACCATAAAGAAAGACTGCCATGGTGCCGTACACATAAAAGAGCAGAAAGAGCAAGATGCTCACATAAAACATAGAGGGTAGGCTTTTCAGNAGGCAACTGACCAAGACCTGTAGTTTAGGGATGGCGGTCACCAACCTAAGGACTCGAAGGATTCTCGCCAATCGAAGCACGGGAAGGAATGCTCCTCCCACTGGNAGGACAGGTTCGAGCAAACAAGCNGCCACAATTGCGAAATCAAAGACATTCCAAGGATTTTTAAAATAATTGAGAGGACGATTGCCTTCCGCAAGAATCTTGATCAGTGCCTCAAGTACGAAAATAGTCAGGATAATCCCGTCCAAAAGAGTCAGGATTTTTACATGTTTAAGGGCAAATTCCCTGTATGTTTGTGCTCCCACCACAATGCCAGCAAGGAGNATGGNGACAATGATTGTCCTTTGAAAAAGANGGCTTCGGCAGATGGATGAACAGGTTGTGCTNAGTTTGGTGTTGTTTTCCATTTTGGATCGAATGGTTTTAATCACTGAAAGGCAGAGAGAGCCTTTTTGTCCGTACAGTGAATAAGGTTCTTAATCAACAGAGCAAGGGTGATGTGGTTGCAGGTACAACTTAATCTCCATTATAGAGAGAAAAGGTTAGCAAAAGCTCGTTTAGTAAAAAGGAGCCCGACNTTTGTACAAAGTCAGTTAAAAAAAGTGAAGATTTTAAACCTGCAGCAGAGCGGGAAGTTCGCTCAAAAGNTTTTGACAACCCATTCTAACTGAAGANACAATCGCATCGTATCTCTCNTCCACATTTTCGTCGTCCGGTCTTTCATAGGGATCAGAGACATATGGGGAGGATCCGCCGGGAAGAAAGGATCCAAACGGACGAACCTGTCCAAGAATGACTTCGGCATGCTTTTGGGTGAAATGGTTGCTTTCATGATCAAGAGTAATGATCACTTCAGCACCCGCCAAATCGGGTAGGGTGGAAAATCGNGAAAATCCATTGATGGAAATACCGATTGCATCACAATGTCTTTTCATCCGCCCATCCAAAGGGCATTGATCGTAAGCTTTTGTCACCCCACGAGCAGATGTACGAATCCGACCAAAATAGGAGGATTCGCTGATCACATCTCTCATGATCTCGCGGGCCAAAGGTGATCTGGACATTCCCCGTTTACTTAGAAATAGGATCGAGGTGAGGTCATCCGAATGGTATCGGTGATTCAGACTAACTCGCCTCTGAGAGGGTGGTGTAGGTACAGGTATTGACTCTGAATCAAAGTCGTTGCCATGGGTTTCTCTGGTTTGCCCGGAGGTTGGAAACTTGAAGGGAGATTTACTAGAAGTGTTGTCAGTGTTGTTCATTTTTCCGCCAAAAAATAATTTCATANACTAATTGTAAGGTTAATATCAGACAATCTCAAAATTAAGACAAAAATTTACATTTTCTTATGTTTATATGCGATTTATGACATAGTAGTTGCAGGCCTCATGCCAAGAGTGNGGAAGGGAAAACATTGGACGCAAAAAGATGTAAACTGCTAAAAAAGCGAAGGTATATCTACCTGNAAAAGCATTGATTACTTCTTCAAATCCACTGTGTTNGGACCCACGATTTCAACAAAGTTACCGTCTGGGTCCTTTAACATGAGCAAACAAATATCTTGGGGCAACCCCTTAGGGAGGGTTTGCGGAGACTGGGCATAGGGTTCGTATCCGTGCTTGGCAGCATTCTTAAGAACCAAGTCGACATCGTTGACAAAGATGGTGAGGTAAGAGAATCCCGCGATTGTATGTATGAAAGGCTGTTTAATCTTCTTCGTCGGTTTTTGGGAAGCGACCTGCATGAGTTTCAATTTTGTGGCGGATTCTTCTTCACCGAGGCTAAGCACTCGGATCGCAAGGGGACTGCCATCGGTCAAACCGACTTGCTTGGGAAACTTGCCTCCGACTTCAAACCCNTCTCTTTCGGAAAAACCGACGACTTCCTTATAAAATTCTAAAGATTTTTCAAGATCAGTGACCACAAGACCCAAATCAATGGTTTGTTGGGCGAAATTGGTTTCCGCATGAAGAGCTGGACTGAGCAAAAGAAGAAGGGAGGAGAAAAAGCGTTTATTCATAGTCTGTTTAGTGAAGGTGATTCGAAAAAAAGAAAATCCTTCAAGCATCGTATGGGCAAGAAAAAGGTTTCAAATCAGTCTTTTATTTCTTGATAGGAATCCTTTCTCATGGTCATGTTTGCTTCATGAAACTTACGCATCTCAGCCTCTTCCTGACATTTTCTTTACTCGTTGCCGTCCACGCCAAGNTGGCCAAACCGAACCTCATCCTAATCTTTGCCGATGATCAGGGTTATGGAGACCTCAGTTGTTTTGGTTCAAAAAAAATTAAGACCCCCAATATTGACCGAATAGCCGAAGAAGGGAGGAAATTCACTAGTTTTATGGTGGCATCTCCCGTTTGCACTCCCTCCCGGGCCGCTCTCTTAACGGGTTGCTATCCCAAAAGAGTGGGGATGCATCAACATGTCTTGTTTCCCGGTTCCACTAAAGGCTTGAATCCAAGCGAATATACACTTGCTGATCATTTTAAGTCTCTAGGTTACGGCACTGCATGCTTTGGGAAGTGGCATCTTGGCCACCACAAGGAAGTTCTGCCAACTGCCAACGGGTTCGATACTTACTTTGGAATTCCCTATTCCAATGACATGAACCACCCCGACAATAAAGGAAAGCCCAAGGGAGGACCGGACGGAATGGATCTTCTTTGGGCAGACCCGGAATCAACTTTGACGAAATGGAAGACTCCTTTGTTTGAGGATGAGGAAATCGTCGAACTTCCCGTAGATCAAAGAACAATCACCAGACGTTGCACGCAAAAATCCATCGATTTTATAAAGGAAAANAAGGATTCTCCCTTCTTTGTTTACTTACCGCATTCCATGCCGCACATTCCGCTTTATGTTCCTGATGAGGTTCGCGACCCAAATCCGTTGAATGCCTATGTCAACACGATCGAACACATTGATTCAGAAGTCGGGCGCTTNCTACGGACTTTGGATGAACTCAAGCTCACATCAAGCACCTATGTCATCTACACGACTGACAACGGACCTTGGCTCCCCTTTCGTCATCACGGTGGTTCTGCCGGTCCTCTGAGAGAAGGCAAAGGAACGACTTTCGAGGGTGGTCAGCGGGTTCCTTGCGTAATGCGAGGTCCCGGAATTCCTGCTGGTACGGTTTGCGATGACCTTATGGGCACGATTGATCTGTTGCCAACCTTTGCCGCAATCACAGGTAAGTTGCTCCCCAAANACAAAAAGATAGACGGATTGGATGCATCTGCTCTTTTGACTGGCAAAGGCAANCCCCCACGCAAAGAATTTTTNCATTACACTTCCAGAGGCGACTTGGAAGGCATTCGGCAGGGAAAATGGAAGCTTCTGAAGAAGAAAAAGAAGCAAAAAGGAAAGTGGGTCNAAGAGATGATGCTTTTTAATCTTGCCAACGATGTTNCCGAGAGCCGAAACCTTTCTGCCGAAAAACAAAGCATCGTNAGCAAGTTAAGTGCACGGATGCTTGAATTGGACGCGGAAATTGAAAAGAACGCAAGGANANCTTGGTTCAAGGAGTAGGTGCCTTACCTATTTNAACTTGTCTTTAAGTTAGGAGAGATACCGCCTTACGCGTACCCTCGACAAGCCTTTCCGTTTCCTCAAGAGTATTGTAGAAAGCAAAGGATGCACGGGCTGTTGCAGGCACACCAAGTTTTTCCATAAGCGGCTGGCAGCAATGGTGTCCGGTTCGNATCGCAATGCCTTCGGCATCCAANANAGAAGCTAAGTCGTGAGGATGCACTTCTTCGATGGAAAACGAAAGCACTGCAGCCTTTCCTGGAGCGGTTCCATGCTCCGTAAAACCTGGAATTTCCGATAATCCCTGCTGAGCTAATTCCAAGAGGGTTCTCTCATGATTTTGTATCTCATTGAGATCATACTGGGCCAAAAAATTCAACGCTTCCCAAAGCCCAATGGCATCGGCTACATTAGGGGTGCCTGCCTCGAATCTTTGCGGAGAAGAGGCAAAAGTGGTTCCGGAAAAGCTTACTTGGTCGATCATGTCTCCACCCCCTTGGTANGGGGGCATCGCTTCAAGAAGAGCGGCTTTTCCGTACAAGACTCCGATACCCATCGGGCCGAAGACTTTATGGCCGGAGAAACAGAAAAAATCACAATCCAATTCCTTCAGGTTTAATTTTTCGTGAGGAACGCTTTGGGCACCGTCGACTACTACNAAGNTATCATGATCATGTGCTTCCTGAATAATATCCTTCAATGGATTGATGGTTCCGAGAGTATTCGAGATCGCACAGAGAGAAAGAATACNAACATTTTTTTCCTTTAATAAATCCGATAGGAACTGACGGTCNAGGGAGCCATCAGGTAAAACAGGTATTACTTCAATATCCGCCTCCAAGTCCTTTGCTATGATTTGCCAGGGAACGATGTTTGCATGATGTTCCATTTCGGTAAGGGCGATCACCTCGCCCCGCTTCACATTATTGCGCCCGAAACTGTGAGCGAGAAGATTAAGTGCCTCCGTGGCTCCACGGGTAAAAATGATTTCCTGCTCGTCTACACAAAAGTAGTTGGCGATGGATTTTCTCGAAGATGCGTACTGGGTTTCCGCTTCCTCGGCCAATTCATAAATTCCGCGGTGAACATTGGAATTGGTATTGCGATAATAGTCNGATAAGCAATCGATGACACAATCCGGTTTCTGTGAAGTCGCTGCGTTGTCCAGATATGCAATAGGTTTACCTCTATTCNTACGTTTGAGGATGGGAAAGTGAGACCGAACTTTGTCTACATTAAGAGATGACATGCTTAGAGGTAAAAAGGTAATTTTCGGATGAAAATAAACNCNACTATAAGATTAAATCGCCAAGTTGCAATTTATTCGAACGGCTGATCACCGNGAATAAGTTCAGATAAACTGCCAAGTNCCAAGTAGATTGATTTCATCAGTNATAAGNAAGGATGCTCGGGTCTGTGCATAATTTCCATCGGGCTTTTTGAACCTAAAACTNTTTTCCCATTTTGATNGGNGAGTGGGTTGGAAAATGGACTCACTCTGATCGTCAGGATGTATTCGGCTCTGCAAAAAGTCCTGATCGAGCAAGTCAAAACGATCGTATCCAGTAATTTTACCAATGTTGTCAGAGAAATAACAAATCTGAAAGGGTTGGTCTTCTTTCAAAATCTTAGCTTCGATAAGAATAATTTGCATAGCGTTTAAAATATCTGCATTTCTCGCGATTTGAATCGCCAACCGGGAAAAGGTATCNTCTACGGAATGACTTTCCAAATGACTTTCCATCGGGTTTGTGATCAGATCCAAGTATTTCTTGACCGCGAATCGCATCACCTGAGAAACTGATCTGTTTTGTTGGAAAGAAGTTTTTAAAAGCAAGGTTTTCTCTTCTTTTGTCAAACCTACAGACACTTGGCTTTTCCGCTCATTATTCATGGCACCATGTTAATTATGGTGCAACTTATAGCGACAAAATTATACGAAGCGATCGCTGATTAAAGGTGCTAATNTAGAATCTTAGCGTCGGGTAAAGATTTNCGNAGGTTAGCTACCCCTTTTTCTGATACCTTGGATGCCCAGAGNTAGANTTCNTNNAGNTCTTTCATCTGAGCTAAGGTTGCNGTNCCTTTNTCCGTAACTTGAGTGCCNGATAAATTGATGTAGCGAAGNTACTTTAAATTGGATANNGATTTNAGACCATTGTCACTCACTTTTGTNTTNCNAACATTGAGCCANGTGAGATTGGGAAAAGTACCGGCTGTNCGCAGGGCTGTATCAGTGATTCNTGTGCGTGAAATATCAAGATGAGAAATATTGTTTTTTATATTTCCAAAGGCACCGAGATCTCCATCATCCACCTCACTGGCAAAGGAAGAGAATTCAGCCCGAACGAGGGGGTTTCTTTCGGCAAGCTGAGTAACTAAGGCACCGGTTTTTTCCGCTGCTAAGAGAGCAGTTTTGGATGGGGCACTCATCCTTTTTGCAAGAGTTTTGAGCAAGTCTTGNTNNNCNCTNACNGTACCTACTACTTCGACATTTTCNTTGGGNGGAGGCATAGCATTTGGATCTGCGGCAGTCGCAGCAGGTTGCTCAGAAGCCCCTTCCAAAATCCACCTCTTGACCATGATTCGTTGTTCTTCAGTGAGCGGTTCTCCCTTGGGAGGCATAATTTCTGGATCGTCATCTGGTAGGGTGATAACACTGAAAAGGGTGCTGTCTGCAGGGTCACCGGGGGTTACAATCGTTCCATCCACATTCCCTTTAATAATCCATTCATAAGTATCCAATTGTAGTCCGGCACTCGGTTTAATGGTTCTGCCGTTTTTTACATAAGGTTCACCATGGCAATCCAAACACCGATTTTCGATGAGAGGCATGATGTGATGGTGGAAACTAACNGGTTCGTCGGGTGCGGGTATACCTCCCTTTGTTGCGGTGGAACCACCCTCGGAAGGTTTAGCACCTTCCTCAATCCAGCGTTTGATGATGTCGATTCTTTCNGCACTCATGGGCCCTCCNTTGGGGGGCATAAATAGATCATCATCTTCGGGAAGATTCAAAACCGTGAACAAGCTACTTCCCTCCAAGTNATTCGCAACCACGACCGGACCGTCTAGGTTTCCTTTCATCACTTGTTGGTNGGAGTCGAATCGAAGAGAAGCTTTCGGATTAACAAGTCTACCATTCCGGTCAAAGGGGGCGTGGTGGCAGCTGTCACATCTATCATTCAATATAGGCAAAACATGACGATCAAAATCAATGGGTTCGCCTGGTTTGGGAACAGAACCTTGTGCTTTTGCTAAAGCCTCCTCGGGACTNACGCCCAGAGGAACAGGAACATGAGCAAAAAAAGAACCCTTTCTGAAAACGACTTTCTTCTTTGGAGGAGCTTTATGTATGACTCCGGCGTCTNTGGAATCAGCGCTTTCACCATCTTCAGGTGCGGATGCCGCGACGACTTTACCCGAGGGCTTTTCGGAGGCTCCTTCCAGGATCCATCTACGAAACAGTTCAATTTGGTCTGCGGTCAAAGGATCACCTTTCGGTGGCATGATCATATCGTCATCTGGCGGCAATGTAATGACTTCGAAAAGAATACTTTCCTTTGTATTACCAGGGACGATAACAGGTCCTCCATCATTTCCCTGCATGAGGAGGGCGTACTCATCAAACCTTAAGCCAGCCTTTGGTTTCATCGTCCTGCCATTTTTCTCGTAAGGAGCTTTATGACAGTCGTTGCATCGCGACTCAAGGATGGGCACTATATCCTTATGGAAGTCTACACCTTGAGCAACCGTTCCTGCTGATGTAGAAGTCCCATGTGAAGGGGGTGGGGCAGTGGGTGTTGGTGCACCCTTTGGTATTCTGTTTTGCTGTACCGCTTCGATCAGGTAAGTCTTGTCTTCGTTTGACAAGGCATTAAACGGTACCTTGAACAATGATCCCGTTTTGTTTGAAAGTATGAACACTTGTCCTTCATAACCGACTACTTGCCCTTCAAAGGATTTACCTTGAGGGGTTTTGAAAGTACGAAAAGGTTCTTCTGCCCAAGCAAAAGAAAGGGTGAAGACCAGGAAAAAAAGTAACCTAAGATCTCTACCCATGCTCACATAATCCAAACTTAGGCGATGACGTCGAACAGAGGCTCACCTTTGTGGGCAACAGTAAATGGGCGACCGGAAGGTGAGTATTGTACATCCTGCAAGGGAAGACCTAAGTTGTAAGCAATTGTTGCATTCAAATCTTCCGGCTTGATGGGTTTACCTTCGACAGGAGATCTTCCTTGGTCATCAGTCTCACCGTAAGAAACCCCGCCTTTTATACCACCACCAGCTAGGAATGCAGTAAAGCAATAGGGCCAATGATCACGACCATCTCTACCATTGATGTTTGGCGTGCGGCCAAACTCAGATGTAAGCACAACCATTGTTTCTTTGAGTAATCCACGCATTTCGAGATCAAGGAGTAAACCACTTAAAGCCTTGTCGATATCTAAGCAGTTGTTGGCGACTGCGTTGAAGTTATCGTTGTGGGTGTCCCAACCACCTCTGGTAACCTCAACATAACGGACCTTATTTTCAATGAGACGACGTGCAAGCAAGCAACCTTGCCCAAAATTGGTCGTTCCATAGAGTTCGTTCATGGATTCCGGTTCTTGTGTGATGTCAAAAGCGTTAAGATCATCACTCTTCATCAACTTGACCGCATCTTTGTAAAGATCAGAATATGCCCGGACTTGCTTCTGAGGGTAAGCCGTGGCAAAATTCTCATTCAACTGTTCAGTCATGGCAATACGACTGCCAAACTTGGAGTCATCTAGATAGGATGCCATCTTACTGTTTGCGAGGCCTTGCGAAGGATTGCCGATGGGAAGAGCACCATATTTAGCTTCCAAGAAACCGGCACCACCGCCACCGCCACCAATTTTCACATTCATGGGGATGGTACGGTTGATTTCACCTGAAAGTTTGGCCACCCAGCTTCCAAAAGTTGGGTGAACGATCGTACCTCTCTTGAGGTAACTGGTGTGCATCAAGTAGCTTGCCTGCTCATGCGCTCCTTGACTAGTAACCATGGTTTTGATCACCGAAGCGTTGTGCATGTGCTTCGCAGTCAAAGGAAGATTTTCGGAAAGAATAACCCCGTCCGCACTGGTGGGAATCGATTTTGTGGGACCTTGAATATCTGGGTTGTTAGGCTTTGGGCCAAATGTGTCTAGGTGAGACATCGCACCTCCCATATTCAGGTAAATAACATGGCGAGCGGCTGCTGGCCGAGCACCAGGGGTAAGTGCCTTGACACTGTTGTGGATGTAAGACCCAGCCATTGGCATGAGTCCAACACCCAAGCAAGCCTTAGCTGCGTGTGCTATAAATTCTCTACGACCTAATTCGTCTGCTTTTTCAAAGTTGGCCATCATAATAATTATCTCCTGTTTTTTNTATTGTTAAATTAGTTAGAGTCAAATTGGTGGATTTACTGAACGAAAAGAAATTCGTGGCTGTTAATGAGTACCCAAACCAAATCCTTGTAAAGTTCATCACCCGCTCCCTTGACCGAATCTTTGATGATACGAAGTTCCTTTGAGTTAGGTTCACGGTTAAGAACACTTANGAAGGCTGCAGTGATTTGATCCTGAACNCTACCGGCACCCTNCACATTTTTAACCACAACGGCATTTTTGTTCTTTAAGAGTCTTCCTTCCACAAATCCGTTTAGCATGTTNAGAACCTGAGTAACCGAAGCTTGTTTGTGGCTNTTTTCGATTTGCTCTCGATCGGAACCCCCAAATTCACGAATCAGATGACCTACTGGAGCAGGGGAACCAACCTCGGATGCTCGAACCGANTTNCGATCCCTCACNTAACTNATGGCATAATCTTCTGAAGCTGATGATGAAGAGGANGGACGACTAGCCATCGCTCTCTTNTGTTGATTCAGGCAGGACTCGCANCANAATCCAACGGTTTCACCNTCTTCATTNAGGGCAAGNAGNCTNGGGTCAATAGGACGACCTGGTTTGATGGGGCATGTCACATTNATGGGATCACTTAGCTTGGGAGCCATAGCCATTTCNGCNTGCGGGGCAGCACCTCCGCCAGGAGCNTCTTTNAANAGNGTTTCCATCGCTTTGACAATCTCGGCTCTTTCGGCGTCNGTGGGTTGCAATTGACGATTGCGAGGTGGCATTTCTTTTTTACTAACCTGATCGAGAATCATTTTGATCATACTTGAATTCGCAGCAAGCCTCTGCGGAGCCTCATGGTACTTTTCAAGATCAACATCACCACGAGCNCGGCCGGANTCATGGCAACTGACGCAGTATAAATCAGCATACTTCATAACCGTNTCTACGGCACTCTTTTGGCTTGGGTTCATCTCAACTTTCATCGCTTCTGCCATAGCAGCCTGNGCGTTCGGATCGATACCNGTTCTCCGCATAACTTCNGCAAAGAGTTGTTCACCAGTCATTTCTGTAAATCGAACATAATCCTCATAACCATTGTTTCGAGGCTGGAGTTTACGGGTGTCAACATCTGGGAAGGTAAGAGTCACNAGNGAATCCCAAATTTGTTCCCCGCTCATACGATCCATCATAGGACCTTGGTAGAAGTAGGGAACACTGTTTCTAGTGGGGGCACCCGGATATGGCCCAGAAACAACCCATTTGACTTCAGGAGGCATAACATTGTCCTTGGCGTCGCGTGACAGTATGTCACGAGTTGGGGATATTCTGTGAAATGCTTGGGTATTGTATAAAATACGAAGGAACTCCTTCAGGTCGTAGTTGAGTGCGACCATGACTTTTTCCAAGTGTAACTGTAGACCAGGGTGAGTGGCCATGGTGTCGTCGTACATGTTGTCCAACGGTTCGATCAGTGCCATGCCAAATACTTCTTTCCATAAACGGTTAACGATTACGGAGGTAAATCTTGGGTTGGCTTCAGAAGCCAACCAATTTGCATATGATGCTCTGGATCCAGTAGCCTCTAAGTTCTCGTCTAATTCGGTTGCCAATCCAAAAATGGTTTTGGCATGGAGTTCCTCACCAGGATTGGCGTTATCATATTGGTAATCATTAGGAAGCCGAATCTTGCCCTTTCCTAAGCTTTCCAATCCAACCCGAACGATATCTTCCACATCCTGGATGGCATTTCGAACCCGCCGAGCTCCGTTTGGATCATCCATTTGCTCGAGACGCCTTTGCTCCTGACGAGCGAGACGACCAAAGGTATTAACATTTTCGGCTCCCCTGCGACGTAGATTGCCTGCACCTTCAGTGAAGGCGGCCATCTCATAAAATTGTTTTTGTGTCCAACGGTCGAAGGGGTGGTCGTGACATTGGGCACATTCCAAGCTAGTTCCGAGGAAAATGCGTACGGTGTTGGACATGTTGTCCAACTGCATGCCTTGGTCACGAGCGAAGTATCCAACACCACCATTGCCTCTTTCCCACATCGGACCAGTGGATGAAAGCATCTCTTCCACCCATTCGTCGTAGGGGCGATTGCTTGCCACAAAGTTTTTGATGTAATCGATGTAAGGTTTTCCAGACATGCGATTTCCCAAACGATCCTTTGCACGGAGGATGTCAGCCCAAAAGTGAAACCAATGGCTGTTGTAGCCTTCGCTATTCAACAGTTTGTCTACCAATTTAGAGCGTTTGCCACTGCGGTCTCGTGAGGTGAGAAATTCTTTGGTTTCCTCTAAGGTAGGAATTCTTCCGATGATTTTGAGATAGGCACGTCTCAGAAAAACTTCATCACTCGTGACTGGGTAGGGTCTTTGGTTGTACGATCGAAGCTTGGTGTCGATGATGTTATCAATAAATCTCGAATTGGTCATTAATACTTGAGGGGAAAGCGGGCGTTTAAATTCTGGCAATGCGTCGTGGTTGGGGGGGAAGTTGTTTTTCACAAACGCCTGATCGTCCTCGGTGAAGATATCAAGACTGATCCGAAACATTTGAAGATCTTTGGAGCGCTTAAGTAACACATCACCATCTTCGAAGTATTTGATTATAGTTCCTTTGATGACTTGGCCATTCTTGGAACGGAAATCTCGTTCAGCCAAACCAAAAACTGATTGTAAGAGAATCAAAAAAGTGAGCAAAATTGGTGTTACGAATCTCATTAGTTAAATTTGTGCTTATTTTGAAGATTGATCAAGTTTTTTTTTACTAGCAGAGGAGGCAGGGATTTTATTCGCGTAACTTTTTAAAAAAATTTTTAAAGACAAGGTGATTAAGAATTTAGAAGATAAAAGTGGGCATATCAAGTATACTAAACCCTATCTTTCTATACTTAATATTGTACGCTATTTTTCAAATTCTCCCTCTTTTATGTAAATTTTAATCAGATTGCATAATCAATCGTTTAGGAACGCTAATCATTAGGCCTTCGAATCAGGAAAGGATTTTGGGACATTTACTTCAATTCTAGTTGTTTTTGCATTGTGCATAGGCCGTGAACAAAGCGACATGGGTGACCGGAATGGTGACGAGTAGACCGAGTCCAAGCAATAGAGCACCAAGAAGATTCAAGAGGGCCAAAGCGATAATCAAACCAAGTAATTTGAGCCACTTGCCCTTAGCTATGCGAGAAGACACCTTCATCGCTTCGATGAAGCTAAGGTCGGTTCGGTCACCTTGCACGCAGGGTGCGAACATCCACATGAAAGTCAGGATTAGTCCGGGAATGATAAGCAGGAAATAGCCAATGCCAATAAGCGTACCAATGACAATGGGTCCGACGATCTTGTCCAAGGCCCTGGAAAAATCAAAAAGATCACCGATTGCCATTTTTTTACCAGATTCCTGAAAATTTTTAACTGAAGTGAAGAAATTGACCCCCAATAGAGGAACGATGAGTTGAGCGATGGGAATGCATCCAATGATAATGGCCAAGATCAGCCAACTTATGGATGCGATTATGTTGGCCTTGAAAAATTGAAAAGCCTCCGAGATCGCGGAACCAATGGCAAAAGTTCCGGAGCGACCACTTGAATTTGCTTGAACAGGATCTTGAGCAGGGGATCCGTCAGAACTTTTTTGTCGAAGAGAAGAGGGGGGTGAGGCATCGGCAACGGGTGGGGCGGACTGGATACCTAAAAAAGCGAATTCATCCGAGTTCAGGGCTTTCCATCCATCCATGCCCTCCATCCATCCCATGGTGTTTGCATCCGCTTGCCCAGTGCTGAGCATCTGCTTGATTGTTTCCGGATCAAAGGGACCACTTTGCTGGTTATTGATTGCAAGATGAATATTTTTCATGAGTAAGAATTTTGAGAGGTAGTTTGACTGTTTCTTATCTTTAAAAGTGATGTTTTAAGTTTTAGGAGGGACCGCAAACTTATTCTGCGTCCCGAACGCATCGAAATCCGGAATGGTTTGTTGGGGCAAGGACTTCCGCATAATGCCGGGCCGCGGGCCGATACCTGAGGCAATAATCCCAGTGACAAAGAAACGACCCCCCTTTGGTTACATGCAGGTAGGTCAATTTGCTGACCCCTTCCATGGGCATGGGACAGGTTCCATGTCGATTGAAATGCTGAAGCTCGTCATTGGTGATCGGTTGTTCTGGACCAGTAGGGTCGGGGTGAGGCTCTTGCTTGAAGAAAGAATAGTAATCCGGGCGATAGAAATCGCTGCATATCTCCCAAACATTACCGGCCATGTCATAGAGGCCGTATCCATTCGGAGGAAAGGAACCAACCGGAGCAGTGCCTTTGTACCCATCCTGAGCCGAGTTCCTCGCCGGAAACCTTCCCTGAAAGCAATTGGCCATCCATTGTTCATCGGGTTTCGGATCGTTGCCCCAGGTGAACATTGCGTTTTTGAGTCCCCCACGAGCGGCCAATTCCCATTCGGCCTCGGTGGGAAGTCGTTTCCCGGCCCATTGTGCATACGCTTGGGCATCATTTGCGTTGAGGCAGACAACCGGATGATCCATACGATGCTTTATGCTTGAGCCTTTGCCCTCAGGACTTTTCCAGCAGGCACCTGCTGTGTAGGACCACCATCGCCAGGCGTCATCCGAGGCCCAGGGATCAATGTCATCGGAAGGGGGGCTGAATATGGTGGCTCCGGGAACCATTTGTTCGGGAGGTGCATTGGGAAACTCCTCCTTGCTTAGGCTTTTTTCGGCAAAGGTAACATAACCGGTAGCATCCACGAATTCCTTGAACTTGGCATTTGTCACCTCATACTTATCAATCCAAAAGCCGGAAACCGTGACCATGTGCGGGGGTGCCTCTTCCCGGTACATCTTGTCGTTGCCCGGGTTGTATTCGTTTCCTCTGCGGTAGGTTTGCCCGGGAACCAGAACCATCCCGTCCTTTTCAATGATTTCGATCGCAACTTCGGCTTCCTTAGCTGGGAGGACGGTTTTGTCCTTGGCATCCTCACCACAGCCTACGATCAGACAGAAAGTTACAAGAATGGAAAACGGAGCGAATTTCATAAAAACTAAACTAGGTCAGGAAAAGGGAATGTTTTATTGTTTGCAAAAGATCGATCCGGGGCAACCCGTAAGCTACTTTCAGTAAAAATCCTTTTAAGATAGCCGAAACGAACTTTGCGTCTGCTCGGCGCCCANNTNNAGNANNGCTTGGTTNAGNNTNNGGTTATCCGGAGCTANNTTNNCNTNAAGAAAACCNGGCCGAACCGAAGGAATCGCNGGNAGNGGTTGGTTNTCCGAGCGGATCTTTTCGATAACAGCTTGGTATGACTTAGGCTNATCGGTGGTCAATTGGATCCCCAGGGCATTCTCTCTGGTCAGGTAAGCCGCTCCGATAAGCCGCTCTTCAGTGCGAACCAACCACCAGATCCGATAAGGATGATTGGCTACGAACTCGGCATGGTCCTCAGGNTCGGGAATGNGTTCATGGGAGATGGAATGTTTTCTTTTCCNGATCAAATCAAAAAGAATCTCGATCTGTTCCGGAGTCCCACTCACTTCCTCGAACCTGAGATCAACGATATCGATTGATTCTTCAAGTTCGGGTTTCCAATGATCAGTGGGAAAGTCAGCCTGAAACCGGGCGAATCTTCCTGTCATGAAGATTTCCTTTTCCAAAGACATGGCGATAAGCAAAAAATCCTTTCCCGCTTTGTTCAGAATCCGATCCCTCTGAGGTGTAAAGGAGTATCCGTGCAGGCGGTGAAGGTCGATCACGGAGGTGTTGAAGTAAAGCATTTCCGCATCCAGGCGCTCAATTCCAAGGTGGGTGAAGCAAAAGTGGTAAAAGGGCGGAGGCACCCAACCGCCCAGTCGAGCGCGTTCATCATCCCCAACGTAAAATCCCCAGGACGCGGTTTTGTTGATCGGGTCGTATTCGCTTAGGCTAACGTATCCGATGTCCTCACCCTGATCCCGAATCAGCCAGTGATAGAAATCGGGCCGTTTCCTGCAGTTGAGAATCCATTGCCTCTGTTCATCGACTCCATGGTCAACCACCGTCTTCATGAACTTGGCGACGCGCAGGGAGGTCCGCCAATGGAGAATCATCTCGGCGTCTTCGGGTTCGATTTCGCGGAAGCTTAGGTTCATTTCGAGCTTAGCTGCGTTTGTGACGATGACCTACCTCGACCTGCTCCACAAGAATCTTTCTGGGCACCATATGATTTTGCAGATGCTCGCTCAGATGCTTCTTGAAAGCGACCTTGTAAAAGTCATCCAAGTTGTTGGGCTGGACGATGATCTCGGCATGCTGACCGGTGATGGGGTTGTCCTTTCCATAGACTTTGACCAGAGAAATTCCTTCATAAGTCAGCGCCACCCGTTCGATCTCCGAGGCCATGAATTTGAGCCCTCCGACATTGATCACCTCGCTGGTTCTTCCAACCACCTTATAAAACCCATCGCGTTCCTCGACCANGTCCTTGGTGTCGTACCAGCCGTCCGCATCAAAGGGGGAGGGGGCATTGAGGTAGCCAAGCATCCGGTTGGCTGAACGGATTTGCAGAACCTCTTCGACCACCCGGGTTTCCACCCCTTCTCCGCCGACTTTCATGAAGAGGCTGTTCCGGGATTCCGATTTGACCCGAACAATGCCAAGCTCGGACATTCCGAAGGTTTGACGAAAATCGACCTCCGGCATCCATTCGCAGAGTTGATCGAGGGTGGGTTGATCCATCCGCTCGGTTCCGTAGGTGATGATGCGCAAGCTGCCCGGTACCTGATCCGGGACCAATCCGCTCATCAGCATCATGCGCAGGAAGGTGGGCGTGGTGGGCAGAACCTCAACCTTGTGCTCCGAACAGGTTGCGAGGATGCCTTCCACCGATCGATCCGGAGGGGCGACCACCACGCCTCGGTTGAAGAGGGTGTGCAGAAGGGTGTTGATCCCACCGATGTGATCGAAGAGCAGAAAGTTGATCGTGCGCAAGGTTGGCCGTGGAGTGTCGAAGCGTTTCAGGAAAGAACTGAAATCATGAAGGATCGCCTTGGGCCGCCCGGTGGTTCCGGTTGAAAAGAGCACCAGGCCAGCGTTCCCGCGTTTTCTCAATTCTTCGATCAGCGGATGAGTTTGGGAGTGAGACCGCCGGGTCGCGGTGCCGTTTTCGATGACCACGTCAACCTGGGCGGATTCGAAAAAATAGGCATGATCCTCCCGCGTGTCTACGGTGAGGGGCACGAGGATGACCCCAAGATCAATCAGGCGAAGCAGGGTTAGGATGGAAGGGGGATCAAAATCCCCGATCAGGGCGACCACATCCCCCGTTCGAACCTCGGACAAATCGATCGGTTCTTGGGCGGAGACTTCGGCGAAACGAAGGTCTCCGCTCGGATGAATCAGAAAAGGATAGTCCGCAGCCTCCCATTTGAGGGAGAGTTTTTCGATCAGGTTCATCAGGCCCCTCCGACCTTGAGCACTTGTCCGCTGAGCGATTGCGACTGAGGGCCAAGCAGAAACTCGCACAAATCAGCGATGTCATCGGGCAGAAAGAGCTTGGGCAGGATCTGTTGGGCCACGATGGCATCGATTTGCTCGTCGCTGACTCCTTTGAGCAGATCGGTTTTGATCGGGCCGGGAGCGACGCAGTTGACCCGGATGTCAAAATCAGCCATCTCCCGGGCAAAGGCTCGGGAGAAGCCTTCGACTCCCGCTTTGCTGGCCGCGTAAATGGATTCCCCCTTGAGTCCGAGAGTGACCGCAATGGTGGAAAAGTTTATGATACTGCCGGCCTTTTTGCGGATCATCAAAGGGGCGAAAAGCTGGCAACAATGAATGGTTCCGGCCAGGTTGGTCTGAATCAGTTTTTGGGTCATGCTTGGAGGGGTGGTGACCGCGAGATTCATCGATGCGATCCCCGCCGCATTGACCAACCCTTCGATCTCCCGCTTTTCCTTGCGCAGGCTTTGGGCGACCGCCTTGACCGCTTCGTAATCCGAAACGTCGCAGGTCACCGAATCGCCGGGAGCCCCTTCGCTCGTCCGGGAAAGGCTGAGCACCTCCCTGCCCGAGAAAATCAGGCGTTCTGCCACCGCCCGGCCCAATCCGCGGCTTGCCCCGGTAACGATGATCATGCCTGAGCCTGGGCTTGGGCGTGAAATTCCTCGGCCAGGGAGGAGACCGTGCGAAAGAGGCTGCGGGACCGGGACATGGCGGCCTCCGAGGTCCAGTCGAATTCAAAACCAAGATCACCGGCCTGGTCCTCAAGCGACAGGCAAAGCTCCACCAGTTTCATGGAGTCGAGACGGGCATCCTTTCCGATCAGATTCATCTCTTCGGTGGGTTCGACCTCGCCGTCGGTGATTTCGGTGATGCTGGCCATCACCCTCTTTTTGGCTTCTTCCGCATTCATAGAATATCACAAACCCTACAACGTGAAAGCCTTAGGGTCGAGTCTTTCCTCGAAGAGGGCGGGGATCGATTGATTGGCTTCCGAACCTATCCCAAAATTCCCGTTATGGAAGGAGGCTCAGTCGGAATGGGGGGATTCGAAGGAGACCACCCGCTTGTCCTTGAAATTGACCACACCCTCCTCCTCGATTCCATCGGCATCCAGATCTCCCTTGTAGAAATATACCTCATCGATCGCGGGTCTGACCGAAGGTTTCATCCGGGTGGGTCTTCCCAGCGTCTCACGCACTTCGAAGCTGCTCATGCGCTTACGGATCAAAGACCAGGAATCGGGCCTGGTCCACGGTCCGCTTGCCCGGGCGGCATCGCTTTTCAATTCACGCCGGAAAGATTCGAGGAAGGATTTCTTTTCCTTTTCTTCCTTGGGAAGAATATCGGCAAGTTCTCTGGGTTGAATGGGAGCGGGAGCACCTTCCAGCTTGGCCAGGCGTTCCTTGAGTATGCCATTTTCCTTTTCGAGAACCGTCACTCTTTGTTCCAAAAGTTCGAGTCTATCAAGGTTTCCCCCAGTCTCATTCTTGGCAACCAAGACCGTGCTCGAATGTAAACCAAGCATTAACAATAAGAGGTAAAAAAATGAATGACAGGCACTGTTTACTTTAAAGCTTTTTTTTGGAGAATTCATCCATCCCATTTTTTCTTTCTTTTCTTTGAGGTCAATTGTTATTCGAAACATAAACCTTCTTTCGCTTCTGACTATTTAGAAGTGATTCATTTTCTAAAACTAACGATACGGGAGATTTTCTCTGTCCAAGAGTCTTGTTTCAGGGGCAACCCTAAAATTGGTGTAGCGGAGACACAGGCTTACCCACTTTGTATGCTGATTAGAAAGGCAATTTGTAGAGTCCGAAAACTTTTGACTCATGCAAATTTTGAATCGGACATAAAATAGGTGTATTTTGTTACAAAAGCATTGCAAAAAGTTTGAAAAAAAAAGTCTTTTAAAAGCTATGATTATGGATGGAATCAAATGCAACTAAACCTGATAAAGATGTAATTTACACACTTCGATGTGCTCACCAGAAGCAATCGCAACTTGTCATTCTTGCCGATCATAAAGCTCAAATCCTATCGGGCTTGGCCTTGGTTGTTCTTACCCTACTTGGCACTCGACTTATATTCATGAACACGGAGGGTTTGTTAGATTCATACAGCAATCTGACTATTTTGCTTTTTATTTTATTCTGCGTTTCTGAAATCATTGCGATAACTCTGGGTATCTTTGTAGTGATGCCAAATTTACCGACCAAAAAGAAAACTGAAATTAAAATAGAAAATATTCAAAATCCACTTTTCTTTGGAGCTTTTCTGATTTTTCTGAAGAGGAATATTTAGATCACATAGCGCAAAAAATTGTCTGTAATGATTCCGCCAGGATGTATCTTGCCAAGGATATCTATCAAAGTGGAATGGTGCTTTCGGAAAAGTATCGTAAGCTCAGTCATGCTTATCGCTACGCTCTGCTTGGTTTTGTCTTCCTTGTTTTTTTCTTTCTTTCTCTATTTTTATTTTAAGAAACCAACTCACCTTAGGCTAGTAGTGGGTGAGGTTGGAGCCACCTGTCAGATTCGAACTGACGACCGTTCGCTTACAAGGCGAGTGCTCTACCAACTGAGCTAAGGTGGCGATCGAAAAATTTTATAGTAGATGCCAAGCTTAAAAATGGCAACCGGAGAATGCTTTATTGTTCGACGGGTTCGCAATGGAATAGTTTTTTTTCGTGCACATACCGGAGTAGAATTTCTCTGCAAACCCCTATTTTTTCCTTTTCCAATTCCTTGGTGTAGCTGATGGTGCGTCCTCGTTTTTCAAAGTTTCCCGCGAACAGGGCTTCTTCTGGATAGAGTTTTTCCATCCGTTTGAAGAACGGTTCGGGTAAGCGAAACGGACCAAGCGATACCGAATGAACCGATTTTTCTGGAAGGTTGGAAAAAAGGTCTTCGATCAGCTCAGCGTAGCGTCTTTCGAAGTCTTGGCAGTCTAAAATGGGATCCAACCGAAGACCGATAGGCCAGCCTTGATCGGCGAGTTTGCTCATTGCACGGATACGGGTTTTGAGCGGGGGGACTCCTTTTTCAATCGATTGGCTAATTTCTTGCGGAGTGAAACTGAATGCGGTGACCACATTGGGCAACGGTGCAACCTTCATTAGTGACTGAAGATTCACGCTTTTCGTGCGCAGTTCCAAAAAGGAATTTGGACGATCTTTGAAGAAAGGAAGAGTGGATTTTGCAAAACCAGAGAGGTTTTCCATTGCAAGGCTGTCACAGTCATAGCCAGAGAAGAACCAGCTCGGTTCGTCGGTGGTTTCTTCAGAAATGCGGTCTATTTCAGAGAAAAAATCCTCAAAATTGACGAAGAGCAGATAGTGGGCGGAGGGGTACATGCCCTGAAGAAAGCAATATCGACAGTCATAGAGACAGTTGAGCATGTGAGAGAAATAAAAGTTTCGCTTACCGCCAATTCCGTAAGTGCTGGGAACGGGGTGGACCAGCTTACCTGAGTTGTGGGCAAGAATCAGAGCGGGTTTCTTTTTCTGGAGTCGGAAATTCTGTCCGCTTGGGTTGAAAATTTCCTTGTAGTGTCCGCATGGAATACGGGTTGCCCGTGGGTATCGACCGAAGATTTCAAGGCTCCGAGGATGCTCTGCCACCTGTTCTTCGAAATAGATGATATCGGTCATGAAAGGGAACGCTGGTGGGCTAATTTCTGGTCCAATGACCAAATTATTTCGCGGGCGTTCGAAGATTGGGTCAACACGGCATCCATCTCTTGCAGCGGCACGCTCAGGGCCAGACCCTGCCTAAAAAGTTTTTCCAGTTGCAGGCTTTGGGTCCTGCTAAAGTGATGCAGGGAAAGAGTCTTTTGGGTGAAAGCAGTGACCTCAGGATTGGGTTCCAATTCGGCAACCATGTTTTGAAGAAGGTGTACGAATTCATCGATCATGGACACTTGGTCCTCCATAAGATTTCTAGCCTCTTTCGCATTGAAGTTTTCCAATGGATCAGCGGGTGTATCCGATACGACCTTAAGGACTTGAACGAATTCGCGAGTCAACCATTGATAGGCGACAGAGCAAAAGGCATAAGCTTCCATATCATATCCGATAGGCTCGGAATATTGTTCTTCCGATTGGTCACAAGTCTGGAGGCCGCAGGAGGGAAGGGAACTCTTGAGTACCTGTGGGGGGTAATGCACTTTTTTTTCGGAACCGAAAGAGACTCGATTGGCGATGAAAAGGGAGCCTTTTTCAAGTTGTCCATGCCCGGCGATTCCCAAGTTGATCAACCCCTCGATCTTGGAAGGTAAGAGTCCCAATAGGTAGCCGGTGGCGGCGGCACTACGGATTCTTCCGATTCCGGAGATCACCAACCGGTGATTCTGGTTTTCGAAAGTGGGGAAGGGGGTGGCATGAACCTGATTCAATCGATAGAAATCGATCAAAGGACCTGCCTCCGCCTTTAGTGCGACCAAGAAATTCATCCAAGTTCGAGAGTGTGAAAATGGCGAAGGCTTTGCTCAAACCGTTTCCGCTTTTCGGAGTAAGTTTGAGCTTCGGAGTGTTTGTTGCGCTTGGTAAAACCTTGTTCAAGAATTTGACACTTTTGAGCTAGGATTTCCCAGACCCAGATTTTTTGTTCTTTGGACATTGCCTGGCAGGCAAGAAGGTTTTCCATCGATTGAATCCGATAGCGGTCCATCCCCCAATGAGAAGTGGATAACTGGTCGGAGTGACCACCGAATTTCACCGTCAGCGGGCGATCGATCAAATCGATGGGAGTATGGAGAAGCAACCGAAGCCAAAAATCATAATCTTCGCAAACCGGCAGAGCTTCATCAAACAAACCGATTTCATCAAAAAGGGAGCGATGAAACATGCAGGAGGAAGTGCAGATCAGGCAGTGCCGTAGACTTCGCTTGAACAGTTGTTCATGGGATTTGTCGAGGTAAGTGGGAGGAGTTACCTGGTTCTGGTTACGAATCCATTTCTCTTGGGTGTGGCAGGCTCGGCAATCCGGATGAACCTTGAGGTGGTGGATTTGTTCCTCCAATTTGTTCTTATCCCACTGGTCATCGGAATCAAGCAGGGCAATCCACTCTCCACGGGCTCGACAAATTCCATAATTGCGGGCTGCAGCCACACCCTGATTCTCTTGTCTCAGCCAGGTGACAGAAGGGAACTTAGAGGAAAGATGCTCCACTGTTTGGTCGGAGGAACCATCGTCGACCACGATGATTTCATCGGGTTTGGCGGTTTGCGAGATGACTGATTGGAGAGCGAGTCGAAGAAAACCCTTCCGGTTGTAGGAGGGAATTACCACTGACACGACCGGGTTGTCCGACCTCGACGGAGCAACCATAAGCGAGAAAGGTGCTATTCTGTCACCTTGACCTGTACCTCCACGGAGTCATAACCAGGAGCGGTGATAACCAATTTTCCTTCTCCGGGCGTTCCTCCGCGAATGGGAATGTTTACGGTCTTATCACCTTCGGCAATGATGGCTTCGGGCATAATCACAGAGTCAGGAATGTTGGTTTTAACATCGACGGGAAGTCCACCTGCGGAAGCTTCATAATCGATCTTGAAAAGAAGCGTGGCCGAGTCTCCGGACTGAATTTCAAGAGCGGTGGGGACGACTCCTAGTTGGCTCTCATCGATACGAAAGTTTCCAATATCCAAGGCNCCNTGNGGACCGCCNATCANTTGNACCGGATAATCGATTCCNGCGGGNAGGGCGGGAACCGTAAAGCGNAGTTCGTTTTCAGAGAGGTAGCGGGTGTTGGTTTCCTCNCCNCCNANATTNATGGAGTCGTATTTGGTGAATCCACGNCCCTGCACTGCGATCTCCACACCNACNGGTCCACGGTAGGAGGCCAAGTTTCCNACATANCGNTTTTCCAAACGAAAAACTTGGAGTTCACTCAGCTTTTCACGNGCAACCAAACTTCCGTTCTCCAGTTTGCTGGAGTACTTGGCGNTGAANTAATAGGTGGCTTCATCNAAACCTTGGGGCAGTTTATAGTCGCAACTCCATAGGTTCGGGTTGAGGGGATCCTGAGTCATGGCCAGAGTTTCCCCACCGACTACGAGGAAGACTTCGACGCTCTCCTTCANGACTTTGCGGTCCTGGATTTCCACTTCGGTCTGAAGGGTGTANATTCCGGACGGGTTTTGACTGAGGTTCTTCGAGGTCAGGTTGACGAAACTGGGTTGCTGGCAACCGGTNATAAACCAGAGGCTTGCAGACAAGCCGAAGATTAANGATAATTTGTAAGNTAAGTTAATCATGTATTTTTCAATTCGAGTGTATCGAACGACAACAGGCCCAGTCAACCAATGAGAGCAAAGGAAGAAATTCCACTTGGGCTGTACCTGCACGTTCCATTTTGTTCATCCACATGTGACTTTTGCGCATTTTATCAGGAGAAACCAAGCAAAAAGGGAAGNGAANGNTATTTTCAGGCTTTGGAAGCAGAGCTTTCCAGTCTATCTGATCCCCGTTTGATCCGCACTGTTTTCGTTGGNGGAGGAACGCCCGGATTACTGAATGNNAAGGAAATGAAGCGTTTGGGCGGTCTCGTTCGCAAAGNTGGNTTAGNCTCGGAATACGAATGGACGGTGGAGATTGCTCCGNCCGAGATCTCTTTTGCGAAGCTTGAATCTTTAGCCGAAATGGGAGTNAANCGAATCTCTCTCGGAGTCCAGACCTTNGATGANTCACTGATGGATGCATTAGGGAGGAACCATTCCCCNGACAAAGCCNGCAGAGCGTATGACATGATCCGCGAAATCGGTTTCGATTCNGTCAACCTGGATTTAATTTTTGGAATTCCGGGCCAAAGCCTTGCCCAATGGGAGGATGATTTGAAAAAGGCGGTTTCGCTGAGCCCTGATCATCTTTCGACCTATTGCCTGACCTTCGAGGAGGATACTGCTCTTTTCGTGAAGTTGTCCAAGGGNCAGGTGAGCCGTGACCCGGAACGGGAGGCCAGCTTTTACGAACGGGCATGGGAGTTCTTACCTGCNCAAGGATTTGGCCAGTACGAGATNTCCAACTACTCTTTGCCCTCCAAGCAATGCTTACATAACCTGAATACATGGAGAATGCATGACTGGATCGGTTGTGGTCCTTCGGCGTGCTCGCAATTTCAAGGCTTGAGACGGAGGAATTTTTCAAACCTCGAACAATGGAGTTCCACTTGGTTGGAGGACCGTCCGATGGAGTATGAGGAATGCGAGGCATTGACTTCCTTNGATTTGGCGAGGGATGCGATCCTCTTCGGTTTGCGCATGAATGAGGGAATCTGCNTAGCGGAAATCGCACGCTCTTTCGGTTTGGAGACAATNGAATTCGAGCCTGTCTCGGTTTTTCTCAACCGGTTGGAAAGGGAGGGACTGGGGCATTGGCAAACGGATTGGTTTTCGCTTACCCCGAAGGGAAGAATTNTTGCGGATGCGATTNCTTNGGAAATTCCAGAACTGGNTGTCTCAATGGCCGGGTAAAGCCTTGGTCAGCAGATCCAGACTCTCGGGCAACCCTCCTGGTCTGGCTCGTTTGAGCCAATTGGATTCGAAGCGAGAAAGAAGTTCCTGAGAGTTTACGGAATGCCGTCGANATCCNTCGATGAGNGACAGAGNTTTCTCAAGTCCGGCAGTGGAAAGATCGATGCCCAGNTTGATTTCCTCCAAGCACAGAGATCCTGATTCCGATGTGGGTGTTTGAGGTAGCGTTGCTTCCAAATCTTCCAGATATTCGATTCCCCCATGGATGGCTTGGCTAGAGAATTCTTTTTTCAGTCGACTGGGTAGTTCTTTCGGTTGGGTATTGAAAAGAGTGAACCAGGGGAGGCTGTTGTTCGGCAAGTCCGACTGGGTCACCTGATCCAATCGGCCCAAAGCCATCAGGGCCTTNGTTAAGCCGTGACCTGGGCAAGAGAAGGCCCANCGGTCGACCGCATTGGCCACGATTTCGTCCGTAGCAGACTTACCGGACCAGGCGAGTTGAGATCCAAGGAAAACGGGAGGGTAGAGCGTAGCCCAAGGTTGGTGGTTGCCGCAATCTCCCCAGCTGGTCAGAAGAATACCCTCAGCGGAGTGTTTTACTGCGTTATNTACGGCGGATTGCAAGTTTGCCTNCGCNACCGGCCATCGNCCNGAAAAGCTCCTCCAAGTNGCGGTGCCCGGGGCCAGGCAAAAGNGCAAGCCNCAGGCAGANATGACTTCTGCTTGTTGATCAAAGGGATGATCGGCTTCATATCCCCAAATAATCGGAGAGGCGGATGAAGGAAGGAGCTTGGCGTTTTCGGGTTCTTCCAGCAGAACATCCGCCCAGAACTGCATCTTCCTTCCGTGTTTTTCAACGAGATTTCTAATCCCCTCCAGATGTTTGAGATACACTTTACCCTTCCCTTCGATACGGACTTTTTCCTGGCTCCAGCCCTGACCGAGTTCCCAGGGTTCGTCCATGCCCACATTAAAATGGGCAGANCGGAAGTTGGGGAGGTATTCGGCATANAATGAGTCCATGAAACTCAAACTCTCTACATTGGGTTTGAGGGTGGTACCGTGATCCTTTTCCATGAAGGGTTCCTGACGAATAAAACCGTCAGGACACTCTGCCAAAGGCTTGTATGGAGGATGTCGAAGCCATCGTTCGAAATGACCGAAGGAGTTCAGGTTGGGGACCAATTCAATGAAGCGGTCTCCGCAGTACTGATCTACTTGACGGATTTCCTCAGCGGTAAAGGGAGACGCATCAGCCCATACAGTTGAATGCTCGGCGAAGGCAAAGGTATGTTCGACATAAAGCTGCAATTCATTGAACTTGAGAAGGGTTATCAAATCGATCAAANAAAACAGTTCGTCCATGCTGGGCACCTTGCATCGACTGACATCGAGCATGAATCCTCGTCGCTTTAAGGCGGGCCGGTCTTCAATTCTCAGGCAGGGCAGGATTCGATCACTTGTGTTTTCAAGTATTTGGCTAAGGGTCTGTATCCCCCTGTATGTGCCTTGAGAGCTTTGGGCCTCCAAACGGATTCCCGAAGTGGAAAGGATCAGCAGGTATTCTTCTTCCTCCAAATTTGGGTTTCGAATGACAGTAAGCGGAGACGGGTCAGCATTTTTCAGCTCGATCGGAGCAGCTAACTTTCCAGCCAACAATCCAGGAAGCAAAGCGTCATCTTCAACAGAGTAGCAAAGAATTTCAGGGCAAGAGAAAGATCCCGGAATCCGATCGCATTTTTGGGGTTGGGGAAAAAGGAGAAGAGAGGAGAAGTCCATTTATTTTTTGCGTGAAAGGAGCAGACCGCCTCCCCAGGTGATGAAAACAGTGACGGGCCAAGCCCAGGCTGTGTGCACTAGGGGAGTCAGTTTTCCTTTCTTTTCTTCGAGCCCACTCCAAGTGATCGCCTCCTCTAGGCTGATCAAGTCGAAGTTCATTAGCACCTGGTAGAAGTCCGGACGCAGGTAGGCCACCAAGCCGAAGGAAACAAAGAAACCCAGTGCCAAACCCAGGGCACTCGCCCGGGGAGTGAATAGAGCGGCCAGGAAAATCCCCAACATAGGCCCAGTGGTATATGAGATCATACCGAATGCCAGAACGACAACATTTACTTTACCCCTAAGCGAATCGAGTTCCACCGCGAACGCGGAAAGAAGGATTCCCCACACCAAGACCAAAATACGCGAAAGCCAGAGGTCGCGGTTTTCCTGCCCCTTTTTATCCTGATCGCGAAAAAGGGATAAGGTGGTCTGGGAAAGAGCTGCCAGGATTGAATCCAAGCTGGAAATAGCCGCCGCAAAAATTCCCGCCAAGATCAAACCCCGCAAGCCTACAGGTAGCTCCGTGACAATCCATACGGGGTAAACAAAGTTGCTATCCTGCCCGAAGATTGCCGGTTCTCCACCCTGTGTCCGCATCGGCTCGTAGTAAGCGAAAAGAGCCGCCCCCACCATAAGCATCAAAGTGGTGAGTAGAAGAGCTCCGGAACTGGTGATCATTGCCTTGCGGGCATCTCTGGCGTCCCGACAGCAAAACATTCTCTGAGCATTGAGTTGATCGACCCCAAAGGCACTAAGATTCTGAAAGGGAACAGCCAACAGGGCAACCCAAAGGGTGAAACCCACCGCAGGGTCCGTGGTCAGGTTAAAGAGGGTAAACTTTTCAGAAGAGACTTCCGCCATTTGAGTCCATCCTCCATCAAGCTGAAAGACGATCCAAAACAAGCTGAAAAGACCGGCTCCCACGAAGAGAAAGAATTGCATAACATCCGTCCATATGACGGTGCGCATTCCACCCATCAGGGTCCAGCAAACAGCAAAAAATCCGATAATCCAGATGCATTGGTGGAAATCCAAAGGCGTGACTACTTTAAGAGCGAGAGCGGCGACCAGAACCCGAACGCTTTGGCCAAGAATGCCACCAATCTGAAAGATCAGAGTCGCCAAGCGCTTGGCTCCCACTCCCAATCGATTTCCCATGTAATCATAGGGGCTGTAGATTTCGCGTTCGTAGAAAACTTTAACAAAAAAGATACCCACTAGAATCCGGGCCGCGATTGATCCGATTCCCCATTGCAGGTAAGTGAAATCCCCACCTGCCGCGTAGACCATACCTGGAACCCCGATGAAGGTGACCCCGCTTATTTCCGTAGCTATAATGGAACCTGATACCGCAAGCCAGGGAAGGGAGCGTCCACCGAGGAAAAAGTCTTTGATGGTCGATTGTTTTCCTTTGAGAAGATGCCCGACCAAGGTGGTGACNCCAAGGTAAGCACCGACCACGGCCCAATCCGTCCAAGTAAAATATTGATGATAGTCCATCCGCTCAAACATCAAAGGGACGAATTCACTTTCTGAAAACGGAAAAGCCTTTTTGGTGAATAAGTTTTCNTTTTGGGAATAAGTTCTTGTTTCCACCTNGGNCCNAATNTGAAAAAANTATAGNNCNCAGGATGAGATTCTTTACTTTAATGATTGGGGCATCCGCTTTGTTCATCGCAGGTTGTGCCGCATACTTTAGTGTCCGCGGGATCGCACTCACTTTTGGTGCGGTCAGTGCCTTCACCATCCCGATCATTATCATGGCTTCGAGTCTTGAGTTTGGTAAACTGATCGCAGCTTCCTTTCTCTACCGGCATTGGAAAACTTGCCACCCCACCTTAAAAACCTATCTGCTCTTTGCGGTGGGGTTGTTGATCTGCATCACCTCGGCTGGTATTTACGGTTANCTTTCCCAGGCTTTCGAGCAGACTCTCAGCCAGGTGGAAGGATTTGAAAAGGAGATTGTCAGCCTCCAGAGGCAACAGGATGAATACGACCGGATGGTGACCGCCTATCAGTCTTCCGGGCAAAAGGGGTCTGCCTTGCGGGAAGTAAAACAGGCCGAGGAACGGGTTCGTCTCGAAAAATACATCGAGGAAAGGCGAAAGGATGTAGCCACTGCGGAAACCTCCAAGGGTCGCTTAGCGGAAGAAACTGATTTGATGGTGGTCGGGGAACGNAAACGGCGAGAGGAAGAGAAAAAGAGGTTGGAGCAAATCATATCCTTGCGTCGGTCCGATGTTCAGACTTTGGACGAAGAGAAGAAGTCCTACAAAAAAGAAATCGAGGAACGAGTAGCCTCTCAAAAAGAAAAGGAGGCGAAGGTTTCCGAGCGACTTGCCCAACTGGATGCCGCGGTGAAAGTGTATCAGGACAAGGGCCCAGGTGGATTTCTCAAGGAGGATGGATTTAAGAAAGCGGCGGAATTGCTCAAGACTCAGGCGGGAGAAAGAGAAGGTTTACGGTCCACCCTTTCCGAGATCAACGGTGCGATCGAAAAGGCAAGGGAGGACTTGGATAAGCGATATCTTGCGATTGACGACCGGATTTCCCAGGTGCAGTCGGAGATCTCGCAAGCGAATCTTAAGATTACTTCCCTCACCACTGGAGGAGTTGAACAGGCCGACAACATCCGTACGGCGATGGAAAACCTGAAGCAAGCACGTGCTTCGGTGGATGAGCGAATCGTCTCTTTAGAGTCGGAAATTGCGGAGGCCAGCAGGAAAATCACCGCCTTAAGTGAAGTGAATTCCGTTTTTGGACCGGATAGTTCCGAGGAATTGGAGGAAAAGAAAAGTGCACTNCTGATTAAAAAGGAGGATGCGGAGAGAAGAATTCTCGAATTGGAGGGAAAGATCCGGGCGACNGACATTGGTTCTTTCAAATTTGTGGCCCGTGCGTTTGATCCAGAGGTGGCCCAGGCTGAAGCTACGGAAAACNCTGTACTCATTAAGGAAGCCATGGATCGTGCGGTAAATCGAGTGGTTAAATGGTTCATTATGATTTTAGTCATCGTTTTTGATCCCTTGGCGGTTACATTGGTGATCGCTTACAACGCCTCGCTTCTTCGAAAAAAGGATGATTCCGAGTCCAGCGAGGTCCCTGTTGGGAGCGCTGAAAATCAGGCCGCGGGAGGATTTTTCAGGTTGGCCAATCTCCCCCTGTATTTGATCGTGATTGGCTCGGTCGGCTTCTTTTATTATCACTATTCCGGTTCTGGGTCTTCCGCAGGTGCCTCTTCGGGAATTGCCAAGGCCTCGCTGATGGGGGAATTATCATCCCGCCGCATTGATGACCGGGCTTTTGCTTATGTGCCCGAAAAAGCCTTTGGTGTTTGCGCTTTTTCCGGTGTGCGGATGCTCGAAGAGGTCGGCTTGCCCAAGATCATTTCCGATGACCTGAGTGCCCGAATTCCCTTTCTTGGGGATTTGGCCTGGGACCCTCAAGCCTGTGGAGTGGAAGCGAATGGTCGGGCGGTCTATTTTCTTCAATTTCCCGGAGGGGAATTCAAAGACCAACGAGCAGGTGATATCGTTTTCGGTTTGGCNATGCCGATCGCGGACGAAGGTCGGCTTAAGGAATTCATTCTTCGCCAACTGGACCTCAAATCGGTTTCTCCTCGTTGGAAAATTCTAGAGAACTCTTCCCCTGATTATCTATCCATTCAACACAAGACCAGTCATGTCTCAGTTGGGATGGACGATCACTGCCTAGTATTTCTGACCTCCTGGTGGGCGGACAAACCCAATCCAGGTTTTTTGGATCAGGAAATGAACGAAGTTTTTCTCTTCGGACAAGGGGGGAATTCGGTTCATAACAAAGTATCCTCNAATCTGTCCGGAAGCGGATACGATTTGGCACTTTCACTTTTCGGTGAGAATTTTTTCGATGGCTTTTCCAAAACCTCAAGCGAAGAGCAGTTGTGGAATGATCTTCGNCCTTACTTGACNATGGATTTGACCCTCAAGGCGAGAGCGGAGTCNGAACGGGTCGAGGTCGATGGTTCATACCGTTACCGCGAACCGGTCTTGAACCCCGACTTTGGTTTAAAAGTCGCCGCGAAACTTGAGAAAATAAGAGGAGGGGAGGATTCGCTTGCCCTGAATGGTGTGTATGGCGAGTTCGTGGAGGTTTTTCTTCAACGATTGGATTATGGATCGGTGGTCTCCCAGTTGGAAAGAGTGGATCTTACCAAATCAAGGGGCTTTGATGGATTTCGCTCCATGGAATTTGGAGCACGTGAGCAAGGCGAGTCGCAGGGTTTGATGTCCATGCAAATCGATTCCACGAAACCAGGCGGTGATTCTCTGCGNCTGGTGATTGATTTGCTGGTCTCCGCCTTGAATCCTTTGCAAGCGAATGCTGGTGAGTAGTCCCCGGNNTGTTAGGANAAAGGATTGGTTTTCCGGATTCTGCCTGGTCCTGCAAGCGTACCTTTTCCTGGCATTCCTCGGGTGTGCTGAAACTGCTCGGCAAACGACCAGGAATTCTTCCNCAGAGAACGCAGNATCGGGAANGTCAATTCCTCATCAATCCAGCAAGAAAGAATCTGGGGCAAAGAAGCAACCTGAGGACGATGCCCATACAGTTTCGAATGCTCCGAAGGCAAAAAATAAGGATAAACTTGATAACAGCACAAAGAAGGAATCGACCCTAGTGCAAGAAGCTGCAGCACTGGAAACCCAACCCGCTGACCCCCCAAAAAAAACAACGAAAAAGGATTCCGGGCAGGCTCGCATCGGCGTTGAATCTGGGGATGAGAAGGTGCTGGAGAAGGGGNCTCTAAGCAGTTCGCCTCCGCAAGTCCTAAGGGAACTGGTTTCTGAAGATAGCAAGGTTTCGACTTCGAACCTCCCGAAACAGCCCTTGAATGGAAAAAAAATAATTCCTGATAATGCTGAACAAGGCAGCGAATCAATAACCAAGAAGGATTCCGTACCCTTTTCTGAAAGCCTCTCCGTTGAGGAAGCTCTGTCCACTGCCGATGAGGCGGACCAAGTACATGGGAATCTTCCTCCGGAAAAAGCCCGGCAAGGAAAACGGGCATCCAAAGCTTTGGATGCAGTCCGCAAGTCTGACCTACAGGAAAACTCGACAGCTTCATCGATTTCCGAGGTCGAGAGTTTTTTTACGCCCAAGTCTGACCAAGAGAAACGGAAGTTGGACAGCGAGTCGCCTAGCCAAGATCTTTCGTTTCGGGACTCCGAAGATCAAACCTCATCTTCCGCGGGCGAACCTTCTCCAGTCTTGGAAACAAAGGTGGAAAGGATTAAGAGCGATGGCTCGGTGACCTCTGGTACACTAAACCCGAACACCCTTGAACTCGAATTTTCTTCACCCCATAAGAATCAGTCTGGGCCGATCAAAAAGAATATGCATAAGAGCTTGGGGTATTCCGCTAAGAGCGATGGTTTAGAAGCTGGTTTGAAGGATCCGAAGGCGAAGACCTTGGGCTGGCGTACGGTTCCAAATCAGGATGAATCTGAGAATCAGGAGTCCGTTTCTCGAGCCTTGGTCGAGTCTCCTTCTAAACCGGCTTATCTTCGTTTGCAGGAGTTTATTCAAACCTCCTCACCCAATGATTTTTCGTCGAAGAAGGAGGACCGAGAATATTCCAAGATTTCGGTTTGGGCTGAGGGTCAACCGGATCGCAATCGGACATCCGTCGATGCCCTTCGTAGTCAGGAGAAAAGATTCGGAAAAGCTCTGCAGTGGATTCGTGACAANGGGCGTAAGCAAATGGATGAACCATCGGATGAAGACTAAGTTGANTCNTCCTCTCGTCTTTCTCAGTCTAATTGTATTGGTGATTTTTTTAATTAGCCAGCTATCCTCACTGCTTTTTGAAACCACTGCCTTTTTCGATCTCTTCCGAGAGAAGATGAAAAATCCTTAAATCTTTNCAAGCTAATCGAAACGGTAAACCAGCCTCAGGTAGTATTTGAGGTCCAATTCTTCCTTTTCCAACGCGGGCGTAGAATTGTAAGTACCGGACACTCCGGAACGAAGGTTCCAATCCATAGTCTTATCAAGAGGGATGACCAATGCGGAATCCTGGCTCAGTAGAAAGTCGGAGAACTTTGAGACCGAAGGAACATAGGTCAAATCGCTTTCCCATGCGAGTGTGTCTCTGAACCGGTGTTTGTATTCGATTCCCAAATCGAGGGCTGGTTCGGAGAAATCATCGGTTGAAGACCGAATTTTTTCATAACGGGAGGCGGCACCCGCTCTTACCGATACTTTAAAGCTCTGGTTGTCCAACCAGGAATATTTCAACCCGAGTGCAGTGGTTGCCCGAAGGTCAATATCTTCGAGCCGGTCGTTTTCTAAATCGGTTTTTGCGTACCAAGCCAATTCTTCGAAAAACCGGGAATCGTATTCGGCCCCGAACTTGGTTTCATCCACCGTGGTGACATTTTTCTTGGTTGAGTTATTGTAGGACAAATAAAAATCATACTCTCTCATTTTATTTGCAAGGGTGCTGTCGAGTCGGATACCCAGACCAAAATCATCGGTGTTTCCGGAAGATCCCGCCAGATCGAATCCCAGCGCATGCTTCCACTGCAATAATAATCCTTGGGCCGTTTTTTGGGCACTGAGAATAAGCGGGTCATCCTCGCCGTCTGGCCACAATTGCCGGATTTCCTTCAATTCGAAATTCGTCGCACGCTCCTCTAGTCCAAGAGTCCTGTCCTCTCGTGAAACGATAACGCCGTTGTAGGTTCGGTTGTCTTCCAATCGGATCGAAAAGGAATCTTCGCTGGAAATCGTAGCTATTTGAGGATGGGCAATTCGAAGTTTCCCGGCGAATTCGGTTTTAATAGTTAAGTTGCCATCCTGCATCCCAAGAATCTGCCCAACAAGAACCGATCCGTCGGTGGTGGTCACTTGATCCGCTATCAGGCTTGCTTGAAGAGTAAGGGCAAGAAGAATCGAATGCTTCATTCCATTGAAAATTGTAAGGAAATTCATGGGGAGGGCTTCAGCCGGGAGGCCAGTTCATCTGCCTACCACCTAACAGATGCACATGCAAATGGGGGACACTTTCTCCACCCTCTTTGCCGTTGTTGATGACGATTCGAAACCCTTCCCCCAACCCTTCCTGTTCAGCCACTTGAGCGGCGGTGAGGAGCAAATGGCCCAGTAGGGGTTGATCTTCGTTTGCAGCCTTTTGAATGCGGGGAATCGGTTTCTTGGGGATCACCAAGGCATGGAAGGGCGCCTGTGGAGAGACATCCTTGATGACGATACAACTTTCATCTTCGTACAGGGATTCAGCGGGGATTTCCCTATTAATGATTTTTTCGAAAAGCGTGCTCATGGGAAGTTTCCTTACTCTTCGAGATTCACCTGGACGACCAAATTCTAAGGGAAGAAAGATAAAAATTTTCCAAGGCCGCTTCGTCCTTTAGATTAACTTCCAGTAGTCCGGTGTTTTTTTCCAAGCTAGCCAGGACTTTTGCCAGTTTGATTCCGTTTTTCCCAAACTCCTCCTCCTTCTTCGAGGATTGGATGGCGATGTCACGGGTCTTTTGGGCCAACTGCTTGAGTAAGTCGCTTCGCACCCCTTTGCGGATACCACTTTCCAAAGCGTCTTTCTCCTTATCCTCCAGTTCCTGAGGTTGTTCCTGTAAAACCTTGGCACATTCCTGATCCGCTTGCTCCCGAATAATTTTGAGTAACCCAGCAGTCAGTCCATAGCCTGCGAAAACCGGAGACACCCGGTCCTTTTTCAACGATTCCCGATCCAGGAGGCTATGGACCCATGATTCGTAGGCTCCAAGCCATTCCTGCCAATCCTCACTTGTTTTCATATCCGGTTCTCCTTTCAATCGAACCAGGAGGCAACGACTTCGAATCGTCGCAAGCATGGAATAGGGGCGGGTGGTCATGAGTATGAGATAGGTTCCACCGGGAGGTTCCTCAAGAGTCTTTAGAAAAGCGTTGGCAGCCTCTTTTCTCATGCGGTCGGCTTCATGGATCAAGGCGACCTTCCCTCCGCCCTGATTCGAGGAACGGTTCAATTCACTGATTAACTCACGGGTTTTTTCGACGGTGATGATTCGAGCTTTTCCACTGGGTCGAAGATGGAAAAGGTCGGGATGCATATTCTGCTCCTCTGACATTCCCAAAACCGAACGAGTAAGGTTCATAGCTTGGGATTCGATGGACTGAAGACGTTGCCCGAGGAAAAGCAAACCATGGTGCAGAGACCCGGTTGCAAATTGCCCGATTAGGGATTCGGTTGGATCAGTCAAATCTTGGGGCACCGCAAATTCCCAAAACCAGGATTTATTCTTCGGAGAAAAACCGGGAGTGAATCTCGTTCCATATCATGATCTCGATGTCATCCTGTTCACCGAGACCATCCACCACGAAAAACCGATCCGGCAGGCTTCGGGCCAGATGAAGGTAACCTTCACGCACCTTACCATAAAACTCGACATTTTCCTGCTCCATCCGGTCAGGCATATCCGAGACCCGGTGCTTGATTCGCTCCAGACCCACTTCCGCAGGCACATCCAGGACAACCGTAAGGTCGGGTACCACTTCGCCCACCGCAAAGGCGTTGATTTGAGTGACGGGGTCGTCGGCTATTTGGCGGGCTACTCCTTGATACACCGTGGTGGAATCAAGAAAGCGGTCGCAAAGAACGATTTTCCCTTCCTGGACGGATGGGTAGATAACCTCTCGGACCAATTGGGCCCGGCTGGCAGCGAACAACAGAAGCTCGGTCTCGGGAAAAATGCTTTTCGAGGAGTCTGCATGCATCAGCAAATGCCTGATGTCTTCACCAATTACGGTTCCTCCNGGTTCACGGGTCACCACGACTTCGCGATGATCGATCTCCTCGAGTCGATCCGCCAAGCGGCGAATTTGNGTGGATTTTCCACAACCCTCCGAACCTTCGAAGGAAATGAGAATGCCGGTTTCGTGACTCATGATTTAGGATNCCTCCGCTTCTTTGAGCAGAGCGATAACTTGGTTGGTTGAGGGGCTTTGGGTCGTGCGGACATAGTGTCCGGAAGTACAGGTNGCAAGAGCAAGAGAGGTGAGGGGAGAAAAACCGCACAAACGGGCACTGCAAAAGCCCGCGTTGAAATGATCGCCGGCTCCNGTNGTGATTTTAGGGTTTTCGGTAAANGGGCCTTCGCTCCACCANGCTCCNTCCTTGGTGGCACAGGCTGCGGAATCNACNGGNTGAACCACCACACAGGATATCTCGAGCTTCCGGCGNATTTCNGTGGCAATGCGCTTCAGGGAATCCTGATCCTTATCNCCTCCTTTCAATCCAAGGGTTTCGCAAACCTGGAGGGCTTCGTTGTAGTTTAGGCCCAGGGTGGCTTCAGCATGNGCCTGGAATCGGCTGATGACCTGAAGAACCTCNAGGATGTCTTCCTTGGATCGCTTGGCCGGATCGGTCAGGTCAAAAAAGAAATTTCGGGTGTCGCGGGGCGGAAGGTTGGGTAGAATCTTATCGACCAATCCGACCAGAATGGAAGTCATTTTTGGGATCATGGTCCAATTAACCACAGCGACCACATCCGCATTGGCGATCATATCAATGAAAGGCCCTTCTTCACAGCTCTCNAGCATNCGGGTGAAATCAATCTCCTCCAAGCTGCGGGTGTTCCCCAGCATCAGTTTTCCATCCTTAAATTCCAGAGCGGTGGTGATTCCGGGCTCGGCAAGGGAAATGGCTTGTGTCTTTTGGGCAAAATCTTCGAAGACCGGATGGACTACCGGACGACCCAAGGCTCCGACATACCGAACGCCCAGTCCCAAAGACAGCATGGCATTGGCCATAATCGGACCATTTCCGCCTAATTTCTCAAACCGAGGGAAAAGTTCAATGTTGGCACTTTTACCTGCGGCCGCTGAAATTCTCGAACCGAGAGCATCAATGGTGTCTATAGGNTCAAAGCTTTCGTCCAACCCATGNCTTTTGTCTACCGGCGTTACGATTTTATCCACAAACCCATCCAAACCGACCACCGAGGACTTGCCTGATGTGTGAAAGGGTTTTTGGCTGACTTCTTCCAATATGGTACTTGATATGTGCATCAGGAATCTTGCCTAGATTTGTTTGCGCCTTGGGGCAAACTTAATCGATTTCATTGCCTGATCCAAAATTTCCNACGCTTTTTCGTTGATCTCTGCATTCGAAACCTTGAGAAAGGGTAAAAGTGGGAATTTAAAGGAGGATTGGAAATATGCTTGGTACGGAAGGTTTGCTTGTTTTGGCGGATGCGGGGTTAATCGACTATTTTGTCGACTCGAATACAGCCGGGAAAATCGTAATTGGGGTTTTGGNGATTCTCAATTGTTATGCCCTCAGTTTAATGTGGAATAAATATGTCCTNCTCAAGAAAGCCTTGAGCCGCAATGCCCGCGACGAGAAAAGGATCAACGAGTTGCCCTCCATTTTCGATTACGACGATGCGCTTTTTTCAGGGGAGGGTAGTCCCTACCTTTCGATTTGCTCACGGGCCATGGAAGCGGCTCGTCGAAGCAAGGCCAACGGAGAGGTCCGGATGAATTATGTGGAGAATGCGATTCAAAGAGCATTGGCCGAAGTGGGTGATCTTTATGAGGCGAAGATGTACTGGCTCGCCACCATTGTCTCAGGGGCTCCTTTTTTGGGACTTCTCGGTACGGTTTGGGGAGTGATGGATGCCTTTGGCACGATGGATCGGGGTGGGGCAACCATCGAACACCTCGCTCCGGGGGTTTCCGGGGCTTTGTTAACCACGGTTGCCGCTCTTTGCGTGGCGATTCCGATTGTGTTCGCTTACAATGGTCTCCTGAGTTTGGCGAGAGGAGGAATGACCAAGCTGGAAAACTTTTCCAGTAACTTAGCGGACCGAATCGAATTGGAGAAAAACTCCTAAGCTTTTCCTATGGCCAGAGACTTCAAGCGGAAGAACAAATTGGCGGTCATTTCCGACCTCAATGTAACTCCCCTGATCGACTTGGCCTTTTCTTTGCTGATTATCTTTATGATCACCACACCCGTGATCGAACAATACAACCGAATCGATTTACCTGATCAGCCTTCTGATCAAGACCAGCCTCTTCCGGAAATTGAAGACGAATTCATTACCATTGATGCCCAGGGAACTTATCATTGGGGGCAGGTGAAGGTCAGTAAAGTCGAGTTGGAAGCCAGACTCGATCGAATCGCCGCAAGTTCCGGTGAGCAACCCGTGATTCATCTTCGGGGCGATCGCTCCTTGCGCTACCAAAAAATCTTCGATGTCATTAATATGCTCAAGGCACGCAACCTGACTAAGCTGAGTTTGGATACCAAGGCGACCTGATCGGCCTCCGAAGTTTTTTTGTCTTTTTGCTTATCAGCCATTTAATCCGTTGTTAGTTTCAGCGGTTGTCATGGAAGCCCCGAATAAGCAAAACGCCCTTCATCACCTTAGTCAAAAGGTGGGTCTTCGTGTTCTGGATAAGCCCTCCGATTTGTTTGCNGTTTCCTACGATGGGCTGAAAGTGTCTGCTGAACCTTGTGCCCTCGTCAAAATTAATCGGGCCGAGCAAGTTGGCGAACTGTTGAAGTTAGCAAATGAANTCGAAGTGCCGGTTACCTGTAGGGGGACAGGCTCCTCCCTGACTGGCGGAGCCACTCCGATTCAGGGTGGATGGGTGATGGACTTCTCTGAATTGAACGCATTTGAAATCGATGAGGAGAACAAGCTTGCCCGCTGTCAACCNGGGACAGTCGTGGCTGATCTTCAGGCNNCAGCCGAANCACTCAACCTNTTCTATCCACCGGATCCNTCCTCCAAGAAATTTTGCACGATTGGAGGAAACCTCGCTTGCAACGCCGGTGGTTTGCGATGTGTGAAGTATGGTGTGACTCGAGATTATGTTTTGGCGCTGTCGGGATACCTCGCCAATGGAAAAGCCGTGAGGTGGGGNAGAGATACCCGAAAGTTTGCTACCGGTTATAACATGCGGGATTTGTGGATTGGCAGTGAGGGAACCTTGGGAGTCATCACCTCAGCCACTCTCCGTTTGGTCGCCAAGCCCCCGGGGACCGCGACTTTTTTGGCGGCTTTCGANGAGGATGGTCAGGCTTTGTCCGCTCCTTTGGCCCTTTCTAAAATGGGTATTCAACCCTCCATCCTGGAATATATGGACAGCTGGACCATCAACTGTCTGCAGGAGTACATCGGGGAGGAAGTATTCACTGGAGTCTCTCCCAGACCCATGTTGTTGGTGGAATTGGACGGATCCGATTCCACCTTGCAGGAGGACTCGAATAGGTTGGTGAATTGGTTGAAGCAAAATAGCATTGAATTTCGTATGGCTTCGAATGAAANGGAAGCGGAGAAATTATGGGAGGTACGNCGACAAGGGTCCTCNTCGATGAAGAAACTCGCCAGCACNAAACTGAACGAGGATGTGGTNGTTCCCTTGGACAAGCAAATCGAATTNGTCGCGTTCGTGAATCTNCTCCGTCAAGATCCTGAGTTGAAGATCGGCGTTTTCGGTCATTGCGGCGATGGCAACCTGCATGTCAATTTCATGTACGATGAGGAAAACGAGCAAGAGACGAACAGAGCGGTGCAGGCTTTGGGACGTCTGATGAGCGAGGTCATTCGTCTTGGTGGAGCGATCAGCGGAGAGCACGGCGTTGGATTGGCCAAGACTCCCTTCGTACGCGAACAATTCAATGATGCGGAATGGGAGGCGATGAAGGCAATTAAGCTCGCCTTGGATCCCAAAGGAATTCTTAATCCAGGGAAAATCTTTGACCTTTTTAAGCCTTGGGAACAAAAAAAGGCTGACGTACAACTATCCTGGGAACTTTCCAACGATTAATCCAAAATTCTGGAACAATGACAAGCAAGCCACTTCTTCTCACCCTCCTTCTCATCCTCACTTCTTTGGCCGCCCAAGCCCAGGCCCTCCATCCTTGGACGGATCTACAGGGTCGGACTCTTCAGGCCAGCTTTATCAAATCCGATGGAACTACGGTTACCATCAATTGGAACGGACAGGTCGTGCCCATTCCTCTTGCCACTTTGGCCCCCGCATCACAGGAGTTGGCCAAGAAACTTGCCGCAGAGGCTGCTTTTGGTTCGGTCGGAGCCCCTGCCTTGCATCCCTGGACTGACCTTCAGGGCCGGACTCTGCAGGCCAAGTTCGTGAAAGCCGACGCCACCACCGTAACCATCGATTGGCAGGGACAGGTCATTCCTCTACCTTTGGCAACTCTTGCTCCTGCATCTCAGGCTCTCGCCAAAAAATTGAGCGGCAGTTCTCCGACTGCTCCAACTCCATCAACTCGCTCTGCCCCTGTTCCAGCGGCACCGCCCAAGCCCAAAAGACCCACTCCCACAGTCGTGACGGGTGAGGTGGCCCTCGAAGCCGAGCACAATTGGGAAGCGACGACCGGAACCGTGATTAAGGCGAAGTTCGTTTCCATCGATGGAGAGGATGTCAACCTGCTCATGTATGGGGGGCGGGCAGAACAAAGCGTNCCTCTTGCCCGTCTTTCCAAGACCTCTCAGGAACTNGCCAAGAAACTCCANNCCGATTTGGATAAGCAAACCAAGTTNCGTGGNCAGGAAGCGGCCAAGCGGAAGAAAATGGAAGTGCCCAGCGTGGTGGAGGCNGACATTNCTCGNTACCANAAATGGCAAAGCTCGGACGGTAANGAAATNGAGGCGATGTATGTTGATGCCAAGGATAGCGGAGTGACCCTCNTNATGAAAAAGAATCCNAANAAACCCTACGAGTTGGGTTGGGAACGGCTCAGTCCTGAATCTCAGGCTNTGGCCGAAGGCATTCGCAGGTTNAAGGAAGAACTCACCCCGGCNAATCCGGTCATCGCTCCTTATTCACCNGCGAGCGAAAAGAGAAAGAGTGCGGTTTTACCCCGGTANACNCAAGGNAAATGGAAAAACTACAACACCGTTCTNGAAAGTGCGGTTTATGATGTCGCNCTTCACAGCAACGGATACACGGTTCATATTTGGTTGAAGGATGCCGCCGAATCCGAGGACGCAGGTCTTGGAGAAAGGGCCAANCGCGTGCCACTGAGTGTAAACTTTCGTCCCATNTACTTCACCCGCCCTGGCGAGCAAAACAGTCGGGTCCACCGTCGTATCAAAACNTTTGAGGATGCNCCTTTCGTTTCCAATGAAAGAGANNNGACCATGCTCAAGGGTACCCTCGAAAATGATGCNGCCTTTGAATATCACATGGAAATCAATCACCGGGGNTTGAGCTTNTGGGGAGAGATCGATGANGACCGAAAGGAAGAATTNCCNACCTTTTTCTCCATTGNNTTTTACTCCCCNAANTTCATTCCCAATGTCACGGATATGGCTCTCAAGGATATCGANCCTATTGTNGGNGATGGAGCNCTNNACATCGATCCAATGGAATCGAAACGNGCCAAGATTCCCATGATGATGAAGTGGGANGATGTCATGAAGAAATTCNAAGGAGCAGAATGGAACCCAATTAAATCAGCCGAGTTTGTGGGCAAGCCTTTTGGNTCCCATAAGATCAAGGTCACTCCAGCCAACACCAGGGATATGTATTACCGTTGGTCCAAAGGTTACTCAGGAATCTATCCTTTTCAGGCGATTCATCTCATACACAGCACCGAGGACTCATACATTCTTAGGCATTCGAGAGAAAAAGATATTGACTATTCCCAGTACAAGGATCGCGGGGAAATTCCCAAAAACAAGAGATTAAATGTCAACATCATCCGTGGGCGGGGCTAAGCTAGGCCTCATCCTTGCCCTGCTTTTCGTCTCCTTGTTAGGAGCGGAAAAGATTCGGGTCGCTTCCTATAATTTCGAGAACTATCTGGTGATGGACCGNATNGTCAGTGGTAAATGGAGGCCCAATTACCCCAANCCCTCCAAGGAAAAGCGNGCNTTGCGCACCNTNGTNAACTTGGTCCGGCCGGACATACTGGTCATTCAGGAGATCGGAGATCGTNCCTTTCTTAATGAATTTTGGCAGGATTTGAATGTCACCGGAGGGGCACCCTTTTACCATTCCGCCTGGATGCCCGGAGCGAATGAAGAGGAGGAGAGGCACTTGGCCATCCTCTCCCGTATTCCCTTCTCGGATATCCGCTTTCACCGGGAGCTTTCCTTTAAGTATTTCGATGGAACCGAACGGCCGAGCCGGGGGTTGCTGGAAGCGGAGTTCGAAGTCAATGGGGTTCGATGGAATCTTTTCAATCTTCACCTCAAAAGCAAATGGACGGAACGTAAGGACGACCCCAATGCGAATCTGCGTCGCGAGAAGGAGGCTCGAACGATTCGCGATTACCTGCGTAAGCGTTTTCTGCCAGCCGATGGTCATCCCTATCTGATCGCCGGTGATTTCAATGATCATAAGAACTCAGCACCCTTGCGACGCTTTCTTCAAGTCAATGATATAGCTCTCACGGAAATGGTCCAATGCGTAGATTCTAACGGACACTTTTGGACTCATTATTACGCCAAGCAAGATAGTTATTCCCGTTTGGATTATCTCCTGGCATCGCCCAGTTTTTTCAAAAGAATGGTTCCGGAGAGTGCTTTCATTGCCGACCGGCATTTTTCCCTTTGGGCATCTGATCACCGAATGATCTATGCCGATTTCGAATTTTAATAGATATGTATGTCGGTGGAAGTGACACCCCTCCTGCAGGGGCCAATCCCTCGAAAGATCATAATTTCTTTAGCTTTGGAGATTTCCCTGATCTTTGGGTATCTCCATGAATCATCTACAATAATGGCACCATGTTTACGAATATGATGCTCGGCTTTTTCAAAACAAATTTCACGGGCAGACCATTTTGATTCAGGACCAAAGTGATCTTCCCCATCAATGACGATTAAGTCATATTTTTTTGAGAGGGAGGAGTGGTAATCTGAATCCTTAAATCCATTGGGAGTCGATAGGTCTATTCCCTTAAGCTCGATCCTTACATCCCTAAGTTCCAATTGTGCAATCTTATCACCTACTTTGCTCAGCCAAGTCGAATTATTCTCAATGGAATATAGACTACCGCAGAGTTTTCCTAAAAAGATCGTAGATCCTCCGGAGCCCCATTCAAACGCATCATTCAATCGTTTATGATTCTTTCTAACCCAGTCAATTGCATCAAAGGACCACCACGGGAGACCTTGGCGAAGAGGGGAATCGGAAAATAAACAAAATCTGAGATATCTGAAAAAATCAAAAGGCCGGGTAACAAGGTGTACTCCAAGTAGTTTGAGTCGTTCAGGGTTTGATAGATACATAGTCAATTATCGGCCGTTGGATCAACTCTTCCATAGTCCCTTTTTCTCGATCAATTGGGCCACGCATTCAGGTAGGCATTCGTTCCAGTTTTCGCTTCGGGCTTGCACCCGTTCGAACACATCCCGTGAGAAGAGCCTCATATTCGTGCGGTTGCAATTTTTCAGATCTTCAAGGAAACCGTTTTCGCGGACATATTTGTAAAGGTTGCGGAGATTTTGAGCGACCATCAGATTCTCGGTGGTAACCAGTCCGTCTTCATTGACCTCAGCTACCACATTATCTCCACGACCGATTTGCTTCCTGTAGCGTTCAAAATTCTCATGTTCGATCGGATAAGCGTAAATCTTAACATTGTCCTTGAAGAGCACCCCGAAGGCTTCGAGGATTCCTCCATCCAACGCCTGATAGTACTGTTCCTTGAAAATATCGGCTAAATTATTCAATCCCATAACCAGACCGATAGGGTTGCGTACATGACTGCGAAGGTAGGAGGAAAGCTTGAAGTATTCAAAATAATTGGAAACCAAGACTCCGTATCCGCATGAGTTAATCACTTCGATGCGGGCAATGAAGTCCTCGTGGTTGACATCTCCTTCGTTAAGAAGGTTGCCCAAGGTCAATTCCATGAAGACTTCCACCTTACCCTCATCGACATCCTCCCTTTGCACGAATTGGGTTTTGGCGGTTTCTAACATGTCCAGGTTGACCTGCGTGACGGGACGAAAACTGCCCCGTTCGATGAGGCATGATTTCTTATATAATTTTTCGGACGCCTGCACCACATATCCGTTTTCGTCGAACATGATAGCGTGCGTCAGTCCGTTTTCGGTGAGTTTTAGACAGAGAATGCGGTTGTCGAATTGTTCGAAATTAGGACCGTTAAATTCGATCATATCGACCTCGATTCTCTGCAGGCCAATTCCATCGATCAGGCTGGCTATAAAATCGTCTGGGTTCCGAGTCTTATGAAAGGCTCCATAGACCAGGTTGACTCCGAGCATCCCGATCGCTTCCTGTTGGAGGCGATTTTCACGGTCCAACATCCTCACATGCAGGATGACATCGTGGTAAGCCCCCTGCGGTTCCAACTGAAAACGGATACCCATCCAACCGTGGCATTCATTGGTCTTTTGGTAGTTGAGGGCGGAAACCGTGTTGGCAAAGGCAAAAAAATGGGTTTCTGAGCCACGGGCCTCGGACAACCTCTCCTCGAGCAGGGTGTATTCGTGCTCCATCATTTGCACGAGGCGTTTTCTTGAAACATAACGGCCAGCGTCTCCATAGATCGCATCGCTAAACTTCATGTCGTAGGCCGACATCGTTTTGGCCACGGTACCCGCAGCGCCTCCTGCTTGGAAGAAATTTCGGGCAACTTCCTGTCCGGCTCCGATTTCCGCAAAGGTTCCGTATTTGCTTGGATCCAGATTGATCCGCAGAGCTTTTTCTTCGACCGATAAATTTTCCGCACTCATAGCTTTTGTAACTTGCTTTGTTTTTTGATTCGGGCAAAGTTTTTCTTCGACCTTCGCAAGAGACAAGGGTTTATTGGTTCTCTTGCAAATGAAATCTTTTTTCAAGGACGTTCTCAAGCGGTTGGCGGTGACGGTCGTGTCAGCCTTTCTTTTCGCGATTTTTTCCATCGCCTTGTTCGCATGGATTACCTCCTCGGTGGTGGAGCAGAGCGAGGAGAAGGTGGAAGACGATTCGATTCTGGTCATCGACCTCACCATGAACTTGACTGATCGACCCGATGATTTTCGCTTGGACGATTTGACTCGAAAAATTCTGACTGACGAATCGGAACCTCCGCAGTTTCATCTTCTCGAAGTTTTGGGAGCCCTTGAACGGGCGGGGCAAGACAAGCGAATCGAGGCCATTCTGCTCAAGGGTAGTTTTCGCCCATCCGGTTACGGATGCGGATACCAAGCCATTGGTGAATTAATGGATGGTCTTTCCCGTTTTCAGAAGACGGGTAAGAAAATCATCGGCTATGCTCACACGCCTTCCAAGTTGGATTACCTTGTATATTCTCTTTGCGACGAGTTGCATATGGATCCGAGTGGGACGGTTTTGTTGAACGGACTGGCTAATCAGGAAATCTTTCTTGCCGATACCTTTGAGAAGTACGGAGTCGGCTTACAGGTTGCAAGGGTCGGCGAATTTAAGGGAGCCGTGGAACCCTTTACCTCCACCGGATTCAGTGAGGAGAACCGGATGCAGATTCGTCGCTTGCTCGACTTGCGTTGGACTCATTACCTGCAAATCGTTTCCACTCTTCGTGAAATTGATTTTAATGAACTGAACCACACCCTAAGCCGGGACTTTTTTCTGCAACCTTCTCAGGCTAGAGAACTTGGACTGGTTGATTCTCTTTCCACCTATGGAGAGGTCATTGACCGGATGTCCGAGCTTGGGGAAGAGGATGAAGAAGAGGGCTTCGTACGGATTGGGCTCATGGACTATATTGGTCGGGAAAAAAGGTTGGACCGGAAAACGCCAAAGGTTGCCGTCCTTTATGTAGAGGGGACGATCGTCGATGGGTGGGTNGATGATGGCATGTCGGTGGGAGGTTCAAAAATTGCCGCCCGGATCCGCAAGATCCGAACGGATCGGGATCAGTACAAAGCTTTGGTTTTGCGGGTGAATTCGCCGGGTGGAAGTGTCTCCGGTTCGGATGCCATTCTCGCCGAGTTGAGCCGGGCCCGGGCAGAGGGTTTGCCTGTGGTGGTTTCCATGGGTTCGGTGGCCGCCTCCGGAGGGTATTGGATTTCCACCGATTGCGATGCTCTCTATGCGGGTGAGCAGACCATAACTGGTTCCATCGGGGTGTTCGGTCTCTTTCCAAACTTTCGCGAATTAAGCGGGAATTTCGGTCTTCGCTGGGATGTGGTCAAAACCCATCCCTCCGCCGATGCCCTCAGTTTTTCCAGACCTAAGACCGAGGAGGAAATGAAAGTTTTACAAGGGTATGTCGAAGGAATTTACGACCGTTTCATTGGCTTGGTTGCGGAGGGTAGGGGGTTGAAGGAAGCCAAAGTCCGGGAAATTGCCGAGGGTCGCGTTTGGATGGGAACTGATGCCAAGGAAAAGAAATTGGTGGATGAATTTGGCGGATTGAAAACCGCCATAGCCAAGGCCATCGATTTAGCTGATTTCAAGAAGGACTTGGAAATCGAGGAATTTCCCAAAATCGAAAGCCCCTANGATGTGCTNGGGGAATGGATGGAGGTGCGNGCGAAGTCCGCCTTTACCGACTTCGTTTCGGATGAACCGAATGAATCGGTTCGTTTGCGTAATCATTTGAAGGAGACGCTCACCTTGTTTGCCCGAATGAACGACCCTCAAGGTATCTATGGTTTGCTTCCCTGGTATCAGGGATGCTTTGGCTTTTAACCCTGTTTTTTTATTTATGACTCAAGAAATTACTCTGAAACGAAATTGTACCGCGACCTTGATCCCGTCTGGGGATGAAGTGACTTTGGCGGAAGGAAACGCCTATGCCGTTGCACAATCCTTGGGAGGTTCGGTTACCCTAAGAGACACCAATGGACTCTATCGGGTCCGTGCCGAAGATATGGATGCCCTTGGCGATGAATTCATCCCTGAAACCGGGAAAGCCGAGGAGAAAACGGAGGACAGTGGACCCTTGGATGAAACCAAAGTCTGGGATGCAATGCGTGGCTGTTACGACCCGGAGATTCCGGTCAACATCGTTGATTTGGGTTTGATCTACGACATGCAGATTTCAGGTGAAAAGGGCACGCAGTTGGTGGAAGTCAAAATGACCCTGACCGCTCAGGGGTGTGGGATGGGGCCAGTGATTGCCGAGGATGCCAAGGGTCGGATTGAAAAGCTTTCCGGGGTATCGGAGGCTCGCGTCGATATCGTTTGGGATCCTCCCTGGAATCCGAGGATGATATCCGGAGAGGGGAAGAAAGTACTCGGACTCGAGTAATCTCCCAAACCTATCTCTTTAGGTCGTAGCAGGAAAGAAGTTCCTGATCCCTCAGATACATCATTCCATTTGAGATCACCGGGTGGGTCCAAACCTTACCTTTGGGATTTCTTTTTTTGGACTGGGGATTCAGGGTGAACTGACCACGGGGTAACCAGCCTTCCGTATTTGCCTCAATCAGAAAAATTCGGCCATCGGATTCTCCCTGGCAATAAAAACGGTTATCCGCATAGGCGATCGCTCCCTTACCCAAGGCTTTTTTTTCGTTCCAAAGGAGTTCTCCACTTGCAAAATCCATGCAGACCCAACCAACTTGATCGGAATAGCCGAATAGGTGATCGCCCAGCTTGATAACTCCGCCGTGGTGGTTTTTCATGAACTTGTTGTCGTAGACATCCTGAGAACCTGAGGAATCCAAACTTACGAGTTTGCAACCGACTCCGTAACCGGAGGTGATGAAGACTTTTCCGTCGTCATGAATGGGAGTCGGAATCACTGCTGTTCTTCCTGTCCAAGCTGATTTCCAGGCGAGGTCGCCGGATTTCGCATCAATTCCCACCAGATTCTTCATCACCAGTTGGACATATTGTCTTTTTCCGCGGTTCTCGATCACGATCGGTGAAGAGTATTGGGCATCGTCCGTGAATGCCGAGCTTTGCCAAAGAAGCTTTCCACTGTCTGCGTCCAATGCGGCGAGTGCTCCCTGCGAACCACCGGGCGTGCAAATCACCCGTCCTTCATCGACGAGGACAGATTCGGTGTATCCCCAACCAGGCACTTTCCCACCCAAATCACTCACCAGACTTATGTTCCAAATTTTCTTTCCGGTTCGGGCATCGGCACAGACCAAATTGCCCCGACCTCCCAGGGCATAGACTTTGCCATCGGCCACCGTAGGGGTCATTCGGGGACCGTCGCCCCATCCGTTCGTTAGCAAGTCTCCGACCGCCAAAGACCAGACTTTCTTTCCGGTCAAAGCGTTGAAGGCGATGAGCTGTTCTTCTTTCCCGAACGCACCCATGGTGTATAGACCACCTTTGACTACCGAAAAGCCCGAATAGCCCATTCCCGTGTCGCTCGAGGACCAAACCTTCGGGGGACCCCCGGAAGGCCACTCCTGAAGGAGACCGGTCTCCTTGGAAATTCCCGACCGGTCCGCACCTCTCCAACTTGGCCAATCTTCAGCACTGCTGAGGTTGCAAAGGAATAAAAATAAGATGAAAGAGGTAAAAATGTTCATGACTGATTCATGTTTATTTGCGGAGTGCTGGGCAACAACAAATCGTGCATCTGTGAAAAGTTTCCCCCAAAAAAAAGGAGCCGCTTGCACGGCTCCTTTTTCCAAAGGGTTAGGCTTTGAATGTCTACTAGGCTTTGATCTTGCCGACTTTCTTCCAACGACCCGTTTTGCCGGAATCCAAAACCGCTTCACAAATGTATTGAGTTTCCAAGGCATCACGGAAATCGGGACGCAGTGGCCGCTTCTTGCGTGAACCGTAGCCTTTTACGAAGTCCGCAAACTGGTTGATGAAGCTGTGTTCGTAACCGATATTCAAACCAGGTACCCACCACTTATCCATATAAGGATGCTCACCACCGTTGTCGGAGACATGAATGGAGCGCCACCCCCGCGTTTTGGGGTCCTCCTTGTCGTAATCGTAATATTCAAGTCTGTGCAAATCATGTAAGTCCCATGCCAGTGATCCTTCCGCACCATTGATNTCCAAAGTGTACAAGGCTTTATGGCCGCGGGCATAACGGGTGGACTCGAATATGGCCAGGGAGCCGTTGGCAAATTTGGCGAGGAAAGCACAGGCATCGTCAATGGTNACTTTTTGTTTTTTTCCGGTCTTGGTGTGCACGCGTTCCTTAACGAAGGTTTCGGTCATGGCACTTACTTCCACAATCGGACCGTTCAACCAAATGGCGGTGTCGATGCAATGAGCAAGCAGGTCGCCAGTCACCCCACTGCCGGCAACTTTGGCATCCAGTCTCCACAGACCTTCTCCTCCTTGGGGTAAATCAGTGTTAATCGTCCAGTCCTGCAGAAAGTTTGCCCGGTAGTGGTAAATCTTTCCAAGGCGTCCTTCATCAACCATTTCCTTGGCTAAGGAGACTGCAGGCACTCTNCGGTAGTTGTACCAAACCATATTAGCCACTCCGGCTTTTTCCACTTCCCGAACCATCGCCTCGCCTTCNTTGCAATCAAGGGCAAGAGGTTTTTCGCAGAGGATGGCCTTGCCTGCTTTGGCGGCGGCAATCGCAATGTCGTGGTGCACATTGTTAGGGGCGGCGATATCGATGACATCGATGTCGTCACGGGCAATGAGTTTCTTCCAGTCCGTTTCCACGGATTCGTANCCCCACTGATCTGCAAAGGCTTGAGCACGGTCCTTGTTTCGGGCACATACTGCTGCAAGTTGGGGTTCGTACTTCAACTCAGGGAAGAAGTTGGGAACCTTNCGGAAGGCGTTGGAGTGGGTGCGGCCCATGAAGCCGTATCCGATTAATCCGATGCGCAATGGTTTTTTCTTAGCCATAATGATTCTGTTNTGTNGGTTGAGGGGTTTGTAAGATCGATGGGAAGGTCAGGAGTGACACAAAAAAACCACATCCCAANGGATATGGTTTTTTTTGTAAAGGTTATAAAAGTAAACTTTANATCTCAACCGGCTTGTAGCCACCNCTTCCTCGGAAGTAAAAGATGATCANNAGATAGCANACCAGCATGACGGCAGGGAAGAGTGCGGTGGTTTTCAAGGTTGCCTGAGGAGCAGCCGCTTGAATGCTCGTCAAAGCGGAGGTTTCCTCTTCGTTCAATTCAGACGCTTTGTCCGGGCTTACTGCCTTGTAAGCTCCAAAGACCCCTTCTTTATCGTCGACGATCTTGGCGTGAATCGCAGGCTGTTCCTCGAGAAGGATTTTTTCAACCGTCTGATCTTGGAAAAGTCCCATAAACTGGGCTCCGATCACTCCGACACCCAACATTCCAACTCCACCCATAGCATTGAGCGAAAGGGCTCCACCTTTGGGGAATTGTTCGGAAACCACGCCCAGCATAGTGGGCCAAAAGAAGGTCTTACCAAAAGCATAAAGGGTGGCGGCCGCAAAAATCATCATCGCTCCGGTGGCTCCGGAAAGTGCGATCAGGCCAACGCAGGCGATNGCACTACTCAAGGCAAGCAGTCCAAGAGGGGATAGCTTGTGCACGATGGGTCCCGCATAGAAACGAAGCAAGGCCATAATGGCGGAGGTGTAAACCAATACATAAGCACCGTTGTTGCCCATGACCGACTCCATNAAGGGAGTGATCCAGCTGTCCGTGCCCAACTCCGTAGTGGCCAGAGGAATCATAATCAAAAGGAGAAAGACAAACAGCGGTCTACCCAACGATTTTAGGTAGAGGAAGGAACCGATGGTGATCACGCCTACGATTCCATATTTCAAGCTGTCGGACCAGCCTTCAGCGGAAACGACTCCTGCCCGACCGAGCTCCCACACGATGAGTGCGGAAATGATCAGAGCACCGAGAGCTCCGATTTCTGCGAGCATTTCTTTATAGGATACCCCAGCGGCAACCCGTTCGTTTTCGGGAAATTCGCATTTGATCAGCATCACGAAGTAGATGATGGTCGGTATNAGGATTAACCCGACCTTCATTTGCCAATCGGCAGTGCCCATGGCAATCGCGAGAATTCCTCCAAGAACCAAACCTCCTGGCCAACCGGCGTGCAGAATGTTCAACCATTTGGTCTTGTCTTTACTGAACATGGTGGCGGCCACCGGATTGATGTAGGCTTCCACGGTTCCGTTGCCCAAGGCGACGATGAAGGTTGCCCAATAAAGATCGTCGTACCCGTCCGCGGTGTAGGTCATTATAAACGAGACCACATGACAGACAAAACCGAAGATCATCGCGATCTTGTATCCGATCTTATCAATGATCAGACTGAAAATCACGATACTGATCGCGAAAGGCCAAAGCCCCACACCGAAAATCTCGCCTTGTTGCGTTTTCGAGAGGTTAAATTCAGCACCCCACTCTCCGATTACTTGGGCTCGTACAATAAAGCCAAAAGCGGTGGCGATGAGGGCGATGAAGCACCCCCAAAACAGTTTCATGTCTGGTTTTGATTCTTGATTAGTCATAATTTATTGGGCTGGTTACTAAGGAGAAGAGTAGGATAGCTTATTGCTATCATTTTAAAATAAGAGGCAATGGCAAGCTTGAATCCGACTCCTTTTTGGAGAGGGTGCGGCTTATTTGCCTTGGGATTTCTTAGCCCAGCTGTCNCGTAAGGCGACGCTTCGGTTGAGAATCAGGGAACCCTGCTCCCCGGAACTCGGGTCGATGCAAAAGTATCCCACCCGCTCAAGTTGAAAGGGTTGTCCCGGTTCGAATGCTTCTACGCTTGGTTCCACCTTTACGGATTTAACCACTTCCAGGGAATCGGTGTTGATGAAATCAGTGAAATCCTTTCCTTCCACACTCTCTTCGGGGTTGGGGCAGGAAAATAGGCGGTCATAGAGGTTGGCGTCGCAGGAAATCGCAGTTTGGGCGTCCACCCACTGAATGGTGCCCTTGACTTTCCGTCCGTCCGGAGTGCCTCCCCCACGGCTTGCTGGGTCATAAGTGCAGATTAGTTCGGAGATTTCTCCGATCTCGTCCCGGATCACTTCCTTACAAGTGACATAATAGGCGTATTTCAAGCGGACCTCCCGACCGGGGGCCATNCGAAAATATTTCTTTGGCGGATCCTCCATGAAATCATTGCGGTCAATCAGAATTTCTCTGGAGAAGGGAATCGTTCGGGTNCCTGCCTCGGGATCCTCGGGGTTGTTCACCGCATCCAGTTCCTCGGTCTGATCCTCCGGGTAATTCTCCAGGGTAATCTTCAGGGGGTTGAGCACGCCTAGGCGCCGCTCCGCCCGCTGATTCAAGTCATCTCTGAGACAATACTCCAGGAGTTCCATCTCAATGACATTTTCCCGCTTGGCCAAGCCCACCCGTTCACAAAAGGCCCGTATGGCTTGAGGAGTGAATCCTCGACGACGCATTCCACTGAGGGTGGGCATGCGTGGGTCATCCCAACCGTTCACATGCCCCTCTGTGACCAACCGGAGCATCTTGCGCTTGCTCATCACGGTGTAGTTCAGGTTGAGGCGGGCAAACTCGATCTGTTGGGGATGATGAATCCCCAGGTTTTCGCAAAACCAGTCGTAGAGCGGGCGGTGGTGTTCGAATTCGAGGGTGCAGAGAGAGTGGGTGATCCCTTCGATGGAATCCGATTGTCCGTGGGCGAAATCATAGGACGGATAAATCTTCCACGAGCTTCCGGTTTTGGGGTGCTCCTTATGCAGGATTCGATAGATTACGGGATCACGGAGATTGAGGTTAGGCGAAGCCATATCAATCTTGGCCCGCAAAGTTTTCGATCCCTCCGGGAATTCCCCCGCCTTCATCTTATTGAAAAGATCGAGGTTCTCCTCCACCGTGCGGTCGCGGAAGGGGCTGGGTTTACCCGGTTCGGTGAGGGTGCCCCGCAACTCTCTCATCTCCTCGAAGGTGAGGTCGCATACGAAAGCTTTTCCATGCTCAATCAATTGAATCGCCCAGGCAAAGAGTTGGTCAAAGTAATCCGATGCGTGAAACAGGCGATCCTCCCAGTCAAAACCCAGCCAACGGAGGTCAGCCATAATCGCTTCCGCGTATTCGGTTTTCTCGGCCGCCGGGTTGGTGTCATCGAGCCGGAGATTACAGACACCTCCGAATTCCTCGGCTACACCGAAGTTCAGGCAAATGCTCTTGGCATGTCCCAGATGAAGGTATCCATTTGGTTCGGGGGGGAAGCGAGTATGTACCCGACCTTCGTTCTTTCCTTTTTCCCGGTCGTTGCTGATGATCGAACGAATGAAATCGAGAGGTTTGTCCGCTGCTTCTTCTTCCATGGTAAATGTGTTTTTTGGACTGGTTCTTCAGTCAATCCGCTCGCCGTAGGATATACGGTATTCCTTTTCCAGTGCTTTCAGTCCTTTTTTGCTCAATCCGGATCCGGCCTCGCTCAGTTGGTTAAGAGCCTTCCGCAAACGGACCCGGCTCAGGTCGGGCCCCAACAAAGTCATTCCGTCAAAAAGCGGCAGGGAAACCGCGGATCCGCTGATCGCGAAAAAGAAGGGACGGAGCAAATCCTTGAGCTTGGTTTCCTCGGTCTCGGCCATCCTTTGAAACAACCCGGATAAGGAGTCCCGGTCCCAAGTCCGGACTTTTTCCAATTCCCATTCCGCAATTTTGAGCAGACGTGCGACCACCGGGGCTTCGAATTTGCCCACCAAATCTTCGGTTGAATAATCCGGACTTTCCGTGAGCAAAAACTGGGCGAGAGGAAAGAAATCCGCAAAAGTTTCCAACCTCTGCAGGGCGAGGGGCAGGACCTTGGCGATGAAATNCGGGTTGGCTTTCCATTGGCCGAGGCGCTCGACCACTTCCTCCGGNCTCAGTTTTTCCCNGAGNTAGCGACCATTGAGCCACTTTAACTTGGCGAGATCGAAAATCGGACCGCCAAGGCTCATCCGCTTGAGGTCGAAGGATTCACTGAGTTCGTTTAGGGAAAAGATNTCCCGCTGNTCGGGNAGGGTGTANCCCATCATGCCGAGGTAATTGATCATGGCCTCGGGCAGGAACCCTGCCTCCCGGTAATAGAAGATGCCGGTTGGATTTTTGCGTTTGGACAACTTGGATTTGTCGGGGNTNNGTAAAAGGGGCAGGTGAGCGAACACCGGTGGTTCCCAACCCAGGGCTTGGTAGAGTAAGACATGCTTGGGGGTGCTGCTGATCCATTCCTCACCCCGGATCACATGGGTGATGCCCATAAGATGATCGTCCACCACATTGGCCAGGTGGTAGGTTGGGTAGCCGTCGGATTTTTGCAGAATCTGATGATCGATCTGTTTCCAGNCGATGCTCACTTCTCCACGCAACTCATCCTCGAAGATGCAAACCCCTTTGGTTGGCACCTTTAGGCGAACCACATAGGGTTCTCCGGCCGCGAGCTTGGCTTGGATTTCCTCTTCAGTCAGGTTGAGGCATCGGCCATCGTAGCGGGGAGTTTCCTTGTTGGCGATTTGAGTCTTCCTCAATTCATCCANGCGTTCCTGGGAACAAAAACAGCGGTACGCGTGGCCCTCCTTGATCAACCGTTCAACCTCGCGTTGATGGATTTCCAAGCGCTCACTTTGGCGGTACGGCCCAAAGTCTCCCCCGCAATCCGGACCTTCATCCCATTCCAAGCCAAGCCACTTCAGGGCATCAAGGATGGCTTGTTCGGATTTTTCGGTGGAGCGTTGACGGTCGGTGTCCTCGATACGCAGAATCATGCTGCCCCCGTGTCTGCGGGCATANGCCANGTTGAATAAGGCCATGTAAGCGGTCCCGACATGGGGGTCGCCGGTCGGCGAGGGAGCGATGCGCGTACGGATGGGTGTGCTCATGTGAAGAAAACCAAGAAGCATAGGATGGAAGTTGNAAAAGGACGAACAAATTCTCCCGGCAATCACAACCTTGCCAAGAGNCNNAGTCCGGGTTACTTCTTCCANNATGAAGGTANTGGTCGTAGGAGCGAATGGAAAGGTGGGCACGATTCTTTGCGGAAAGCTTTGGGCGGCCCATGATTTTTCACCCGTCGCCCTGATCCGTGATTCCCGTCAGGCAACCAAATTCACCGCCCTGGGCGTGCCCGCGGTGACCGGAGATCTGGAGGCGGGCGTGGCGGATTTTCTGCCCGGTTTGGATGCGGTGGTGTTCACCGCGGGTTCCGGGGGACACACCGGACCGGAAAAGACCACTGATGTGGACCAAAACGCCGCCATCCGCTTGATGGACGATTGCGTAAAGGCGGACCTAAAAAGATTTGTCATGATCAGTGCCATCGGAGCGGATCCCAATTCCGAGTCCGAGCGCATTCGGCACTACCTTCGGGCCAAAGGTGTGGCGGACGCCTACCTGCGGTCCTCCGGGTTGGATTTTACAATCCTTGCTCCGGGTACTCTCCTCAACGAGCGTGGAGTGGGTCGGATACAGGCCGAAGAGGATTTGGGTTTTCACGGGTATTTGCCCCGTGAGGACCTGGTTGATTGCATCGTGGAGACCCTTCGGAATTTTCTGACCCTGGGAAAAACCATTCAACTGGTAGCTGGGAAAGACAAGGTCAAGGATGCCATCGCAGGGGTGGTCGGCGGAGGGGATCTTCCTCCCATTGCCTGAATCCTTTCAATGCTCTTTCGTCAGAAAATGGACGCTCAATGCGTGAAAGTGATCGAATCGATTTGATTAAATCATTGAAAATGGATTTAAGAAGAACGCGTCCCTGCCTATTCGAAGAAAAATCCACACTTTTGCATGCCTAAGAGAAACGACATCGAGCATATCCTGATCATTGGTTCGGGCCCGATCATTATTGGTCAGGCTTGCGAATTCGACTACAGCGGAGCCCAGGCCTGCAAAGCTTTGCGGGAGGAAGGATTCCGGATTTCCCTGGTCAACAGCAACCCTGCGACCATCATGACGGATCCAGAATTTGCGGATGCCACTTATGTTGAACCGCTGACCGTTGACAGTGTGGCCACCATCATCGAAAAGGAAAGACCCGACGCACTGCTTCCCACCCTTGGTGGTCAGACCGGACTGAATCTTTCCCTCGAACTGAACGAGGCGGGTATTCTCGATCAATATGGAGTGGAGATGATCGGAGCCAAACCTGCAGCCATTAAGAAAGGGGAGGACCGCGAACTGTTTAAACAGGCTATGCTTGATATCGGGCTGGATGTGGCCCGTTCCTTTTCGGTCCGTACTCTGGAGGAGGCCCGTTCCCACCTCGAGGAACTGGGAGACTTTCCGATCATTTTACGACCCGCTTATACTCTCGGCGGAACCGGAGGAGGCATCGCCTACAACCGTGAGGAATTTNATGAAATGATGCGCATCGGGCTCGATGCTTCTCCCATCAGTCAGGTGCTCATGGAAGAGTGCCTGCTCGGGTGGAAGGAATACGAGATGGAAGTGATGCGCGACTACAAGGATCAGTGCGTGGTCATTTGTTCAATCGAAAACTTCGATCCCATGGGCGTGCACACCGGAGATTCCATTACCGTGGCCCCTGCGATGACTTTGTCCGACAAAGAGTACCAATTAATGAGGGACGCCTCCTTTGCCTGCATCCGCGAGATCGGCGTGGAGACAGGGGGCAGCAACATTCAATTCGCCACCAACCCGGAGAACGGGCGCATGGTGGTCATCGAGATGAACCCGCGGGTCTCCCGCAGCTCCGCACTTGCCTCCAAGGCCACAGGATTTCCCATTGCTAAATTCGCCGCCAAACTCGCGGTCGGTTACTCCCTGGATGAGCTACAAAACGATGTCACCAAGGAGACCCCTGCCTGCTTTGAGCCTTCGATCGATTATGTTGTCACCAAGGTTCCCCGTTTCACTTTCGAAAAGTTCCCCGAGGCCGATTCCACCCTGACCTCTGCAATGAAATCAGTGGGAGAGGCCATGGCCATCGGACGGACCTTTAAGGAGTCCTTTCAGAAGGCGATGCGTTCGCTCGAGATCGGGCTCAAGGGATTCGAAGCGGGCAAGCTCGCGGACCAGAAACTCGACAAATCCGCCATTCGGGCGGGCGTCAAGCGACCCTCCGCAGAACGACCGACTTTTTTGTACAAAGCCCTGGAAATCGGGATGACTCCCGAACAAATTTCCAAGCAGTCGGGGATCGATCTTTGGTTCACCACCCAGCTCGGGCAGATTCATCAAATCCGTCAGGAAATCGGATCGACCACTTTATTGGAGTGCGATGAGGAATCTTTTCGCGAAGTCAAGGAGGCGGGCTTTTCCGACCGTCAATTGGCGGATGCCTGGGGATGCGAACCCTCGGAAGTGCGCGAACGGAGGGAGTCGCTTGGCATCCAAACCACCTTCAGGCTGGTCGATACCTGCGCCGCAGAATTCGAAGCCTTCACTCCTTATTATTATTCCTCGTACGGGGACGAGAACGAGATCAAGCAGTCGGATTCCAGGAAGATTATGATTCTCGGGGGCGGACCCAACCGGATCGGGCAGGGCATCGAATTCGATTACTGCTGCGTCCATGCTTCCTTCGCCCTGCGCGAAGCAGGGTTTGAGACGGTGATGGTTAATTCAAACCCCGAGACCGTATCCACCGATTACGACACTTCGGACCGGCTCTATTTCGAACCGCTCACCCTTGAAGATGTCTTGGAAATTTACCGTCAGGAAAAATGCGACGGAGCCATCGTGCAGTACGGTGGACAGACTCCCCTGAACCTGGCCACCGGGTTGCAGGAGGCCGGAGTCAAGGTGATCGGAACCTCACCGGAAAGCATCGATCTGGCCGAGGACCGTGAGAAGTTTAAACAAATCCTCGATCAGTTGGGGTTGAAGCAACCCCAGAATGAAACCGCNCTCGAACCGGAGGANGCGGCGGAAAAAGCCGCCCGCATCGGCTATCCGATCTTNCTTCGNCCNTCCTTTGTNCTNGGAGGNCGGGGCATGTTCATTGTCTACGACGAGGAGGAACTCGCCGGAGTGGTGCAGGAAGCCTTTGCCGTCGCACCGGGCAAACCAGTCCTTCTGGACAAGTTTCTCGAGGAAGCGATTGAGCTCGATGTGGATTGCATCTCCGACGGAGAGACCACCGTGGTTGGAGGGATGCTCCAGCACATCGAATTTGCCGGGGTGCACAGCGGAGATGCCGCCATGGTGCTTCCTCCGCATGACCTGCCCAAGGAAATGATCGACGAAGTCCGTCAGGCCTCCCACGACCTCGCCAAGGCGATTGGGGTGATCGGTTTGATGAACATTCAATTTGCCATCAAGGACGGGGAACTCTTCCTCATCGAAGTCAACCCGCGGGCCTCCCGGACCGTGCCTTTCGTGAGCAAGACGATTGGTGTGCCTCTTGCCAAACTCGGTGCCCGGGTGATGGCGGGAGCCAAGCTCAAGGACCTCGGATTCACCGAGGAAATCCTGCCCAAGCACTGGGCGATCAAGGAATCCGTCTTTCCCTTCAGCCGCTTTCCCGGTTCACCCATCGTGCTCACTCCGGAGATGCGCAGCACCGGAGAAGTTATGGGCCAGGACGAGGATTTCGGTATGGCCTTTGCCAAGACCCAGATGGCAGCCAAGCCCTCGCTTCCACTGGAAGGCAATGTCTTTCTCAGCGTCAAGGACTCCGATAAACCTCAGGCCCTGGAAATCGCCAAGGGTCTGCAGGAACTTGGGTTTTCTTTTTACTCGACCGAGGGAACCGCACAGTTTTTTAACGAAAACGGGATCAAGACGGAAACCGTGATGCGCATCAGCGAAGGCCGACCCAATGTCGCCGACCTGATCAAGAACGGAAAGATTCAACTGGTCATCAACACCCCACTCGGCCTGATTCCCCGGCGCGACGAGAATGGCATCCGCAGCGAAGCGGTTCTGCACAGCGTACCGGTGATCACCACCCTCGGATCCGCCTTTGCCACCCTGCAGGGCATCCGTTCGCTCAAGGAAAAGAAATTCTCGGTCAAATCGCTGCAGGCTTACCACCCGTGAGCCCGTCCATCATTTCCCTGCTTCACGGACCGGATCAGCCCGGAATCGTGGCCAAGGTGTCGGGTTGGATTCATGAAAGGGGAGGAAATGTCCTGCATGCCGACCAACATCTCGACCGTCAGGAAAACGTCTTTTTTCAACGGGTGGAGTGGGACCCGGCTTCCGATCATGAGGCCCGGGAGGATTCCCAGGCTTTCGTGGCCTTCGCTCAAAAGGAACTGGGAATGTCGGTGCGCATCGCTCTGAGTGATGACCGGCCGAAGGTCGCTCTGATGGTCTCCAAAGCCGATCACTGTTTTCACGACCTCGTTTTGCGGGTTCGGGCGGGCGAATGGAACGCGGAATTTGCCGGGGTTTTATCCAACCACGAGGACCTCGCTCCGGTGGCGGAATCCTACGGTTTGCCCTTCATGCATTTTCCCATGAGTCCGGAATCCAAGCCCGAGGTGGAGGACCGCCAACTTGCCTGGCTTCAGGACAACGGGGTCGAACTGGTCATTCTCGCCCGCTACATGCAAGTGCTCAGTGGGGATTTTCTTGAACGGGTGGGATGTCCGGTGATTAATATTCATCACTCCTTTCTGCCCTCCTTTGCCGGGGCCAAGCCCTATCACCAGGCCTACAAGCGGGGAGTCAAACTGATCGGGGCCACCGCTCATTACGTCACCGAGGATNTGGACGAAGGTCCCATCATCGAACAGGACGTCGCTCGGGTCAGCCACCGGCACGGCCCCAGGGACCTGATTGAGAAGGGCAGGGACCTTGAGAAAGTGGTGCTTTCCACCGCGGTGCGCCGGCACCTTCAGAACCGGGTGCTTGANTACCGTAACAAGACCGTGGTCTTCGATTAGAATGGATTTCAATTTCGAGGCCTTGCTNTGGTATGTGTTAGTGGTGGACTGTGCCTTTGCCAATTTCGTCGCCTGGTTCAATGCNGNTTGGTACNNNGAGAAGTATCCNCGNATCGCTTATTTCTTTCCCGCCANCAAGNCCTGGTGTTTGCTNTATGCCTTTCTGATCNTCTGGCTGGGTATCGCCCTGAANCGNCTNGGCGTTTTACCCTGGTAAGNANCNAATCGGATAGGCCNNNGCCGATCTCCTGATTTTNTTAATTGGGCAAGCAACCGCTTGACGAAATCGAGGAATCGTCCTAGTCCTGCGGAATGAAGCTCCTCACCCTCGTCCTTTGCCTGACCGGCATTCTTGCCCACGCCAAGCGGCCCAACGTCCTTTTCATTCTGACCGACGACCAGGCCCCGCACACNCTNTCGGTTTACGGGAACAAAGTCTGCCAAACCCCCCACCTCGATAAACTCGCCGCCTCCGGAATGGTGCTCGATCAGGCCTACCACATGGGATCGATGAGCGGAGCGGTCTGTTCGCCCTCGCGCACCATGATCATGTCCGGCCGCACTCTCTGGCATCTTCCACCGCGTGGCAAGAAACACCTNAAGAAAGAGGAGGGCAAGACCTCCGGGCCGGAAATCCTCAANAACTCCCTNCCCGCGGTCTTCAACCGGGCCGGATACGAAACCTTCCGGACCTGCAAGAACGGAAACAGCTACAGCCTGGCCAACGCCCTCTTTCAAATCGTTANGGACAAGACCGCCCGCAAGGCCGGGAAAGAGGANGGCAGCCAATGGCATGGCCGTCAGGTTTTGGATTACCTGAATGCCCGGGCCACCCAAAAGGAAGAGAAGAAACCCTTTCTGATTTACTTTGGATTTTCCCATCCCCACGACGAACGCTGGGGANGGGACGANCTCAACNAAAAGTACGGGGTCCGNAACGTGGATGCGCCCCCGACCACCGTNAGCGANCGGGCNCCCAGGGTGCCGGTCAGCTGGTTGCCCGAGCATCCCTTTCACCACGGCCANNTCGATTTGCGGGACGAAGTNCGGGTGCCCGGAGTGNTGACCTNACGGACCGAGGCNACAGTGCGTAACGAACTTGGCAGGGAGTACGCCTGCATCGAGAACATCGACGATCAGGTCGGGCTGGTCNTTGNNAAACTCAAGCAAATGGGGGAGNTGGAAAACACCTANGTCATTTACACCGCGGATCATGGCATCGCGGTCGGCCGGCACGGACTGATGGGCAAGCAGAACCTCTACGAACATTCCTGGCGGGTTCCCTTTCTCGCCAGCGGGCCCGGGATCGAACCNGGATCGCGGGCTCCCGGNAACGGCTACCTGCTGGACGTCCTGCCCACCCTTTGCGAACTCACCGGAGTGCCCGTCCCGGACACCGCCCAGGGCAAGAGCCTCAAGCCCGTACTCATGGGCAAGGCCCGCAAGGTCCGTGAAGTGACCTATGGAGCGTATTGCGGAGGGAGCAAGCCGGGCATGCGTTCGGTCCGCAAGGGATACTGGAAACTGATCAAGTACGACGTACTCGAAGGCAAAGTCCGCCAGACCCAGCTTTTCAACCTCAAGGACAACCCCGAGGAGATTCTGATCGAACACCATGCCNCCGAGGTCGTGGCCAAGACCGGTTACCAACCGAANGAGAAGCAGGTCAANCTGGCGGACGATCCCAAATTCGCCCGNAAGCGCAAGGAGATGGAAGCCCTGCTGCTCAGCGAAATGCGCCGGTTGGAGGATCCCTTCCGTTNTTGGGACCANCCCCAGGACTGAGTTATTGATGGTGATCTCTTGCTAAGAGGGAGAATTCCCTGACAATTTCTACTCGCAGTTGAACAAACCCACCGTTGACTTTGANNGGAAAATCANGATNATANANCGTTTTTCCCAAACAGCCCCATGGCCAACGAAGACAAAAATAACCCATCCGAAGAAAACGAGCAGCCCCAGGACGCAGAGCCCCAATCCGAGGGCCTGAGTGCTGATGAATTGGCGGAGCGTCCCTACGATGAGGGAGATGCCTGGAATAAGAGCAAGAACTCGCTCTTCGGGACCCTTGGTCTGATCGCCCTGGCGGTGGCGGGTTACACCTTTTTCCAAAACCAATCCAGTGAGGAGGATGCGGAGCGCAGTCGACGCTTTCTCGAAGCGAGTTCCCAGACCGAAGGAGCGGAGGAACGCTTCCTGTCCTTTGCGGATGATTATGATGATGCCCTCGGGGGTGTGGCCAAGTATCGGGCGGCTATCCTGCAGTACAAGGACGCTCGATTCGAGGAGTCCGCCAATTCCTTCGCGGATGCGGCCAGTCGCTTGGAAGGACAGCCTTTGTTTGGCCGGGCTAGGCTCGGATACGCGGTTTCACTGATCAAGTCGGGCAGCGGAGTCGATGCGGGGAAGGCGGCGCTTACGGCTCTTTCCAGCAACGGCCAAGCTTTGGACGTGGACCGCTGGGAAGCCCATTACCTGCTCGCAGTGCAGGCGATGACGGAGGAAAACGACGAGAATTTTTCCACCCACCGGGACGCCTTGGCGGCGGACCAGAATGCGAGTGATTTTCTCAGTCGCCTGGAGGAGTTTCGTAAGACCCAGGAATTTCTTGATATTGCCCAGTCCCTGCCTGATCTGAATGCGGATAAGGCGGCGAAGTTTCTTGCGGAGAACGCCAAGCGCGAGGGGGTTACGCAATTGGAAAGCGGTTTGCAGTACGAGGTGATGACTCAGGGAGAGGGCGACCGCCATCCGTCTGAGGAGGATGAGGTGGAGGTACATTACCACGGAACCCTGATTAGTGGAGAGGTCTTTGATTCCTCGGTCGACCGGGGAGAACCCGCGAAGTTTCGTTTGAACGGAGTAATTAAGGGATGGACCGAAGCCCTTCAGTTGATGAAGTTGGGAGACAAGTGGAAACTTTTTATTCCATCGGAGTTGGCGTACGGGGAGTCCGGAAATAATTCCATCGGCCCGAATGAGGCTCTGATCTTCGAGGTTGAGCTTTTGAGCATAACGGTGGAGGAGGAACCCGAGCCCGCATTAGATGACAATGCCTCGGATGCAAATTCCTCTAGTGCGGAAGCTCAGATCGTACTTCCAGTGACCGAGGGCAATGCCACCGCGGTACCGGCCGGGGAAGCCAACGCTTCCGAATAAGCCGCTTAGTCCCTTAGTCCGAACAGGCGAGCAGGGCTTTCATGACCTGCAAATTTTCGCTGTCAGCAAATGCCTGCTCAGCTTCAGCAAGCTGATAGGTCCGCGTAAGGGAGGAGAGATCGACCGCTCCCTGACTTAGCAGATCGAAGGCTCGGAGGTAATCGGTTCGTGAAGAGGCGTAACTGACCCGCAGATCGATTTGCCGGCGTACGAACTGGGTAAGATCGAGGTCGAGCTTGCGGGCATAAAGAGCGACAGCGGTGACCACCCCGTCGGGGCGGACTGATTGCCAGGCTTCGGAAAGTGCGGGAGCGGCTCCGGAGGCTTCGATCAGTGCATCCGCCCCGTCCGTAAAACGTTCTCCGACCTGTTCGGCGAGGCTGCGTTTGTCAGGGCCGACGATGAGGGTTTCGAATCCGATCCGGCGGGCGGCCTGAAGGCGGGAGGGTTCATCCCGTTCGGTTCCGGAGATCAGCACCTCGGCTCCGCGGCTGCGGGCGGAAAGAGCACAAAACATCCCGATGATCCCGGGGCCACTGACCACGACCCGGTCACCCGGACCCACGGAACTGCGGTTGCCGATGCAGTGCTCGGCCACGGAGAGCGGTTCGGTGAGGGCGGCAAGGGCGGGATCGAGCCCGTCGGGGACGGGGATGAGAAATTCGGAGTCGACGCAGATGTACTCGGCCATGCCTCCGTCGAGGTGGAGGCCCTGAACCCGTCGGCGGGGGGAGAGCTGGGGAAGGCCATCCACGCAGTAACGGTCGTTGGGGTCATGGGAAGTCTGCAGGGCGATCATCACGGCACGGTCGCCTTCCTTCCAGTCCCGGGTATCAGGCCCAGTCAAGACCACGGAACCGGATAACTCGTGACCGAAGGTGACTTCGGGCAGAACCGATTCGTACCCGGGGTGATTGAGCCAGGCATGCAGGTCGGATCCGCAGATTCCGCAGTGGGAGACTTTCAGAAGAACCTGATTCTTTTCAGGTTCGGGAACCGGAACCTCCACTAGGGAGGCGGCCCGTTCGCGGCGGGCATGGCGGCGAAAGGCTTTCATCATGAGGAGGGCGCGTGAATGGATTGGCGAAGGGTTTCGGCTGGTCCGGGTCCGCAGAGGGCACGAACCAGAGCGAGCCCGAAAGAGACCGCGGTGCCGGCTCCGCGGGAGGTGATCAGGGTGCCATCGGTGATGGTTTCCGAGTCGGTGACCAAGTCAGGTAGTTCGTCCACCACACTTCCGTGAGCGGTGTGCCGGGGGCCGGGAAGCAGACCGGCGTCGAGCAGCAGCAGGGGGGCGGCGCAAATTGCAGCGATGATCCGTTCCTCAAGATGAAACCGGCGGATCAGATCGAGCACCCGGTGCTGTTTGCGCAAATCGAAAACAGCGGGGCCACCGGGAAGAACCAAAAGATCAAAATTTTGGTTGAGCACCTCGGAAAGTAGGCAATCCGCATGGAGGGTGAGCTCGGATCGGCCGGTAACGAGCAGGTCTTCGCCGACTGCGGCCACAGTGACTTGAACCTCCGCTCGGCGGAGCAGGTCGATAGGGCAGGTGGCTTCGATTTCCTCAAAGCCGGGGGCGAGCAGGACCAGGGCGCTCCGGGACATAAGGAAAGAGAAGGGTCAGGACTTGGCTTTGGCCTTGTCCTGTTTGGGAACGGATTCCTTTTTGGTCTCCTTCTTGGAGGAGGACTCGGAGGACGAGCTTTTTTCGGAGCTTCCGGAATCAGAGGACTTGGAGGAATCCGAGGAGCTTGAATCGGAGGATCCGGATTCGCCCGAGTTCTCCTTGCTTTCTCCACCACTCTTTTTCTTGTAATCGGTCTCGTAAAAACCGGTGCCTTTGAAAATGAGTCCGGCTCCGATTCCGAGGAGGCGCTTGGCCTGGCGTTTGCTGCAGGTTGGGCAGGATTTGACCGGAGCGTCTTTCATGGATTGAAACATCTCCCATTCGTGCCCGCAGGCTTTGCATTGGTAATCGTAGGTTGGCATAGGTTTGCGTGATCGAAAAAGAAAAGGGGAACCCTAGCGGATCAGCGGGCGAATTGCAAGACGGTGGAATAGGCAAGGAGCACCCAAACCCCAAGGAAGAAAGAAAGCCCGTAGAGGGGAAGGGCGAGCAGAAAGATTCCCCAAAAAGCGATCACAGGGAGGGCGAGTTTGGGCCAGTAGTCTCGGGCAACCTGGAGAATTTCCCGAATTTGCCAGCTGTCCGCAAACAGGCCGTCCTCGAGGTAGGCCTGTACCGAAGCGAGGAAGAGAAAGGGGCCTACGAACCCGGCCAGGGCGAGCGGGAAATAAGCCACCACCCCAAGCAAACCGAAAGAAAGGCCACCGAGGATGAGGCTGAGCAACCAGCCCGCGAGCAGGGGGACCCCGACATAGGCAAGCAGAAGAAGAAGCATTCGTATACCCCCGATGAACAGGTTGGGGATTTCCATTTCCCGCCATTCGGGCAGATCCCACTGGTTGGACCGGCGGAGGCGCTGGACATATTCGAGCAGGTAGCCGAGGGAAAACAGGTTGAGGATGGGGATGAAACAAAGAGCTCCTCCCCACAAGGCCTTCGGCATCCACCCAGGGTTTCCGAAAAGCCGTCCGCATACCGCTTCCAAACTTGGCATAACTCACAAATCATGACAGGCTTGTGAAAATCCGCAAGTCATGAATTTTTCAGAAAAACTAAAAACCTGGCAGGATCAGGTGAACCGGGCGCTGGACCAAGCCCTTCCAGGAAGCGAGGTTCATCCTGCCCGGTTGCATCAGGCGATCCGCCACAGCGTGGATGCCGGGGGCAAGCGGTTGCGTCCCATTCTTGTGCTTGCGGCGGAGGATTTGTTCCGCGGTGAAAATGATCCGATGTCCGCAGCCCTGGCGATCGAACTGATCCACACCTACAGCCTGATCCATGATGATCTGCCCGCGATGGACGATTCTGACTTGCGCCGGGGAAAACCATCCTGTCACATCGCCTTCGATGAGGCCACCGCGATTCTTGCGGGTGATGCCCTGCAACCGATGGCTTTCGAATGGCTGGCCCGGGGCTATGCCTCCGTTCCCAAGCTTTTCGCTGACTTGACCCTGATCCTTGCGGAAACCGCCGGAAGCCAACAATTGGTGGGCGGGCAGATGCAGGATTTACTTTCCGAAGGGAAGGAACCGGATGAGAAGAATTTGAGCTACATTCATGAGAACAAAACAGCGGCAATGATCCGTGCATCGCTGGAGATGGGTTTCCGGATCGGAGCCATGGGAGAGGATGAGGCAAAGACTGCCCGGATTCGGGAGGCCGGGCTTTCCCTGGGGCTGGCCTTTCAGGCGGTGGATGATTTGCTCGATGTCACGGGTTCGACCGAGGAGTTAGGCAAGGATGCTCACCATGATTTGGAACAGGGCAAGGTTACTTGGGTCACCCTGAAAGGCGAGGATGGTGCGAGAGCCCTTGCCCGCGAACACACCGAGCGGGCCCGTGAGGGTCTGCGTGAACTGGGCGGAGAATCGGGTTTTCTTTTGGAACTGACCACCTTCATGCTGGAAAGGAAGCATTGAGCGGGGATTCCGAGACTTCGGAATCGGTCAGTTTATCAAGGGACTGGCGGGAGCGCCTCTCGGTCTCCCGCGATTTAGGTACGGGGTTTGCAGCTCCCGGAGGTGAATTCACCCGGGCACTGTACGAATGGGCTCTGACCGATCAGGGGGGATTTCTCAAGGACTTGCTGGCTGGTCGGCGAGTGGTTGAACTGGGGGCGGGAATGATGCCTTACGGCTATGCGTTGGCGGCCACCTGTGGAGCCCGAAATTTTGTCGCGGTGGAACCCTTCTACGCGGATAAGCAGAGTCTCTCGCTCTCCACGTTCACCGGGCAACCCGGACAGTCCGTTCCCCGCATTCCCTACAAGGTGAAGGACCAGGATATGCTGGCCTATTTGCAGGAGGAAGCGGATGATTTGCTCTGCGTGGTGGCTTGCGGAATCGAGGACTGCATTCTGCCCGGAGCGGATTACCGAGCCAGGGTGGAGTCGGAGATCCGCAGGGTTTTGGAACCGGACGCGTTTTTTCTAAGCTCACACAGCGATTTATATCCGAAGGATTTGAAGACTGTCGAGATTACTTATCTCCGTCCCTCCAAACCAAAGGTTCGGGACCGTTTGCGTTTGCACGGGGCCAAGGATGCTTTCGAGCGTTACGGGGATCGGATCAAAGACCTTCTGGTTTAGAAGAGCTAGGATGTGCTACCGAACATCTTCGATGGCATAATCGTAGAAGGTCTTGCCATGTTCCCCAGCTGGGAGCAGGTAGAGCCAATCGGAACGATCGTGATCGAAGAAGTGAGGAGCGATGCCATCCTGGGTCCAAAGCCATCCTTCGGTCGAAGACCAGAGCCAGACGCCTTCGCCGGTTGAAGCCGGAGTATAGAGCCAACCAAGCCGGGTATGGAAGATCCATCCGTTTTCGTAGGGTTTAAAAGTTCCCAACCAATCGGACTGCAACCAACCGTTCTGAAGATGGTTAGCCTCGACCCAGGCCGAGGATTCGGAGGATGGGGTTTCAAGGTCGACCACTTGCCCCAGAGATTCTCCCACCGCATTAGAGGCGAAAGCCCGAACGAACTGAGCCGAATCGTTTGAAGTTTGGAGAAGGAATTCTCCGCTTGCGGAATCAAGTTCGGTGACAAAACGTTCGCTTTGGTTAAAGTCAAGGGTCGAGCTCAGCAGGAAACCGACTTCAAGCAGGACGGATCCGCCATCAGAATAAACGCTTCCAGATAGGGTGAGGGAGCCCATGGTATCGACGATTGGTTGACCGGTTTCCACCAGGGGCAGATGATATTCGGGCGATGCATACTGATCATCCGGCGAAGATACTGAATCATCGGGGGTGGAGTAATTAGAATCGGGAGAGGAATAACTTTCGGTGGGTGACAGGTATCCAGAATCAGGCGAATCAGTGTTCCCACTTGGAGTCGTGTAAACTTCATCCGGCGAAGATAAGGAATCATCGGGAGTGGCGTAGGCACTGTCCGGGGAGGAGATCGAGTCATCCGGGGTGGAGTAATTGGAATCGCGAGAGGAATAACTTTCGGTGGGCGACTGGTAGCCAGAATCAGGCGAATCAGTGTTCCCACTTGGAGTCGAATAAACTTCATCCGGCGAAGATAAGGAATCATCCGGAGTGGCGTAGGCACTGTCCGGGGAGGAGATCGAGTCATCGGTGGTGGAGTAATTAGAATCGGGAGAGGAATAACTTTCGGTGGGTGACAGGTATCCAGAATCAGGAGAAGCAGTGATTCCACTTGGACTCGAATAAACTTCGTCCGGTGAAGATAGGGAATCATCGGGAGTCGAGTAGGCACTGTCCGGGGAGGAAGTCGAGTCATCCGGGGTGGAGTAATTGGAATCGGGAGAGGAATAACTTTCGGTGGGCGACTGGTACCCAGAATCCGGAGAAGCAGTGTTCCCACTTGGA
>NHCT01000005.1 GCA_002167605.1 Verrucomicrobia bacterium TMED40 | reverse complement strand
TCACCGGATGGAGACACTTCTTCACCAGACTCCGGTACCACCTCACCCGATTCTGGTTACACCTCGCCGGACAGCGGAATCACGTGGCCCGATTCAGACACAACTTCCCCGGACAACGTTTACTCGTCACCGGATGGAGACTCTTCTTCACCAGACTCCGGTACCACCTCACCCGATTATGGATACACCTCGCCCGACAGCGGAATCACATGGCCCGATTCAGGCACAACTTCTCCGGACAGCGGATACGCATCACCAGATGGAGACACCGCTTCACCAGACTCCGGTACCACCTCACCCGATTATGGATACACCTCGCCGGATGATAGCTCGGAAGCATTGCCGGTGTTCTTTCTAACATCCGAACAAATCGAATACCTAACAGATTATTCTGGCGAACCCGAAGGTCATTATGCCATCTGGTACTACGACAGCGAAACCATCGATTTGGAACCTGTCCAAGAAATGTCTCTAGGGAATTGGACTTTCACCGAGAACTCCTACGATTACTTGGATGTTGATACCGATTATTTCCCAAGCACTGAGTCTATTCTCACCTACTTGGACAACCCAACACCAGCTGGTTATGCCTTCCCATCAGAGGTCGCCGTAGAGTCTCTGCCCGTTTACTACTTTACTTCGGCTCAGCTCTATGACCTGACCGAAGTTCCTGATCAACCGAGTGGTAACTACGCTCTTTGGGATATGGGCGGATGGGTGGATTTGGAACCCGTCTACATCGACCCGAATGGGATTTGGATATTAACGGAAGATGACCTCGATTATCTTGAAGTTGACAGTGTTCAATTCGCAACCAGTCAAGCAGTAAGCGGCTACCTGCTTGACCCAACCCCTCAGGGCCATCTGCTTTTGGATTCAACCTCGCCAAGTCCAGAAACAGGAACATCCTCCCCGGACGGAGGTTATTCATCCCCTGATAACGGAACAAGTTCACCCGACGACGCTTACTACTCCGAGGGCGATGGATTTGGTGATGACCACCTGGACCCCACCTTCCCAGATGACCCGTACCAATCAGCGGACGATGGATTTGAGGATGGTAATTACCCAGACATCGGGGAGCCTGAGCCAACGGTTCCATTTAATTTTGAGGTGGTCGATCATATTGATCCTTTTGACGCCGATGACCTGGCCAAGTTGGCCGAAGGGTATCAGGAAATTTTCTTCCAATCTTTTGTCATCCCTTACTCTGACACCGAATACCAATACACAGAGTTTGCTCTTGAGCCTATGAGTGATTCCCTGCTTGAGGAGGGCCCGATGCTTATTGAGCAGTACCCAGAACTGGATATGACAGAGGGGACTTACTTTGAAACCGACTTGGAGTTCGGTTCCGAACCCACTTTCGAATATGCGGAAACCGGCGATTACCTGGGTGAGTCCGAAGCTCGAATCATATGGACTCTATCCATCGAGGGATTCAAGGATGAGACCCGACCCGATCTCGTCGTGGATATGGAAGGCAATGTCTACGCCGGTGAATTCGAAGCCTACTGGAGGGACGCTCACGATGTAGATATCGAAGACCCCGAATGGAGCGAGACCTCCTACTCTGCTAACCCCGAAGGAATTGAAAACCTCTACGCTTCCCATCCGGAAATCTTCGGTTTCATGGAGCCAGAGCCCGAACTACCCGTGTCTGAACCCGAGCTCGAGAATGATCCGACTATCCTTGTTCACGCTAAGCTTGCAATTGTTCGTACCTTGGATGCCATCAGCTCGACGAGTGATCAAAGTGTTCTCCTCGGAGAAGTATTGGAGATGGGAGATTCGGAATTTCTTGAAGTTAGCTTTATGGTATCAAATCACATGGATATGAGAGATCATTTAATGGTATCCGGTACCCTCGACCCAATAACCTCGCAATTCAGAGCCTCCTTGAGTGGATTGGAATTAAGCGGCACGGTCTATTTCCAAGCCTATGCCTTGAATGATGCTGGTTCTAATTTTGGCTCAGTAAAAAGAGTTGATCTCCCAAGGAATATCGAAGAACCGAAGAAGGATTTTTCCGAATTGGGTCCGGACTGGTTCGGTGAGTTTTTCACTATGAGTAACTCCGACTGGATCTATCACGGAAGGCTTCAGTGGCTTTATGCTCAACCCGATGCGGAAGATGGCTTATGGCTTTGGATGCCAGGCCAGGGTTGGTTGTGGACCCAAGAAGGCGTTTGGCCATTCCTTTACAAGCATGATACCGGAGATTGGCTCTATTTACTGACAACGGGCGGGGGTGCACCCTTCTTCTTCGATTACGGATCTAATGCCTACTTCCCTGCTGTGCTAGAGGAATAAACCATTAAGACATAAAACTTTACGCTCGCGATGACCTCGGACTTATCGCTATCGTAAAGGTTTATGAAATTCTTCCCAAGAACGATTGCTTGCCTCTTCACCGCAACCGTTGGGCTTTGCTCAATCCACGCTGCCAAAGTCGCCCAGCCCATCCAGGGGGCCGAGCACCTGGCCTACAAAGTAATCGGCGGATGCAAACTCATTCTCAACGCTTATTTTCCCGAAGGACACAAAAGACAACAGGACCAACGACCCGCGGTGGTCTTTTTCTTCGGGGGTGGCTGGAACGGAGGTTCCCCCTCCCAGTTCGCCACTCATTGCGAATATCTCGCCTCGCGAGGTATGGTTGCAATGACCGCTGACTATCGAGTGAAAAGCAGGCAGGGAACCACNCCCTTNGATTGCGTGGAAGATGGAAANTCAGCCATACGCTATGTTCGNCAGCATGCGAAAAAGCTTGGGGTTGATCCAAATAGAATCGCNGCAGGTGGAGGCTCCGCCGGTGGGCATGTTGCTGCGGCTACGGCCACCGTTCCTGGGCTTGAGAGCGAAGATGAAAACAAGAAGATCTCCTCCAAACCCGATGCCCTTATTCTCTTCAATCCAGTTTATGACAATGGTCCAAAGGGGTACGGCTACGATCGGGTCCAAGGAAGATACCTTGAAATCTCTCCCATTCATAACCTCCGCAAAGGGGTTCCTCCGAGCATCGTATTTCTCGGTGACCAGGATAAACTGATTCCCGTTAGCACCGCCGAAAGGTTCAAATCTCTCGCTGAAAAGGCGGGCGGACGGTCTGACCTGCATGTTTACAAGAATCAACCGCACGGCTTTTTCAACCAAGGAAAGGCGGGGAACTTCTTTGCGAAAACGGTCTTTGAAATGGACCAGTTCCTGTCCTCATTGGGGTGGTTGAACGGAGAACCCACGATTCAAGTTCCCTAATCTCCATGCTCTTGCCTGCTCGTTTTGCGGTTCATGCAGTCCTTGGCTTTGTTGGCTTGCTAGGAGACACCCATCTCCTCGGTGAAGATGCGTTCAATAGCGAAGCTGAGCGTTTCATCCCGAACATTCGCTTAACCGAAAAGAATTGGGGACAGGGTGCCCCGGAAGATGTCGAGAAAATCCTCCAATCCACCGCTCGCCAGCTCTTCCCTTTTACAGGTAAAAAAGATTGGGCGGATATCCTTATAGGAAAATCTCCCCACGGACCGGTGGTTCTCTTCCGCCGAGGGGAAAAAGGAGAATACATAATAAACCTCAACACCCGAGACCGTTTTTGGTGCCAGTATGCCTTTCAATTTGCCCACGAGATCGGACATATTATCTGCGGATTCAGGAAAGGAGACAAAAGCAACCTGTGGTTTGAGGAAACGATCTGCGAAGTCGCATCCCTCTTCGCCCTTGAAAAATTGGCTTTAGAATGGAACCATTCCGCCCCCTATCCCAATTGGCAACCTTATGCCAAGGAATTCAAGAAATACGCCGACCAACGAATCTCTAAACATCTTCTCCCCCAAAGCTATTCCCTCCAGCAATTGTATAAAGAACGTGCCTCGGTTCTCAAAGCCAAAGCGGATGACAGGGAAACCAACACTCGAATGGCCACCGCTCTTCTTCCGATCTTCCGGGAAAGCCCCCAAGGTTGGGAAGCATGCACCTTCCTCAACCTTAAGAAAACCAGACAACCCCAAAGCTTCGAAACTTACCTGAACGATTGGCGGGACAATTGTTCCTCCAATGAACAAAGAAAGTTCGTCCGAAAAGTTTCCCAATCCTTTGGAGTCATTCTGCCTTTGCTGACAGAAAGTCAGGCAAAACCCAGACCACGGGTTAAGTGACTTGCCTAACCACAATTCCTGAATGTAACATCTTTTTTTATCCCCCCTCATCAGCCTAAATTTCCTACCGCCCATGAATACGCGCAGAAAACATTTGAAGATCCTCGGTGGAAGCCTCGCTTTCCCCTACTTGGCCAAGAGCTCCTGGGCACAGTCGAGTCCCAACCAAACCCTCAATCACGCAAGTTTTGGAGGCGCTGGGATGGCTGGATCGGACCTCGGACAAATCAAATCCCACCCCAAAATCCGGGTCCGAGCGATTGCGGAGATTGATCCGGTCAGAAGAAAGCAATGCGAACAACGCTTCAAGGATGTCAAGGTGTATGCCGATTGGAGAGAAATGCTCGACCGGGAAGGCGAGAATCTGGATTGCGTCAATGTCTCCACCCCCGATCATATGCATGCCTGCATGGGTATGTCCGCCATGCAGATGGGTCTTCACTTGTATGGACAAAAACCCCTTACTCATGATGTAGCTGAATCGAGGATCTTGGCCGAATACGCCAAGAAGAATCGGCTTATCACCCAAATGGGTATACAAATTCACTCCTCCAAGCAATACCGCACGGCGGTGCAACTGGTCCACGATGGAGTGATTGGTAAAATCAAGGAAGCCCACTCTTTCAGTGGCAAACGATGGGGAGACTCCAACCCCAAGCCTTCGGGAGAGGATCCTATTCCTGCTGGCTTGGACTGGGACGCCTGGATTGGGCCGGCCCCCTACACCAAATACTTGAAAGGCTACTACCACCCGAGTCAATGGCGCAAACGCTTGGACTATGGAACCGGAACCTTCGGCGACATGGGTTGCCACATTTACGACCCGACTTTCAAAGCCCTGGGGTTGACCTACCCGATCTCCCTTCGCTCCGAAGGTCCAAAACCAAACCAGGACAACTGGGGATTCGATGCGAAAATTCACTACCTCTTTCCCTCCACTCCTTACTCCGAGGGGGATAGCTTGCCGGTGACTTGGTACGACGGTTCCGCAAAACTGCCTCAGGAGGTAATCTCTCTCCTCGAGGGAAACAAACTACCTGGTCAGGGATCGGTGATCATTGGAACCAAAGGAACGATGCTTCTTCCTCATGTCGGAATGCCTTCCCTTTTCCCCAAAAAGGATTTCTCCGAATTCAAAATAAAGGAAGTCGATGGCTCCAACCATTGGCACGAGTTCGTTGACGCAATTCTCGGAGAAGGCCCCATGCCCTCCGCCAACTTCAGTTATTCTGGTCCTCTTTCCGAAACCGTCCTTTTGGGAGGCATTGCCACTCGGTTTCCCAAGGAAACTCTAGTCTGGGATTCAGCAAACCTNTCTTTCAAGGGAAATCCGAAAGCCACTTCACTGGTGAGTAAAAGCTACCGAAAGGGTTGGGAAGTCAAAGGCTTGGGCTGAGGAACTCGGCAATTTGGAAACGGCATCGAGTCTTGGCTCACCAATGAACGGAGAATACTTCAAAACCGTTTTCATNACCAAGGAGAGCANAGNNCTTCCAGCCNGTTCATTTGCAATCCTTACCGCGTCCAACCCGATGGACAAGCTTTTGGGTGAAAACGAGAACNAGCTCCGGAACGAAGCACTACGCACGCTGCTTGAAGAAGAGGAGGTGGACTTCAGTGAACTTATTGGAGCTTCCCCGGACTGGACCCATCAGGAAGCAAGCTTCGCGGTTTCATGCACCTTGGGTAATGCCCTCGAATGGGCAAATCGTTTTGAACAACGGGCAATCTTTTGGGTTCAGGATGATCACCTGCAGGTCATTGCTTGTGCGGGCAATGAGAGATATGATCTTGGCTCGTTTTNCGAAAGAATAAGCGGAAAACCACTAAGGGATTGGCACTAACGCATCACCAAGGCAAGCAGAGAAACGAAAGCAGGCACATAAAGGTTATCGTTCAAAACAACTTTTCCTATCCTGATGGGAAAAAACTCAAGAAGGGAAACGGCTGCCGAGATTCCCANAATTTGAAAGANGCTGAGTTGCCCCCCCCAGTCTGCCAAAAAAGCAGGGAGTCTAGGAAAGAGAAACGCAGCAAGGGCAACGCACAACAAATAACAGCCGAGTGCTCCTTCAACGGTTTTTGAACCAACCTTGATTCGCCCCACTGCTTTACCCACCAAAGCAGCCACGGCATCCCCCAAAATAAATAGGGTCAAACCCATGAAAGCCGCAGCAGCAGCCGATTCGCTGTAGAGGGAAATGAGGCTACAAAGAACGGAACCGGCCAACACATAGGTCGCACCGGTCATTTGACTGGATTCCTTTTCCCGCATCATCGAACCAAAAAACCTATGAAACCANCCACCAAAGGCTCTGTGATTGAGGCGCATNATTTCGATGGCAAGGGAAGTGGCGAAGAGGAAACCGATTAAAAAACAGGCGAAAACACGTGAGACATNGAAGAGGTCTGGTCCGTAAAAAATACCTACAGGTAATACCACGGCTAAACCATGCAGGAGCTTTCGATTGATTTCTTCCTTAGTCAATTCGTTCTTCATTTTGACCGATTATGACCAAAACAAAACATTTTTACGAGTTTAAAGAAAGTCAGTTATCCTTAAAATCGAAGGTTGTCTGATCCTTGGGTTTCCCGGCTTCTTTGGCAGGAACATCGTTGTTGGACTTTTCCGGTTTTGCAGGAGTTACTGCGGGAGCGGGAGGGGCTTTGGGCTTTTCTGAATTCGGAGCGGCTGTTTTCTCCTTCTCATTCTTGGGCACAGGTTTGGCCTCCTCGGCTTCATCTCCCTCCGCCTTCGGAGCATTGACCACTCGGTCCACCTTATGTGCAGTCAAAGTGCTTCCTTTCACCGAGCGTCCCTGAAGTTCGAGCCACGCGAAATCAAATTCAATACTCATTTCCTTGATACGCTTCAAGGTGGGGTCCAAGTGCACCAACACCCGGCTATTCTTCTTCTCCGAGTCATGAATCGAGAAGAAAAAGATTCTGGACCTCGAATGAGTCTTGAAAAGAGGATATTCCTTATCGCGGGTCACCCCGCCGATCTTAAACTTTTTCGCATACAAGCGCCCGCTCTGACCATCCCGGTAGACCATATTGTAGACTTTCTGGTCATCTCTCCGAAACACCGCCACGCGCAGGGGAGTCTTTCCGACGAACATCTTATCGGCAATTTTCATGACCTTCATTACCCCGTCCTTACCGATCACCAGAACATCGTCCATATCCGAACACTTCTCGATGGCTTCGTCTTTTTTCAAACCGTAGCCGGCGAAACCGTCCTTGCGGTTCAAATAAAGGGTTTCATTCGCAACCACGACTTTAGAGGCCACAATTCGGTCGAAGGGAGTCAACTCTCCAGCCTCATCCATGCAGAGCTCGGTCTTTCGCTCACGGCCCTTACCGTACTTCTTCTTGAGGTCCTTTAAATAGCGAATCGCGTAACGGGTAATCTGAGCGAGAAAACCTTCCACTTCATTGATCTCTTCCTCGAAACCCTTGATCATTTCGTCGGCCCGGAAAGAATCATACTTGGAAATGCGCTTGATCTTAATTTCCAGCAANCGCAGGATATCNTCTTGGGTAATCGCCCGGCGAAANAGCTTGGCATACGGTTTNNGCCCCTTTTCCACGGCGGCAATCACCCCTTCCCAAGTTTCTTCTTTCTCAATGTCGCGGTAAATTCTCTTTTCAATAAAAATCTTCTCCAAGGAAGAAAAATGCCATTTTTCCTGCAACTCACCCAGTTTGATCTCCAACTCNTTTTNGAGCAATTCTCGGGTNAAGTCAGCNGATGATTTGATCAGGTCATTGACCGAAAGNAACTGGGGGTGGTTGTTCTGAATCACGCAGGCATTAGGGGCGAGGCTGACTTCGCAATCCGTAAAGGCATAGAGAGCCGGCAAGGAGTCTTCTGCCGAAACCGTGGANGGCAGGTGAACCATGATTTCAACNAACTCCGCGGTGTTGTCCTCAATCTTAGATACCTTGATCTTNCCCTTGTCATTGGCCGATAGAATCGAATCAATCAAGCTCGTGGTGGTAGTCCCAAAAGGAATTTCGGTGATCTTNAGCAAGTGTTTCTTCACCTTCTCCATTCTGGCCCGAACCCGGACACGCCCCCCTCGAGCACCCCCGTTGTAATCGGTGCAATCCGCAATNCCGCCCTGATGGAAGTCAGGCAGTAGATCGATAGGGTTTTTCCTCAACGCATCNANCATGGCATCGAGGATCTCATTGAAATTGTGAGGCAGAATCTTGGTCGAAAGACCAACCGCAATACCTTCGGCTCCCTGTGCCAACAAAAGCGGAAATTTAACCGGAAAGGTAATCGGTTCCTTGTTTCTGCCATCATAGGAGGAAGCCCACTCAGTGACCTTTGGGCTGAATACGACCTCCAGGGCAAAAGGAGTGAGNCTTGCCTCAATGTATCGGGGAGCGGCGGAAGAGTCCCCCGTAAGCAAGTTNCCCCAATTCCCCTGCGTATCAATCAGCAGGTCCTTCTGCCCAAGTTGGATCATCGCATCTCCGATGGANGCGTCTCCATGCGGGTGATACTTCATGGTGTTACCAATGACNTTCGCNACTTTGTTGTAGCGCCCGTCCTCCAATTCCCNCATCGAATGNAGAATCCTTCGCTGCACCGGCTTAAGCCCGTCATCGGCATGAGGAACCGCTCGTTCGAGAATTACATACGATGCATAATCAAGAAACCAGTCCCCGTACATGTCATCNACATAAATAGCTTCGTCGTCCTCCCGTTCCTCTCCCGTTCCCTGAGCCAAAGCTTCGGGGTCAAATCGNCGCACCGGAGTTTTCTNCTCCACCACTTCAACCTCCTCNGNTTCGGAGTTNTCTTCGGGTTTTTCCTTTTCGTCCGACATCCCTGCTCCTAAGCCGCTTCGCTATCCTCGGACGAGTCCTTGGGAATCTCCTCCGCATCCTCTTCCTGGGAAGCATCTCCNGGAGCAGCCTTCNCTTCCCCTTCGACTAAGTCATGNTCGAANCGAAGGTTTCGAATGATATACTCCTGGCGTTCCGGGGTGTTTTTGCCCATAAAGAATTTGAGCATCTCCTTGATCGATTCCTGAACATCAATCTTCACCGGGTCCAAGCGGATGTCATCGGCAATGAAATGCTTGAACTCGTCCGGTGAGATTTCGCCCAACCCCTTGAATCGAGTGATCTCTGGGTTCTTCCCCAATGTCTTCAGTGCGGCTTCGCGCTCCGCATCATCATAGCAATAAAGCGTGGTTTTCTTATTTCGCACCCGGAACAACGGGGTTTGCAGTACAAACAGATGACCCTGGCGGATCAACTCGGGAAAGAACTGCAGGAAGAATGTNATCAACAACAAACGGATGTGCATACCATCGACATCCGCGTCGGTTGCAATGACCACTTGGTTGTAGCGCAGATCTTCCAAGTCGTCCTCAATCCCGAGGGCTGCCTGAATCAGATTAAACTCTTCGTTCTCNTAGACTACTTTNCGGGTAAGCCCAAAGGAATTGAGCGGCTTACCTTTGAGACTAAAGACTCCCTGNGTTTGTACATCCCGGGCCTTGGTAATGGATCCGCTCGCGGAATCCCCCTCGGTGATGAACAGGGTACTATTAAAGCGGTTCTTATCCTTGGTGTTCAGATGAACCCGGCAGTCGCGAAGCTTGCGGTTATGGACTTTGCTTTTCTTCGCCCGTTCGCGGGCAATTTTCTGAATACCCTTCAGTTCCTTTCGCTCCCTTTCNCTTCGCTGAATCTTTTCCAGCAGGGCATCCGCCGACTCGGGATTCTTATGCAAATAATTATCCAGTTTTTCCTTCAGGAAATTGCCCACGAAAAGGCGCATCGATTCTCCTTCAGGGGCAACGGTAAGCGAACCCAGTTTAGTTTTAGTCTGAGATTCAAAGACTGGTTCCTGCACCTTCACGCTGATCGCGGCAACCAGTCCGCTACGGACATCCGGTGCGTCGAAAGTCTTCTTGGCAAAATCCCGGACCGTTTTAACGAACGCCTCACGGAATGCCGCCTGGTGAGTTCCTCCCTGAGTCGTGTGCTGACCATTGACGAAAGAAAAGTAATCCTCCCCGTATTGCTCAATGTGGGTAAAGGCCACTTCGATATCATTCCCCTCAATGTGAATGACCGGATATAAAGGATCCTCCGCTAGATTTTCCCTGAGCAAATCCTTCAGGCCATCCTTGGACCTAAACTTCTTACCGTTATAACTAATGGTTAGCCCCTTATTAAGGTAGGTATAATACCTGAGCATTCGCTCAACATACTCGTTTCGATAACGAAATTTCTTAAACATTTCGGAATCCGGCGTGTAAGAAATGTAGGTGCCATTTTCCTCAGAAGACTTCTTGTTTTTCTTATCGACCGAAAGTGGATTACCGCAGGAATATTCGATCCTCCTGGTTTCACCCTCGCGGAAAGACTGAATATCAAAGTTTGTGGAAAGTGCGTTCACTGCCTTGATCCCAACTCCATTCAGACCCACCGACTTTTTGAAAGCCTCGGAGTCATACTTCGCTCCGGTGTTGATTTTTGAAGAGCAATCAAGCAGTTTTTCCAAGGGAATACCCCGACCATGATCCCGGACGGTTACCGACTGGCCATCGGTTTCGACATCGATCTGCTTGCCGTATCCCATAACGAACTCGTCAATGCAATTATCCAAAACCTCCTTGAGCAAAACATAGATACCGTCGTCCTCGGAGGAACCATCTCCCAGCTTTCCGATGTACATTCCAGGACGCAATCGAATGTGCTCTTTCCATTCGAGCGTCTTGATGGTGTCCGCCGTGTATTTATGATCAGCCATCTTTTCCTTTCATCCAGTCCACGCTGTAATTTATGCGGAGTGGAATGGGATTTGTCCATAGGAAAAACGCTCGATGCCTGAAAAAGCTTGCCTTCTCAAGTGCTCACATGACTTATCATGGGATTTAAGATGCTTCGTTCCTACCAGCTGACTCTCTCTCAATTAAGGGATCCGAAAATCCTCAAACCCCTGCTTTTCGCAACCCTCCTGACCCTTGGTTCGATCCTTATCGCCCTCGTGCTTGGAGCTACTGCAATTGATTGGGCGATGACCTACCTGTCCGAGACCTTGGACGGTTGGTTCGGGAAAACCGAGGGATGGCTTCGGATCATTGCTCAGGTGATTGGGGCGATGTTCCTCCTGGTTCTTGCCTACTTTTTCTTTGCCAGTATTCATGCTGCCTTTTTANGTATTTTTCTCGATGACCTGCTCGATGCGATAAGGAATCGGCACTACCCCGAATGNGGATGGCTTCCCCCACCCACTCTGNCCCGCTCGTTGATGGATTCGGCNCGCTTTATTCTCCTCAGCCTTGTCGTCAATCTGCTCGCCCTGCCCTTTTACCTGATCGGTTGGTTCGTGCCTCCCATCGGCATCACCCTCCAGGTGTTCGTCAATGGCTATCTGCTCGGTAAAGAATACGGCAGCTTGGTCGCCTTACGGATTCCCAGTGAACAAAAAAAACGTGGATCGAGTCATCTTAAGGAAGGGATTCTCGCTGGATTGCTTTGGATGGTGCCGTTGGTCAATTTCATCGCTCCGGTTCTCTTAGCAGGTTCGATTCTTCACTCCGCGTTAAGAAAACCTGACGGCGAGGATTGACCGAAAAAGCTTACTCTAAGGAATTCTTCGGAGCAGAAAGAAGAGATTCCCGAAGCCGGGCGTGATGCAGACGGGCAACCTGCCACATATAAGTCCCGCTGNCACGACCATACTTGTTGGCAACCGCCTTAGCTAAATGACGGAGGGCCAACTTCTGGTCACTTTTGACCATCTGCAGATAAATCCCCACATACAAATCCGCATGAAAACGCACGCGCTCCTCATATNCGNNGGGNAAGCCTGCCTGCTCAATCCTCAGGAAAACCTCGGAAGGTTTGAGCTTCCCATNAAACATTTCGTAGAGCCAGGGATACGGGGGACGGTCCGTCTGTTGGTAAGGCAACAAGTCTGCTCGGGCCTTTTTCTCCCCATGGGCACGCACCTGAGACATAAAACGCCAGATTCCATTCTCCCGGTCCACCGCATCGTATTGGTGATAAATTTCGAACTGTCTCTCCGCCTTTGCAAACTGGCCAAGATAGAAGTACGCGATCCCAATCCGCCAATGGGAAACCTCCAAGTCTGGATCAAGTTTGATCATGGCAGCATAGTCCCGGCGGGCACCTTCGAAATTGCCCAAAAACAACCGGGCGTCTCCTCTTGCAGAAAGTCCTGAAAGATCCTCGGGATTTTCTTCGAGGCGTTGATTCAGAAGNGNCTCGCGAAGCCTGAACTCCGTGATATATCCTTGNAGTTCATCGGNTGGNAAAACCGTTTCGGAGGNAAAGAGATTCGTGAAAAAGGGAAATCCAAGAAGAAGAAAAACCGCCCACCTCATGGAACAAATTCGCCCTTAAACCTGGGTCCGTCCACTGTTCCGTTTTCATCCCACTCCTCAATCAGACCATAAGCCAAGCCCTCGCGAATCTTGGTCCGACTTCTGACTTTTCCATTCGGATGAAAAGCTTCGGCCACTCCAGTGAAAGGCTCGTTCGATCCTAGGCTGTACCACAATTGATCCTCCCGAAATTCCAAGTCCTTGTCTTGATCCACCTTGGGNAANCCTTCCAACTCATCCGCTTCCTCNGGCAACCCCAAGGAATCAAGGGTGCATTGGGAGGGAAGCCAGATGACGGTCAAGCCCAGGAAAAAAACNGCACCGAACCACCAGTAATAGACGGTAGGTATTCTACGGTAAAAAGGAATGTCTTCCGGTTCCGGCGGAGTTGGAAACTCAAAATCTTTCATCAAATTCCAAANTAAGCTTACTTCGAGCTAGTTAAGCAAGGCATAAAGAAAAACATTCATCCCTAAACGGGTGTAGAAGGCATGAGCGTAGTTACTGATTTCCTCCCCCGAATAATACTTGAAGATCCGCCATCTTCCATTTGGCTCCTTGACCCATAATGGACGTTGGCCGAGTTGGGAATAAATCACATCCTTCAATCCGTCCTCCCGGGTCACTTCGTAGGTCCCCCCCGAGAAGGAAGCGAGCTTTAGGTTCTGGTCAAAGTTTTCCGCAGACTCCCGAATCCGAAAGGAAATCGGAGGAATCCAGGACCCAAATTCGTCTTTCCCCCAGCCCATCGCGCATATAGGGGAAGCCACGCAAGCCAAACGCCCATTGACTTTCATTCCGACAAAGGAATAGGTACCTTGTGGCCACTTTTCCTGCTCCACGAAAGAGAGTACGGTTTCGGGCAATCTCTTTTGGTTGGTTTCGATACTCAAATCCTTATTTTTGGGCAGGCCTTTGTAAAAGCTTCTGAACATCTCGTGGTTACGCGGAAGAGGCACAAAGGATTTCTCCGGATACACTTGGCGAAAAAGCTCACGCACCTCCGGCCTTTCCTCCCAAGCGGCGTAGCTGTGTCCGAGGTCTGCACCCAAAAAGGACGCCTTGATCCCNGCATCCAAATAAACAAACCCTCCCTGCTCCAGGTAACGCCTGAGTGCAGCCAGTTCTTCGGGGGGAAATTCCAGGTTGGGCTGGTCATCGCAATTGACATAGAGGATTGGATTTTCCATCAACCGCTCATCCGTCAGATCCGAAATGAAGAGCGGATCTGTATCAAAACGGGTGGAAGTTTCCTCATTCATCGTCCTTAACAGACTGGGCAAAGCATCGGGGTACTTGCGCGTTGAATTCAGGCTCCTCATCAGAGTCACGATTCGAATTCCACTACTACGTAAGGCATCGACTTCCTCCGCCACCACCGTTGGCTTGGTCTCCCAGACCAGACCGAAACACATAAATAAAAGAAACGCTCTCATGGATTACCGTACCCCCAATCTTTCTAATTCTACACGGGCAAGCGCACTGATCCGTGCTTGCGGATTCTTCGCGACATATTCGCTCAATGCCTTTACCCCCTCCTGCCGGTCCGTGAGCAAGGCATCCATGGCCGCTCGTTGGATTACATAATCATCATCCAATAACGAACGGGACATGATTCGCACCCACCCCGCAACTCGCCTTTGCCCCATGGCCCGCAAAGTGGTCGAACGAACCACGGTGTCCTCATCGATNAGCAAATCNAAACCATATTGATCGAACGCCTCCTGATCCGCAGTCATTAAGGATTGACCGGCAAAAATACGCACATCTGGGTATTGACTCCCGACCAACTTTCCCAGTTGCTCCATTTTCAAGGATTTCACCCGTCCCCGTAGACTCATCAGGATGGCATCCCGAACCCCTTTGTCCCGATCCGACATCCCGGGAAGCCAGAGCTCAGGATTCTGCCAACCGGAACTCAAACTGAGATATCTCTGCCAGGCAATGGACCGCATCTTTGAACTGCTGTGCTCGGTCAGAGCCCGGTACACTTGAGCACCGTCCTTACCCATGGCGGAGACCGCATAAAGGATCGTGGTCACCTGGGAGCTCATCCCTCGGGCGGCAAGCAAATACTGCTTAATTCTTTCGATCACATCCCCGGCAATGCGTTCGCCAAATCGGGCCAATTCAACCGCAGCCATCGAGGTGACCTCAGGGTCCTCATCCTTGGTCATGGAACGTAAAATCCCACGGTAAGCGGGATGATAGCGGTTCGAGTCCCGGGCCACATCGACCACTTTGAGCCGAATACCTTTATCCGCATGTTTGGAAAGTTCCTTGATCTTGTCGACCACGGCACGCTGGGATGCATTTGAATAAACTCGGCCAAGAGCCTCAAGCTGGACTCGCTGGTCAGGGTCCCCAAGTAAGTTGACCAAAGTGGACGCAGGTAAGGAAACGCGGATATACTGGTGGTACTTGAGAATATTCTGCCTGACAATGGCATCTTCATCGGAAAATGCCCGGATTGCCAATTGGTACAAATCCGGACGCAAATTCGAGGGTACGGACCGATAGACCTTACGCCCATTGATCTCCACGACCTCCATGCCTCCGCGCATCAAGCCACTGACGATACGGGGAATCAGTGTGGTCACCTCCCGCCTGACCTCAACATCAGGGTCACCCAGTTTGGAAAAAACTTTTTCGACTAAATTCTTATCATACAGCGGATACCCGTTGTTCGCATGTTCGGAAAGAGAGACCATGGATGCCCTGCGAACCAAAGGACTTTGGTCATCGAGTGCCCCGACGAGCATCGTCGCAGAGAGGGAACCAGGGTACTTACCCAACAACTTGGCGGCACCCACGCGAGCACCTTCCTCACCAAACCTTACATCCTCCCCCGCTTTGCGAACGGTTTCAGCCTGAGAGGAACGAANCTGCTTGGGCTCCGACGCATTCTCTTCAAGCTGCCCGGCAGNCGGTACACCTGCAGGGGCCAAAATGTCCACATCGTTNGGAACTTGACCGAACAGGTAAAGGTTCGAGCCTGCGAAGAACAGGATTTTCACAAAGGCCTGCTTCATTTTAATCCGGCTTGCCTCCTCATGATCCATTCGATCCCTGCCGCCAAAAATAATGCGATGAAAACAGGCCAAATGTCTGCCAAGCTGCGGCGCTTTCGCACCACAGGCAAATTCTCCGCGAAGGTGGGGGTCCAGTTCGCATTCATCTGCGAGATCGGTAAAAACTCACCTCCGGTCAGCTTGGCAAGTGTTTTCAATTCGCGTTCGGCATAGGAAAGGTTCTTCGCTTCTTCCCCCGTTTCGGAAACCCGCAGGTAATTCGAGGAAGACAGGGTTTCTCCGTCCGGAAAATCAAGTGCATAGGAAACTTCATAGGCTCCGGGAAGAACCGGCCGGAAGGAACCCGCATACTGACCGGCCACCGAACCTTCCGGGTAAAGTTGCACCGATTGAGAAAACCCATCCGGCCCAGTCACTTCCGCTTTGACCAAGGCATCCGTGGAGGGCTCGAAGTCCGAGCCCAGGGCTTCCACCCGCAAAGGGGTTTCCACGCCCCGCAACAGGACTTTTTCGGGCTCCTGAATTTTCAGCCGGTCCTCTCCGCCTTCTCCGAGCCATTGGGCCAATGCCTGCCAAAATTTCCTAAATTCCTTGGCACCGTCCTCGTCCGCCAGCGACCGGCGCCAATCGTGCGGAACCCCCCAATAACCGACCTTACCGGCACCGTATGCCTGAACGCTCAGCACGGGTTTGCCGTTTGCCTTCGAGACCACGACACCGCGAGCTCCCTGGTTTTGCTCCTTTACGAAATAACCGGGCAGTCGTCCTGGCAGAAACGGTTTCATATCCTCGACCTCGTCCTCAGGCCCGAAAAGCGGTTCCTCCAAAACACTCAAGGAAAGATCTCCTTTCGCCTCGACCCGCTCCAGGCTCTTCGCCGGGATCAACCCGCCCAATCGCTCACGAGCCCCCTGCAAGGCCCCAAAAAACAAAAGACCTCCTCCTCTTTTCTGCACAAAGTCCTTGAGGGAGGATACCACGGTCGCATTGAGTTCCGGCAAGGCATCCAAATCCATCAGGATGGCATCAAAAGTCATCCAAAACTCGGGGTCGGTCGGATAATTCGGTTTTACCTTTTCTCCAAAAGCATGAAAGACTTTTTCCCCAAGACGGACCAGGGCATTGAGCTCAAACCTTTCCTCGTTTCCCAACACCCGTTTGACAAAAGGATACAGGGGCCGTGCTTGGCTCGAAAGATAGAGCAGGGAAAACTGCTCGGGCGGACTTACCATCACCAGCAGGGAATCGGAATCATTGGAGGGATCGGAATCCCAGTTGGGCGAATCAACTTCCAAGCGAAAACGTTTGGGACCCGCGACTTTGGGAAGGTAAGGCGAAAAGGAAACCCGCCTTTTCTCCCCCGCCTTCANGGATAGAGACAACTCCTCGATCAATTCCTCACCGGAGAGTAATTTCANGATGGTGGAATGATCCTGACCGTATTGGTTTTCCACCTCCGCTTGCAGAATCAATTCCTCTTTCGCCACCGCGTTGGGTTTTCGATCATCGAATGCAATCCGTAAATCTCCACGAGGCAAGGCACTCCCCACTCCGACCACATTAACCGGAATACCCAAAGAGCGATACTCCTTCGCCACTTCCAAAAACGACTGCCCATGGTTATTCATTCCGTCCGAAAACACCACTACGGATCCCAATACAGTTTTATCCTCACTTTTTGCCAATCCTTCGCTCAAGGCATCTCCCAAAGCGGTTTTCCTACCTAACTCGGTTTGGGTCCAGGATTGAGCATTCAGTCGGTCGATTTGCTTGGAGAAACCTAAATTCTCAACTTTGCCAAAATCACTCTTTCGAAGAGCCAACCACGAGTCCTCCTTCGACCAGTCCAAAAAAGGACGAACCTCTTCGATTCTTCGGGGNCCTTGCTTATCGTCGCGCACATCCATNCTGCCGGAAAGATCAATCAGATTCAGTAAACGCAATTTACTGGAGTCCGGTTCCTCGGTATCAAGGTAGGGCCGGGCAATGAGGAAAAGTAGCAGAACCAAAACGCAGCCCCGCAGGAACAGCAGTTTCCAGGCGAGGGAAGGCATGGTGGAGCGAAGCAAACCCCTGCCGTGAAAAATGAGTATAAACAACAGGGCCAAGGCAAGCAGGGCCAAAAACACAGGCGAAAGCGGCCAATCCAAGCCCATAGCTACTCGCCCTCCGCAATGCGGCGAAAATACTCCTGCACTTGCTTTTTGTATTTACCCGGAGCGGCTGTAGTCGCTTGGTTTCTTCGCAAAAGATTCTCTTTTGCCTCACGCCAAAAAAATTGCTCGGCCAACTCCAAGGCTTCGGAGACCGCAGCGTCTGCCATGGACTTGGATCCNCCCGGATCCTCACTGATCGCAAGCTGTTCGAAAAATTGGGTCACATTCTGCAGGCGTTCATCCTCGTCGGAATTCTTCAAGGCTCCCAAGGATTTGGCGATTTCAGAAGAACTCTCTTTCATTTCCTCTTCTCCCATACCTGGCAATTCCTGCTGCATCCGCATTAGGTTCTCCACCAANTCCTGCAAGGCTTGGTTGCCGAGGTTACGCAATTTGTCCGCAACCCCTTCCATATCCTCCTGTAGATCTTTCAGGTTATCCTCCACCTTCTCCTCTTCCCGCCTGGCTTGGGGGAAAGCCTCATAGAGGAGTGAATTCGAAGCACGTTTCCCAGAACTTTCAATGCCGCCTTCTCGGGATTCCCGAGCACCTTCCAAGAGATCTTCCATCGCATTCTCATTGAAACGACCNAGGGAGCGTGCCGTTTGATCAATTTGCTCCAAAAAGTCTTCCAGGTCCTCGTTTAATTCGTCCTGCGAATTCTTAAGTGACTCCCCCTGGCCGGGCTGAGCTCCCCCCGTTTCCTTAGCTAAATCTCCCTGCCGTTGCCCCAAGCCTTCGGCCAACTCACTGAGTTGATCCACCATCTTGGAGGCCAATCCAGCCATTTGACCTTCGACCTGGGAAATGGCATTGCCCAAAGCTTCCGCCGCTAAATCTCCGTGNGGTTGAGCACCCCGAGGATCATCNCGCCTCANCTCACCAGCGGAGTCCTTCATTTCGTCNCCTGCCAGATCAAGATTCGCGACCTCTCCAAGTTTGCCGGATCGATCGTACCATTCTTCCCGAATCTCCTCCAAGTCCCGGCGAATATCCTCCTGCTCCTGGGAGGCCCGTTGGTTGCGCTCTCCCTTGGCACCCGAACCCGCCGCTCGTCCGATTTCGGAATTCAAATCTTTTTGCCGGTCCTGCAAATCCTCCAGCTTCTCCAAGTCTTCTCCCAGTTTTTCAAGTTGCTCGGCTAGGCTTTCACTTTGCTCACCTTGCTCCTGCGGTTTCGATTCTTCACTGGTTTCACTTTGTTCCTGGGGTTTACCTTTGCCCTTGGATTTCTGCTTTTGCATCTTCCTGAGCAATGCGTAGAGTTGCACAAGTTTGCGTAAGGTCTTTTCGGATGGCCCGAGGGACTCCTCAAGCATCAGGTCGCCTGCGTAAATTTCACTCTGTTCGATGTGATAAGTCGCTTCATTGAGCAACTCCCCCAAATCGATGCCATCCTGGATGGGAAAGGCTCCTTCATTCTCATCATAGACCTTGGTCATTTGATGTTTGAGACTCAGGGCATCCGCGGCTATGGCCAGNGAGGCCCTCTCCGACAAGACTTCATCCCGCTCCAACAAACCGTCATAAGTTGAACGAATGATTTTCTTGGTTTTATTGATGAAATCACGAACGGGAATTTCTTTCGACTCCATTTCGCCTTCGCCCCCCCCTTCGCTTTCCGTCGAGTTCCCTTCGGGAGGAAGAACTTCAATGAAATAAATTTCCGAGCGCGCGATCTGACCTTCGGGCTCCTTGTTGTCCACCGCCAACGCCATGTAGGTGATCACATCACCAATCGCTAAAGCGCGTTCATTGAGATCGAAAACATAAGCCAAGCTCTTTTCCTTTTCTTCCGGTTCCACAAAGATCGTCTCTTCTTCCTGATTTCCAGCATGGGAAACATTAATCCGAACATCGGAAACCCCATGGTCGTCGGAGGCAAAGACTTCCAAAAGAAACTGTGCGTCCGCAGGCAGTTGCAGATCCTTGGCAGGTTCAGTGATTTCCACCAAGGGCGGTTCGTCAGGAACCGGAGAAAGGACCACTTCATCATAAGTAATCGGCTCGCGTTGCGGATTACTCAGGTCGGAGAGTTCCACCAATCCACTCCAATCTTCCTTAAGGACAAACCGGTGCTCAAACAACTGCTTCCCGACTTGAGCCAAACTATGGTTTCCATCACTACCGCGTACAGTGACTCCAACCTCCTTCGGCAAAGCCTCAACCTCTAACCTAAGCGTTACTTCGCTTCCCTCGGGAACCCGCAGGTATCCGAACCCTTCATGCTCGATGGTATCCTGTCGCAAATACGACGGAGGTTGAACGGACCACTTGGCGCTGGTCAGGGAAGGTGGATCGTAGGGTGCCAATCGATGCCATTCCCCTTCCAGACTGGGAGTGGATACGCGGTACTTAAAAGCTTCCTGAAGTGCGGGAACCACAAATTCGAAACGCCCCATGATCGGGGTCGTAAGCATATCCATTCGCACCGCATCACCATCTTCCAAAAATTCAATGAATGCATGCTTATTTCCTCTGTGCCCACGGGTGACATCGGCAAACACCGAGACATCCGTGCCTCTAGTGAATTCAGCACTGGCTTCGTAAGTGGATGAATGGGTCGCTCCGGTCTTGGTGGTGAAAACCGAAAGCCCCGGTTCCAAGGACATCGAATCAAAGGCCTTGAGCACTGGACTGGACCCAACGGACCAACCGCTAAGAGCGCCACCGATTGCAAGCCCCGCCAAGAGGAAAACCCAGTAANCAGGCCCGGGGCGAGTGCCCGTTCCCCAAGCGAGATCCTTCGCCTTTTCTTCGGTGACCGCAAGCACGCGACGCTCCATGAAGGACAGTTCCTTGCCCTTGGATTTGCCCTCCAATTCAACGGCACAATTCAAGGTATCCATGAGATCGGGATTAGCCTCTTCGACCTGACGAGCCATTTCCCTCGGGCTTGGAGTCTGACGCCAAAAAAAGACCATGGCCGCGAGCATGGAAAGTACGCTCACCCCAAGTGCCCCAAGCACCCAGGCAGATGCATCCTGCTCAAGAATAGGAAAGAACAGATCGTAGGCATCCACCGATAAAACCAAAAGAGGCCAGAGGAGTAATCCGCCAATCAGAGCCAGCATGCTTCGGGAAAAGAGAAAAAGCCTGGTCTCGCGGTGCAATCTTCTAAGGAATTCAGGCATCGGTGGAGGGAGTTTCTTCGAGGTTTTCGTTTTGGGGGCGCGACCAGATCATTTCCACAACTAAGAGGATGGTCGCCGCGAGGACAAACCACAACCACAAAGACTCGCTTGCGGAATCACCGAGTCCAGCGGTATCGACTTGCACAGGCAAGGGGTTCGCCCCACCGCCGAAGGATTGTTTTAAATCATCGAGAGCCAAGGTGTCAGGCGAGGATTCAGGAGGAGATAACATGACTTCCAACCATTCTTCCCCCAATCGGAAAACGCCGGGTTTTTCGGCAACGAATTCCTCCGACGCTGAATAAGTCTCGCCGGGTTCCAAGACTGGCCAAGCTCGTTGCCCCGAAACCTGGACTCCGGTTCGGGAAAGTTCCGCCAACAAAGGAAGAAAGGAATTTCTAAGGGGTAAATCGGTCCATGTGGAAGCCAACCGGAAAGGAAGGAAAATTAACCGTCCGCCACTTTCGTATCTTCGGATCAAGGCCAAGGGCCTACCCTCCCGGTCTCTCAGTGGAACCTCCACTTGCTCACCTAATTTTCGTAAAATCCCGAAGCGGCGAATCGAGGTTAGGTAAAGATCACGGGCCGACTTCCCCTGGAAGACTTCGTCCAACTGTCCGCCCTGCTCCAATGCGGCAATTCGGAAAGGCTTCGAATTCAAGGAGGCCGCTCCCGCAACTCGCAGAAAGGAAAAATCCATCAAGCCGGACTGATTAAGAACCGAAGCGGTTGAAGAAAAGCGATCACCCGGAGTCACAAGGGCGACTCCACCCTTCTCGAGATGAANCTTCAAAGGAGTGGAAAGTTCCTCCTGCTCGAACCAGGAGNCCANCCCGATGACTGAAAGAAANTCCAAACTCGACTGCTCNTCCCCCAACCTCAGACCGTCCGCTTGGTCTTGGTTGGATTCCCAACGATTCCAGCCCCGGTCTCCCATGCTCAGCATGACCGAATTGAGGAAAGCCATCTCCTCCTTGGTCTGTGGATGATCCGGGTTATCCAACCAAAACCCAAACCGGCGGGCAGGTGGGGCCTTTAACCAAATGGCCCGTTCGTTGTCCAAGGAAAAGGCATCGTCCCCACTCACTTGCACCACCGCTTTTGAAAAGTCCCCAGCGGATAAGATGAACTGAGCTTGGGTGGATCCCCGTGGAGGTAATAGAATTTTTTGGCTTTCGCGCTCCTCTCCTCCGGCATATAGAATCAATTTTTCCTCGACCTCACGGTCCTCCCAGTTGCGGGCAACCACCCAGACTCTCAGCTTACCCGGGCCTGCGGGTACGGCTCTTGCCTCAACCACCCCACGATTCCCTTCTCTTCCTTTTTCCGAATCCCCCTGCCCAACTTGGATCCATTCGCATTCAATACCCGACTGCGAAAAGTCCCGCCAAGCCGTCTGCCAATCCGACTGCTGAAAATCACTCACCACCACCAGCCGCCTGGAAGCGGCTGCGTCACTAAAGAGACTGGTCACTCGCTCCAGCATTCCCTGAGCGTCTCCCTTTCTCCAATCATGACTCAGTTCCGCCAGGGCTTCCTTCAACTCTTCTGGTTGAGTGCCCATGGCCCATTCATCCAGAACCTCCGCTCCGAAAGTAAGCATCCCACTCCGTCCTTCGGTTTCATCGACTCGTGCCTCGAGCAGGTTCTTCGCTTCCTCCAAAGCCCCCCATCCCGCCATACTCGGACTCAGATCCAAAGCGAATAGCGTCTCTTGCTGAATGTCACCACTCGCAGAGGAAGAGTCCGTTTTCCAGTGAGGGTCGGCCAAAAGGAAAGCTAAGATCAGAAAAAGCAGAATCCTTAACAAAAGCAGGGGGAAATCGGTGGGCGTCTTTCGGCCGGTACGAGGAATTTGGGAAGGACGGATAAAGCGCAGGGAAGGGAACGCATGTTTTTGCGAAACCCTGCGATAAGCCATATGAGCTAAAATCGGCAAACCAATGGCAAGGGCAGTCCAAAGAGCTCCCGGTTGGGCAAGTTCAATCATTGAATAAAAAATGACTCACGACAAACGGTTCCTCATACCAAGAAAGCGGCGCAGGGCGTGGCCCAAGTCTTGGTTGGTTAAAAAGGTTTCGAATTCGGCAGAAACCATGGCCAGGTTTTCCTGAAGTTTTTCCTGAAAACCCGACATGTCCTTGCGGTACTCGTCCCGAATAACCTTGGGAGAGGTGGAAATTTCTCTGTCTCCTTCCATTTCCTTAAAACGCATGGCCTCGGCATCGGGCAAGTCCATCTCATCCGGATCCAAAACCTGCATGCAAAGGGATTCGTAATGAGCGGAGAGCGAAAAGCGCAAACGCTCGGGCAGCGTATCCTCGGCCTCCAGGAAATCGGAGAGAAAGACCACCATCGAGCGTCCGGGCAAAACCGCAGACAACTGATCCCAGCATTGTTCGTGCTGATTTTGCCCCTCTGCCTGAAGAGAACCGATTGCCCGCAGAATTCGATTCAGGTGCCCGCTCCCCGAGGAGGGCCGAACCCATTGCCGAACCTCATCCCCATAAGCAAAAAGACCGACCCGGTCACCCTGTCGGTGGGCCAGGTAGGCAAAACAGGAAGCCAACATCGAAGCGTAACGCAACTTGGAACAAGCAGCACGCTTTCCCGAATATCCCATCGATGCGCTCGCATCGATGACCAGAAAGATACTAAAATTCGTATCTTCCTGAAAAGTCTTAGCCACCAATTCGTTGCGTTTGGCGTACACTTTCCAATCCACCACTTTCAAATCCTCGCCCCGCTCGTAGGAACGGTATTGGAAAAACTCGGTCCCCCGACCCTGCCTCAAACTTCGATGAATTCCATTTAAGGCTCCGTCCACAACCACTCGGGCAAGCAACGCATAATCTTCAATCTTGGTCAAATGACCCGGATCGAGCAGCGAACTGTCCGCGGCTTGTGTCACCGAATATTCTCCTAGGAAGAGATGGTTTCGGTCAAATGATCAATCACTTGATCGGCCCCAACCCCTTCGGACTCAGCAAAGAAACTGGGGAGAACCCGATGGCGCAAAGCGGTTTTGGCAATGCCTTTTACATCCTCTCTGGAGGCATTGGGACGCCCCGCCAATAGAGCCTTTGCCTTGGCAGCAAGAATCAGTGCCTGCGAACCCCGTGAGCCTGCACCCCAGCGAACCCGTTTGCGGGTCCACTCGTCACAACTCTGATCTTCGGGTCGGGTAGCGGCGACTAACCGAACGGCGTAAGCAACCACCTCTTCCGGGGCAGGGATTTGACGCGTAAGGTTCTGCAGGGTTTGGATATTCTCACCAGTCAGCACGGGCTCGGGATCCGCTCGATCCAGACCCGTGGTTTCGCCCACCATTTTGATTTCGTCCTCCTGGGAAAGGTATTGGATCACCGGGTTAAGCAGAAAACGGTCAAGCTGAGCCTCCGGCAAAGGATAGGTTCCCTCCAATTCGATAGGGTTTTGCGTGGCCAGTACGAAAAAAGGCGCATCCAAAAGGTAGGTTTGCCCGGAAACGGTGACCTGTCTTTCTTCCATCGCTTCAAGCAGAGCTGCCTGGGTCTTGGGTGGAGTCCGGTTGATTTCGTCGGCCAAAACTACATTCGAGAAAATCGGACCGGGGGCGAAGCGGAAGCTTTTCGCTCCGGTAGACGGATCTTCATCCACCACCTCCGAACCGACGACATCCGCAGGCATAAGGTCGGGAGTGAACTGAATTCGTTTGAAACCAAGACTCAAGCATTTGGATAAGGTTTTAACCAGCAGGGTCTTACCCAGACCAGGAATCCCCGTGAGCAAGCAGTGCCCGCGGGCGAGCAGCGTGATCAGAAGCTGTTCGATGACCTCATCCTGGCCAATGATCCCCTTCCGGATTTCCGCGAGCAGGCGCTCACGCGTTTCATTCAGTTGCCCTAAGGCTTCCTCGGCTTGTTCCTGTGTACTCATATAAAGGTAATAGTTATGTAAGGGTTCCGTCACCTAGGCAAACATTCCTTGCCAGCCACGCAAATAAATCCAAAGCATCAGAATCAATTGCTTTGCATGCTAGGACTGCCCGGTCAAATCGAGCAATCGATCCCATTCAGTAACGAATTTCTCCAGATGGGTTTTACCCCCCGCAATTTCATCTTCCAACAACTGACGCACCAATTCCTGCTCACGCTCGTATTGATCGGAACTCAATAAACCCGAAAAATGAGCCACTCTGGCCCATAACAAATGAGTGGTAAAGGCATCGAATTCGTTGTAGGCGACAATCTCACGAAGCTTACCCTGCAACCACATCTCCGCAACCGAATCCCCGCTGACATCGATCTTTCCCGGAATCCCGCTAAGGGTCGCAGCCTGATGCAATGAAGGTCGATCTCGGAATTGACCCAAAGCGTCCGCCAAATCGACATTGAATTCGGAATTCCGGGCATCGAAATAATCAACCCCTTCCCAAGGTTTAGCCGGGCGTTCCGAAAAGCCCATCCCCGGAAGACCGTGAACAATGGCTCGCTGGACGATGATCGGNACATCTGCCTGAGCGGAATTGAAACCCACCAGTTGAGGTTTTCTTCTGCCCACCGACTTCATAAAACTTGAAAGTATGACCGGTTCGGAGCTCTTCTCAGGATCATCCGGATCAACGGGCAGCGAGACGAGCTTAAGATTGGCCTCTCCTCCCGCCGTTCTTTCTCTTAAAATACCAGCAAGGGAAACGATGCGGCAAAGGATGGTCTTGAGGTAAGGCTGGAAGTCCGGAGCATCGCCTTCCTTCCGGGCAGAGCTCCAAAGAGATTCGAATGCGGAGCGCAAGCTCTCCGGGTCCTCTTCGCTGGAAGTACCGTGAAGGATACGACCAGCCTGCGGGTCAGGGATCCACTCGACGTCAAAAGAGAAAACATTATCAGCGAGAGTCTTAAGCATTGCAGGAAATAGACTTAGGCGGCAAAGGCGGAGAGCTTTTCTGTGAAATATTCCTCGGCTTCTCCATATCCGTCCGGAATGGTCAGAATCTCCGGAACATCATCATCCACCAAAAGGGTGTGTTCAAAATGGGCCGAGGGCAACCCATCTACGGCCAAAGCGGTCCAACCATCCTTGGCCATCCGAATTTGTGGATTTTGCATATTGACCATGGGTTCGATGCAAATCGCCATACCTTTACGAAACTGCGGCCCTGACCCCGCCTTTCCAAAGTTTGGAATTTGCGGATCTTCGTGCAGGGACCGACCCACGCCGTGGCCCACAAAATTAGTGATCACCGCGAAACCGGCCGACTCCACATGATCCTGAACCGCTTGAGAAACATCCCCTACGCGATTCTTGTGCAAGGCCTGAGCCATGCCTTTAAAAAGAGACTCTTCGGTGACTTTGAGCAGTCTCTCAACTTCGGGACTGACTGCACCCACGCCAATGGTCCGGCAATTGTCTCCGATCATCCCATCTTCCCGTATGCAGACATCCACGGAAATCACATCTCCATCCTTCAAAATTCGCTCTTTCACCCCAATCCCATGAACCACTTCATCATTAACGGAGAGACAAGTGTAGGAGGGAAAGATGCGATGCCCGGAACGGTATCCCTTGCAGGCACTCTTCACTCCCAAGTCNTTCATAAGGTCACCCCCTGCCTCATCCACTTCAAGCGTACTCATACCCGGTCGGATGAAGGAGCAGAGCCTGTCCAAAATAGTGGCGGCNGAACGCCCGGCCCGNCGCATCTTTTCTTTTTCCTTAAAACTTTTGCAAATCACGGATTATTCATCNGTGAAAACAAGTCTGCCTTCAACCATAAAGCGCCTAAAAGCCAATTCTTTCCTTCGGATTCACCGCNTCAGTAAGAGCATAANTAAGGCACCACCNACCAATTGAATNANATGCAAAAGAATCACCGGAAACACCCANTTGAACAATTCGGNNTCNTTGGCTCCAACAAGCAAATGAACCATCGGGATTCCCAGGGCCAACGATTTTTGGGAGAGACAGAAAAAGGTCGCCACCCGGCCACCCCGGTCCCGTCGAATTAACCCGCTCAGTAACCAGGAACAAAAAGACAACAGAATAAAACCTCCACCCACCGGCCAAAGCAATTCCATTGCTTCCGCTTGGCAAAGCTCGCGACCATGAAGCACCAGTGCCTGCCCCAATGAAAAATAAGCCAACAAAGCAATTCCCAGCAAAGGCAAATTCGCCGCTAACCAGTCCATAAGCGGTTTGGGCTTGGGTGTGACGGACTTGCGAAACCACCAACCGAAAAAACAAGGTAAACCCACCAAAAGCAACATATTGGGAATCACTTGTGACAGTGCATCTGCCAAGGGAAAATGAGCGCTCGGCCGAATCAAAAAGAACCAAGCCAAGGGCACCAAGAACGGGGCGAGTAAATTCGACAAGGTTGCATGGCCCAGAGCATAATCTCCATCTCCTCCCGCTCCCCGGGCATAAACCACGCAACTTGAAATGGTAGTGGGCAAACAGGCAAGCAGCAGCAGGGGACTTAGCTTTTCCTCCGAAACCAAGCCCACCGCCCATCCGCTCAGCACCAAAGCAACCGGAGTTGCCAGAATCGCCATTTGAGTAATCCAAAGGGAGTAGGTATCCGACCAGACCTCAAACATTCGGTTCGGCCGCAACCTCCAACCTTGCAGGAAAAAGATGAGCACAATCAGGAAATTACTAAAAAGATCGGTGAACAAGGGACCTCCTGAGACCGCGGTGGCAGGGTCAATCCATACCCAAGCCAACATCATTATTAAGATCGCAATAAACCCCGTTCCTTTTGGAAAAACTCGCTTCAACACAATAACTGTTATAGAAAATAGTATTTTATGACACATCTGCATCCATTCACCAACTGCCAAATCCCTTCCCCTTTTCTGTGATGCCTTCCCCCATCCGACTCCTCACCGTCGACGCCGCCGGCACTTTGGTGTGCCCATGGCCCTCAGTGGGTGCAGTCTATGGATCGACCGCTCGAAAATTTGGGCTACAGGTGGAGGACTCCGAGGTCGACCGTCGCTTTTACGATATCTTCGGAAAAGCCCAGATAAACCGTCAAATCACACAGGGTGAGGAGAAAGAATTTTGGCGCCATGTGGTTTGCGAAGTATTCCTTCCCTATGCGGAAGACATCGATCTGGACCCCCTCTTTGAAGAACTTTGGGACCTCTTCGCCCACGGTGAACATTGGAGGTTGGCGGAAGGGGCCAAGGAAACTTTATCCGAACTCAAAAAACGGGGCTACGAACTGGCGGTGCTTTCCAATAATGATTCGCGCTTACGCAGCGTACTCGATGACTTGGAGGTGAGTCCGCTGTTTGATGAGATTTTCATTTCCTCTGAACTGGGATGCGAAAAGCCGGATCCTGAAATCTTCCGTTCCGTGGAACGAACCATGCGGAAAACCCCCGACCAAATCCTCCATCTGGGGGACAGTCACTCCCGGGACTTCGAGGGAGCACGGGCAGCGGGTTGGTCGGCTTTGCTTTTCGGTAGCCCAAGACTCGAGGAGCAGCAAATCGAGTCTTTCTCCGAATTGCTTGGTCATCTGCCATGATCTCATTACCCACCCCCATTGGGGTCGAATCTCTCGCGTCGCTGGAATGCGAATGCCTGGCCATTCACTCCAATTCCGCACACGAGTTCACCGTTTACCTCGACTTCGGCCAAATCTCTATCCTCTCTTGTTCTTCCGTGGAAAGCTCTCTTTCCCAACTGCAAGCTCAACCAGTCAACAACCGTCTTTCCTTCTCAGGATGGGTTGGGTTTTTCGGATATGAGTTCCTTGCTGCGAACCTCGGGCTTTCCCTGCATGCGAACCGGGATCTTAAGGTGCCGGACGGTTGGTTCGGTCGCCCCTCCACCATCGTCAGGATTTCGGACCAAGGAACCACTATTGAATCCACGGACCCCGCTCGTGAAGAGGAAATCGAGGAACTGGTATCGCGTTCTCCATCCCTGAAAATTTCGGACGTCTCCTTTCCTGGAAAATCCCTTGGCTGCAACTTGGATTTCGATTGCTACGAAACCATTTTCAACCAGGCCAAACAAGCCATTCTCGACGGAGAGACCTACCAGATTAAGATTTCCCAGAGGTTCGAAGCCGAGTCAAAAGTCGACCCCCTGCTCGCCTTTGCCAAACTCCACCAGGCTAATCCCGCTCCGGAAGCCTTTCTTTTACAGACTCCTGATTTTTCATTGGTCAGTTGTTCCCCCGAAGTGGTCATCGACAAAGTTGGCCAACGCATCACCACCCGGCCCATCGGAGGCACTTATGAACGATCCACAACCCGCCACGATCCCTCCGTGATCGAGCGTTTCCTCAGCGACGCCAAGGAGGTNTCNGAGCACAACATGCTGGTGGATCTCGAACGCAATGACCTGTCCGCCCTGTGCACCCCGGGGACTGTGCGCATCGAACGATTCCGGNAGGTAGAGACCTACGCCCACCTGCACCATTTGGTCTCCACCATTTCCGGAGAACTTCGCGAGGACCTCGGCCTCCGCGAGATCCTCCAGGCGATGCTCCCCGGAGGAAGCATAACCGGATGCCCAAAAATCCGGACCATGGAATGGATCGATCGACTCGAACCTTGCTTCCGCGGTCCCTACACCGGGAGCTTCGGCACCCTTGCAGATAATGGTGACCTTCGGCTGAACCTGATCATCCGGGCCATGCTGATTCTCGAAGACAAATGCTACACCCAAGCGGGAGGTGGAATCGTGGTGGACTCCACCCCCTCCTATGAATGTAAGGAAAACCGCATCAAGGCCCAAGCCTTGCTCGATCTACTCCAATGATTCTTCTGGCCGACCATCAGGATTCGTTTACCCGTAACCTNGAACATTTGCTTGCCGGNTTTGATCAGGTAGTGGTGCGTGACCGGCAAAACCTCACTCCCGAACTNCTCGAACAATGCAATCTTTTGGTTCTTTCTCCCGGACCNGGNAAGCCCTCCGATTATCCCGAAACCCAGGAAATCTATCGATCCTGTATCGGACGCAAGCCGGTGCTGGGNATNTGCCTCGGNTTTCAACTCATGCTCGAAACGGAAGGNGCCAGGATCCAACGCCAAAGTCAGGTCCTCCATGGNATNGAAACCGAAATCGAGACTNNTCCNAACTCANTGACCTACAAGGGATTACCGGCCGGAATCCGTGTCGCCCGNTATCACTCCCTACAGGTTGANCCCGCCAGCTTGGTNGCCCTGCCGGAAAGCATAAGCATGACCGGACGCGACCCAATCCGCGATGTCCCGCTTTCCTTCGAGGATTTGACCAGAAAACTCTTTGGCTTGCAGTATCACCCAGAATCCTTTCTAACGGGCGAAGGAAACCGTTTAATCAGAAACATTCGCAATGCATGCTTGGACGAAGACGGGGGAAACCTCAGAACATCCTGAACCTTGGGGACTCTATGGTGCTTTCACCACGATGCGCTTGTTTCCCGGAGGCTTTCTGCCCTTCCTGGACGAACACCTCGAACGCCTGCTTTCCTCTGCCCAAAAGCTCAGCCTTCCCTGGATTCCGGAACAAGCTCAACTGCTCGATCACCTAAGCGAGGTTCTTGGTTTGATTCCCAGCGAAGACCACTGCCTGGTCCGCCTTTGCCTGTTTGAGGATTTACTGGGAATCGCTACCCGTCCTGCTGAATCCGATGGGAATCCCGTCGAAGGTTGGCTCCTCCCCCATCGACGCCCCGAACCATCGATCAAATCCACCGCCGACCAGAAACTCTACGGCTCGCTTCATGAATTGGATCTCAAATCCGAAGACTGGATCATCATCGACCCCAAGGACAATGATCTCCGGGAAACCGCCACTTCCAACCTCATCTTTGCAGAAGGGAATAATCTCCTGATTCCCGATGACCGGATTCTCAAAGGTATTGTGCTTCAAAAACTAAAACCACTCTTGAGCCGTGAATTTTCCGTAACGGCTGGCAGACCTCAGGATCAGGACCTTTCGACATTCTCCGAGATCCTGCTTTGCGGAACCGGAAGAGGGGTCGCTCCCCTCACCTCCCTTTCCGAACTTGGATGGTCCTCTCAGTCGGACGAGACCTTCACTAAAACCCGTGCCCTTTACGACCAATTGATCGAATCCGCTCGTGGCTGATTTTATACTCAACGGCTTTGCCTGCTCGCTTCATTACCCGGCGGTTATGGGTATCCTCAACCTCACTCCGGATTCCTTCAGTGATGGTGGAGAATTCCTTGATCCCGACCGGGCTCTCGAGCATACCCAGTTGATGGTCGAACAAGGTGCGCAAATCATTGACCTCGGGGCTGAGAGCACCCGACCGGGAAGCGACCCGGTTTCCGAACAGGATGAATTGAGCCGCATCCTCCCGGTCCTGGAAAAATTACCCAAGGACCAGTTCCTGCTCTCCCTCGACACCACCAAACCTGCGGTTGCCCAAGCTGCGTTGCAGGCCGGGGTTCACTTGATCAACGATGTCTCCGGAGGAAACCCCGAACTCCTCACCCTCGCCCGACGCTATCAGGCGGGATTTATTTTAATGCATACCCAGGGCAGTCCAAAGACCATGCAGGACCAACCGACCTACGAAAATGTAGTCGAAGAAGTCCGGGCTTTTTTCGATTCCAAAAAGAAAATCCTCGCCAAGTCAGAACTGCCCAAAGTTTGGATGGACCCTGGAATCGGATTTGGTAAATCGCTCGACCACAACCTCGAATTAATGAGTCATTTGGAAAGCCTGGCGGATGAGTCCTGGGGGCTGCTTTTGGGCTCCTCTCGCAAATCATGGATCGATCATCTTTGTGGAGCACCCCATCCCCTCGATCGCTTGGGCGGGTCCCTTGCGTCCGCCGTAATCGGGGTGCAGCAAGGCGTGGAGATCATCCGGGCCCATGATGTTCGGGAAACCGTTCAGGCTTTGGAAACAACGAAGGTGCTCGCCCATTCCTGAAAAAGCCACTAGGTTCCTTCATTCGTATGGGAAAGATCAAACTCGAAGGCATTGAAGTCATGGTCCGGATCGGGCTATTGGAGGAGGAGCTGTTCGCTCCACAGGATCTTCGTATTTCTGTGGAACTCGCCTATGATTTTGAAACCATTCGCGAAACCGATGAGATCACCGATGGGATTGATTACCGCTCGGTGATTGAGAAGGTTAGGGAGTTTTGCGCAAAATACGACGGCAAGACCTTGGAACGCTTTGCGCATTTTCTTGCCACTGAATTAAAGGACGCCTTTCAGGTTCAATCTGTTAGGTTGATCGTGGACAAACCCCGATACACCAAGAAACTGGGCTTGGCCGAAATCCGCGTCGAGGTTGAACGCTGAGGCTTATGTTGGTTTGGGGGCCAACCTTGGGAACCCCGCTCAAACCTTCGCTCAGGCGTGCGCATTAATCGAAGGATTCGCGGAGGTGCTCGGTTTTTCCAAGCTTTACCACTCCAAGCCCTATGGATTCGCTGATCAGCCATCCTTCGTCAATGCCGCCGCCCTCCTTCGAACCAACCTCCCCGCAACCGAATTACTGACCAAGTTTCAGCAAACCGAACGGGCCCTGGGCAAGAAAGTGATCCGGGAAAACGGCCCGCGGGTGATTGACCTCGATCTCCTCCTCTACGAAGACCTCGTGCTCGACACCAACGAACTGCAACTGCCCCACCCAGGTATCCTAGAGCGTGATTTCGTTCTCCGGCCCCTGCTTGACCTCAACCCCGACTTAACTCATCCGAGTTGGAGGGGAACCACTCTTCAAGAAGCCCTTGAACGAATTGAGACTTCCTTTCTGCTTGAAGAAGGGGACGAACCATGGGGCACCTCCGATGATAGCCAACCTTGATAAATTTGAATCCACAAGGTAGTTTTAAATCATCTTTACTTTAAATGACCTTCAAACCTCAATTCTCTTCTTCCAAGCCCTGGTTTGTGTCCATATTGTTGTTTTTTTTAGCTAGCAAACTTTTCTCCGAAAAAGCCTTTCGGCTGAAGTTTCAGGATTGGGTGGAAGATGATGACCGGATTCGGGTTCGTTCCTGGTATGCCGAAGCTGGCACATCCCTCAGCAATGGTTGGGAAGTTGGGATAGTGGGTATGGTCGACACCATCACCGGTTCCACTCCCTATGGAACTCCTCCCACCGATGACGATAGCTGGCTGGCAACCCTCGAAGACGAGCGAACCGCAGGACTCATCAGTTTGTCCAAAAAGCATAAGGACTATCAGTTTTCCTTCGAATATGGATTGAGTGATGAATCGGATTACCTCTCTCGCAGTTACGCCGCCGGAATTTCCCGGGGCTTTGCCGAAGATACCCTGACCCTCAATGCAGGATTTTCCTACCTTGATGATGAAGTCGATACGAGCGTAACGGGCGTCGAAGGATTTGGCATTCAGGCACGCCGAACCCCGGAAATTTTCCTAGGTATCCAGCGTATCCTAGATCCGCAAACCACAATTGCTTTTAACCTGACTTATGGTCGGCCCAAAGGATACCTCAGTGATCCTTACCGAATTATCGAATATCCCTTCGTTTTTCTAGAAGGTACTCCTCAGGAAGTAAAAGTCTTGTCTTACGGAGCAGAGAATCGTCCGAACGCAAGAGAGACTTTCGCCGCCTATCTTGAAAGCGTTCGTATGTTTAAGGATCTGGATGCGAGCACGGAAGTTTCCTACCGATACTTTACCGACGACACCCATCTCTCTGGACATACCTTCGAAATGCAATGGTTGCAAAGGCTCGGTGACAAATCCGTACTTCGCCCTCTTTTTCGTCACTACATCCAAAACCAAGCTGATTTTTATTACCTAAGCCTGGACGGCACTGGAATTTCTTACAATGACCTCCCCACCGGGTCCGCTCCCTATTACTCCTCGGATTATCGGCTATCGGAATTCAAGTCCAATACCTACGGGCTTAAACTCACCTATTTCCACCGCCCTGATCTATCTTTCGATCTGTCCTACGACCGCTA
>NHCT01000004.1 GCA_002167605.1 Verrucomicrobia bacterium TMED40 | reverse complement strand
ATAATCCACCAATGCTTAGGATTTGGGAATCTGTGTCAGACCAATGACCTATTGGTCGCCCATGATACCTAAAACCATCTCTATAACGGCCGTGATTGTAGGTAACATTTCTAGTCTTAGGATCACCAGTCCACCAATAACTTGTGAGATTTACATACTCCAGAAAAAGTCGGCTAGAAGCACCACCCCAATCTTTCCAAGTTTCTATTCCATATTGAAAAAACAGAGCCTCGGGTAAGAAATTTTCTTCATCTTCTCCAGTCATCTGCCCGTAAAATGCAAAAGGAAGATCGAACACTTTCCAACGCAAGTCAATACCTGCCAATTGATTTCCGGGTTCCGAACTTTTTCCTGCTTCATGAGAATGGAAATTGTCTTGGGAAAGAAATGCATCAACCCAAACACTAAAGTTTGATGGATATCCATCCCCACCTAGCTGCATAGTTCTAAATAAGCCTACTTCCAATCCTTCAATTATAGTTGGACGAACATCAACTCTCATCCCCCAAAGGTAAGGATTTGGAACGGCTCTTTCATCCTCCATCTGTCCGATAAAAGAATGAAAACTCCATGGACCAATCCAAGATAGCCAATTCGTTTCAAAAGGCTCTGGAATCCGGCGATCGATTGAAAGCCCAGGAATAGGACGGGCATTGGTCGATAAGATTAAACTACCATCCCAGCCTGGTCCCCACCACCTCTCCTGTTGGCTAAAACTGGCAGACCAGTTCCCCAAGCGAACCGCAATATACGACCCATCGAGGGCAAAACTTTCATCTTTTCTACCTTTCCAATCTGTTTCCATACCATAAAATGAATTAAGGGAGAGCTTACCGGCAAAGCGATCATTCATCCAAGATGTAGAAATATTAGATGCAAAGTTTGAGCGAGGCTCAGGACTGAACCCTCTTGAGGTCACTCGATTATCCGAAAAACCAATGGTTGAGAAAATCGACGACCATCCCGAATTATTTTCCACTTCTATCTTATCCTCCAAAAGAGAATGCCTCCAATTGGGTTTGTCACCTGAGGTGTACTCACTGAGAGCACCTAAGTTCAAAGGCCAATTATTTTGTAAACTGAGGATATCTCCTTCGTCGCCAAGCATTCTAATTTCATGTCGAATAAATGGATCATCAGGAGCAAGAAAAGGTTCTCCGCAGAGAAGGGTACCTACCCACAAAAGGGAAAACGGTAAGAATTTATGTAAGACAAATAGTGATTTTGAATACATTTGAAACATTAATATCTTTAGAAAATTCATTGTGCAATTCGAAAGGAAGAGGATTTGTCTCGCACATACAGAAAACTGTAGATATTAAAATTAAATCGATGCAAACATGGAGGACGATCCGTTATTTAGAAGAATTAGGCAACACGCTGAATTAAGGCTCACCTTCAACACCGGGCAATCCGACAAGCAGCGCCTTGAGCAAATTAAGGAGTTCATGCGCCTGGAAAAGGAAATGCTTCTTCGTTATCACCAAAAGGGGGACTCCGGATTTCGGCTCACTCGGGCAAGGTCCGTAATTTTAGATGTATTGATTCAGAACCTGTTTCATTATGCTATGGAAATTGCCGTAGATACCGTTGGCAGAACCAAACCCATGTGTGTGATGGCGACCGGTGGATATGGCCGAGGCGAACTTAGCCCACACAGTGATATTGATCTGATGTTCCTTTATCCCAAGAGTTCAGTGGGGAAATCCCTTGAATTGCTTAAAGAAACCATGACTCGCGAAATTCTTTATCCTCTTTGGGATACGGGGATGAAAGTTGGCCATGCCTCCAGAGAAATCAAAGAAGCTCTGATTGAATCTCAAAAGGACATCCGTAACAAAAATTCGATGCTCGATGCCCGCTTTCTCTGTGGGGAGAGAAAGGTGGCAAAGAAATTCATCGAGCGCTTTCGTAAATTTTGCCGAAATAACAATCCCCTTCAGTATTTGCAGGAACTCCACAGACATCAAATGCAAAGAAGGAAGGAAAAGGGCAGCACGGTCTTTCTCCAAGCACCTGATGTCAAGAACGGAGTTGGCGGATTGAGGGATTTCCAAGGTGTCCTCTGGATGGCTCGCGTTAAATTCGAACTCGAAGGGCTCGAAGGATTAGTCAAAAAGAAGTACCTGACGAAACAGGAAGCGAAAAGTATGGAAGAAGCTTATTCCTTTCTTCTTAGAGTTAGAAACGAACTACACTTCAACAGCAAGCGCCCAGTCGATATTTTACACTTGGAAAAACAACCCGAAGTTGCCCTTGGCTTAGGTTATGAGGAGGAAGATATCTTTCGTAGAGTAGAGCTCTTTATGGGCGATTATTATTCCAAGGCTCGCACCATCAACCAGTTGTCCGTAATCCTCGAGCAACGTATGCTTAGTTCGACAAGTGGCGTAACATCTAAAATCAGTTTCAAAAAGGTGCTCAAAGCCTATCAGGCACCTCCTGTTCAAAACATTGATGGGTTCGAACTTAGAGGCGGGGAGTTGTGTGCTCAAAATCAAGAAGTGTTCGATGAGGACCCGGAACGTTTGATCAGGTTGTTTCGTCATTCCCAACGATTGGGTGCCAACCTCTCCCCAAGTCTGCGTTCCATGGTTCGCAATCGTCTTGCACTCATTGATTCGGCCTTGATCAACTCTCCTTCAGCAAATGTAACATTTCGCTCGATCATGCAGGAAATCGGAAATGTAAGTACGACCCTTTGCGAGATGCATGAGCTGGGTGTCTTAGGGAGATTTGTTCCTGAATTTGGGAGATTGACCTGTAAAGTTCAACACGATCTGTATCATCGGTTCACTGCCGACATTCATGTCTTGCACTGCATAACAGTACTTGACGAAATTTTTCAGGGTAAAAATAAATCAGCCCCTCACTATTTGGAGGCTCTGCGAAAAAATGAAGTTCCGGGTCTACTCTATCTCATTCTCTTTCTTCATGACTTGGGCAAAGACCAGGGTCCCAAGGGGCATTGTGAAAGGGGGGTGGAAATCGCAAACAACATGATGGACCGACTCGGAATTTCAGAAGAAATGCGTGACCGCATTCTTTTCGTCATTCGCAATCACCTTGAAATGGTTCGATACGCAAACAAATTCGATCTCGATGACCCCGAAGTGATAGACTCTTTTGCTAATTTCATTGAAGGAGAACAAAGGCTTAGGTTTCTCTATGTACATACTTACTGTGACGCGAATGCCACTGCACCGGATTTGTGGAATGCACATAAAGAGGAACTTCACACTCATCTCTTTTCGAACACCCTCGCCGTTCTCGAAGGCAAGCGAGCACTCAAAGATCCTAATACGCTGAAAGATGCATACAAAAACATGGAAATTGATGGTGTTTCAAAAGAGGAAATCTTAGACCACCTCGAACAAGTTCCAATTCGCTACTTCGCTCATACGGGCAAAGAAGAAGTCGCACTGCATGTGGAAATGGTTCATCGTTTCGGTAGCAACGGTTCTCAGTCGCCCAACCCTGTCATCAATTGGAGAAACGATTTGCGCCGCTCCCTCACCATCGTTGATATCGTAACAACAGATCGGGCCAGTCTTTTTGAAAATATCACTGGTGCATTTTCCGTTGCCAATCTCAACATTCTTGGTGCCCGTGCCCTCACGCGAAAGGATGGATTGGCTATCGATGTTTTTTATGTCGAAGATGAAAAGAGTGGTGTGGTCAATAGCCCAAAGACTCGAGATCTTTGCGAAACTTCCATACAATCCTTCCTTTCAGGCGTATGTATTCCCGAAAAAATCCTCTCTGAAAAAAGAAAGAAGAAAGACCGTAATCGTCTATTTTCAAATGAAGAAAAGCTTGGACACACAATACCTCCACGCGTTGATATTTATCGTGATGTTTCCTTGGGCCGAACCATTGTCGAAGTCAGGGCTGCCGATAGTGTTGGTCTATTACATGTCATTTCGCAAACTATTTCAAAATGCGGATTTAGCATCAAATTTGCCCGAGTTGCAACCGAGCAAGGAATTGCGACGGATGTCTTCAACATTGAACCTGACAATAAAAAACAGTCCTTCACCCCTGCCAGATTTCTCGATTTAAGAGAGCATCTGAGCACCGCCCTAAACAAAGGGAGATTCTACCACGAAGTGTAGAAATTACACTTGTTGTGAAATCGGCAAACTGATCCGAAAAACCGTGCCTTTCGGGCCCGAATCCAGAAGCTCCAAATCTCCGTCGTGAGCTCGGAGAATCCTTTTGGAAATAGTTAATCCCAACCCGGTCCCATCCGAACGGGCAGTCAAAAAAGAATCAAAAATACGATCCTTGAACGCATCGGGAATGCCTTGCCCGGTATCTTTAACCAAAACGGATACCTTCCGATCCGTCGGCTCCATCACTTCAATAGTCAGTTCCCCTCCATCCGGCATAGCGACCAATGCATTGAGAATCAAATTCAGCAAAGCCTGCTGAATTTGCCCCTTATCCACAAATACAATCAAACCTGGCAACCCCTTGTTGATGGTCAACGCAACCTGAGATTGCTCAAGTTTCAAGCGGACCAGGAGAGCGGCTTCCTCAAGAATTTCCCGAAGCGGAAGGTTCTTCCTGAAGGCTTCTCGACTTTTTCCGAAATCGAGAATTCGACCGGCAATCTGATCCAAATGATCTAACTTTTCCCGAATGATTGAAAGGTCCTTCTTTTGGTTATCATCAGAATTTTCATCTAATTTGAGGGAATCGAAGAGAAGGCTAACCACCATCAAGGGGTTTCTAATTTCATGGGCAATCTCGGCCGCCAAGGTTCCTAAGGTGGTCAACCTCTCGCTCTTACGCAAACTCTCCTCCGACGAAAATACTCGTCCGTACAAACGGGCGTTCTGAATGGCAATCGCTCCCAAGTCAGCCAATGCCCGAAGGATCAATCTCTCATCATCATTAAAACGATGGTTCCGATCGACATAGAGGCTTAACAAACCAATGGGTTCCTCCTCGTAAACAACTGGAGTAACCAGCATGGAATGTAAGTTCTGTTCACGAATCAGGGCAACAAAATGGTGTTCTTCGGTGCGTAAAAGGTCTCGCGTCTGTACCTGCCTATGGCTTCTGAGTGCCGTTCCAAGAATACTATCAGACGGCTTGAGTGTCTCCTTGTATTCGAACGGCCCGTATTCGTTTTGTACGGAATGCAGTTTCAAAAGATCCGTCTCGCTGTCGTACAGAAAAAAGGCGGACAACCTACAATCCAAAAGAAGAATAGCTTCTCTAGTGATTGACTCCAGCACTTCCTCGACCTTTCTGGACCCGGCCATGTCCTGCCCCACCAGAACCAAAGTTTGTAATTGCTCGGCCTTCCTTCGCAACTGTTGGACCATCCACATACTCTCNAGNACCCGNCTTGCCTCGTTGGCCATAAGNANGAGCAAACGAAGATCATTNTCCTCNAANGCATTCTTCCCCAANGCATCNACATTCAGNACNCCNACNGTNCGNCCNCCTTCGGAGAGNGGNGCGGCCATTTCNGANCCNATNCGNTCNTCCAAGCAAAAGTACTTGTCTTCGTTCTCAACATCCGGACAAAGGAAAGGCTCTCCATGCATCGCCACCCAACCGGTGATGCCTACACCCATAGGCAACTCAAAGCCGGCACTCGATTTGGATAACCCCTTCTCCACTTCAATCAGGAGTTTGTCGGAGTCTGCGTTTAACAAGCAAATCGACGCCGAACTAGCCTCGAACACCTCCATGACTTCCTCCAAAATTCGTTCCAAAGCAACTTTTGGGTTACGCTCTTCACCAGCCATTTGACTAATCCGGTAAAGAACATCCACCGCCTTACGCTCGGACGAGGAGGTATTTATATCCTTTTGCACAAACCCTAGACTATGGCTCTTCNGCGTGAAGGCGAGTTAGGAAATTCGTCTATTGCTTACTCTGGATAAAATGGGTCCAGGTCTCCTCCATCGGCTTACCATAGAGGGAACTCATGAAGGGCCGGCGGGGCGGACGTTTGGGTTCCTTAAGCAAACGCATGCCCGCTTCCTTGGGAGAACGGTTACTTTTCTTACTGTTACACTTGATGCAGGAAATCACGACATTTTCCCAAGTAGTTCCTCCACCACGGTCCCGGGGAACCACATGATCCATATTCAACTCCTTAACGGGAAAGTTCTTTCCGCAGTATTGGCAGCGAAAATCATCACGTTCCAAAAGATTTTGGCGATTGAACTTCATTTCCTGCATCAGCATCCGGTCATACCCACGAAGAAGAAGCACGGTGGGCACCACCACTTGCTGGCTAACCGTTCGTATCACCCTTGAACCGNGCGCGGTTTCCAAATCCTTGGAAAAGGCGAACCACCCCGCCCCATCAAAAACACGAAAACTGCCATCTTCCGCATAAATAACTTGGGCGTGTTCGAGGGCAAGCAAGCTGAAAGCCCGCTCGACCCCCACGACATTGACCGCTTGCCAAAGGCGGTTGAGCACGAGTGTTTGAAAATTAGTATCCATCCTGNCTTAGATATAACTTGAAATTCTTCCCCACTGTCAAAAGATTTTTCTCAATTTTTTGGTAACGGCACGGCATCAGCCTCCATTCCTGCACCTTGGTTTGGAAAGCACACTTAGAATCAGTAGCTTCGGCCGTCTTTGTTTTGGTAATAATTGAGGAATGCCTTGTGAGCCACGCGGTAACCCCCCGGGGTTGGATAATCCCCTGTGAAGTACCAGTCACCGGAGTGATCAGGCAAGGCTTCGTGCAAATTCTCGATACTTTGGAATAGAACTTCCACCTCGGTTACTCCATCCAAACACTTGGGTTTCACCAACTCCGCCACCTTGGCGGAAATTTCCGAAGGCTTGAAATTCTCGTAGACCCGCTTGACTTGGTTTTCAAAGACCGGCTTGGGTGAATCCAAAGCTTCCCGGCATTTTTTGGCCACCTCTGCTAGCAAACCCTTATAACCACGCTCCTTGATCAGAGCGANCGCTGCCTGAAAGGCAATGAACTTCCCAAGCTCGGACATATCAATACCATAGCAATCCGGATAACGAATTTGTGGAGCGGTAGACGCAATCACCAATTTTCGGGGCTTGGAACGCCCGAGAATTTTCAGGATACTCCGCTTTAAGGTTGTTCCACGGACAATCGAATCATCAATGCAAACCAGGGCGTCTTCCTCCTCCCGAACCACTCCGTAGGTGATATCATAGACATGAGAGACCAACTGAGCCCGCCCGGATTCCTGGCTGATAAAAGTTCGAAGCTTGATGTCCTTATTGGCAATCTTCTCCCCCACCGGCCAATTATCCATCACCAACTCATTGATCAGTTCATCAGTCAATTCATCCTTTCTNCGGGCCTCCATTAGACGCCGCTTGACTTCTGCTCGCCTGACCAAGCGGAGTTGTTCCATAAATCCATAATAGGCACTGTCCGCGGTGTTCGGCACATAACTGAAAACGCTCCTGGAAAAATCCACGCCCACAGACTCGATGACTTGCGGAACCAGCAAGGCGCCTAACATCTTACGTTCAGCATAAATATCCGGATCATTCCCACGGGAAAAATAGATCCGCTCGAAAGAGCAACTGGTTTGCCGGGCCGGATCATCGGCGAACCGCTCGACCTTGAGTTCTCCGCTCGCCTTGACCACAACAATAGTTCCGGGCTTGATCTCGGAAATCTCCTCGGCCTCCTTATCAAACACCGTCATTAAGGGGGCTCGCTCCGAGGCCACCGCAACCACCTCGTCGTCCTCAAAATAGAAAGCCGGACGGATACCCAAAGGATCACGCATGGCAAAGGCATCCCCATTACCAATGATACCCGCAAGAGCATACCCACCGTCCCAATGTTCAGCAGCCTGACGGAAAATTTCCGGCAAATTGATCCGCTCCCCAATCCATCCGGAACGATCTTCCCCTGACACTCCTTCCTCGGACGCTTGAGCTGAGAATCGATCATTAGCCGCATCCAAATGGTACCCGGTCTCCTCAAGAATTGCCTGCGTATCGGTGTCAAAGACCGGATGCTGTCCACGCTCCACCAGTTTCTGGTTAAGTTCGTCTACATTGGTAAGGTTGAAATTTCCAGCGACCATGAGATTTTTGCCCGGCCAATTGCTCTTACGAAAATAGGGATGGCAGGTGGTGGATCCATAAGCCCCTGAGGTACCATACCTCAGGTGACCGAGTAGAATTTCTCCACCGTAATCAAAATGCTCCTTGATGGTCTCCGGGAATTCCGGAAAAGCTTTTCCGCCTTCGTACAATTTATCGAGGCTTTTGTGCTGGCCACCGAAAATTTTGGTTAAAGCTTTGGTGCTGGTGCTTCGCTCCCGAAACATAAAAGCCTCTCCCGGAGGCATCTTGAGCTTCATTGACCCAATCCCCGCACCATCCTGCCCCCGGTTGTGTTGCTTCTCCATGAGCAGGAAAAGCTGATTGAAACCCCACAGAGCGGTGTCGTATTTTTCGGAATAATGAGACAAAGGCTTCTTGAGCCTTACCAGAGCGATTCCACAGTGATGTCCGATTTCGTCGCTCATCTCAAAACTCAGCTTGAACTCATGCGAGCAGGAATGGCATCTTCCCAATGCTTCTGCAANNTGGAAANATCGGCGGACAAAACTNCCTTTCCTTGTGCCTGAACAAGCAAATNGCCCNAATCATTACTTTGNCCAAGNACNTGGGCAGGAACANCCGCTCCCTCCGCGTTGGTCAGAAAATCGGAAGTATTCGCTGGTTCCACNGCCACCACAACCCGCCCNTGGCTTTCTCCNAATAGCAGNCCATCCAGNCTTCCGGAGGGTCCGAGTTGGTCAAATTCGATCTTCGCCCCGAGCCCAACTTTCCCGAAAAGCATCTCTGCCACTGCGACCAGCAGACCACCCTCGGCCAAGTCATGGGCCGATTCGATCCNCCCGGCTCCGATTTCCNAGATAAGCAGAGTNTGAAGCCGTGCTTCCCCCTCAAGGTCCACCTGCGGAACCAAACCCTCTTTTGTTCCATGCTGGGTCTGAAGAAAGTAACTACCTCCAAGTTCATGAGGCAAACCGCCCAGCAACACCAAATCCAACCCACCCTTTTCAATGGATGAACGGGTCACCATTTCCGCTTTCTCAATCAACCCGACCATGGAGACTACGGGGGTCGGATCAATCGCTCCATCCCCATGCTCGTTGTACAGGCTGACATTCCCACCCACAACTGGAACATCAAAGTGAGCGCAGGCGTCGGCCAGGCCCTTGACGCATTCNTTAAGCAGGAAATAAGCTTCCGGCTTGTTGGGGTTTGCAAAATTCAGATTATCCGTGACCGCCAGAGCCTTGGCTCCGGAGCAGGCCAGGTTGCGCATGCATTCNACNAATGCGATTTGGGCCCCGCGATAAGGATCGAGGTAACAGAAGCGATTGTTGCAATCGTTGGCGATGGCGAGGCGCTTGTCGATNCCTGCAATGCTCAAGTGCACCACACCCGCATCGCTTCCCGGTTCCACGGTGCAACCGGACATCACCATATGATCATACTGCCTCCATACCCATCTCTTGGAAGCGATAGTTGGATGCCCCAGGAGTTTATTCAAAGCATCCCCAACCTCAGCCTCCGGCAATTCCGGAATCGAGTCCTGTTTCCACTCCCGGGAACGGACGACATGAGCCGGTTCGCTGGCCGGTTGGTCGTAGACGGGCGCTTCATCGGTCAGGGACTTCGCTGGCAAATCCGCAACCACCACACCCTTGTGACGGACAACCATACGATCCCCTTCCTTGACCTCTCCGATTCGGGCCGCGTGCAAGTCCCATTTCTCGAAGACTTCCTCGAGTTCCCGCTCGCGGCCACGATTTACGATCACCAACATCCTTTCCTGACTTTCGGAAAGCATGATTTCATAAGAGTTCATCCCAGACTCCCGCTGGGGAACCAAATCCAGGTCAATTTCAATTCCGGAATCCCCACGGGAAGCGGTCTCGCAGGTCGAACAGGTCAAACCGGCGGCTCCCATATCCTGAATCCCCACCACTAAACCCGGAATCGCCATCATCTCCAGACAGGCCTCCAGTAAAAGTTTTTCCATGAATGGATCACCCTTTTGGACAGCGGGCCGATCCTCGGCACTTTCCTCGGTCAATTCGCGGGAAGCGAAGCTGGCTCCGCCCAATCCGTCACGCCCAGTGCCAGGACCGACATAATACACAGGATTACCCACTCCGGTGGCGGCTCCCTTTTGAATGTCCTCATGCCTGAGAATACCGGCACATAGGGCGTTAACCAGGGGGTTGCCTTCGTAACAGGAATCAAAGTATACATCTCCTCCCATATTCGGAATACCCAGGCAATTGCCGTAATGGGAAATCCCACTCACCACCCCGCGAAACAGTCGTTTGACCAAAGGCGTATCCAAGTCTCCGAAACGCAGGGAGTTGGTCAGCAAAACGGGCCGGGCTCCCATTGTGAAAATATCCCGCACGATTCCGCCCACTCCGGTCGCAGCTCCCTCAAAAGGCTCAATCGCACTTGGGTGGTTGTGGGATTCAATCTTAAAGGCAACGCCCCACCCTTCTCCTACATCGATCACTCCGGCATTTTCCTCGCCGGCCTTCACTAAAACCTGACCAATCGCCTGCTTATCCTTTTTTTCGGTGGGAAAGAGTTTGAGTAATTTACGGGTATTTTTGTAGGCACAATGCTCGGACCACATGACCGAAAAAATACCCAACTCGGTCAGATTCGGAACCCGTCCGAGAATACGCAGGATGTCCTCGTACTCCTCGGGCAACAAACCATGCTGAGCCACAAGTTCGGAAGTGATCTCCACATTCAGACAGGGATCGGGGTTCGGAGGAAGGGACATCGTGGAATCGGTCATCAGGAAACGGGCTCAACCGCAGTAGCCGAAAGAAGAGGTTCAAGAAAAGCCTTCAGAACGGGAAGACCGTCGAGGCAGGGATGGTAGGGTTCGACCGCCCGTTCAGGGTGAGGCATCATACCGTAAACATTTCCGTTCCGGTTGCGAATCCCTGCAATGTCATTCAAGGATCCGTTAGGATTGCCCTGGTAGCGGAGCAAAACCTGTTGATTGGATTCCAACTCGAGAAGGGTTGATTCCTTGACCCGGTAATTCCCCTCCCCATGAGCAATGGGCAGAGAGAGTGTGGCACCGAGCTTGGATGAATGAAACCGGTCGTTGGAGTCTTCCACCTTCAAGGGTTGGTTGACACAGCGAAACTCGATACAGTCGTTGCGAATCAGGGCACCGGGTAGCAGACCCGCCTCGCAAAGAATCTGAAAGCCGTTGCAAATTCCCAAAACCTGCCCCCCTTGCCCGGCAAATCTCTTGAGATCCGCAGTGATTGGGGAAAATCGGGCAATTGCTCCGCATCGTAAATAATCCCCGAAAGAAAATCCACCCGGCACGATCACCGCCTCGGTCTCGGATGGCAGTGGATCCTTGTGCCAAACCCGTTGGGCAGGGAGTCCCAGGACATCCTTCACCGCATGTTCAGCGTCCCAGTCGCAATTGGATCCGGGGAATTGCAAAATCGCCACCTTCATGATTCGGCCTCCTCTTGCTTCGGTTCCTCGTCCCCAAAGACCTCTTCCACGACAGGGTTGGTCAGGATGCCCACGCCATCGATTTCCACCGTAACCTCGTCCCCCGGAACCAAAAAACGTTTGGGATCCCGGGCCTCGCCCACACCGGAAGGGGTCCCTGTCAGGATCAGAGTTCCGGGTAGCAAGGTGGTGCTTCCACTCAGGAAGGAAATCAGGGTAGGCACATCAAAAATCAAATCATCGGTTCCGGATTCCTGAACCTTATCCTGATTCAGGTAGGTTCGCAGAGTGAGCTTGGAAGGATCCGGAATTTCGTCCGCAGTGGTCAGGCAGGGTCCAGCCGGGCAAAAAGTATCAAAAGTCTTTCCCCGGCAAAACTGTCCCTCACCCTTCTCTTTTTGCCAATCCCGGGCACTGACATCATTTACGCAGGTGTAGCCAAGAACATAAGATAAGGCTTCGGACGGATCAACATTCTTGCAAGGTCGACCGATCACCACGCCCAGTTCTCCTTCATAATCAACTTTGTCACTGCGAAGATAGCGTGGAATCACAATCGGGTCACCGGGGTTTTGAATGGCGGTGGGAGCCTTCATAAAAACCATCGGATGCTGGGGTATGGCCATACCCGTTTCATCGGCATGGGCCCGGTAATTCAAACCGACCGCATAGATGCATCGGAAATCAATTGGGGTAAGCAGACGAAACGGGGTGATTCTTTGGTCCGTGGTTTCAAAATCTCCGTCGGCTTTCTTCTCAATCAGAAAAGTCTGACCCTGCTCGTCAAAGCGGCCAAAGCCCATGTGTCCGGCTTGGTCAAGGTAGCGGAAAATTCTCACCCTTGCTCGATCTCGTAACGATAATCCTCGATCACTGGATTGCTTAGCAAACCATCGCACAACTCATCGATCTTCGCCCGGGTCTCCGGGGTATCTTCCCCCGCTAGCTCAAAGGTAATGGTCTTCCCTACCCGCACACCCTCAACGGTGNCNTGACCGAGACTTTTCATCGCATGCTCGACCGCGGCGCCTTGGGGATCCAAGACCGTGGCCTTGGGAGAAACATATACCATAACCTTCACAGCATCCTCTTAGAAGGTGCGAAGGCCTATCCTTCAATCATATTTTGCGCACGTTAGGAAAAAGTAGTGAACAAGGTGGTCAGGATTGAGATAAAGGATGAAAATTCGCGTGTTCGTCGAGCAGTCTTTCGACCTCGACCTGCGTGTAAATTTGGGTCGTTCCCACATCCGCATGGCCCAGCATTTCCTGAACGGCACGAACATCCGCCCCNCCCATGAGCAAATGGGTGGCGAANGAGTGCCTCAACCCGTGCGGAGTTAGGTTTTTTTCAATACCGGCCCGGCGGGCATATTCCTTGACCAGAACCCAGACCATTTTTCGGGAGATCCCCTTGCCCCTTTTACTCAGGAACAATTCCCCTCCGGTCCCATCCTTGGTCAAAACAGGCCGCCCTCCGTGCAAATAGTTTCGAATGGCNTCAGCGGCGTGTCGCCCGACCGGCACCACTCGTTCCTTGGATCCTTTCCCGAAAATGCGGGCAAAGCCTTCCTCCACATCCACNGCCGTCATCGGCAAAGAACAAATTTCGGAGACCCGCAAACCACTCCCATACATTAACTCGAACAAAGCCCGATCTCTCTTACCCTGTGGCGTATTGGTNTCCGGAGCATCCAAAAAACGTTCCATCTCCTCTATGGTCAGGCAATCCGGCAAGGACCTGCCTTTCCNTGGGTTTGCCAGCAACTCCGTAAAATCCTCAGCCAATACCCCCTCTCCGACCAGGTATCGAGCCATCATCCGAACCGAAGACAACTTACGGGCCAGACTGGCCACCGCATAGGATCCACGAGTCAGGCTGGATAACCAATTGGACAAATGTTCAAGACCTACCTCCCGCCAGTTGGACACCCCCTGTTTTGCCAAATTCAGCGAGCACTGCACCAGATCCGCCTCATAGGAAAGGACGGTGTTTTTGGCCAAGCCCTTCTCGAGTTGCACCCAAGCTAAAAACGCACTGATCTCGGGTTCAAAGGCCCCGGGTGGCTGGAGCGGCGCCTCTCCTTTTTCCCGCCTTTTGACTTCCGATTTTGCACCCATTTCCTGCTCAACTCCAGTCTTCAGGAAGGTGCCTGCACCGGTGCGGTTTCTCCAGCGAACAGCTTTCGGTAAATTCGATTGAGGGGTGTTTTCAATCGACTGACCATGTACTTCTCCTTTCTCAAGGCCCCATAGCCATAGCGGTAACTGGCCGCCAACCTCGGATAAGTGAATACCTCGTTCCTATCGAGCATTCCCTGCAAACGCTTGAGGTAGAGCATGCCCACCTCCAAATTTGTTCTCCATTCGAAAGCCTGACGGTAATGCAGTTCAGTGACATCCGTCCAGGCGGCTTCGGTCAACTGCATCATACCGCGGGCAACCGAGCTCTCGGCATTTGCATCCAAACTGCTTTCCGCATGGCAGATCGCATAAACGAAATGCGGATCCAGCCCGAGACGCGGAGCTTCCTCTTTGATTTTCCCCCACACCAAATCCTCCGGAATGTAATTTGCATCACTATCCAAATACCTGCACGAGCCCAAAACACCCATGACAAACAAGCCCAAGGCAAGTGCCTTCCACCACATCCTGCTCATACCGACAATCAAGCGCGTCCCCGCATCGCTAGCAAGGATCAAAGATTTTTGCCGTACAGAAAACCGAACGCCCCAAGCCTAAGTGAGCAAAAGAAAGGCCAGCAGAAAGAGCATGCCGATCAAAGCAGTCAACCCAACCGGATGAATGCCTAACCCAGCCCGTTTGGAAATCCGGGCTTTGGTTCGATCTTTTCTGTCATTACCAAGCAAGCCGGCCGCATGCAGCGGGTCCGACAGCAGCTCCAAGACATGCACCTGACCCGCCCGGGTAAACAGGTTGACCCGGCGAACGATTTCCCCTTGGAAAATTCGGTGGGCCCAATCATTCAGGCCATTCCAAAAGAAGGCCATGGCCTTAGTGAAGCCTCGACCCGCCTTGCGGTAAATCCAATCCACATCCAAGTTGACCGAGGGTAATTCGGGCGGATACTTCCCCCATAAATTCAACAGGGTAAAGGCAAGTGCGGAAAAAAGCAGAATTTCAAATTGAGTGATTACATGCGTGGCATCATAGGGGTGATACCCGGCCGCTCCATTGGGTAATAGGGAATACAACCACTGCGGGTTGCATCCCAGAAAAACGCAAAGGAAGGCGGCGATACCCATGGCAATCAACATATTGATCGGAGCCTCCTTGGGTCGCTTACCTGAATCATGGGCGAAAAAGGCAAAGAATGGAATCTTGATGCCCGCGTGATGAAAGACTCCGGCCGAGGCGAAAAGTAGGCACAACCAAATCAGCACATGCCCATTCTTAGCGGCTTCGGTGATAATGATCGATTTGCTTACAAATCCACTGAACAACGGAAAGGCGGAAATCGATGCCGCCCCCACGATGCAGAACCCGGTGGTCCAGGGCATCGTCTTGTACAAACCGCCCAAATGAGATCCGCGGATTTCTCCGGTCCGGAAAAGCACCGCACCCATACTCATAAAAAGAAGCCCCTTGTAGAGCACATGAGTGAAGGCATGGGCAATGGCACCGTCGATCGCCAGATCGGTTCCGATACCGATACCCACCACCATAAATCCAATTTGGTTAATNTTGCTGTAGCAAAGCACGCGACGCAGATCATTCTCAATCACCGCGTAGAAAATGGGGAACATCGCCATCACCCCNCCGATNGTAATCAGCACCTCGGCACCAGGGAAAAGGCGGGCCAACATACACACCGCACATTTAGTGGTGAAGGCGCACAACCAGACCGGTCCCGTCGGCGTNGCTTCGGCATAGCCATCCTTGAGCCAGACATGCAAACCGGGAAAAGCGGCTTTAATACCCACCGCCAGGAGAATCAATAACGCACCCAAATCTCCAGCTTCCAAAGCCTCCGTCAACGGAGCAAGGGAAAGCGCATCTGGCCCTTCCCCATGGTAACGGAAAAGGATGCCGGCCAACAAAAGCAATCCGGAGGATACATGGAAAAAGAGATAGCGAAAACCGGATTCCTCCGCCTCTTTGGTCCGCCTCCCCCAAATTTGAAAGACCGAGGTAATCGCCAATCCTTCCCACCANAGGAATAAAGAAAGCATGTCTCCCGCAAAAGCCACCCCGACCGCAGAAGCGGCATACAAGAGAGCCATGGAAACCTGCCAGGGATCCCGGAGATGAAAAGAATAGATCCCGGCCACCAGGGCGGCGATNTGAAAAAGATAGCCAAAGAGTTTGGCTTGTTTGTCCACCATCACGGACTGAATCTCATACCCAAACAGGGAAAGAGTGGAGGATGCACCCACATCCAAAGTGTGGACATACCAAAGCCCGATGATGGGTGCGAAGATCAGAGCCATCGACGCAAATCTTCCGCGCAGACAGGCTGCAACGATTCCACCCAAAAGCAGGGCGGTTGCGGGATGGGTTCCGAGTTCGGAGCTGGCGGCAAGAAGGTTCATCTCAGCGATCCCAATAATCCTCCTCCCTCATCAAAGTCCTCTTTCCATTCCAATCCCTCATCAACTTGGAAACATACACCAGGCCGACGCAGGCAACGAATCCATACACACCATAAAAGGCCGGTAGGGTTTCAATTCCGTGCAGGGCAAACTCCTCTCCAAAGGCTTCGTGCTTGTGCCAACCGAGGCTGAAAATGACATCAGCGAGAATGACCAAGCCGCATACCCAATAGAAACCCTTGATAATTTTTCGGACATTCGAGGGTTCATCCAACCAACCCTTGGGTTCCTTCTTTTTGTTTTTTGCCTTACTCATGATACGATCGGGTTCATTCGGATATTCCCGCCAAGCGCAAAAGCGGTCCGGATAAAAAGAAAAGAGCGAAGCATCCGATCGCCGTCAAGACCAGCGGAACCACACAGGCTGTGGGCGCCTCCTTGATCCCCTTTTCCTTCTCGGACTCCTCGGTTCGGAAAAAGGCGGTCACCGCNACGGGTAAAAGATAGAANACATTNAGCAACGAACTAATCAGTAAGACAACCACNACCCAAATAGCATCGCGGTCCANNGCTCCCAGGGCGAGATACCATTTGCTGATAAAACCACCCAGAGGAGGCAGGCCGATCACGCTCAGGGATCCGATCATGAACGCACCCATCGTGAAAGGCATCTTCCGACCCAAACCCCGGAGCTCGCTGACATACTTCTTTCCGGTGGCCACNAAAATGGCACCGGCACAAAAGAACAAGGTGATTTTCCCGCAGGCATGCATGGCGATGTGGAGAACCGCCCCTCCCGTTGCCAGATCGGTTGCCAAGGTCGCTCCCAGGATCACATAGCCCAATTGACCGATGGTCGAGAAAGCCAACCGGCGCTTCAGGTTATCCTGGGACAACGCAATCAGGGAGGAAATCAAAATNGTNGCACAGGCAAGCACCATCAACCAGTGCTCGCCACTCAGGTTAAGCAAGACTTCGGTTCCATAAATATCCGCATAGACCCGGTACACGCAAAAGACCCCCACCTTGACCACCGCAACCGCATGAAGCAAAGCGGAGACCGGAGTCGGAGCGACCATGGCCCCGGGCAACCAGGAATGAAGTGGCATCAACCCGGCCTTGGCGAAACCAAAAGTGAACAGGGCAAGCAGGGTCAACTGGGTGACCTGAGAAAAGGATCCAACTTTTCCGGTGTCGGCCAGAAAATCCATCGTGACCTGCCCACCGTCCAACCAAACATAGCACCAACTCAGAGCGGGCAGCAAAAGACAAAGGGAGGTAAAGAGCANNTAACCCAGGTAGGTCCTTCCTCCGGTGCGGGCCTCCTTGTCCTGCATGTGGGTAACCAACGGAAAAGTGGAAACCGAGAGCATTTCATAAAAGAAATAGATGGTCAGCAGGTTGGCGGAGAAAGCCACCCCCATCGTGGCAGATAGGGAGAGAGCAAAATAGGAATAGAAACGGGTCTGAGCATGTTCATGCAAACCGCGCATGTATCCGATCGCATACAGCGAGGTGGCGATCCACAGAACCGAGGCGACGCAGGCAAAGAGCAAACCCGGTCCATCCACCCGCAGGAGCAAGGGCACATTGGTGAAGACCTGCCAGATTTGAAATTCAATGATCGCTCCGCTCAACACCAAGGGCACCATGGAAAGAACCACGGATGCCTGAATGCCTGCTGCCACAAATGTAAAAAGTTCGCGGAGATTGGCCCGCTTTTCTCCTGCCCATATAATCCCAATCATCCCCAACCAGGGAGCCAGAAACGCAAGCAAAGGACGAATATCCTCGACGATCCAGGGAGCGATCAAATCAACGGAGGAAGCAAGTCCTTCAGCTACCAAAGGAGGGTTCATGGGAGATCGGTTCCTTTCGGCAGGTCAAAGGGTTCAAGGAAAATTTCGATCTGATTGACCACATCCTGGTTGTAGATTCCGATGATCAAAACGACCGAAGCGGCCAACAGGAGCGGAATGAGCATCGAAAGCGGTCCTTCATCAAACTTGGTCTGTTCAGCGGTCAGGCCGAGATCTCCGTGGCCATGCCCGAGGTTCTTTCCTTCCTCATTAACCGCCAAATGAATGCGTTCGATCAGACGGAAAAACAGCACCACCATCACCATGGTCGAAAACATCAGCACCACCAAATACTCCCAGCGTTGGGAAACCATGCCCCCAGTGATGAGGTACCACTTGCTGAAGAACCCGCAGGTCGGAGGAAGCCCGATGATTGAAAAACCGCCCACAAAGAATCCGAACATAGTCAGGGGCATCTTCGCGAAGAGGCCGCGCAAACCATCGAAGTGGGTGGTCTTGGCCTTTCGCAAAATCAGACCCGCTCCGAGGAACAGGCAAAGAGTCATGCAGGCGTCACTGATGATATGAAAGATCGAACCGATCAACCCGTAGTAGTTGTAAATCCAAACCCCCCCGACCATATAGCCAACTTCCGCAACGATCAGGTAAGCCAGCATGCGCTTGATCTCTCTTTGGGCCAGAGCCATGACCGCGGCACACACAATCGCCACCACCACCAACCAGGGCATAAATTCGGACCAGAGTGTGGATTCGAAGGAAAACTCCACTCCAAAGACAGTTAGGATCATACGGATCATAACATAAATCATTACCTTGGTCACCAAGGGTGCCAGCAAACAGGAAGTAGTGGTCGGTGCATTGCAATAAGCATTGGGCAACCAGGCGTGAAAAGGGAAGAAAGCCATCTTGATCAAGATACCCAAACCGATCAGAACAAAGGCAACCTGCATGCTCGGAGAATCCATCATTCCATTGGCCTGAATCACCTCCTGCACCCCGACCATGTTCAGGGTTCCTGTCTTGATGTAGACGTAGCCCACCCCGAGAAGATAAAGAGACGCTCCGATGGTTCCGAGGATAAGATAATTGAAGGTGGCCGCAGCCGCCCGGTTCGTACCCATCGCGATCAAACCGTACCCGGTCAAAGCCGCCACTTCGATCAGCACATACAGGTTGAAGGCGTCCCCGGTCAGGCAAATTCCTGCAAGACCGGTGATTTGCAAAAGAAAGAGAACATAGAACAAAGGCTCCTTGCCGGGAGTCTCCTCCCGAACCGGAATCTTGGAATAAAGGGATACGATCAGACCGACCCCAAGGACCACCAAGGTGATCAGTGCACCAAGCAAGTCGGCTCGAAACTCGATTCCCACTCCCCGGGGGAAAGCGTCAAGCGTCCAACCGCCAAGCAGGTAGGAGACTTCATGAATGGGAGATTGCACGGCCTGCATCAAAGTCTCCGCTCCCGCCCAGGTCGCCCCGAGCATGGAAAGTCCGGAAATCGGATAACACAGCTTGCTGTTCTTCATCCCCACCAAAGCACAGGCTACCGCTCCGAACAGCGGGAAAATGAAAATCCAGGCAATCGCGTTCTCCATCATGCTTCCTTTTTCTTGCCTCCTCCGGAACTTGGTTTACGGCTGGCCGGTTTCTTTTTGGCTACAGACTTGGATTTGGAAGTTGTGGATTTCCTTGAATTTGACGCTAGAGTCTTGGAGGCGGAGCCACTTTTCTTGGTAGGAGTTGCCGAAGTCTTTTTCGCAGAGGTTGTGCCCTTCCCTTTCTTCGAAGGGGAAGGTTTCGTAGACTTCAGTGGAGATTGGGATGTGCGGGCATCGACCCGTTCAATCTTGGTCAACAACTCATCCTCTTCAATGGTTCCATATCCCTGGTAAATCCGTTGAGTCAGAGCCAAGGCCAAACCTAAAGTCGCGACTCCCACCACAATCGCGGTGAGCATAAGAACATGAGGCAGGGGATTGGCGTACTGCTTGATTTCCTCATCCTTCAAGGCCACCGGACCATGATGGGCTTCGGACTCCTCCCCACCCTCTTCCGGGTGATGGTGAACTTCGCCGTGGGGATCATGTTCCGCCTTGTAAATGGGGATGGTTGCTTCCTCCTTCACTGCGATGGAAACATAAAAGAGAATGATCGCAGTCTGAAAGATCGACATCCCAATCAGCTTCTTGATCAAATTCCGCTTGGAAATCATCGCATGCAAACCAATTAACAACAGAACCACATAAATAAAATAGTTCAGTCGCTCGATCAGCAACTCATTGACTATGGCACCTTCCTCAAACATTTCCATTCAGTCTGGACAGCGGTCAGAGACCGCTTTTCAAACGACCCTCCGAGGAAAGGTTCGCATAGAGTGCGAACATGATTGCAGTGACCGTAAAACCAACTCCGATCTCGACCCCAAGCATGGCATGGTAACGAGCCATCTCCCGGGAAACTGGAAGTACTTTTTCAAGCTCCGCATAATCCAAAAACTCTCCTCCAAGAAGCATCGAAAGAAAACCAATACCCCCGTAGAGAACGATTCCCAAGGCTGCAACCAGGATGCATCGCTCCATTGAAAACCTGGCCAAAGCCACATCGAGATCCCAGGCCAGGGCCACCAAAATGAAGCTTGCTCCCATGACCACACCACCCTGAAACCCACCCCCCGGACTGACATGTCCGTGAGCGAGAACATAAAAGGCAAAAATTTGAATAACCGGCACAATCAGCCGGACCGTGTTGGTTACGATCAGATCCGGTTCAGCCTCCACCTCGTGTTCTCTTTTCCCGCTCCGGCGCCTGCCTGAGCCTTTAAGAATCGCCAGCACCGCCATACCCGCAATGAAGACCACCACAGTTTCGAACATCGTGTCAAAACCCCGATAATCCGCGAGCACCGCGGTCACCATGTTAGGCACCTCCGTATCCACCCCAGTGCTTTGAATAAAATGCGAGGAAACCGGAGAAGTGGAAGCAGGAGAAGCGGGATCTCCCCACTCTGGAAAGTCCTTCGCGGCAAAGAGCAAAAGCCCTCCAACTGCAACCACCGGTATCAGAGAAATCAGCTTCATCAATCGTTGGACTTTCTCTTAAGGTTAAAAATTGTGGCCACCATCACCACCGTACTTATTCCCGCACCCACAGTGGCCTCAGTGAAGGCGACATCCACCGCTCCCATTTCCGCCCAAAGCAGGCACATCAGAAAACTGTAAATGGCGAAAACCGCCGACGCAGTGATTAAGTCACGGGCCCGTAAGGCAGTCAGAGCCGCGACCACCAGGAGAAGCAAAATGAAGGTGTTGAACAACTCCAAGCCCATCACTTTTTCCCCCTTCTTTTCTTACGCTTNGACTTTTTCAGGTCATCCTCGGTCAAAGGCATTTCATCATCTTCAAAGGCTGCCCGCATCAGAGCATGGGAACTGGTCGGACTGGTCAGGTAAATGAAAAGCACCACCGCCATGATCTTGATAAAAAGCAGCCAGCTCACCACGGAAAAATCCTCCATCGTTACGCAGGCGAAGCCGGCCAGCATCAGCATAGTCGACAGGGTGTCACCCTTCCCCGCCGCATGCATCCGGGTGTAAAAGTCGGGGAAGCGGACCATACCCACCGCAGCTCCGAGAAAAAAGACCAGCCCCACCACTCCCATGAGAATTCCCAGCAATTTGAGAACCAAGAAGCCGTCCGCCTGATCCGGGATATTTGCCAGAACAGGCATTGCTTGCTGACTCCAATCGATCATGCCTTGGCTTTTTCCTTTCGTTCCCGGGCTTCCATCTCCTTCAGGGAAACCGTCCGGTTCAGGTAGCGTGAGACCACAATCGCTCCGACGAANTTAAGCAGCGAGTAAGCCAGGGCAAAGTCCACGAACATCTCCACACGATCATAGACCGTCCCGATGATCACCAGAATGACCGCCGTTTTAGTACCAATCACATTGACCCCGAGAATGCGGTCGAATTCGGTCGGCCCCACCCAGATTCGATAGACAATGGGAATCATCAGANTAAACAGGGCGGCCCCCATCACGATGGCAAACCAGTAGGTCATCGGCCTTTCAGCACCTCCGGTTCGAACACCTCCGCCACTTTTCGCTCGATCGCCCCCTCAAGCAGATCATCCTCCAAAAACTGGCTCATGGTGTGTACATGAACAATGTCACCACGGATCAGCATAGTGATGGTGCCCGGAGTCAGGGTGATGGAATTGGCAAAGACAAATTTTGCGAAATCAGTCTTGAGGTAGGTCTCAATGGTAACCACCCGGGGAGCCATTTCTTCGAAGCCCTTACGGGTCATAGCGAGCTTGAACACATGCAGGTTGGCCTTCACCACTTCCCAGGTAATCCAGGGGAGGTATTTGATAAACGCCCATGCTTCCCGACCCCGCTCCTTCAAATCCTTGCTCCGGTCCTTGAAAAGNAANTCNTGGGANANCCAGGCCACCACNNCACAGGACACCAANCCCAGNCCCAANTGAAACGCATCNAACTTTGCNGACAGCACAATCCAATTCAGGAAAAGCAGCAGGAATATGACGATTGGATACACGAGAGGTTCAAATACTTAAAAAGATAAAAGTTTGAGAAAAAGGGATTTTGCTTAAGGGGCAACCCCGAACGGAAAAAACTTTGGGAATCTTGCCTGCTTGGTTTTTCTACTCTGAGGCAGAGGGAGTGATCCATGTTCCCGAGTTATAGTCGTAGAAAGCGGGCCCACTCTGATCAGACAATTGGCTGAAATAGAGCCACCCTCCCCCTTCATCCCCCAAAGAATTTTGATAAAAGTAGGGAAAAACATTGGAGTTAGTCCACAGCCAGCCCATTCCAGGTTGGTAAAACCACTCAAAGGTGTGGGGCAGGGAATTTTCCATTTCATCAAGGTAAGTTAGCAGTGCCAATCCCTCACTGGCTAGGTCAGCCTGAACCGTTGCCAATGCCTCCGCTTTCCCCGAAGCTAAGTACACAGCATCCGAGGCATTCTTCTCCGCCTCCGTATACAAGTTGAAGGTCGACGGGTTGGCCTGCACATAGGCAATTCCGCTCGCATTGCCGTCGCTCTTACCACTGGCGTACTGGCTCGCATCTGAGGCGTTCTTTTCCGTCTCCGTGTACAGCGTGTAACTCGACGGGTTGGCCTGCACATAGGCAATTCCGCTCGCATTGCCGTCGCTCTTACCACTGGCGTACTGGCT
>NHCT01000003.1 GCA_002167605.1 Verrucomicrobia bacterium TMED40 | reverse complement strand
TTCAAGCTGGAATCGTAGGTTTGCCCAATGTGGGTAAAAGCACTCTCTTCAACGCCCTGACCAAAACCCGTAAGGCGGAGGCGGCCAACTATCCATTCTGCACCATCGATCCAAATGTCGGTGTGGTGCAGGTCCCGGATGCCCGGTTGGAACCGTTGGCCAGACTGGTGGGAACCTCCACCCTCATTCCTGCCGCCATCGAGATGGTTGATATTGCCGGATTGGTGGCCGGGGCAAGTAAGGGCGAGGGTTTGGGGAATAAGTTCCTCGCCAATGTGCGGGAGGTCGATGCCATCGCCCATGTGGTCCGTTGCTTTGAGGATGAGGATATCATTCACAACATGGGCCGGGTTGATCCGATTGCTGATGCGGAGGTCATCATGACCGAACTGATTCTGGCCGATGTTGAATCCGCTACCGGCCAGCTTCAGAAAAACGAAAAAAAGGCTCGCGGTCAGGATAAGGATGCGGCTGCCAATGTCGCCCTGCTTGAACGCTTGATTCCTGAGCTCAACGAGGGAAAGCCGGCCAACCTTCTTGATTTGGATGAGGAGGAAAAACTTCGGCTCAAATCCTTCTGTCTCCTCAGCTCCAAACCCATGCTCTATGCCTGCAACCTGAAGGAGGAGGAAATTATTGATCCTTCGGCCAATGAGAAATTCGTGGCTTTTGAACAGTGGGCAAACCAGCAACAGGACGCCACCTGCTGTGCCATATCCGCCAAGATGGAGGAGGAACTCTCCGAATTGGAGGANNCGGAGGCCNAGGAGTATCTCGAGTCGATGGGGGTTTCNGATTCAGGAGTCACNTCCCTNATCAAAGCTTGCTATGATCTGCTCGGATTGGCCAGCTACCTGACTGCAGGGGAAAAGGAAGCACGAGCCTGGACNTTCACCAAGGGAATGACCGCCCCGCAATGNGCCGGGGTGATCCACACCGATTTCGAAAAGGCCTTCATCAANGCCGAAGTNGTNTCCTTTGACGAACTGATCGAGGCNGGTTCGATGCAGGCAGCCCGCGAATCCGGAAAGCTCAGGCTGGAGGGAAAGGAATACCTGTTCGCGGATGGCGATGTCGCCCTCTTCAAATGCAATGCCTGAAATTGGACCTCTTGGGGTTGCCAATTTCACTATTAGCGGGCATAATAACAGAAGTACCATGTATCTCCTGCCCAGTAAGAAAATTTCCATCTATTTAGCGTTTGGTGTGCTTTGCCTNAGCGGTTTCCTGTCTTCCTGTTCGGAGGATGCTGAAATCAAGTCCTATGTCATTCCCAACCGTCATGAAGGTCCGGTGGTTACCTGGATGATGCCCGATGGTTGGGGGGAAAACCCAAACCTGTCCGGCCCGTTGGCAGGATCGTTTCATGTGGTCACGGAAACTGGACCAAAGGGAAACATTGGTGTGATGCCTTTTCGGGAAGCAGTATCCTCCCTTGATATCGCAAATATGTTTGCCCGGGAGCTTGGATATGGACCGCTTGGTAAGGATGATCTAGACCAACTGATCCGAACCAAGAAAATCGGGGAGAGAGAGTTCGAATGGATCCGCATGAAGGAGCAACTTGCGTCAGAAAATCCCCGGCTGGTGATTCTCGCATTACTTAGGCAAGATTCTGAGACTTGGCTCTTTCCCTTTATTGCTGATCACGAGTTAGCCCGAAAGGAAATGAACAACTATTCCGACTTTCTTAAATCCGTGGTTGTCAGAGCCGGCAAGAAACCCATCAAAGCCCAGACCATGGCAGCATCATCTGCCCCATCCGCACCTCCCCAGGCTCATGATGCGCCCCTACCCACCTGGGAAGCCCCCGACCATTGGCTGGTTGGGAAAAAGTCCTCGATGCGTGTGGGCAGTTACTCGGTGGAAGGCTCGGATGGAGAAAGCCTGGATTTCTCTATCACCACTTTCCCCGGAGATGTAGGTGGACTTCTCGCCAATGTCAATCGGTGGCTCGAGCAGGTGGGCTTGCAAAAGGTAGACAAGGAAGGACTTTCTGAATACCTATCCCCCATTAAGTTGGATGGGAAACCCGCTCAATTGGTGGTCGCGGAAAACGACGAACAGAGCCTGTATGCGGCAATGTATTTCGGTAGCGAATCCTCCTGGTTCATCAAGATCATGGGAGACAGCACCTTGGCCAAGGTTGAAAAAAACAACTTCCTGAATTTGTTGAATAGCTTTTGCTTTCATGATCACTGATCAAACAAAATAAGANTTCTATTTGATGAACCAAGACAGCCAAGAACAGCCGGGCACCAAACGCTCCCCTAAACGGAGCCACCCGTTTGCAGTGTTTTCTCCGCTCGCCTCGGTCAAACTCACCCTGACCTTGCTGAGCCTATCGATGATCCTGGTTTTTGTGGCCACCCTCGAACAGGTTCGCATTGGAATCCGTGGAGCCCAAGCCGAATTCTTCGAATCCTTTTATGGAATTTGGCATTATCCCGAGCAATTTTGGGGAGGCTCCGCACTGAACCCGATTCCGGTGCCTATACCGGGTGGATACCTGCTCGGAGGTTTGCTTATCGTTAATTTGGTGGCTGCATACCTGACCCGTTTCAAGTGGACCTACAAAAAGATGGGTATACAAATCATTCACCTGGGAATTATTCTTTTGCTCGCCGGCCAAATGTTTACCCAAGTCATGCAGGTTGAATCCAGGATGCAAATCAACAAGGGTGAATCGGTCGACTACATCGAACGCTTCCATGGGGTGGAATTGGTTTTCGAGGATGTAACGGATGAAAAGCAAAGCAAAGTGGTCACCATACCGCAGGAACTTTTGGAGGAAGGTGGAGTCTTTCGAACTCCCGAACTTCCTTTCAAGGTTAAGGTCAAAAACTTCGGGCCTAATTGTAATTTCGATTTTGCCTCCGCTGACAAACCGGTGGGAGAAATCGTTCAGGGAGTCAATCGGGGAGCTGGTGCAAACGGTAAGTTATCCGTCATGCCGATGGACGAAGATTTCAGCAACGAGGCACAGAATTACGCCTATTCGACCTTCGAGCTACTGAAAGGCACCGAGAGTCTTGGTACCTGGTTCACCCTCGCCCACCCGGCAGGTAACCATTGGTGGCCGATTCTTGACGAGCGCCTAGCGGATTTGGCTTTCCAGCCTTTTAGGTACGAAAACCGGCTTTGGGGCATGAGCCTGAGGCATGAACGCGAATACCTTCCCTTTTCCATCAAACTGAATGGCATCGAGAACGAATTTTATCAGGGTACGGAAATTCCCTTCAATTTTGAGAGCGATGTGGATTTGAAACTGGAAAATGGGCAAACCCGNAAAGCTNTNGTNTANATGAACACCCCTCTTCGNCATGCGGGCAAAACTTTTTATCAGTATCAGATGAACAAAGCCGCGGATTACACGGTCTTTCAGGTCATTCGTAACCCAAGTTGGTTGGTCCCGTACATCGCATGCATTCTTGTCTCGCTTGGGTTGCTTTGGCAGTTCAGCTTTCATCTGCTCAATTTCCTGCGTAAAAACAACGCCAAACCCAAAACCGCATGAAAACTCCCTCCTCCAAAAAGTTTCTCGGGCATCTATCCTTCTTTCAGTTGCTTGGCTACTTTCTTCTGGTGGGCGGACTCAGTTTCGTNTTCCTNCCCTTTCGGGGCACCCCCTCTTCCGTTTTCGATTTCTTNTCATCCGCCCCCGAACCAAATCTCGAAACCCTCGACTTGGATGGTTTTTCNAGGATTCCCGTTCTNCGAGGNGGNCGNGTCAAACCTTTGGACAGCGTTGCCCGAAATGCCCTGCTCGTCCTGCGCAATAAACGAACTGCCCTGGATCAAAACAATTCGGAGGTTCCGGCCATCGAATGGATGGCCAAGGTGCTGTTTGATCATTCCGCCGCGGACCAGTTGAAGACTTTCCTAGTCGACCATGATCAACTCCTTGGCCTAATCGACCGCAAGTTTGCCGTTGATGGAAAGTATTACTCTTATTCAGAACTCGAGCCCTACCTTTCCCAAATTGATTCAAGCGCCCGGGAAGCGGGTGAAGTCGAGCAGGAACTCAGGGACAGTTTTGACCAAAACGCCATCGAATTGTACCGAAGTCTTTTGCTCTACCGCAAATTGAAGTTCACGCTCTCTCCGGAAAAACCTCCCGTCGAATCGAAGATGCTTGCCGATTTGGGGGCGGACGAACTGTTTTACAACCCGTTAACCGATGCTGACCAAACGGAGGAATACAAGAGGTTTCGCTCCCTGACCTCCAAACTGGTTGAGGATCCTTCCCTTGTTGCCATGGGCAGCGATGCCTTTTCCAAGGTGGTGTACTTTGTCGATCATTATTCACGATCCAATCTATGGTCGGAATTTTACGCAATCCCTCCGGAGCCTGGTGATCCGAAAATGAAATGGAGGAGCATCGGAGAATCCCTCGTGGGCAAGGAACCCATCGACTCATCCGAAAAACGTAATCTCGATCCCGCCCGCTTTTCCTCCTCCCTTAAAGAATTGGTCGCACTGGAACCCACTGTCCTGAAAGAGCGCCTGAATAAGATTCTGGAAACGAGAAAGATGGACCCCACCTCCCTTTTCGCGGCACAGTATGCCGAGGCGATCAAGCTTCGCAGAGAAGTGGATCCGATTCTCAAACTCTACGAAAACCTTCGACTCGCTTACGCCAGTGGCGATACAAAATCTTTTAACCAAAGTGTTGCAGACATCCGTGAGGAATCGAATGCCCGGGCGGGTGACTCCATCGACAAAATCGCTTTCGAGAAGACCTACAATGCGTTTGAGCCCTTTTACCGAAGTTCTGTTGCCTATGTGATGATCTTCTTTTTGGCGAGTATTTCATGGTTACTCAACGCAGGAACCACGCCTGACGGCAAACCCACCAAATCGGTCCTGCTCTATCGAAACCTAGCCTACTACCTGACTTTGGTCGTTCTTCTCGCTCACACCTTTGGGTTGCTGGGTCGAATGTATATCGAGGGAAGACCACCGGTCACCAACCTTTACTCCTCTGCTCTATTCATTGGTTGGGGGGCTGTTCTGCTTTGCCTATTCACGGAAAAGTATATCCGTTTAAGCATTGCCTCCGCGATGGGGGCGATGATCGGTTTTGGTAGCCTAATCATTGCCCACAACCTGAGTCTGGATTCGTCTCTCAATCCGACCGGAGACACCATGGAAATGATGCGGGCAGTGCTGGACTCGAACTTTTGGCTCGCTACTCATGTGGTCACCGTGACCATTGGATACTCAACCACATTTCTAGCCGGTTTTCTAGGGATCGCTTATGTAGTGGTTCATTTGCTCATCCGATCCCTGGGGGCAGACAATCGGTTTGGGGCGAAGCTCGCATCTACTGAAAGGCAGACTTCCAAGACCATCGGATCGATGATTTTCGGCGTAACCTGCTTCTCCTTGTTTTTCAGTCTGGTTGGCACCGTCCTTGGTGGAATTTGGGCAGACCAGTCGTGGGGAAGGTTTTGGGGATGGGACGCCAAGGAAAACGGGGCTCTTTTGATTGTGATTTGGAACGCCATCATTCTACACGCCCGATGGGCGNCAACCGCTCGGATTCGAGGGATTTCCTGCATGGCAATCTTCGGAAATGTGGTCACTGCATGGTCGTGGTTTGGAACCAACATGCTGGGAGTTGGCTTACACACNTATGGTTTTATGGACAAAGCCTTCAACCCCTTGATGTTCTTCGTTGGCAGCCAACTCCTTCTTATTTGCCTGGCTTACCTGCCTGCTTTGTTCGACAGTATTTCAAGCAGGTTCCGTCCTACCGTAAAGCCTTAAGGATTGGACGCAGCCCCTTTGTCCANGTTCGATCGTAGGGTTTTAAAAACATCGTCAGGAGATCTGCCGAAGGTGCAAGGGAATGGCACCCGATGATCCTCTCCGTACTCGCTTTCACCTTTGGTGTCTCGAAAGCGAATCATGATCAATTTGCGTTGGGCGTATTCGTCTAACTCAAAATCCTCAATTTCATGATGCTGGTATTTTTGCCGATGCCACCACGACCTGAGATGATACCCATGGCGGTCGATGCGCAGCCTCGACCAAGTGAAGGCTTGATCCAAAAAATTAAGCAGAGCCAAGAGTAGGAAAAGGATCGTCCCGATCCATCCGACCACGAGTCCAAAATCATCCACGAAAGCGAAAAACACAGCAGTCACTAAAAGAAAGCTCGAAAAGGCAAACTGTCTCCACCATACGGGTTTGATAACGGTGTAGCGGGACCGGACTTTGGTGGTGCCTTGGTTCTTATTCATCCTGTGCTCACCGGTTTTTCTCAGACCATCAACTCAGGATGGGCGCAGAGTTGGAAAAAGAATGGTATCCCTGATGTTGGCGGCACTGGTCAGAAAAATAACCAAACGATCAATCCCAAGTCCCATCCCACCTGCCGGAGGCATCCCATGTTCCAATGCGGTCAGAAAATCCTCATCCAATTCCTGAGTCTCCTCCCCGACCTGCTCCATGAATGCCTCTCTTTGGACCGCAGGATCATTCTGCTCCGAATAAGCGGGGGCAATCTCCTGTCCGTTGATGCAGAGTTCGAAAACATCGATGGTGGAAGAATCGGTTTCAGTGATCTTAGCCAAGGGACAAAGTTCACGGGGAATATGGGTTACGAAGGTGGGTTGAATCAAGGTATGCTCGATCACTTTTTCGAAAACATCATTGGTCACCTCAAAATCCTCTAACTCCGGATCCACTTCAATACCCATAGCCTGAGTCTTTTCCAACTTCGCAGCTTTCGGCATCTCAAACCAGTCATCCCGCCCCACGGCCTCCAAGATCAAATCCTTGTATTTCGCTTCCCTCCATTCACCCGATAAATCGATGNCTTCTCCCTCCGCACGCTCCATGCTCAAACTACCCAAAGCCTTTTCGGCCACTTGTTGAATGAGCGATTGGGTGAGCTCCATCATCCCACGATAATCAGTNTAAGCCTGGTAAGCTTCCAGCATAGTGAATTCAGGATTATGTCTTCTCGACAAGCCTTCGTTGCGAAAAACCCGTCCGACTTCAAATACCCGGTCAAATCCACCGACAAGCAAACGCTTCAAATGAAGTTCCAAAGCGATNCGNAGAGAAAAATCACAATCCAAGGCGTTGAAATGAGTCCGGAAAGGACGGGCCGCGGCACCACCGGATACTGATTGGAGCATGGGAGTCTCCACTTCAAGAAAATCACGACTCCAGAAAAATTCACGGATTTCCCGGATGATTCGACTGCGGGCCTGGAAACGATTACGGGACTCTTCGTTCACCACCAAGTCAAGGTAGCGTTGGCGGTAAATTTGTTCGTTATCGGACAAACCGTGCCATTTCTCGGGCAACGGTCGCAAAGCCTTAGTGACCAACTTATACTCCTTTGCCCGGATCGTTACCTCACCTGTCTTGGTACGGAACAAAGGACCGCGAATACCGATAAAGTCTCCCAAATCCAATTTCTTAAAAGAAGCGTATTCCTCTTCCCCAATCTCATCTCTTCGAACATAGGCCTGAATCTTTCCTGCCCGGTCCAAAATTTTCATAAAGGTAGCCTTCCCCATTAACCGAAAGGCCACGATTCTTCCTGCAACGGAAACCTCCGGACCCACTTCTTCCTCTTCCGGCAAAAGNGCCAACGCTTCAGAGGAAACATGGGTCTGATCCCAATTTGCCCGAAAAGGNTCAAAGCCGGCTTCTCTCATCCGGTCCAGTTTGTCTTGGCGGACAGCGACTTGGTCACTTCCATCAAGGGGTGTTTCGACAGGTTGGGGATTGGGGGGATTTGCACTCATGGAAAAGGACAGAAAATGCTGAAAAATCGTAGGTAAGACAACAGAAAACCCGAAAAAATTCGGGCTTACTGCTCAGGAGTTGGGAATCTGACCGAGAGCGACCCGAAACCCAAGGTTCCGAAATCGATGATAGAGAGAGTTGGTNGAGCGGGACGAAGATTTGCAATCCGCAGCCGATTTCATGTATCCACCGCCNCGACTGATTCGAAATTCATCCTGCTCACTGTCATCCAAAAGCGTATTCACAAAAGAATTCCCCACCCATTCTCGAACATTTCCATACATATCGAACAATTTCCAGGGATTTGGACTTTTCAATCCAACCGGATGAATCCGCTTTCGACTGTTCCCCCGAAACCATCCGTGATTATGGAGTTCACTCGGCTCATCACCAAAATAATAGGCGGTGGAAGTCCCCGCTCGGCAGGCATATTCCCATTCGACTTCACTGGGCAAACGAAATTCGTGGTGCTTGGGTAAAGTTCCATGGTTACGGGCCATAATGGTGAGTGCCTTGCAAAATGAAACCGCATCCAGCCAGGAGATGTTATTCACCGGCAAATGGTCCTCTCGGTTTTCCAAGCTACCATCCGTAAAGCTTGGGTTCGTCCCCATAACCTTCTCGTACACCTCTTGGGTGACAAGAAGTTGACCAAGCCAAAACCCGTGACGCACCTGAACCACTCGTTGTTCCTCCGCATAAGGAACCCAAATAGAAATCTCTCCGGCAGGAATCCAGGAAAACTTGCCGGCATAATAATCCGTATGGACATGCTTTTGTTCCACATCGGAACCCCTTTCTTCCTCGGCAACCGCAACATTGACGGCCCAGGGGTGGCGGGTTCTTCCTTTGGGGTAAGATTCCATTTCCAACCTTGCGGAAATCGGCAATTGGCCTAAATCACTGGAATCTTCAGCCTTTCCGATAAAGGGCGGAACCGACTCTCTTTTCTTAGGAATAGATTCCGGTTCTTTAGCTAAGGGGGAAGCCCCATATCTCCTGGATTGCGACTGCATGGCCCTTTCCCAGGATTTCCATAATTGGGCCCCGTAATCAAAAAGCTCGTCTTCCTCTTCGGCACTGTCTTGTTCTTTGAGGGGACTTGGTTCGTCCTGCTTGGCCAGCATGGTCGAACTGGCCCGTTCACACCAATCATTTTCGGATACGAGGATGGANTGAAATTGCTGNAGGCAAAGAGACAAGCCCGCGGGCAAAGTGGTATCTTCGAGAAAGATGGTTAGAATTTCCTTGTTTTCACTGAGAGCGTAGCCGACTTCACTACGTACGAACCGTGAGTCCACTGACCGGGGGGATACGAAAACCACGAAAAGCACCGACCGCTTAATGGCGTGAGCAATTTCCTCCACCCACTCCCCCGCCGGAGGAATGCCTTCGTCATACCANANATTCACTCCAGCATCCCTAAAGTACCGGATCGATTCGTAAACTGTCACCTTGTCNGCGTGCGCGTAGCTCACGAAAATGTAGGGTCCGTCTCCCGAATAGGATTCAAAGGGTTCCGGAACGTCTTTGGAGGAAATCATTTAGCTACCCCATGAGTCAGTCGGACTTTTCCCCGGAATANCCCCGACGCTGAAGCATGTAAATCGGATAGGATCCAAAATCCTTTGCCAATTCCAGATTACCGGCATATTCAAAATCGTAGTCATCATAGCCAAAGGAAATCAACGCGGCCACAGTTTCCGAAACGAAGACCGAGCCCGGCAAAACAATGGGCTCGATACGGGCGGCTTGGTTGACATGCCGCCCGAAGAAATTTCTTTTTTTGAGAATAGGGTCAAATTCCTCGTAAACCGGCCCTGCATGCATCGATATCCGAACTTCCATCACNCCTTCCGAAAGAAGGTCCCCCCATTCTCCGTAATTGAAGTAATCCCTGATTTCCAAAGCCAACTTCAAGGCATCCTCCAACTCGTCAAAAACCACAAAGAAACTATCCCCCCANGTATTCACGAAAGCAGGTTCCCTNGGCAAACGCTCTANCATTTTGGCAATTCCACCATGAAAGATCTCTACAAATTCAGCGGTCTTTTCCTCCATTACTTGACTGAATGCCTGCACGTCGGCAAAAAGCATGGTCTTAATCGAACGAATCGAAGACTCGGATTCGCCCGATTCCGAAAGGAAGGCAGGACGAGTTTCGCCAGAGTAAACGGGTACCGGTTCGGAATCCGAAAGCGAAGGAAGGATTTCCCTGGGATCAATGACCTCAGGTTCATTGAACTCTCCGCGCCAAGCCTCCACCAATTCTCCAGTTCCNCCGGTTGAACCGGGCTTACCATCCCANATCACCAATAAGTTGGGATCCTCATCCAAGCCTCTCCCCCGCATTGCGGCAAATCCCAGCATCACTTGGTTACAGAGAGAAAAGAGGGAGTCATCCCCATAATAGCCCTCGTTGGTGACGTAGTGCACGGAAGTCGCATGATCGAGTACGCTTTCAAATCGTGAAACCCAATTACCCCCCGCTCTTCGAACGCTGGTCTCAATAAATTCTTCCTTCGCAAAAGGAAGAAAAACATGAGTTTCCCCGCCTCGTTCAGCCATCGTTTCCAAAAAGAGAATATCCGTACCACAGGCAGCCGAACTGAATCCGCAGGTTGCCCCTAACTTATCCAAAGCTTGTTCGATTTTTTCTTTGGCCACCATCTCGGCTTCGGGTGGAAACCTGCGATCTCGTCCGGGATTATCGATGACATGCCCGGAACAGGCNACGATTCCCATGAGAGGGAACGCCTTTTCCACTTCCCCCTTCACCTCCTTGTCTTCAANTAGGGAGGCAATCTGTAAGGCTTGCTTGCGGGTGCTCGCTACATAAGAGGGTTTGGCATCCTCCATGCTAACGGCTTGGGCATAGGCTTCCAATGCGGGGCCAACTTGCCCGAGGATCAAAGACGCTTCGGCCTCGGTTGCCTGTATCCAATAGGACTCTCCACCTTTTACTCTGATTTTTCGACAAATTTCGCGGGCGGCTTTGGCATATTCATGAGCCTTTTTCTCATCATGAAAAACATAATGCATGAATGCGACATTGATACATGGGTAGTACTGTTTCTCCAAATCCTCCAACTTGCCGGAACTTTTTTGAAGCTGAGCATTGTAGGCGTCCTCATACCGGGCAATGGCTAGGTCCGCATACCTGAACTTACTCTCCTCGCTCGTGGAGTATTCGCATAAGTCCTTGTAGCAACTCGCCAAAAGACTTTGCGTTTCCACATCCCGACCTCCGCTTGCAACCAATTCCTCAAGGAGATTGGATGCCAGCTTCGGAGAACCCGCCTTGCAAAGGGCATGTGCGGCTCTCTGACTAAGAATCTTGTCCGCCTTGTGCTTGCGAAGACCTGCACGGGCAACATCGTGGGCGAGTAGAAATTCACCCACATCAATCATTCGATCACACAACTTAAGGAAAAGCCTTTGGGTAGCCCTTTCCTGATCGAACAAACGCCATTCTCTGCGTAGGCTTAGAGTACTGCGTTTGGTAAGCTGTGACATAACCTAGCAAAGGTTAGGCCGTGAGGCACGACCTGACGAGAAAAATTCCTCCGCNGAGGGAGAAAAATTACATTTTCTCGTATCGAGTGCGAAGCATTTGAGTAAAGGCAGCAACCTTGCGAGCCTCGCGCTTCTTGTCGGAGGGTTTTTCGAAGTAGCGTTTAGCACGCACATCGCGAATCACTCCTTCGCGATCCAAACGCTTTTTCANGCGGCGGATACCACGGTCAATAGGTTCACCCTTACGTAATTTGATTTCGATCGTCATAAAAGATTCGAAACTAACATCTTTGGACTTTGGGTCAAGGCGGAAGAAGCAACTTTTGAAGAGAGTTTGCTCGAACTAACGCCGACCATACTTTCTTTCCTCCGGAGGTTCGGGTTCAAGCAATTTAACCCGAGCCCCACGAACCGATTTTCTTTCTCTCCATTCCCTAAAAGTCTGTGAAGTCATACGCACCTTAAAACGGGCATCGGTTTCCACCACCAGTCCATCCTCCTCACCCTCACGAGCAAATCCAAGGCGAATCAGAGTGTTCCCAATCCCTTGGTCACTCAGCTTGAAGATATCACGGGCAAACGATTCGGCTTCCTCATCATCTGGATCCAATAACCAGGTGACTTCATCAACCAGTTTCACCAAAGCTTGATCTACGGGAAGCACACTTTTCACACTCATTCGAGTTTCCCCATCCCGATGCGAAGCCTCTCCTTCGATGACCACCATAGCCCCCTCCTCCAATTTACCTCCGTACTGTTCGTAGGCCTCGGTGAACATGGGCAGGGAAAAATCCTTCGCTTTGCTCATCAAAGTAAAGCGAGCCCAGGGCTTTGCATCCTTTTTGGTGTATCGGCGTTCCAAATCAGCAAGGACTCCACACAAGCGGAAGGAACGTCTGCCTTCAAGATTATCTAATTGATCCGCATCAATGGTATCTAAGAGAGGTCCCAATCCAGACAAACTGTCCACGGGATGCCCCGAAAGAAAGAATCCCAGCAACTCCTTTTCGAGTTTGAGTTTCTCGAGTTCATCCATCTCAGGAACCTCCGGGAGCTTCGGGTTGGAGGAAAAATCATTTGCAGAGCCCGACTGGTCTTCAGAATCTGGTTCGCCTCCCATCAGGTCGAACAAATTAACCTGTCCGGCTTCCCGGTCCTTTCTTCGTAACTGAGCCTCTCCCATGGCCCGATCCAGATCGGCTAGCAAAGCGGCCCGGTTTCCCTCCAGCGCATCGAAGCCTCCCGACTTGATCAAGCATTCCAACACCCGCTTATTAACCGCTTTCCCGTCCACTCTTTCCACCAGGTCGGTAAAGCTAGTGAACGCTCCATCCCTCTGGCGTTCCTCAACAATGATCCTGCCCGCGACATCTCCGACTCCCTTGACTGCCGAAAGCCCAAAGCGAATCGAACCCAGACTGTCCCCGCTTCCTTCCATAGGGGTGAAAGTTTCGCCCGATTCATTGACATCCGGACCGAGGACAAGAATCCCCATCTCGGTGCATTCACCGATAAAATGAGAAAGCTTATCGGAATTCCCAAGGTCACAAGCGAGCACCCCGGCCATAAAATCAACCGGGTGGTTGGCTTTGAGATAAGCAGTTTGGTAGCTGATTATGCCATAGGCAGCGGAGTGGGACTTATTGAAACCATAGCCCGCGAATTTCTCCAAAATATTAAAAATGTCATTTGCTTTCTTTTGAGCAATGTCATTGGTTTCCTTGGCACCTTTGACAAAAATCTCACGCTGCTTGGCCATCTCCTCCGGTTTCTTTTTTCCCATGGCCCGGCGTAAAATATCCGCCCCCCCCAAGGTGTAACCTGCAACTCGGCGAGCGGCCTCCATGACTTGCTCCTGATAAACCATAACGCCATAGGTTTCCGAACAAACATCTTCGAGCAGAGGATGAGGAAATTGAATGGTGGAAGGGTCTTCCTTTCCTTTGATGTAATCCGGGATCCAATCCATGGGACCGGGCCGATAGAGGGCAATCAGAGCAATAATCTCATCGATATTGGAAATCGTCATCTGCCTGCACAAGCGGCGCATACCATCGGATTCCAATTGAAAAACGCCAATGGTGCGGGCTTCATTGAGAAGATCAAAAGTCCGTTCATCTTCCAGTGGAGCATCCGTGACCCGGAATTCCTCCAAACCCACCTTTTTTCGAATATGACTTTCCGCTTCCGCAATCACGGTCAAGGTTTTGAGCCCGAGAAAATCCATCTTCAATAAACCAAGGTCCTCAACCGGGTCCTTAGGATACTGCGTAGTCAAAACTCCGTCTTGCGTGGTAAGGGGAACTAATTCCTTCAGTGGACGATCAGCAATAATAACTCCCGCCGCATGAGTTCCGACATTTCTCACCATCCCCTCAATCACTTTGCCGGTGTCTACAATCTGTTTGGCGATCGGATTGTTTTGATATTCGGCGTTGAATTCGGGACTCTTTGCAAGTGCGTCATCCAAGGAAATATTCAAGTCATCCGGAACCATCTTGGCCAACTTATCGGCTTCTGCATAGGGCAAATCCCGTACCCGGGCCACATCCCGCATAACCATCTTCGCTCCAAAGGTTCCAAAGGTTATGATATTGGCCACGCAATCCCTGCCGTACTTTTCTCTAACATACTCTATGACCTCGCCTCTTCTGCGCATGCAAAAATCAATATCAAAATCAGGTGGAGAAACTCGTTCTGGATTAAGAAAACGCTCAAAAAGCAAACCGAAGCGAAGGGGGTCAATATCGGTAATTCCCAAGAGGTAGGCAACCAGGCAACCTGCCCCGGAGCCTCTTCCGGGGCCCACTGGAATACCCTCGTCACGAGCCCATCTCATAAAATCGGCTACAATTAGGAAGTAATCGTTGAAACCGGTCTTACCAATGATTCCCAATTCATATTCAACCCGCTCGCTTAACTCAATGACACGCTCATCCGTATCTTCGGTTCGCTGATCGGGACGAAGGTAATCGACTTGGTAGCGCTGCAGCATTCCTTCGATGCATTGAGTTTTGAGATAGTCCGTGTTGTCTTTGACATCGCTTGAAATTTCGGGAGGCAAGGTGAACACCGGATAATTGTTCTCCCCAAAGGGAAGCTTCACTTCGCACATCTCAGCGACCCCGAAAGTATTGGTAATCGCTTCAGGGGCTTCCTTAAAAAGGACCTCCATCTCCTCTCTGGATTTCAGGTAAAATTCACGGGCCTCGTAACGCATCCGATTGACGTCATCGATTTTAGAACCGGTCTGAATACAAAGCAGAGCATCGTGTGGAGCCCAGTCCTCTCCTTTGACATAATGGACGTCATTGGATGCGACAACCTTCACCCCAAACTTCTTGGCAAGCTTAAGAAGCTCAGGCACCAGTTTGACCTGTTCCTCAATTCCATGGTTATGTAATTCCACGAAATAATTTTCCTTCCCGAAGATATCGATCATTTGCCCCATCGCTTTTTCCGCTTCACCATCCTTGCCGTGCAAGATCATTTGAGGAATCCAACCCTGCATGCATCCGGTGAAACCAATCAATCCCTTAGCATGCTCGGCCAAGGTCTCAAGATCAGTCCTCGGGCGGTAATAGAAGCCGTCGACATGAGCGTCGGAAACAACCTTGGAAAGATTCTGATACCCTTCGAAATTCTTGGCCAGCAGCCCGAGGTGGTAGGATTTGTGATTTTCCCTCCCTGGTTTTTCGTCATTTTTGTGGTCGGTGACTAAGTAGCCCTCACAACCGATGATTGGCTTAATTCCATGTTTCTCAGCTTGCTTTACAAAGGAAACGGTTCCAAAGAGATTTCCGTGATCAGTCAGAGCCATGGCAGACATACCCAACTCCACCGCTCGTTCCATCAGTCGATCCATGCGACAACACCCGTCCAACAAACTAAAGTCCGAATGAACATGCAAATGTACGAAATCCTTATCTTTGTTACTCATCTCAAAAAAGCACCTATCATTCTTCGGAAATCATTTCCTCCCTTACAAGGTAATCTTGCGCACGTTCACCCCGCTCAAGTTTTATCTATTTACTAAAAGGAGAGTTTTTCGAGTGCAAACGCATCGCTTTTCGACTTAGAACGAAGGCCCAAATCATGATCGGGAAGACCAAAAGAGTAAGCAAGGCTGAGGAATCCTGAAACAAAACAAAATCATAGGCTCCGTGAAAAAAGACCGCCAGAAACAATCCTTTTAAGGATACATTCGTTCGAATGGACTGGTTCATGAATTTTGCCAATCCCACCTGATAGCCCATCAGAACTGCAAAAGCCGCATGCATCGGTACAGCGGTGAACATCCTTGCGAAAGCAACACCCACCCCTCCATCGCTGACATAAAACACATTCTCTAAAGCGGCAAAACCAAGACTGATCATCACCGCATAGACAATCCCGTCAAAAGGCTCATTGAAGCTGGGTTTCCGCAGGGCATACAAGACAAGAACAACATATTTACAGAGCTCTTCGCCAAATCCTACCACGAAAAATGCCATGAAGAAAGAAACCGCTAGTCCATTTTCTCCATCGAAATCAAAACCAAGAATCTCGGCTCCAATTGCATTGAAGAACCCAGCTGGCAAGCAACATAATGATCCCAATACAAAGCAAACCACCAAGACTCCAATCGGCTCTTTTTCGTGCTTATCCTTCCAGTAGATATACAAGGCCAAGGCAAGGGCTGGAGCCAAGGCTAAGTAGAGATTTAAAAAATCCATGGGCAATATCAGAATGGATAATTCTTAACCAAGGTCCTTCAACAAGTGGTCCGATTGAAATATTTCCTGCAAAGTAATCGCCAGGCAATGATGAAGAATGCAGTAAGTGGAATCCCGAAGATCATTCCAAGAATTCCGCCCAATGCCGTTCCCCAAAAGAAAATCGAAACCATCACCACAACTGGATGCAAACCCGTTTGTTGGCCCATAATCTTGGGGGTAAGGTAGTAGCTTTCGATCAACTGCACCAGGGCAAAGGATAAACCGCATCCCACAAGGATGCTCCACTGACCGGTTTCGGCAATACCTGCCGGTTGCAAATACGCGACCAAAAGCGTGGTGACAATGCCTACGATTGACCCGAGGTAAGGAACCACATTCAGTAATCCAAAGAGCAGACCCAGGGTAATACCGAACTTCAATCCACTCAAGCTGAAGCCAATAGCATAGCCCACTCCCATGAGCATTCCAATCAGAAGCTGTCCGCGAAAGAAAGCGACTAGAATGCCGACGAATTCACGAATTAGAAACACCAAATCCTGCCGAAGGGAATCGGACAAAAAGGAAAGCTCCTGATCCAGATCATCGAAAAAATTCCGGTTGGAACTCAGAAAATAGAACAAATAAATAGGAATCACCGCCAAGTATGTGATCTTCGCGAAAAGACCAAGCAGTCCAGACCAGGCGCTTTTGAGAACTTCCGCTGATTTTTCAGCAATTTGGCCACCCTGTTTTTCCATAACTTCCATCGCCTGGTTTCTCATCTCCAGATTCTTGCGGCCCAAATAGGCTTTTCTTTGGGCAACCTCAGCAAGTTCAAGGAAATCCATTCTTTCCTCGGAATCAAGAGCCCGGAAAGTCTCTCTTTCATCAATGCCCAAGGAGTCATAGATCATTTGGTGCTTCGGTTCGAGTTGCAGGACCAGTGCAGGATCCTTGGGCCCCAGCAAATCCTTCCAGTATTCCTTAAAAACCTCCGCTTGTTCGGAAAAAGCCTCCCAGGTTTCGGGAGGCAAAGATTTCTTTGCCTTCGCCTCGAGTTTTGCCGGCCAATCCGCCGCACTACCAATGAATTCACGGGTTTGAGAAATCACTTCACCCCCAAGAAACCAAATAGCCGAACCGGAGGAGCCAATCACCAAGAGATAAAGCAAAAGAATGGAAGACATCCGACCAAGGTTCAATTTATCCTCGAAAAAGGTAACGATCGGGCGAAGGAGAATGGCGAGCATTCCGGAGACCGCAAGCGACCAAATCACTCCGGCAAATAAATCAAAGGTTTTGTTGAGAATAAGGACCAAAACGGCAAAAAGACAACCAAGAGCGAGAGCTCCACCAAAACAAAGAACGAAAGCAAGAAACCTGCGTTGCCGATCGCTCAAAGTCGAAGAGGATTTCAAATTATCATTCATTTGCCTTTTTCTTTTGTTTGCTTGCCATCCGGATTGTCCAAAAGGTAGGTGTAAAAATGTCCTTTGCCGATGTTGGAGTCAAACGAAACTCTTGTCCGACAACGCTTAGCATCCTATGAACAAATTTCCTATTCTCTTTTTCATCTTGTCCAGTGCGGTTCTCGCATACGGTAAAAATCAAAAGTCCGATTCTTCCTTATCGCTGACTTCCCCGGTCCATTCGGTTTATCCCGCAATCGTTCGGATCGCAGTCGTATCCGAAAAAGGTTCGGGTGGTCGGATGATGAAGTCTCGAGCGACCGGAAGCGGTGTCATTATTGATGAATCCGGTTTGGTGGTGACCAACCATCATGTCGCTGGCAAAGCCACACGAATCAACTGCAGACTTCACGACGGGGAAGAGGTCATGGCCGATCTGCTTGGTGCCGACCCGATGACCGATCTGGCCCTATTGCGTTTGCGAATCGGAGAACGTTCCCCCAAGGCCTTGCCTCTGACTGTTGCCAAATTTGGGAACTCCGACCAAGTTCGTGTTGGAGATATCTGCTTTGCCATGGGAAGCCCAGCAGGGTTGTCGCAATCCGTTACCCGGGGAATTATTTCAAATGTGGCAATGATGTCACCCAACTTGGGCTCCTTTCGCCTAGATGGAGAAAGCGTCGGGGAACTGGTTCGCTGGCTTGGTCATGACGCGGTTATTTTCCCCGGCAACAGCGGGGGACCCCTGGTCAATGAGAGAGGAGAGATCATTGGCATTAATGAAGTCGGCATTGGTAGCCTGGGTGGAGCGATTCCCGCAAATTTAGCTCAATCCGTAGCGATTGAGTTGGAAGAGAGCGGATACATTTCCCGCTGTTGGACCGGACTGGAGTGCCAACCTATGCTAGACTCGAAACGCAGGGGAATTCTGGTTGGAGGGGTGATCGAAGATTCTCCGGCAGCCCGGGCTGGGTTTGCTCCCGGAGACATTATCACCCGATATGACGGGCAACCCGTGCACGCAAGCATTCCCGAAGACCTTCCACCCTTCAATCAATTGGCGTATGGAATGATTCCGGGTAAAAGCTTCAAGGTGGTCGGGATACGGGATGGCAAGAAAATGGTTTGGTCAACAACAAGCGCTCCCAGAGAACCCGCATTTGCCAAAGAAAAAGAGCTGAAGACCTGGGGGCTTACAGTTCGTGACTTTACTCTCATGTCTTCGTTGGAAGCCCGAAGATCTGACAAAGAAGGGGCTCAGGTTCATTCGGTAAATCGGGGCGGTCCCTCCGCAAGCGCAAAACCAAGGCTCTACCCGGGTGATGTGATCGTAAAAGTCGGAAACCGCAGAATTCGGTCGGTTAAAGATTTGCTCCGAGTTACCCATGAAATCACCAGAGGAAAGAGCGAACCAATCCCAACGCTCATTACCTTGGAAAGAGATTTGGCACACCTGCTTACCGTGGTGAGCATTGGACCGGAAGCAGAGGAAAACCAACCCCTCCAGGCCTGGAAACCTTGGCTGGGCATATCCACCCAAGTCCTAACCAAAGATCTCTCCCAGGCCCTGGAATTGCCCCGAACCACCAAAGGGATTAGAATCATTCAAGTGTTTCCTGAAACCCCTGCTGAGAAAGCCGGTTTGCAAGCGGGTGATCTTCTTTTTCGTATAGATGGCCAAATCATCATGGCGTACCGAACGGAGGATATTGAAGTATTTGGCAATATGGTTAAGGAATACAAAACTGATGCGACAATCCGGTTAACTGGATTCCGATCCGGTTCCCCTCTCGACTTAAACGTCACTCTGGACAAACGACCTCCTCCGGCCAATGAACTACCGAAATACGAAGAAGAAACTTTTGAATTCACGGTTCGGGAACTTTCCTTCAGCGACCGCGTTTTGGCTCGGTTGGAAAAGGAGCAGTCTGGTCTTTTGGTGGATAATGTCGAATCTGCTGGTTGGGCCGCCCTTGCCGGACTCATGCAAGGTGACCTCCTTCTTGAAATCGAAGGAATCGCCATCAATCGGGTCAATGAATTCGAAAAACAAATGAATGACATTACCCGGGAAAAACCCAAACAAATCGTTTTTTTCGTCCGTCGAGGCATTCACACCTTATTCCTGGAACTCGAACCCGATTGGGACAATGAATAAAGACCTACTTTTCTCTTACACCCGAATCCATGCTTTGCCTTTCTTACTTTGGGCATTGGTTTCAACTGGATTTTCTTTATCGGGCAAAGAACCTGAACAGACATGGCGTTCCCTGATTGAAAAGCATGCCGAATGCGTGACCTGGGTATCGGTTACGGTTCGAGTCGAAGTCAGCACAGGCGGAAGAAGTATGCCTGCCCAAGAACAAAAACTGGAAGCGCTGGGCACGGTTATTTCCAAGGACGGGCTCACCGTCCTATCCCTCAATACAGTGGACCCGACTTCCAACATCCTTTCCCGCCTCCGCAACCCCGGAGCATCCGTGCAAGTCAAATACACCGAAGTCCTCATTCTCATGAAAGATGGCACTGAAGTCCCAGCTAAGTTACTGCTGAAGGACATCGACTTGGATTTGGCCTTTGTTCTACCGATTGCGGATTCGATTGAAATACAGGATGGCATCAATTTCTCCCCCGTGCCTACAACCAAAAAAACAACAAAAAACTCGCTCCAGGTCCTGGATGAAGTGGTCTCGGTCAGTAAACTCGGCCGCAACTTGTACCGCCAATCAACCCTTCGTCGCGGGTGGGTGAATGCAGTGATCGAAAAACCAAGGAAATACTTTGTGATTGAGAATATCGGCCTGGGAACTCCTATCTTTTCTCGTTTCGGAGAATGGTTGGGTGTAGTCGTTTATAAGATGGACCGGGGCAGACCGTCGGGCGTGGTGACCTTGCCTTCGGACGACATTCTGGAAATTGCCGAGCAGGTACGTTCGAGAAACCAATAAATTTTCCATTTGCGGATTCAGGGGAACGGTTCTTATGCTAGTGGTTGGTTCATATGAACAAACTTCGTAAAAGGAAATTTTCTAAAATCTGCCTCCTGATAGGTGGGCTGACCCTGGTTTTCGGGTCCTGTTCCGAAAAGACGCTTAAACCGGATGATGTCGAATACCGCAGAGATGAAAACGGGGCACAAATCCTTTTCGAATTAGGAGCGGACGAACCCTATGGATCAGAAAGGCAGGCTTTTGTGTCAGACAAGCACACAAACGGCAAGCCACACTTTAAAATTAGTTTCCGAAAGGGAAAAAAAGACGGACCTTTCACTTTTTGGCAAAACAACGAACTGAAACTTTTGACAGGTTTTTTCAAAGAAGGAAAACGACACGGCCTCTTTACAGCTTATGGCCGAACCGGTGAATTGGTGTACGAAAAAAACTACAAAAATGGAGAACTCGATGGGAACTTTACTCTCTATTACCCTGCTTCCAACAGCGATGTATACCGCTACTCAGAAAAGCTCAAGGAAGAGGGCCTGAATCCTGGTGAACTTGAGGTAACAAACCATCTCCGTATGAAAGTTGCCTTTCTGAACGGAAACCCCAACGGCCCCTACAAAGCTTATTTTCACCCAGGAGGCAAAAAGCTTAGTCTGGCCGACTTGATTCGTGAAGAAGGTTCTTTCGATGAAAACGGTAAACTCCAAGAGAAACAATTGCGGTACTTCCCCCGAACCTTCGGACTCGCTGTGGAACTCCCGGACAAGGTTCGGTTGGAAACGATTCACCCCCCGACCCCAGACGGCTTATCCAGAGCGATTGATGAAGCCGCCAAAGAAATCAATGCCATACCAGGCTATCGAAATCCTGACCATTTACCGGCCAAGGTGTTCACGGTAGATGATCGGGGCAATGAGATTGTCCCCATTTGGTCTTCTCACATCGTAAAATTGGGCATACGGAATATGGACGGTTTTCTCCTCCCTGAAACTTTTGAGGCCAACTACGAAATCTACAGCCAAACCGTTCGCCCAGCCGCAGAAAAAGTTCTTCTTGCCCTAGATTTGAGTAATGATCCTAACTTGCCCATTTACGAAAAGCGTGGCGGAGCCGTGGAAATCGTAGGCTTGAACGACCAGGGAGTGATTATTGATGTGCTTTGGAGCAGCAGCGCCACCAGCAAGGTGATCGCTTTGGAAGAACGGATTTTCGCCAAAAGAACCAAAATTCAGAGAGAATGGAAAGCTGGGTTCTCTTCAGATGCGGCATGGTTACTCAAAAATGGATCCACTCTGAACCTTCGTGGAAACAACCGTTTTTCAGAGTTTGAAATTCTACGGTAGCCTACCCTTCTCTCCTACTTCTCAGTTGAATCAAAAGGATTGTTGGGCAAAGGCAAATTCTCAAATGGGTTGGCTGCCTTTTTTTCACCGACCGCATCAAAGGGGTTAGCGGGGGGTTGCGGCTTTTCTTTGGAAGTGGCATCAAACGGGTTAACCGGAGAAGCCTTTTTGTCCGCCTGCTCAAAAGGATTAGCAGTAGGAACTGAATCAAAGGGATTGGCGTTTTTCGAAGGTACGGAATCGAAAGGATTTCCGCCTGGGGGAGCGGTCACCGCATCAAAGGGATTAAGCACATCCCGTTTGGGTGGTTTTTCGATTTCAAAAGGGGTTGGCAAAGCGAGCCATGGCGGAACTTCGTCCAGATCGTAAAAAGCCCGCCTTTCGACTTCCTCAAAAGTAAGGACTCGATCTATTCTCGGCCTGAGATCAAAACTCCAATGAAAACGAATCGGATTGGTGGGTTCGTGATTCTTCAATTCCTCTAAAACCTCAAGGTCATACCCACCTCCATTTTCAGGATATCCACCATTCCATTTTAAATAGAAACGCCGTGGTTTGCCCTCATCCTTATTTTGAGCATCAATCCATCGATCACCGACTTCGAGAACATAACCTTCGAAGATCCCTCCCTGCTCCTCAGGCATTTCATGCTCAACCGAAATAAGACGAAGATGACCGTCCAAAAACCAGGTTACATTCACCCGGTTCCCTACCACCAACTGTTTGATGCGTGCCAAGGTTGCAGGATCAAAACCGCCTCCCTTGCTCGGACCATCTCCGTGCCAAGGAGCCAAGTACCGGTGCAGGTATCCATTGTCATTCTTCACCTCTACCCATGCTTCCCCCTTAGCATTGAGGATACCGCGGACCAACCCCTCCCGAAGAAAGGATTCCTGCACCGCGGTAAGCGATGAGACCCCAAAAAACAGTAAAAACCAAATACTAACTCTCACTTCTGGATAGGGCCAATGGGTTGGCTTCCTTCAATTCATCCGGCAAAAGATCATCGGGAAAACCTTGGTAACAGACGGGGCGAGCAAACCTCAGAATCGCACCTTCTCCTACTGAAGTCGAACGACCATCGGTTGTAGCTGGGAAAGGTCCGCCGTGCACCACTGCCCCACAAACCTCAACCCCCGTGGGAAACTGATTGAAGATTAAACGCCCGGCCAGGGTTTCCAGCCGTTCCAATAAAGTGGCATGGGTATCCAAATCGTCAACAGAGCCAAACAGAGATGCGGTCAACTGACCCTCTAAGGCATCTGCAACCTTGATCAAATCACTTGAATTCTCATAAGAAACCAAAAGCGTAGAGGGACCGAATACCTCTTCATGCATGGTTGAGTTTTTCAAAAAATCCTCCAGGTTCGTCTTCAGGATACAAGGCCCGGCCATACAGCCTGCACCATCCGCGGAACGGAGAACCACTTCCACACCTTCGGATGCCGACAAACGGTCTAAACCCTTGTCATAAGACTCTCGAATTCCTTCATGGAGCATGGGCCCATTTCCGATCTGTTGCATCTTCTCTCGATACCGATCGATCAATCGGGAACCAAAATCTCCACCCGGATGAAAAACAATTCCTGGATTGGTGCAAAATTGACCGACACCCAGAGCCGCCGAGGCGGACAACCCAGTGACAAATTCGTCGAGTTGATTTTGGGCCATACCGGGTAAAACGAAGATCGGGTTCACACTACTCATCTCAGCGAAAACCGGAATCGGTTCGGGGCGGGAATTGGCCAAATCAAACAAGGCTCGCCCTCCGCTTCTTGAACCGGTAAACCCAACGGCTCGAATGACCGGGTGAGTCACCAATGTCCGACCCACAGTGCTTCCACTTCCGTAGAGCAAGGAAAAGGCTCCCTCAGGCAGGTTGCATGCGCGAATTGACTCCCTCACTGCAAGCCCCACCAACAAAGCGGTTCCCGGATGGGCATGGTGAGCTTTAACGATCACCGGGCAACCCGCCGCCCAAGCGGAAGCCGAGTCTCCCCCGGCAACAGAAAAAGCAAGGGGGAAGTTGCTCGCACAAAAAACAGCTACCGGTCCAACCGGTCTGAGCATTGCCCGTAAATCAGGCTTGGGTAGAGGCTGACGGTCAGGCTGGGCCCGATCGATCCGAGCATCCACCCAATTTCCTTTCTCAAGAAGAGTGGCAAACATACGAAGTTGACCGCTCGTCCTTCCCGTCTCAGCCCGAACCCTGGGCTCAGGCAAGCCCGTTTCCCGAGGCATGATTGCAACGAGTTCCTCAACCAGAGAATCCAAGCGATCGGCGAGGTTGCGTAAGAAGTGTGCCTTATCGCGCCCACTGAGCGATGCCATGGACAAACTTGCCTTGCTCGCAAGCTCGCAGGCCCGGGCAATTTCCTCTTCGGATGCGTGGGCGTAATCCGTTTCCAATTGATCTCCCGAGAGGGAGTCTTGGGCTCGAAAAAGAAGATCTTTCTGTTCCCCTCTCTCAAACCCTAAAAGTGAAGTTTCGATATTGGCCATAAAGTGTACTCTTCGTTCAATCGCATTTAATGGCGACTTGGTTGGCAAGTTCGCCTATCCCATCAATTGTGATCTTGACCCAGTCGTCAACTTGCAAAGTAAAGTCTGGGCTGGGAACGATGCCGGTCCCCGTCATCAGAAAAACACCAACCGGGAAGCTCAGCTCTCGATAGAGATATCCAATCAATTCCTCAGGTTCACGCTTCATTTCGGATAAGGTGGTCGAACCGGAAAACACTTCATTCTGCCCCCGCTCGACGCTCATCCTAATCTCCGTGCTTGCTTCCAAGGGATGCTCGGGAATGTAAAGGCAGGGTCCTAAGCACGCACAATCATCAAAGGTCTTGGCTTGCGGAAGATAAAGGGGGTTCTCGCCCTCGATGCTCCGGGAGGAAACATCATTACCTACTGAATAGCCGACGATTTTGCCCGACGTTGTGGCAAACAGAGTGAGTTCGGGTTCGGGTACATCCCATGTCGAATCCCGCCGTATCCGAAAGCTTTTCCNCGGTCCGACCACACGCCCGGGCGTGGTCTTGAAGAAAAGCTCCGGGCGTTCGGCTCCGTAGACCCGGCTGTAAAAGTCTCCCCCTCCGGCATCTTTGGATTCTTCCATTCGGGCCAAACGACTCGAGAAGTAAGTGACACCGGATGCCCAGACTTCCTGCGTCCCAATCGGAGCCAGGCACTCTGAGAAAACTTCTTCAGCATCAACCCTTGCCCCATGTATATCCTCATTTTTCAGGAACGCATGCAGATCATCCCGATTGACTAATTCGTCCCACGCCGGATCACCGACAAGCTTGAAAAATTCATTTTCCTTTTCGACAACGGATCCGCTGGGCAAATGATAGAGACGCATAAATGAAGAATATTGGATGGAACGGAGCGAGATGTAACCGAGGATCTCGTCTTGGCGAACGATGTGCTCTTCTTACGAAAATACGGCCACTTAAGTGTCTATTGAATCAGGGAATTCCCTTGGATTGTCAAAATCTATTCTTGTACCAATTATCGAATTCGATTCAGGGATATTGCGGTTGTCAGTAGAGCATCATGGCCTTGAACTTTACTTCTTGGCTTGAAATTCCGCATCCTCCAAACAATCATTGCGATATGAAATATGCCTATCTCCTGATCCTNTTGCTTCTAATCTCGTGCGAACCCTCGAACCGCTCCCTACCGACTGACTCCGAAGAGGCTATGCCTACCCCCGTCGAAGAATACGAAGCCTTTCTCGGTTTGTTTCTCAAGGATTGGCGTCAGGCCAACGAGCTCTTTTTCATGGATATAGAGGATATTGATTATAACCTGACCGAAACCAATGCATCCTCCCAAGAATTCTCCTCAAGTTTCACCTTTCCATTAAACTGGACGGAGATTCAATACCGCGAAGAAACCGAATTCTCCCAAGAGTATGATGTCACCATTAAAGTAAAATCAGAAGTGGTGGTCACTCACGCATACAAGGAAGGGCTTTGGCGATTCGATTCTGCAAGGCAATATGATTTCAATGCGACCATCGTAAAATCCTATTCGGATTACAGCAAAACTATTGGTAAAGCCTGGATTGGAAGATTACCCGAAGAACTAATTTTTGACGAAGCCTCGAAACTCTACAGGAAAGTACCTCCACCCCGGTACAACTGAGCCGGGATCAAGCTGCCTAATCCGCTGCGGTCGTTGAGTAAAGCCTTCTCTTGTGTCCAGTAAAGACAGGCACTCTTGATCGCCTCTAGTTGGGTAATTCCCAGCGAATTAATTGACGGTCATCCCTCACGAAAATGCTGTTGTCTGAAAATGCGGGATGAGCCCAGGTTTTTCCGATCACCTGCTCCCGCCAGTACTCGTGGTATTCCTTGGGATTGAGGTTCAGAAACACCAATTCGCCCTCGGCGTTCAAGGCCAAGGCATCCCCATTTTGCATATCCGTCCAAACCAAACTGCAATGAGGATTACGGCCAGATTCCGTCAATTGATGACGGTCGCGCCAAAGAATATGTCCCGTCTTCAGTTCAAATGCAGTCAAACCATGACTCCGGTCGAGTAAATAACAAACTCCATCTCGGTAGAGGGGTTGGGCCATCAATCCACGCAAATCATCTTCCTCCGCCCACAATAATTCCGCATCTCCTGATTCCGCATTCAGGCGAATCGCCCGTGAACCGTTCCAATATCCGCAGACCAAAACAATGCTTTCCCGAAAAAGGGGCTGGGCGATCGAAACCCCATATTTGACTTCGTAGGGAACGCTCCATAGCTCCTTCCCTCCCCCAACCGGCAGCCCTATGATCTTATTGGGTCCCCAACAGACCAACTGAGTTTTACCACCGAGTGCAAGAATCAAGGGGGAGGCATAGCCTGCCATCCCATCCTTTCCCACTTTCCAATGGGTCACCCCGGTCTTTTGATTGAGGGCAACAACCGCACCAAGGGGTTGAGCTCCAATGTGATAAAGAATTTCATCACCCAACGAAAGAGGGCTTGCCGCAAAGCCCCAAATCGGAGCCTTGCAGTTTTCCTCCTCAGCCAGGTTTCGCTTCCAAACCAATTTCCCGGTTTTTGCCTCGAGACAAAAGGCATCCCCCATCGCACCCAATCCATANGCCAACTCTCCGATGATGGTGATGCTNGCCCTCGGCCCCTTCCCATAATCGAGGGACTGGTATCGGACCGGGTAGGAATATTCCCATAGCCTGTCCCCACTTATAGCATCCAAGCAGATCACTCTTTCCGATTCATTTTCCTTTTCGTGGGCTGGGCGATCCATAGTAAAAACCCTGCCTTCGGAAACAGTGATTCCCGAGTAACCGGGTTCCAGCTCAGCTTTCCAGTGTTTGCTCAAACCTGCGGAAGGCAAAACCCGGGAAACCGAGGCCTCCCAGCTGCCATCTCCCTGTGCTCCTCTCCAAGTTGGCCAATCCTCCCCAAACCCGTATGATCCGAATCCTTGGATAAGTATCAACAGCGGGAGAAAAGATCGGTTCATGAACTTTTTCCGGTTTCTAGAAAGTGGTGAAGCTTGGCCGCTAATTTTGGTCCGATTCCATCCACTTCAGCAAGCTCCTCGGCGGACGCCTTTCGCATCCGCTCTAGCGATCCAAAATTTTCCCGCAAGGCCGCCCGGCGCACCTTACCCAAACCGGGAAAATCGTCCAAGATGGACTCCCTGATTTTTTTGCTTCTCAAATCCGCATTGAATTGGTTGGCGAAGCGATGAGCCTCATCCCGCACTCTTTGCAAAAGGCGCAGGGCAGGATCTCTTGGATCAAGCTTCAATTCTCTGCGTTCATCTGGAAAAACAATCGTTTCCTCTCTTTTTGCCAACCCAATAAGAGGAGGCGGTTCAAGATCGAGGACCAAAAAAGCTTTCAAAGCAGCGGAAACTTGCCCGGCTCCACCGTCGACCACTACGAGTTCAGGGAAACTTTCACCGTTCTCATGCAAACGCGAATATCGGCGACCGACCACTTCCTGCATCGCCCGAAAGTCATCGTTTCCCTCAAATGCCCGAACCTTAAATCTCCGGTAAGCTCTTTTATCGGGCTTTCCCGAACGAAAACGAACCATCGAAGCNACCACAAAAGTTCCTGATACATGGGAAACATCAAAACATTCAATCGATGTGGGTGGACCGGACAGGTGAAGTTTCTCGGCCAGCCTGACCAAATTGGTTTGCTCATTTTCCTCGGCACGGGGCCAGTTTCGGGTGAANCGTCTGGTTCTGCCTATGGTTTTGGTNAGTGCATCTGCCANGTCACGNAACTCCGCGGCTTTTTCGAAATCCATGGCTTCTGCNCGTTTAATCATTTGCTCACGCAATTCCGCGAGCCAACTTTTGGCCCGCCCCTCGAGAAACGAACACGCCTCTTCCACCCGTTCCCGGTATTCCTCAACGCTTGTCTGATTGTGTCCGGCAAAAATTTCAGCACGGGCATCATCGTACAGACGNTAACGCCCATCTTCCAATTTTACGGGCTTGGCGTCNGAAAGCAGAATTCCAAANTTTTTTCTCATTTCGGCCAAAGTGGAGCGCAGCATGCCNGCCTGGGCAAANGGCCCATAATAGTGGGCCCCATCTTCCTTTTTGTTTCGGCACAGCCGAAACTTGGGTAAATCATTCTGCAAATCCACCCGCACCAGGAGAAATTGTTTGTCGTCTGTGAAATCCGTGTTGTATCGGGGCTTGTACTCCTTGATCAATTTTCCCTCCAAAAGAAGTGCTTCGGTCTCATTTTTGGTTTCAACATGGGAAATCTCCCGAACCATATCCACCATTGCTCCAATCTTGGGTTGAGCCCAAATAAATTTACGGGAACCCTGGAAATAACTCCCCACCCGCTTTCTCAAATTCTTGGCTTTGCCCACATAGATAACATGACCCAAACGATCCTTCATCAAATAGACTCCGGACTTCTGGGGGAGTCCGCGAGCAACCTTCCGCATGTCATTTATCCTATTTTCCATTGGCAATACCAAGATTCTTGCGTACCTTAGCTTTTGCAAGAACACAAACAACTATCCTCAACCACTGCCTCAAACGAAGCCCAACATGAGTTTGCCCATTCGCATTGAAACCATCACCCTCGGAGACGAATTGCTTTTGGGCATTCGCGAAAACGCCCACCTNTCCTACCTTGGCATTCAACTTGCCCATCATGGAATCGAACCCTCCGCCAACCTCGTGGTTCGGGATCANGCNGATGANATCAAAACTTTTTTTTCCGAATCCTGGAAACGCTCGGATCTCGTAATCACCACTGGGGGTTTGGGACCNACCAGTGATGACCTGACCCGGGAAACCATTGCCGAAATCCTCGATGAGGAANTGGTCTTCGATCCATCNATCGAACATGCCCTTCGCGAACGATTCTCCAACCTNGGTCGNGCGATGNCGGANNNCAACTTGCGNCANTGCTACCGACCCAAAGGTGCTGAAGTGTTNGCGAATCCTTATGGNACCGCCCCTGGACTTTTGATTCAAAAAGAAGGCAAAATGCTCATCATGCTTCCCGGCCCCGCCCGAGAGATGCATCCCATGTTCGAACAGGTGGTGATTCCCAGGTTACAGGCNGAAGGCCTTCTTNCGGAAATCGATTGCTACCTGCAAATTCGAACGGCAGGGATNGGGGAATCCGCNTTGGCNGANAAAGTNNGNCACNTNTTNGAAGGNAAGGANGGACTNGTNGTTGGNTATTGCGCCCATGCNGGAATGGTGGACCTTCGTCTCAGNTCCCTGGATGGTGAAATTCTTTCGGAAGAGGATCTTCATTCAATTGCGGATGCCTGCAGAGAAGCCTTNGGAGAGGATTTCGTATGNCTGGGAGACCGGACCTTGGCCGAGGTNATTTTCCGAGAACTNCGCTCTTTGGATAAGACCCTTGCGGTTGCGGAATCCTGNACTGGCNGGTTGCTCTCTTCNCAATTCACGGAGGTGGCAGGTATTTCAAAAGTTTTTCACGGTGGTGCGGTTTGCTATCACAACGACGCCAAGGTTCAGATGGTGGATGTCCCCGAAAGTATGCTTGAACAGCACGGTGCGGTGAGTGAGGAAATCGCCATTGCCATGGCCACTGGTGCTTGTGAAAAATTCGGAGCGGATTACGGATTGAGCGTGACTGGGTTTGCCGGCCCTGCCGGAGGCACCCAAGTTCTTCCTGTTGGCTCTATTTTCCTGGGTTATTCCTCGCCCCTTGGAGTCTGGGCCAAAAAGATTCAACTTCGGGGAGACCGTGCGTCCAACCGTAGACGAGCCGCCACTGCAGCCCTTGACTGGATGCGTCGGAAGCTTCGGAAATACAAAATTGAGGAAGTTTTCGCTGCCGCAGATTCCGGGCATTTGGAGCTCTAAGGGAGCGGTTAACTCGAGCAGCTTCTCATGTCCGAAAATTCGCTTTTTGCCGTTCTGGGCGATGATGATTACCTCGTTCGCAAGCGGGCCAAGGAAATCTTTGATCAACATACAGAAGAATTTCAGGATGACCTGTCGAGGGAGATTATTGACGGACGGGCGGACCGGGTGGATGATGTGGAAAGAATTTTGCAGGAAGCAAAGTCGGCGGGTCAAACCCTCTCCCTCTTCGGAGGTGGAAAACTCGTTTGGATCAATGAAGCCAATTTTATTAACCAGACNAAAACCGGAGCGGCACAAGGCTCCAAGGCTGCACTCGAGGCTTTCAAACCCTTTTTGGAAAACCTCGGTGAAACCAAGTTGATTTTCTCCATTTGCCCGGTTCACCGGAATCATTCCTTTGTNAAATGGTTGCAGAAAAANTCAAAGTACGAAGATGTGGCCAAAAACGAGAANGAAGATNTGGCCTTTCGCCGCTTGGTCCAAGAAACCGCNAAGGATTTGGGTGTGAGCTTCGAATCGGGTGCACTGGAATACTTGGCGGGGAAGATTGGGGCACATTCCCGACTCGGAGTTGAGGAAACCCGTAAACTGGCTTCCTTCCTGGGACCGGACGGAGGCACCATCACCGAGCAATTGATCATCGAAATGGTTCCTGATTTTGGAGAAGGTGACTTCTTTGAAGCTTCGGAAGCCTTCTTTTCCGGAAAACTCGATTGGGCCACCGATTCGATTGACCGTCATTTCTTTCACGGGAAAGATGCCAGGCCCTTACTTGCCACCTTACAGAACCGCAATCGACTCTTGATTCAGTTACGAGTTCTGATGGATGGAGGTGAAATTTCTCCAAACCAAAGACTGAGTAAAGATCAGTTGGAAAACTTGGGTCGTAAACACGCCCGTCATTTCGCAGATCCTACCGAAAAAACTACTCTGAATCTCTTTTCCCAAAACCCCTGGTTTTTGGGTCGCTTGCTCCCCCTGGTTCAGAAATTTTCCGCCCGTAGACTGATCGATTTGCAAGCCGGTTTGATNGAAGCCTTCGAGCAGGTGCTTGGCCGACCCAAGGAGCAACATGCGGCAATCTTTAAAAACCTTGTGGTACGCACTCATTCGCCCAATTAGAAGAATGTTTAACTAAAGCCTTCTCTGGAGTCTGAAAATATCAGGCTTTTTGAAGATCCATTCGAAATGGGAAAAAGGCAAATCTCATCCTATTTCAAGATACAACTTGCACCCTGTAAGTGAATCATACAGAAAACCTTTCATGAAATCATTAATTACCCTCATATCATTACTGCCAATTGCCCTGCTTGCTGAGAACCAAGTTAGCAACGCTGAGTTATCCAAAAAACTGGATCTCATCCTTGATAAGGTGAGTGGTTTGGAAAAGAGGGTATCCAAGTTGGAATCAGAAAACACCGCAGTCAGGAAAGAGGTCAGGGCAGCTGCCCAATCGGCCAAAGAAGCAAAATCCGCAACCGCGGGCTTTACTATCCCAATGGAGACCAAAGAAAAGGAATCATTTTTCAAACGGATGAAAAACGAAATCACCACACAAGCTGCAAAGGATTCGGGTCCCTGGGCAAAAAAATCATCATGGGCGTTGATCAAGAGGAACCTCACTCGTGCCGAAGTCCGAAGGATTTTGGGCAATCCACATAAAGTGAAGATCAACAACGACCCCAGAATCGACCAAATCTATCACTATTCAGGAGACTTGGATGCGGATGGGAAAGAGAATGTTGGATTGGTACAGTTCTTCAAAGACCGGGTGGTTTCCTTCCAGTCTCCCTTCGAAAAGTAATTGAAACACTGAGCATGCAAATCAGGTGAATTACCTGATTTATAAAAATTTATCTTGTGCTGGTTGTGGGATTGACTTTTTAAGCAAAATCCTCATGATAATAATTAGTTTCATTCATTGGATGAGACCTAACAAACAAACAAACAAACTAGATTACTATGAAAAACAAACTATTAGCCTTATGGGCTGCTTTTGGTTTGGTTGCCACAGTTCATGCTGTGGAAATCAACGACAACATCTCCATTAATGGATTCATTGATGGCTCATGGACTGACACCGACAAGTCCACTGGTGATGAAAATGACCTAGACATCGACGAAGTTGAGTTGAACTTCATCGTTAATGCTGGAAACGTTTCCGGTGAGATTCATATCGATGATAATGACGCTGGTACTGACCTCGGCAATATCGAGCAGGCTCATTTTACCTACACCATGGACAACGGTCTTAGCGTTACCTTGGGTCGTTTCGGATCCGCTCTTGGTTTTGAAGGTGAAGATCCAGCAGGACTCTACACCTTCTCAAGAGCTTACGATGACAGAGCGGATCACGATGGAGATCCGCTTACGGCCATTACAGACACTGGCTTGTACAATCTCGGAAATACAGATGTCCTGGCCGTTGAAGGCTTGAGCTTTGGTTATTCCGCAGATGCGTTTACGATTACCCTATCTGCTGTTAACGAGATAGAGACGCTGGAAGAACAGGGTGCAAACAATGATGACCTAGATTTAGAAGTTGCCATTACTTACACGGGTATTGAAAATCTTGTCATTGGTGCTGGAATTCACTCAAGGGAAGGCCTTACTGCTGATCAAGACATTGATGTCACTAATCTTCATGCAGCTTACTCCATGGACAAATTAATGGTTGCAGGTGAATATGTAAATGTTGATACACAAGCTGTTGACCGTTCTGCATATCTCATCTTGGCCGACTATGATGTTAACGACAAGTTAGGAGTCGCCGCTCGCTACAGCCAGTGGGAATCACTTGCTGACGGTACAGAGTTGGATCGTGTTACAATTGCTCCTAACTATGCGATTACCGAAAGTTTGGGTGCGATTCTTGAATACAGCAGCACAGAAACTGCAGCTGGAGCAGACGAGGATCAGCTCGCTCTCGAGCTTACCTTCACTTTCTAAGTCCCAGTACTTAAGTAAAGTTTTACTAAGGGCCGTCCATCTGGACGGCCCTTTTTTTATACCTCAATGTAAAGATTTACTCTTTGGGTTTTGCTTAATGATCGGAATCATCCTATTTCATTCATTTACCTTTATATTATTCAAGCATGATCAACTTAAGCGAAGGATACGAACCACTGCCAAATACCCCCCTTTTTGAAACCGGTGAAGTGGTGGTGCATCGACTTTATGGCTATCGGGCCGTCGTTGTCGCTTTCGACTCAAACTGCCAAGCGGATGAAGATTGGTACCTTTCAAACCAGACCCAACCGAGCAAAGATCAACCATGGTATCATTTGCTTGTGGACGGAGCCCAACATGTGACCTACTCAGCCGAATCCAATCTCCACAAGGATGACTCCAAAGAACCCATCGTTCATCCTATGCTGAACTTATTTTTCTTTGGCTTGGATGAAGACAATCATAAGTATCTGCGCAATCAGGTTCCCTGGAATCCGGGTGAACCACCTGAAGCTCCCCCTTCTTTACCCCCGGACTTCACTCCTCCCCCACCTGCCTAATTCTACAGGTATTTCAAAAGAAAAGGGGCTGCCCCTTTTCTAGGCGAGATTTGGATTAACCCGATTAATAAACATCCTTCAGGTAGCGTCGCTCCCTTTGCATACCTTTTACCCAAGCCAAGGCATCCTCCTCGCTCATTGAGCCTTCCTCGGCAACAATACGCTTGAGAGCCTGGTCCACATCCTTGGCCATCCGGTGAGCGTCCCCGCATACATAAAAGATTGCTCCTTCCTGCAACCAGCTCCACAATTCAGCTTTTTGCTCCATCATTTTATTTTGGACATAAATTTTTTCCTGCTGATCCCGGGACCAGGCCAAATCCAACTCGTTCAAAAGTCCGTCTTTTTTATAGGACTCTAACTCCTCTCCATAAAGATAATCGGTGTTGAGACTCCGATCTCCAAAGAAAAGCCAGTTCTTTCCGGTTGCCCCCTTGATCTTTCTTTCCTCAATGAAGGCACGGAACGGAGCGATCCCAGTTCCCGGTCCGACCATAATAATGGGAACCTTGTCATCCTCGGGTAATTTAAAGTTCTTATTCGGATGCAGATAGCAGGGAATGGCTTCCCCTACCCGCTCCGCCAGGTAAGACGAACAAACGCCCTTGCGCTCCCGCCCATACCCGTCATAGCGCACCACGGCCACGGTCAAGTGAACCTCATCAGGGTGAGCCGAAAGACTGGAGGCGATCGAATAAAGCCTGGGTGCCATCGGCTTGAGCAAGCTGATAAAAGTTTGGGCATCCATTTCGGATTGGGGAAACTCAAGAAACAAATCAATCAGTTCCCTGCCCCACATGTATTCCATCAAAGCTTCCTTATTGGCCACATCAAGAAGTTCGCCAAGTTTTTCGGACTGAGCGATTTGGTTAAACTTCTTAATTTGCATCTTGCTTAGCACGGTGCAGGCAAAATGGTTCGAAAGGGCCTCCGATAAGCTCATCGATGTCTCACCAACCTCGACCTGCTCCTGCCCAGTAAGTCCAACCGCCTCCAAGAGTGCGGCGATCACCTCTGGGCAGTTGGTTGGCAAAACGCCGAGGGAGTCACCGGGGAGATAATCCATTCCACTATCCTTAAGGCATAGCTCAAAATGACGGGTCTCCTTGTCGGACCCTTCGGTCATCAGTCGATTGACGAGAAGGGAGGATGAATATGGGTTCGCTTTTGAGGGCGAATTTTCGTTAGGCGAATTCGACATAGGCAATCAGGTACATCTACAGTTCTGACAAAACATTTCTGAGAATCCAAGCGAAATGATTCCGGATTATCGGGTTGCGCTAAAAACCGATTCCAATATCCAATAAAAACTTATGGATTGGCTTACGCAGATGGAAAGCAAGGAAAAGAAAAAGTGGGAGGATATGATGTCCCATCATCCCTTTTCATTCGAAGATTGGGAGGATTCAAGAAAGCGGCTTTTGACCTTGCTCGGCAGAGAAGAAAACCGAATGGTGGATGAAGCAAGTTTAAGAGCCTACCTGGATTGTTGTGCGGAATCGGTCGGTTCAGTTCACCCACTGCCTGACCTTGCCGATTTGGTCGAGGAGTTTTTTAAAAAATACGGAATGGATGCCTGAAAAAGAGTAAACAGCCCTATTTTTTCTTTCAAAATCAAAGGCATAACGCCTGTTGTACAAACTCGCTTATGAAAAGTTTCGGTGGGCTTCCTTGACCAAGAGGTATTTTTCAGCCCATTTTTTGAGCCCGCCTCGTTTTTCGGACGATAATTCACTCTTAACCACTGCAGGAACTCCCGCCACTAGGGAACCATCCGGAACCACCATTCCCATTGGCACTACGGATCCTGCGGCAATGATACATTGGTTTCCGATTTTCGCTCCGTCCAAAATGGTGGATCCCATGCCAATCAGGCATTCGTTGCCAATTTCGCAGGCATGAAGCACAGCACCGTGACCAACGGTCACATAGTCTCCCACAATCAGAGGATGATCATCAGCAAGGTGCCCGACCGCAGCATCCTGAATATTACTGAAGGCACCAATGGAAATATAATTAATATCTCCNCGAAGAACCGCTCCGTACCAAACACTAGCTTGCTCTCCTAACCTGACATCCCCTAAAACCGTTGCCGATGGGGCAATGAACACGCCATCGGACAAACGCGGGGTTCGGCCTAAAAAAGTAGTAAGTCTATCCTCANTATTCACACTTCNTTCCCCACTTTCAAAGAAGCTGGGCAGNGATCCATTTTACTTNNNAAAACGAACTACTGGCAGGCTTCGCATTCNTCACCATTCATCATCGCNTCAATGCTGCATGCTTTTTGCTCGGCTTCAGTGAATTCTTTTTTGGCGGAAGGNTCNTCGGCCACATTGCCCAAAGGTTTGGNTTGGCCTGGNGTGAGACTTACTGTGGCTTTTTCGATATTCGAGGCTCCTAAGGTGCGCAGGTAATAGGTAGTNTTTAACCCCTGACGCCAGGCAGCACGATACATATGAGAAAGGCTTTTAAGATCGGGNGTCCCCAGGAAAAGATTTACCGATTGGGATTGATCAATCCACTTTTGACGACGGGCCGCAGAAGCAATTACAAATTCGTAGGATACATCAAAGGCAGTCAGGTACTTCTTCTTGATCCAATCAGGCACCTGCTCAATCGATGATAGCTCACCATCAAANTACTTNAGCTGATCAGACATTTCCTTGCCCCANAGCCCTTCCTTCTTCAGGTCTTCGACAAGATAGCGGTTNANAACCATGAAATCCCCCGACAAGTTGCTTTTNACAAAAAGATTTTTGTAAGTGGGCTCGATGCAGGGAGAAGAGCCCATGATGTTNGAAATAGTGGCGGTTGGAGCNATGGCGATAACATTGCTATTTCTCATGCCATGCTTNGCGATCTTTTCGCGAACGATNGACCAGTCCATCTTACTGTCCTTGGATACATCGACCGCTTGNCCCCGTTCCTCCTCCANCATCTTTATCGAGTCCTGTGGNAGAATGCCACGATCCCACTTGGATCCGCTGTAGCTGGAGTAGGTCCCCCGTTCCTTGGCCAAGTCACTGGATGCTTCATAAGCGTAGTAACAAATGGCTTCCATAAACTCATCATTGAATTCGACCGCTNCCTGGGAAGCGAAAGAAATGTTCTTGGCAAAAAGTGCATTCTGCAGACCCATTACGCCCATACCAATAGGTCGGTGCCTCATATTCGAGGTCTTTGCTGCATCGGTGGGGTAAAANTTTACATCGATCACATTATCCAAGGCACGAACGGCAATGCGTATGGTATCCCGCAATTTTTCGTGATCAAGGGATCCGTCTGCCTGGAGATGCGAATCCAATACCACAGAACCCAAGTTGCAGACTGCAGTCTCGTCCGCACCGGTGTTCAAAGTGATTTCAGTGCATAAATTCGAACTGTGAATCACCCCAACATGATCCTGNGGGCTTCTCACATTGCAGGTGTCNTTNAANGTTATCCATGGGTGACCGGTTTCAAANAGCATCTTCAGCATTTGCTTCCAGAGATCAATTGCCTGNATAGTGTGTCCCCAAATTTCACCTTTCTCTGCCTTGGCTTCGTACTCGACATATTTCTTCTCGAATGCCTGACCATACAGATCATGNAACTCGGGTACTTCATTACTGCGAAAGAGGGTCCACTTTTCCCTNGACTCCATTCTTTTCATAAAAAGATCAGGAATCCAGTTCGCNGTATTCATATCATGAGTACGNCGGCGATCATCCCCAGTNTTCTTTCTCAGTTCCAAAAATTCTGTAAGGTCGCAGTGCCAAGACTCCANGTAGGCACAACCGGAACCCTTCCGCTTCCCACCTTGGTTCACTGCACAAAGTTGATCATTATGCATTTTAAGAAANGGAATCACACCTTGGCTTTCACCGTTCGTACCCGCAATGTGGCTTCCNGTNCCNCGTACGGATGTCCAACTTCCACCCAATCCGCCGGCCCATTTGGAGAGAAATGCGTTTTCCGCAATCCCTCGGTACATGATGGACTCAATGGTATCATCCACCTTGTAAAGATAGCATGAAGACAACTGTGAATGTGGAGTCCCCGAATTAAATAAGGTTGGAGTGGAGGAACAAAAGCGTCGACTTTTGTACAAATTGTAAAGCGAAATGATTTGATCCTCCGGTTGATCATCATGGGCAAACACTCCCATCGCCACTCGCATCCAAAACAACTGCGGAGTTTCCAATCGAACCGGGGTTTCATTCGTTTTGTCAACCACCAGATAGCGGTCAAACAAAGTTTGAATGCCTAAATAATCAAAATCCAGATCGGCCGAGGGGTCGATTGCCTGGGATAGTTTGTCTATATCAAGCTTGAGCAATTTGGCATCAAGTCTTTTTATTTGAACTCCCCGCTTGAGGTAATCCTTAAGGCCTTTGACATGAAATTTCTTAAGCTCATCGATGCTGTTCTCAGCAATATTCCAACCCAACACTTCTTCGTACACATAGCTGAGTAGAATTCTCGCAGCAAATTTGGCAAAATCTCCATCTCTTTCAATAAGAGTTTTTGCATTTAAAATAATGGTCTTNCTTAAGTCCTCTTCTGTAATTTCAGAAAAGACCGAGCGCCTGAGNTTTTCCTCAATGNTTTCGGAACTCAAACACAAATCCAAACCAATNGATGCGAAGGAAATTCTTTTCTTNAGATCAATTCCGTCCCAAAAGAAGGTNGTTCCATCCTTCTTNTGAACTACGATCATGGAATCCTGNTTCACTTCCTCGGAGGGTCCNCCGCTCTCGCGTTCGATCCGGCGGCGNGCTCGNTAAAGNATNTAGGATTCNGCNACCTTGAAGAATCCCTGTTTCATNAATTCTTCNTGAACGATATCNTGAACATCTTCGATATTGATGAATGCTTGNCCAGTAGCTANGGCATTTTGCGTNACTTTNCGGGCAACATTAACCGCAGGTTCCGANTCGAGGCGCAANGAAAGNAATGCTTTNCGCACNGCNACTTCGATTTTNGAGTAATTCCAAGGTACGACNTGNCCGCTCCTACGAATCAAACGAATCTGTGAAGATTCGATGCCANTGCGGTTCGAATCTNCNNGNATGTANTCATTNTCATTGGAACGGGAAATCACCAAGCTTTTCGCAACATCATATGCATCGTTTTCNACCAATGCCTTTTCGATTAACCGATGNAGTTCGTCGAAGGAGAGGCGTGGGGCGACGCCTCCCTCCTCTTCTGCCATCCNCTCAATCAAGCGGTCGGCNACGATCCGGGCGGACTCCACCACGAGCTCCCGGTTCTGTTGGGTGTATATTTCGTTCTCTTCCCTTGAGATCATTAGGTTGGTCAAAGCCTCCCCAATAACCTCTGCCACCTCGGCGATGTGGAAATCACGGTCACCCGCGCCATCTGTTATGCGAACTTTCGGTATCTCGAAGCGGTTATCATCCAAAGCTTCAGCCCAATCGAATCTGGGCTTATTTTCACTCGGCGTTTCCGCCACTTTGGTCAATAACTTGTCTTCGTCGAATATCGTGTTGCGCATAAAAGTCTTCTCCAATCCTTCAATAAATTTTGTTCGTTATCCTATGAGTTGAATTTACAACTCGTCGTCTGCCACCTCGTTAAGTACTGAGGATTTTTGATATTCTGTCACTCTGCCTTCAAAGAAATTCTGTTCTTTTTTGACATCCATNGTTTCAGCTAGCCAAGGAAAAGGATTTTCAAGTCCTGGNTGNAGAANCTCCAAACCAACCCCATTCAATCTNCGATCAGCAATGTAATCGATGTAAGANCAAAACTCATCNGNACTCATTCCGACNGAATTCACCGGAAGACAGTCNCGNATAAAATCTTTTTCCAAATTGACAGCTTCTTTCATCAGTTCGATGAGTTCGTATTTGAATGCATCCGTCCAAATATCTGGATTTTCATCAATCAAGACTCGGAAAAGATTACGGAAAAGCTCAATGTGATTGGATTCATCCCGAAGGGTGTAACGAAACATTTGGCCAATTCCAGGAAATTTGTTTTGGCGGGCCAAACTAAGAATCATACCAAAAAGACCATAAAATTGAGTACCTTCCATGCATTGACCAAAAACAAATATATTCTTCGCAAGCTCCTGCTTGTTAGGAGTTTGAGTAAGATCAAGGTCTCGGCGTAGGTTTTTGGAGACCCTCGTGACAAACTCATTTTTTCTACGAATCGTGTCCACTTGCTCGAACATAGCTTCGCATTCGTGAGGATTGATCCCCAATGAACTGATCATGTAAAGTAGGCTGTCGGCATGAATATTTTCCTCGTGAGCATGGCGACCCAATACTAACTTAAGTTCAGGTGCTGTAACCAATTCACGAACAACATGTTGGATATTATCTCCAACAATCCCTTCCGCNGCGGAAAAATATCCGATGCCCATCATGATAATCCATCTCTCCACNTCACTCAACTCAGTCNTGCTCTTCCACTGCTCNAGGTCTTTCTGCATAGGAACATCTTCGGGTTCCCAATGGTTCGCCTTCATCTTTCGGTACAGGTCATAGGCCCATTGATACTTAAGTGGCAAAAGGTTGAATGCTTCGGACTGACGTCCGTTTATTACTTGTTTTTCCTGAAAGGCTTGTACTGCCTTGTCTTCGTCAAGAACGAATGATTTTCCGCCAATTTCGTATATTTTTTCCATCTTGTGTGCTTCCCTACCTTGTTTATCTGTTACAAAAAAAATTGATTATGTTATCACTTTGCACTTGGAAATTTTGATTATTGGCAAAACGACATCTTGTGGAACCGATAGTGTCCATGTCGCGACAAAAGAAAAGAAAAAAATGCATAAAGTTTAAAATTTTAAAGATTCTGAACGCCATATGTAGGGTTTGTGTGCATATACGCACCCCATATCTAGTACTGTTAATAAGTTTTTAATGGTTTTTAGTGTAATCTAAGCAAATTAATCGAGGCTTGGTCAAATCTCAACAAAATCGAACTTTTAAAGAATTTCCAACGATAAGTTGTTAAAGTTATTGTTATTTTTTTCAGCAGTTATTAACAGTCCACGACTTTTGCTATTTCCCTAAGATTTAAGGATTCAAAACCGCCAAATAAAACACACTATACAGTCACATATATGGCTTTTATAACCCTCCTACACCTCTTAGGCTTTCTAAGAAAACCTCTCTGCAATCAATTAAAACTGAGGCTAAAGCGAAGGAAATGGGTAATGTTTAATGCAAAATCTTTACAACAGGTCTTGGAATGTATGACCCAACGGGTGAGAGGACTCTCTAATTTGAGAAAGCAAGTCGCCCACCAAGTAAATCGAACCAGTTATCACGATGGTCGAAGCTTTATTTACTTCGTTTACTTGTTGAGTAAAATTTTCGCAGGTGCCCTCCGATACGATTCCTTTAAAATTTTTCGGAACTAATTTCTTCAAGGTCGAGATGGAGCAGGCTCGAGGTTGTTTGATTTCAAAAAGGCGGATTTCTTCGGCAAAGGGGACAACCGCATTGATGACTTCGACCGCTCGGTCTTCTCCGAGTGCTCCTAACCATACAATGACGGATTTCCCATAGTCCCTCAGGTTTTCTTGAAGGACAACCGCTCCTTCCTGGTTATGACAGGCATCTAAAATCATTGCCGGGCTACCTTCGATGTATTGCCACCTTCCTTCCAATCTTACTTTGGTTAAACCTTTCCGTATCTTTTCCTCGGTGACTGGAAATATTTTTTCGATTTTCAAAACGGAGCAATACGCGAGGGCCGCATTCCGTTTCTGATGTCCTCCAACCAAATTGGTGTCGGGAAATTCGATTCCTTCCTTATAAGCCATACTTTCGAAGGGTGAAGACTTAGAACCCGCAAGGGCCTCGACCACTAAGTTGGCCGCATCGGGAAGCCAACCAGTAAGTACTGGAACCCCCTGCTTGATAATGCCCGCCTTTTCACGAGCAATTTCTTCAATGGAATGGCCAAGGATGGAGCAGTGATCCAAAGCAATCGTAGTAATAATGGAAAGTGTCGGTTCAACCACATTTGTCGAATCAAGCCTTCCGCCAAGACCAGTTTCCAAAATAGCCAAATCAACTTTATGTTCTGCAAAAACAAGAAAGGCCATTGCAGTCATCATTTCGAAAAAGGTGGGTCCGGAGCCTGCTTTTTCCAACTCCATCTTGTCAGCAATGGGCTTGATGAGACGAATATATTTCTCAATTCTATCAAGAGTCAGAATTTCTCCATCCACCCGAATTCTTTCACCCAGTTCAACTAAGTGTGGCGAAGAAAACAAACCGACTTTGTATCCATTTTCCCGGTAAATCGAATCCAGCATCGAGCAAACGGAGCCTTTACCATTTGTTCCAGCCACATGAATAACAGGGAAACGATTTTGAGGATTGCCAAGTAAGGGAAGAAGCTTTCGCATTCGCTCAACCCCAAAAGAAGAACCTTGGTTACGCAGACCATAAAGGTAAATTAGTGTCTCGTTCATTACCCGTAAATGCTGTCCAGAAACCAGGGGACAGTTGATGATTCAAGTTTTTGTCAGGACTGCTTTTTACCTGAACTTTTTCGAGTAACCCCGGAAGGCTTTCTTTTGGCTCTAGAGGAAACACTAGGCTTTTTCAAGGGCACTTTGGGTTTACTGGTGGTTTTATTCAGGTTCGCATGACCTAAATGAGAAATCAAACTAATCAAGCGGTCCCGCATTTCGTGTCGTGGGACAATTTGATCGATCAAACCTCGATCAAGCAAAAACTCAGAAGTCTGAAAACCTTCAGGCAAATCTGCTCGGGTGGTCTCTTTGATCACCCGTCGACCGGCAAAGCCAATCAGGGCTTTTGGCTCGGCTAGAATAACATCTCCCAAAGATGCGTAACTTGCCATAACTCCAGCCATAGTTGGATTGGTGAGCACGGAAAAATAAGGTATGCCTGCTTCCGCCAATCGGGCAAGCGCCGCACTTGTCTTCGCCATTTGCATGAGACTAAGAATTCCTTCATACATCCTCGCTCCCCCCGATGCGGAAACAATGATAACTGGAATTTTCTTTTCCAAACCTCGCTCAATGGCTCGGGTAATTTTCTCACCCACAACGGAACCCATGCTTCCTCCGAGAAAACGAAAGTCCATGACTGCCAAGCTTACTCCATTTCCATCCATTTCCCCGACTCCAGAGATCACAGCATCTTCCAACTTGGTTTTCGCTCGATTTTGTTCGAGCTTATCTTTGTAGGAGGCAACTCCCTTGAATTGAAGGGGATCCACTGAGCGAAGGTCCGCGTCATGCTCAACAAAGGTATTTTTATCCAGCAGCGATTCAATACGATCAGGAGCCGCAAGCGGAAAATGATAACCGCTAGAAGGAACAACCATCAGGTTCTTCTTCAATTCTTTGGCAAAAACCATATCTCCCGTTTCCGGGCATTTGGTCCATACACCTTTGGGAACGCCCTCTCGAGCTTTTACGCTTACTTTTGAATATTTCGGTTTACTGAAGAAAGCCATGGTTGCCCATTGTCTCACCCATGACCCAAAGTGGCAACGGCAATTCTTCGAAAACCTTGCTCTCTTAATTCATGAGCACAGGCATCCAAGGTTGCTCCGGTAGTAAAAACATCATCCACCAATACGATTCTTTTTTTTCTATTCAAAGGAATCCCGGCTTGCAGGGCAAAGGCACCCTTTACATTTCCTTTTCTTTGGTCCCGATCCAATTTCGTTTGCGTGGGAGTGTTTTTAGTACGCTTCAAGCAAGTGGACAATTCACTTTTCGCCCCAAGTTCCTTCATCATGGCTTCAGCGATCCAGAGACTTTGGTTGTAACCTCTTGACTTCAATCTTCTCGAATGGAGAGGTACGGGGATCAAGACCGAGTCCTCCAAGAAAGACAGAAAACNAGGGGCTCGTTCGATCCATGCAGAAAAATCTCTGATCACATCCCTGGCTCCATGATATTTCAATTCATGGATCAATTTTCGGCTGTTTTCATCCAAAGCGAACATGCATCTTCCCTCATCAAAGGAGAAATTCTCTTCTCTACAGCCCGCACAATACAAACCCTGAAAATCCATCCCGGCCATGGACATACCGCACAATTTGCAACGAGTTCCTGTTATCCACGCGATTTTGTCTAAGCAACCCAGGCAGGTGTAATGGGAACCATCCAGGAAGGGAGATTGTTCGCAGACGGGACAGAATCCGGGGAAAACCAGATCAATCAACCAGTTCCAATGTCTCTTGAGTAATTGCTTATTCAAACAACCCTAGGCTTTCGATAAAAAACCTTCTCCAAGCTCAACCCTTTTGCAGGGGCACTGACGACTCGTTCCGTCCGGATACAACTCTGGAGAATTTGTTCGATTTCGCTTGGTTCCATTTTTCCTGAACCCACATCCAACAATGCTCCCACCATACTTCGAACCATCTTGTAAAGGAAGCCTTCGCCCTCCACAACAAATTCGATCAGTTCATTCTTTTCCNTTAGCTTAACTTTCCAGACTTTCCTAACNCTACTCTGCTCAACTGCCCCTCGGTTGGCTGAGAAGGCGGTAAAGTCATGCTCGCCGATAAAAAAACCAACCGCCTGATTGATCTTCTCGCAATCAATTCTCCGATTTTTCAGAGAATGGGCAAAACGCTCATCTCGGGGCTTGGCCCACCCTCGAATCGCTCGATACCGGTATCTTTTGCCCTTGGCTGAGCTTAGTGCGTGAAAGTTCGGTTTTGCCGGGACAATTTCCAGGGGAGAAATCCCCGCCGGAAGCTTGGAACGGATTGCCTGCAGCATCGAAGTGCAAGAATGTTGCCAAGGGCCGTCAAAGTGAAAAACCTGGCCATCCGCATGAACGCCTGCATCGGTTCGTCCGGCCCCGACCGTTCGTATGACCTGACCAAAAATTTCCCCAAGAGCATGCTCGATTCGATCTTGAACCGCCAACCCATTGGGTTGCTTTTGCCATCCGGCAAAGTCCGTGCCATCATAGGAACAAAGACATCGCCACCTCCTCGATTCTCCCGCTGGTTTTCCTTTTGGCATAGAACTTAGGTTTTCCCCGAACTGGATTCGTTCGAAAGGATAAGGAAATCCTTCAAAATCAAGCATGCCGCGGTCGCATCAATTCTTCCACTTGCCCGCCCTTTTTTGGATTTCGCTTTCTTGCCAAGAGATTCCTCTGCGGCAACGCTGGTCAATCTTTCGTCCACCCGACTCACCACCAAGCCGAACCGATTCTCGAGTTGCTTGGCAAATTCATCGACTTCCTTCGCTCTCCGGCCAAGTTTGCCATCCATATGAATTGGATAGCCAAGAACGATTTGATTAATTCCTCTTTGCTCGATCTGTTCGGCCAATGCCTCCCAACAACCATCCAACTCCACTCCTGGAATTGCCCCTATGGGCAAGGCAACCCCAAGCTCATCGGAATAAGCCAAACCGATCCGCTTGGTTCCATAATCGATCCCAAGGTAATTCCCCATCTCAACTTATGTCGCTAGGATAAATCCGGACGTTCCCGGGCAACTTGTTGGGCCAGTGCCTTAACCTGTTGAGCGTAATCCTTGTGACAAACCATAGTCGCATCCCCCGATTGAACGACAATCAGATCCTTAACCCCAAGCAAGGTTACGCAATGTCCTGCTTCGGCGAAGGCCAGGTTACCCTGAGCATCCATGGCAACTCCCTCCCCTTTGAACACATTGCCTTGACCATCAGCATCATAGTGCCTGGTTATCGCGGGCCATTCGCCTACATCATCCCAATCAAAATCAGATTCGAGCATCACCACTCTCTCAGCTTTTTCCATCACTGCGAAATCTATGGAAATCTTTTCCAGGCTTGGATAAACCTTCTCCATGGCTTCCTTTAGTGCTCCAGTTTCCCGCCAGGTTCCTTTCAGTTCGTCCAGCCCCTTGGACAAGCCCGGAGCATGCATAAGCAACTCCTTAAGGATGACCGAAGGTCTCCAGACAAACATACCCGCATTCCAAAAATAATTTCCCGCATCAAGGTACTGACGGGCTTTTTCCAAATCTGGCTTCTCCACAAAACGATCGACGACGGAGACCGCACGGGAGGTAACCCCATCCACCCCTTCCCCTTTTTGCAAATAGCCATAACCTGTAGAGGGGAAAGTGGGTGAGATCCCGATTGTAACTAAAAAATCATCGGCTTCAGCCGCCTCAAAGGCCGCCGACAAAACGGAACGAAAGCCTTGCCCGTCCTCAATTACATGATCTGCGGGCAAAAGAGCAAAGGCTGCATTTTCATCTTCCGCTTCAACCAACAAGGCTGCCAAACCTACGGCCGCCGCGGTATCCCGTCCAACCGGCTCTCCGATGACCCGTTCAGGTATCAGACTGGGGCANGTTTCCAAAACCGATTCTTTCTGTTCCTGATTGGTAATGACGAAAATTNTCTCGGGNGGCACCAGGCCTTCCAAGCGATCAATGGTTTGAGCCAACATCGCCGAATCTCCAACAATCGGCAGCAAATGCTTCGGGCGTTTCAATCGACTTTGGGGCCAAAAGCGTTCCCCCCTACCACCGGCCATAATTACAACATATCTATTTTTCATTTTTCTCCTTTACCCATGGAATTTCCTTCATCGGATTGCGAGTAAAAAACCTTCGTTTCTAGCAAAATCGATGAATTTCCAAAGCGAAATTCAAAAACCAGATGGCTCATCCCGCTTGCCAAGAGCGCCTGCATTCGATATTCGATGAAGGTTTTTTACAACAGGCATGAAACGTAGCCATCATTGCAATCAACTTCGACAAGACAACGCAGGATCTTCTTCCACACTTATAGGATGGATTGATTCCCTACGCGATCATGGAGGCGTGTTTTTTCTTGATCTTCGCGACCGCGAGGGAAAAACTCAGGTCGTTCTTGATCCGGAAAACCAAACCCTTTCGGAGCTCTTCCCCAAGCTCAAGCCTGAAAGTGTAATCGAAGTGATAGGAGAAGTTCGCGAACGTGAGCAAGGAACCAAAAATTCCAACCTCGCCACTGGTGATATTGAACTTTTCGCCCATTCGATCATCGTTCACAATCAATCTAAAACGCCCCCCTTCCCCCTCGACGAATCCGCAGATAAAGTAGGCGAAGACTTGCGACTGACTTACCGCTACCTTGATTTACGCCGACAGTCCAACCTGGATTGCCTCAAACTCCGTCACCAAGCTTCCCTTGCCATAAGAAAGTACTTCGACGGCCAGGATTTTTTGGAAATCGAAACACCCATGCTTTTTAAAAGCACTCCTGAAGGAGCCCGGGAATTCTTGGTTCCCAGCAGATTGAACGAAGGGAAATTTTACGCCCTTCCTCAATCTCCCCAGCAATACAAGCAAATGCTTATGGTAGCGGGGATTGAGCGTTACTATCAACTTGCCCGTTGCTTCAGAGACGAAGACCTAAGAGCCGATCGTCAGCCCGAATTCACCCAAGTTGACCTTGAAATGTCTTTCATTGACCGAGAAGACATGTATGCCCTGATCGAAGGTTTGCTCAAGACTGTTTGGCTAGAAACTCTTGGAGAGGAGATCAATGCCCCATTTCTGCGTATGCCTTTTTCCGATGCTATGAACCGTTTCGGATCCGACAAACCCGACATGCGCTTCGGCATGGAAATTCAGGACTTTTCCGAAGACTTTCAATCTTCTGACTTCAAGGTCTTCGCTGGAACCGTCCAATCGGGTGGTTCGGTGAAAGCTTTCAATGCCAAAGGGTTGGCTGATGTCACACAAGGTGAACTCAAGCACTTGGAAGAAACCGCAAAATCCCTTGGAGCTAAAGGACTCGCCTTTATTAAATCCGAAGGAGGAGAATGGAAATCCCCAATCCTTAAATTCCTCTCCGATACGGAGAAGGAAACCCTCAGGACCAAGCTCGAAGTGGGAGATGGAGATATCGTATTTTTCGCCGCTGGTGGTTGGGAAAGCTCCTGTAACATCCTTGGGCGTATCCGTCTGGAAGCGGCCACCCTCCTGGAAAAACGCGGGCAACAACTCCGCGACCCCAAGGACTGGAAATTCCTTTGGGTCATCGATTTCCCGCTCATGCACTATGAGGAAGAGGAAGGCCGCTATGTCGCCTCCCACCACCCCTTTACCGCACCGGTCGAGGAAGATTTACCCTTTATCGATGCTGAGCCCAAGAAAGTGCGTGGTCAACACTATGACATTGTGCTCAATGGGGTCGAACTTGGTGGAGGAAGCATCCGGATCCATCAGCCCGATGTGCAAAGAAAAATCTTCGAAGAAGTTCTTCAGATTCCTCCCGAAGTGGTTGAAAGCCGCTTCGGGTACATGCTTGAATCCTTCGAATACGGTGCCCCCCCGCATGGTGGCATCGCGTTGGGACTGGATCGATTAGTCACCATATTGGCTGGTAAGGAAAGTATTCGCGATGTGATTGCCTTTCCCAAAACGCAAAAGGGACAAGANCTCATGACCGACAGTCCAGGCAATGCTACGGACCGCCAGCTTCGCGATCTTAAGATTCAGTCGACCGCAGAGGAAAGCTGACTCTCGAGATACCCCTTTCCCGGCTCAGGCTCTGTAAGATACCCTTCCAGTNTNCCCACTCTTACCTTTCCTTATGTTTGGTTGAGTCAGCAAGTTGTAGATGCTGAATTTCTCCCTGGATGAAACTTTGAAAAAATAGGTTTCTGNATTTTGACCCATTGCACCCGTTTCTGTCTTTTAAACGATGGGTTAAATTTGTGCAAAAAATGAGATTCCAGACGGAAAATTCGTTCAAATTGAATGATTTTCAAATCTTGGCATATGATATGCAACCTGTGTTGGAATTCTTGACCTAATCATAGGTAAATAACTGAAATCCATATAGTAACAAAATGAGAAAATNACTCGCATCTAANACATTGGCCGGGGNTGCCCCATGGAAGTTTTTGCTTCTAGCGGCAACTTTGCTATTCACCTACGCCATTCCGGCGCATGCAGACAACCACGAGGAGGCNGCACCTGCTGCTGAAGAAGCAGCCGNAGAGGAGGAAGCNGGCCCAGTCGATGACTACCAAGGCCTCTTGGATCATCAAGGTGATTACGCTCCGGCCTTCGACTTTTTTACAACATCAATGCTGTGGACCTGCATAGCAGCTGCTTTGGTTTTTCTCATGCATTTGGGNTTTGCCACTTTAGAGTCCGGTCTTTGTCAGCAGAAAAATGTGGTTAATGTTCTTTTTAAGAATGTGTTCATCATCTCAATCGGGGTGATCACCTACGCCTTCTTCGGNTTCAACACCCATTACCCTGGAGATTTTAATGGATGGTTTAGTTGGGGTGGAATGATTGGTGATTTAAATGCTGATGGTGGTGACACTTGGGGATACGGTGGTCTCGGTTTGGCCATGACTGGCTTCGGTGACTTTATTTTCCAAGCTATGTTTGCCGCAACTGGAGCAACTATCGTTTCAGGAGCAGTTGCCGAAAGAGTTAAATTAAGTTCATTTATGATCTTTGCACTTGTATTNGTTGGAATTGCGTATCCGGTAGCCGGTTCGTGGCACTGGGGTGGAGGTGTTCTTTCCGAAATGGGCTTTAAGGACTTNGCTGGNTCTACGGTTGTTCATGCATTCGGAGGGTTTGGAGCCTTAGCTTGTGTTATGGTTCTTGGTGCCAGAAAAGGAAAATACACGGAAAATGGCATACGACCGATTCCCGCTCACAGTTTCCCTCTCGCCGCTATAGGAGTTTTTCTCCTTATGTTCGGATGGTATGGTTTCAATGGCGGTTCCGTTTTGTCTGCTGACCCAACTTANCTTGGATTGGTATTCACCACCACCACACTCGGNGCAACTGCTGGAGCCATTGGTGCAATNATTGCATCATGGGGAATTTTGAAAAAACCNGATCTTTCCATGGCCCTCAACGGCCTCTTGGCTGGGTTGGTCGGTATCACCGCTAATGCTGATGTTATCACTGTAACAGGCGCCTTATGGATCGGATTAATCGCAGGCTTCATCGTAGTGGGCTCGATCATCTTCTTCGACAAAATGAAGATTGATGATCCGGTCGGTGCTATTTCTGTACACGGAGTTTGTGGTGTTTGGGGAACCGTCGCCACCGCTTTCTTTGCAGATGGTTTCGACTTTATAGTCCAAGTCAAGGGGGCTCTCTATGTTAGCGTCTTTGCATTCGTCTTCTCCTACATTGTATTCTCCATCTTGAAAGCTACTATAGGAGTCAGAGTNAGCGAGGAAGAGGAAGAGCGTGGACTCGACATATCAGAACACGGCCAGGAAGCATACGGTTCCTGATCACAAATCTAAAATTACATACAAAGGATTTATAATATGAAATTAATCAAAGCCATCATCAAGCCATTCAAGCTTGAGGAAGTAAAGGATGCTCTCTCCGAAATCGGAGTCGAAGGCATGACCGTGTCAGAAGTCAAGGGATTCGGAAGACAAAAAGGACACACTGAAATTTATCGTGGAAGTGAATACACGGTAGATTTTCTGCCAAAAGTGAAGATTGAAATCGCGATCGCGGATGATTTGGTGACAAAAGTCATCGATGCAATCGTGGGAGCATCTCAAACCGGAAAAATCGGTGATGGGAAAATTTTCATTCTTCCAGTAGAAGAGGCGGTTCGCATTCGTACTGGAGAAAAAGGCGAAGAGGCTCTGTAAAAGACCTATTATCTAACATTATTTAGCAGGTTACAAAATACAAAGGGTCCGATTCCGTGGAATCGGGCCCTTTTTTGTGTTCGATTTTATCCATTAAAGATTCTGTGCAATGGCAAAACCAATCCATATGAATTAATATTGTTCATATTTACATGAATTTTGCTCATGGTATGAAAATTGCAACCAACCCTATTTCATAAAACCACTAACTTGCTAAAAATGGAAACCTTGAAACTCACCAAACCTTACTTGATCGCCTTTTTTATGGTTATCTTCAATTTCTCTGCAGTTGCCCAAAATGCAACCTCAGAAACAGCACTCGGGCCAAACGAAGAAGCATCCGTTCAAGCGATCACGCCTGAAGAAGAGGGTGAAGGAAGTGCTCCGGTTTTGAGTCATGGAAACACCGCTTGGATGCTCACCGCGACCGCTCTCGTTCTGTTCATGACCTTACCAGGCTTGGCTCTCTTTTATGGTGGGTTGGTGCAATCCAAAAATGTTCTGTCCGTTCTGATGCATTGTTTCGCCATTGCGTGCTTGGCATCACTTATTTGGTTTGCGATAGGCTATAGTTTGTCCCTTACCCCGGGTAGTGGAAAATCTTGGATCGGTGGAACGGAAGCATTCTTTCTTCAACACCTTTCTGCTGACAGCCTCAACGGGGATCATCCCGAAACCGTTTGGATTATGTTCCAAATGACATTTGCTATCATTACTCCCGCTCTGATTGTAGGTGCTTTTGTGGAAAGGATGAAGTTTTCTTCGGTTATGCTTTTTAGCGGTCTTTGGTTAATCGTCGTTTACTGCCCAGTCTGCTATTGGGTCTGGGGCGGAGGATGGCTAGCAGAACTTGGTGTGATTGACTTTGCCGGAGGAATTGTGGTCCACGCAACGGCAGGAGCATCCGCCCTGACCCTGGCATGGATGCTTGGACGTAGGAACGGGTTCCCCCGCAACCTCAAACCTCCGCATTCCCCAGGTATGGTGATGACCGGAGCGGCCATGCTTTGGGTGGGGTGGTTTGGTTTCAATGCCGGAAGTGCTGGAGCAGCCGATACAAGTGCGGGCATGGCCATGTTAGTCACCCATTTGTCAGCCGCAACTGCCAGCTTGGTTTGGATGCTAGTCGAATGGAAAAAGACGGGTAAGCCAGGTCTTGTTGGCATCGTTACCGGTACGATTGCTGGACTTGCCACAATTACCCCCGCTTCTGGAAGCGTTGGTCCTCTTGGAGCAATTATCATTGGAGCCAGTGCGGGAATCATTTGCTACTACGCTTGTGGATTCATTAAAGAAAAACTGGGAGTGGATGATTCTTTGGATGTCGCTGCCGTTCACGGAATAGGAGGAATCCTTGGTACGCTTTTGGTCTCCTACTTAGGGGTCGGGGGGACCTTCGGAGGTTTGGGAATCAACAAGGAAACCGCAAGTGAACAGCTTGCAGTACAAGCTCAAGGATGTTTGGCCGCAATCGCCTTATCCGTGGTGGCGACCTATATAATCGTCAAAGTAGTGGGAATGCTCACCGGTGGAATCCGAGTTTCCGAAGACGAGGAGACAAAGGGGCTTGACCAAGCGGCACATGGAGAGAATGGTTACTCCCTAAACTAAATCACACCCCAAAATATTTTCACTCAAATGAAACTTATCAAATCAATCATAAAGCCTTTCAAACTCGAAGATGTCAAAGATGCGTTGTCCGAAATTGGAATTGAAGGAATGACCGTTTTAGAGGCCAAAGGCTTTGGTCGCCAAAAGGGACATACTGAAATTTACCGTGGTAGCGAATACACCATCGACTTCCTTCCCAAAGTTGTGGTGGAAGTGGTCGTCCCCGATGACCTTGCTGACAAGGTCATCGACACGATCGTGAAAGCTGCGAAAACCGAAAAGATAGGAGATGGAAAGGTGTTTGTTCTCCCTGTCGAGCAAGCAGTTCGAATACGAACCGGCGAACAGGGCGAAGAAGCTCTCTAGTCCATTCTTTGATCTGGTTTGTTAATTTATAAATAATCAAACCTTTTCCCCAAAGCCTCCTATTACAGGAGGCTTTGTAGTGTCCAGAGCAACCAAGCGACCGTTGCATACAATGGGAAAGCCATTAATTGCTTGAATGTATCCATCCACGCACCGGGTTTGGGAAGTTTTGCAATCAATGACGGATAAAGGGAAAAGGCGAGATACGGTAAAGACAGCCCCAAAGCGATGAAAGTAAAAACCAGAAAGGCCGAAAGCCAGTCCATGGTTAGAGCTGCTCCCACNGCTACTCCTAAAAATGGGGCCATGCAAGGAGTGGCCACAACGGTCGCCAAAACTCCGGAAAAAAACGACCCACCATAGCCATCCTCATGNATTGCCTTGCTGCCGATTCCCGTGAGCGACAAACCGATTTCAAAGACTCCACTCAGGCTTAATGCAAAAATCAGCAAAAAGACCGCCAGTGCAAAAACAAAGCCCGGTTCCTGCAACTGAAAACCCCATCCAAGTTCCTGCTCCAAGGTTTCTCTTAAAAACAAAAGAACACCCAGGAGGAACCAAAATGACAACAGCACCCCTAAAGTAAAAAACCATCCGTGCTTTTTAATCCGATTAAGGTCTCCCCCGGATTGCTTCACGAAGGACATGATCTTCAACCCAATTACCGGAAAAACACANGGCATAAGGTTAAGAATCAGTCCCCCTAGTAAGGCAAAGCCTAGGATACCCAAGAANCCATTGGCTTCCGGTGTTAAATAAGGTTCTCCTGATTCCAAAACGGTCATTACGATCTTCTTGGTCAGTATTTCCGGCATAAGAATGGCAGGGGAACTGGACTGTTCTGCTTCCGAAGGAGGTAAATATAAATTAAGAGGAACTCCTTCCCGCCCCTGTGACTGCAAAGCCTCCAAAATAACCGGCCCCCTTTTTGTCCAATCGGCCCGCAAGGCAACGATATCCGAATCCCTGAATGCCTCGATGATTTCTGNAGATTGGAATACTCTTTTATTTACCTGACAAGAGAGGCACCACTTAGCGGTAAAGTCGACATACACTGCACGACCATCTTCGACCAGTTGGTCTTGCAGTTGAGGNGACCATTCTTGCCATACAATTCCATCCGAGACTNCCATTGACTTGGGGTAACCCATCCAAAAGCCGATACCCAAAATGCCAAAAGTAACAAGCTTACCGANCCTTTTTCGTTTTAGGGAATGAACGGGTTGGTTGGTTTTTCCATAGACCCAAGCGGCCATGGCAATAAGAACGCAGGCCAAGAGGATCCATAAGGTTTGCAAATCACTCTTAACCTCCCTGCTTTCATCCACCGAAGNAGAAGACGANCGNNCCGGNGAAACTTTGGATCCCGTTATGGCACCAAGGTCCATCTGGACAATCCAACCCATCCCGGAATCACGATGGGTCAGAACACCCTGAAGAGAACCCAGCTGATCCAGTGATTCCTGAACTTGAAGAGGTACCGAGAGAACCCCGTCCTCTGGGTTAAAGGAGAAAGTTTGATCGGAACCATGATCGATCAAATCTCCTTCAGGGAAAAAATGGAAAGAAGGTAATGAGAATTGGCTTAAGGATTGACCCGTTATATTCATAAGCAATTCATTGCCTTGCCAAATCAGGGAAGCCTTCCATTCGTCCGGCCATTCTTTCGCTAAATCTTGCTGAGCACGAGAAACCTTCCCGGCAACCGGTAGATTTACCTCAGTTTCACCTGCAGTCTTGATCTCAATGGCCACTTCCGCATCAAAGGGCAGGCAATTCGCTTCATTACAGAGAAGGGTTGAGAATTGACCTTTGACCAGCAGTGGTACTCCCATCTCCCAACTCTTTTCAAGATCGAGTTTGGCAAGCAGAGAAAACTTTTCCTCGAGTACATAACTGCTCAATCCTTGAAATTCATAGATCTTNGGAATTGGAAACTTTAGTTTCCCAACGGAGACTCCATCAGGCACTTCCCATTGAATGCTCGTAGGNTATCCTGTTTCTCCCGCAGTCTTCCAGTAGGCGTGCCACCCAGGACTTACATTTACCTCTAAAACCAACCATGCGGAGTCACCAGGACTTAAGGTCGAGGTATCAACTCCAAAGGAGAAATCGATTAAATCATTGGGATCTTGTCCCCAACCATTGTTCTGAATGAAAAGGCACAAGACTGCCAAGAACTTNCCCCATGGTTTCATGAACGAAAAAGACGGTTNATGTGAATGATTGGAAGTGCACTTACTCACTGAAACAATCCAAGGAAAANATCTTAGGGGAAATCTGGGTTCAGGCTAAAACTCCCTTTAGAACTCTCCGCAAATTCCCGAACTGTGTCCGTCAAACGAGTGGGCCAAACCGAATGGTCAGGAAGGGACAAGAAGAANTGGGTTTTGGGAATTTTATCGAAGGAAACTTCAAGCCCAGTAAGAAAGTTATCAAAGGCCCGGTCCCAAGGAATTTGGGAACTGGACAGAGCGATCTCTTGGCCTCCCAATATCCCCAAACGCTTGAGAGCAAGCTCCTCGACATCTTGAGAATCCGCAGAAATNGTAGGGGTGGTCTGTAAGGAAACAAACCACTTAGTGGCAGTTTCACGAACCAAAGGAGTGATGGACGAAGAAGATAAACCCTGAGCACCGAAGGATTTCATACTCTTCATAGACGGATTTATACCTAGAGATTGATAATGAGATTTTGGCACTTCGTCTGGAGAAAAGGCAGGCGTGTTTCCAGAAAGAACGAAAACTAGATCGGGATCGTAACTGATTGCAGTAGTTAACCCGTACCAGGGCCCCACAACCCCTGGCAAGGGCTTGGCATAGAGCAGTTCCTTCGGATAGTACTGATTTCGGTTTTCCTTCAATTTTTCGGGNTCCGAGCCCAAACCCGTAATCCAGTCAATGGCNTATTTCTTATTTTCCTGACTGGCCCGCAGAATGGTTTTGCCCAGGGAAGAAACCTCTCGCAAATTCCAATACAGCAAAAGATTAAAATAGGCATTTGGAGACAGGTTCACGATTGAGGAAAGCAAAGCATCCTTCATTTTTTCGAATTTCGGAACCGCTCCATCTCCTTTTACCATATAGAGTCCGGCATCAAGGAGGAAAACCACATGCCTCCCTTCGTACACTTGGTTCAAAAAGGTTACTTCAGAAGAAAGATCGGGAGGAGCGACCGGAGGAAGCATCTTCGCTGCAGGCAATTCAAGGGGATTTGCCAGTAAGTTTTCCAACTCCAAAGGTTCCTCCGTCGAACTTGGCACCGAAATNTCCCTAAGGAGTTCGTTTCCCTGACTTTCATTCAATGGTGTATTCCGATCAAATGTGGCAAACGAATCAGTGCCTGCAGACAGGTTGATAGGTGACTCAAGTTCGGAAACTTGCTCTTCCTTGGCCAAGGCGACAGGTGAACGAGTCTCTTCGAGGTAACGCAAAACACCCCATACGATCAAACCGCTTAGGTTGATCAAAAGACTGATTGAGAGCACGGCTTTAGTAACTGGCCCAGCCTTACGAATCTTACGGACCCTTTCTCTTCTCTGCTCGAACTCAGGTTCAAAAATCTTACCCCCATCCTTGATCAAATGATCGTGCCAAGCCTGAAAATCCTGCTCGGTCACACCATACTTCTTACACTGCTCCTCTTTGGGAACGTTGCGGATGATTGATTCCAATACGATTCGTAACTTTTGTTCTCCCGACAACTCAGCCATAGGTTAAGGCTTAAGGGAGAAAACGGGCTTTCGCAACCGCCAAAGCACTGACCGCAGCCGTCTCCGTTCGTAAGATGTTTCCTGCGAGAGAAAAAGGCTCGACCGCAAAGTTTTGAGCCAGGGATTCCTCTTCCTGTGACCATCCACCCTCTGGACCGATCAGCAGGGCGATACGCTCCATGTCCTGATCATCGGGAAATGGAGAGGAAGGATCGGACAGGGATGCCAAAAACCTCCTTTCTTTTTCTGAATTCTCGGAAAGGAAAGTAGAAAACGATGTGGGATCGTCAATCTCCGGCAACCAGGGATTGCCCGATTGCTTGCAGGCTTCAATTGCATTCCGCTTCCACTTCAATGCCTTGGCCTGAAATTTCGAAGAATCGTGGCGAACCTCGGTTCTATCGGTAATCAGCGGGGTGATTCGATGAGCACCCAATTCGGTAAGCGGACGAATCAGCTCGTCCCATTTCTTTCCTTTTACCAAGGCTACCGCAACCCGAATAAGCGGTTGGTGCTGAAGGCAACACTCGATTGAATTAATGCGGGTCCGGATTTCCTTACCCCCAACCTCGAGGCAATGAACCTGAGCACGGTTACCCTCACCATTCAAAACCTCGATGGTGGTTTCTGGCTCCAGTCGCAAGACCTTCGACAAATGATGACTCTCCTCACCTGACAAGGTAATTTCATCTCCCACCTTCTTTTCCTTACCGTAAGAGACAAAGGATCTTATGATTCTTGGCATGCAAAGACCAGTTAACCGTAATCATGTCGCCTTGGCAATCTCTCAAGAATGCTTCACAATAAGCGGAATCGAAACTCTAAATAATATTATCCGTGAGAATTAGCGGAGGGAAAGCAAAAGGCATTCCGCTTACGATTCCTCAAACTGCCGGTTTGCGACCTGCTACCGAAGCCAACCGCGAACGTCTTTTCTCCTCCCTGGGGAATTTTATCACGAACAAGAGAGCACTCGATTTGTTTGCCGGGAGCGGATCCTATGGTTTGGAAGCTCTGAGCCGTGGTGCCTCAAGNGTTCACTTTGTGGAAAAAAACCGTAAGGTTGCCAGTGCCCTCAATCAAAACTTGATCAGTGTTTGCAAGAGTGCCGGGTTGATGAGCTCAGTAGGACAAGTTTCTTCGCGAAATGCAATCGACTTCCTGCAATCCCCCCCCTCTCAACCTTTTGACTTAATTTTCCTAGATCCACCCTATCAGGATTTCCCAAAATTCGGAGAAAAGGTTTTTGCTCGATTACACAACAATGGCTTTGTCCATCATCAATCCTTACTGATCCATGAAGCTCCGGGTGAGGATGATTCAAGTTTTCCGAATTGGTGTAAAACCAAGACTCTTGGAAAGCCAAAGCGAGGAACTCCGGTTTTTCGCTTTTTCCAGCCAGAGAGTTAAGGTGAAAATTACCAATACGAACAAGCCAACAAACTAAGAGCTGCCACCACTGCGGTCTCTACTCGAAGTACCCGAGCACCCAAATGATGCATGGAGTAACCGCTTGAGCGCAAAAGTGCTCTNTCTCCAGCGGACCAACCCCGTTCCGGCCCNAGACAAAGNGAAAAAGATATCCCCGAATCGGCACCATTGGCGGACAAAGGGCCAATCGCCTCATAATTATCCAAAGCAATCCTTTGGCATTCAGCTTCATCCGGCTGACCTTTGAGTGCGGACTGCAAATCCGAAAATTGCTCGCATGTAGGAAGAAAGCTGGAAAATGCCTGTTCAACCCCTCCTTCGATTTTACGAATCCATTCATCGGACTTCCATAGTGAGCTTTGAGCATAGGATGCCTCGCTTTTCTCGGCTTGGAAAAAAGAAAAGGAACGAACTCCAAGCGAAGTGGCTTGGTCCAGNATCTTCCGGCAAGTTTGCGGGCGACATCGAGCCACGACCAAAGAGATAGGAAGAAGATCATTGGAATGCTCAGGTGCCCATTGGATATCAAGTTCGATCGCTCCGTCCGCGCAAATAAGAACCCGTCCCTTCCCTTTTGGCCCATTACGCACCGCCAAATCCACCAAGTCATCATTTTTCACTTTCACCACTTCCCGAAGATGAATGGCTCTGGAGTCCTGCACCTCCAAGTGAAGCTNCGATACCAGCTCGGGCAGGAGGAGGAGATTCAAAGAGAACAGAGCCAGAGNGCTTGATAGGGACGCAAGGTGAGCCCAGTCTTGCTCCATTGTAGGTCACCACCACTAAGCAGGTCTCGAGCAAACCCTTTGGGGAAATAACTTTCGATGACCTCCGCCTGCTCTATCTTGGTTTCGGATGGCAGGAAGTTAAAAAGGCATACCACGGTCAGGCTTTTATCGACCGATTGCCTTTCAAAAGCAAAAATCTTTGAACCAAAATCTAAAATTTTCTGAGCACCATCCGGATGAAAAGCAGGGCATGCGGATCTTCGACGAAGAGCTCTAGTATACCATTCAAAGACCTCAGCCGGACTCCCATCCTCTTTCAATACCGACTCCAATTCTTCAATTTCCCATTTTTTGCGGTTGATAGTCCGGTTTTGCCCAGTCTCCTTTACTCCCTCACGATTATTGGAAGATCCGCAGAGGGAATGAAAATATATAGCAGGTATCCCTTTCATTGCCAAGGCAACCGCCTGAGAGCANTGAAATCGAGCTTGGCCGAGTTTCTCATCCTTGGGGTCAGACAAAGCGGAAAANTAAGTCGCATTCAACTCGTAAGGGGACTCATCTCCATTCTCGAGTTTACGCATCGAGACAAATCCGCCCTTCTGCCTAACCTCTTCGGCCAAGCCGAGGATTTCCTTGTTAGGCAAGATTCCTTCGAGAGGACGAACCCCAATCCCATCATGACTGGCGGTGAAATTCAAAAAGTGACAACCTTTGGGTGGGGGGGCGAGGTTTTGAGCCCATTCGCTCAAGTGTTGAGCGGTTCCCCGAAGCAAGCCGTGAAGAAGCAAGGGGGGAAGTGAGAATTGATAAACCGCATGAGCTTCGTCACCCTTACCGAAATAGGAAACATTTTCTTCATGTGGCACATTAGTCTCGGTAAGGATCAAGACTTCGGGAGCAACGATCTCAAGGAAATTGCGGATCAACTTGATGACCTGATGAGTCTCTGGCAGATGAAGGCAGTTCGTACCTAATTTTTTCCACAAAAAGGCGACCGCATCTAAACGTAAGACACGGCATCCGCAGGAGACATAAAAGAGGATGATATCCAAAAATTCGAAGAGCAAATCCGGGCAGGTCCAATCGAGATCAACCTGATCGGCACTGAAGGTCGTCCAAACATGCCGTTCCCCTGCCCTCGTCTGGTATGGGGTCAGTAAGGGACTTGATCGTGGACGGACAACCGCAGAGAGGTCGACCTCATCATCGCCCTCCATAATGTAATTTTTTCCGGGTTCGATCCCAGAAACATATTCCTTGAACCATGNGCTTTGGGAAGAACAATGGTTGAGCACCAAATCGAACATCAACTCAAATTCCTCGGACATCCTGGAGATATCCTCCCAGTTNCCATTCCTCTCATCGACTTTTCGATAATCCACCACGGANAANCCATCATCGGAAGTCCAAGGATAAAAAGGCAAAAGATGAATGGTGGAAATCGCTCCCTTCAGACGGGCAATGCAAAATTCACGCAATGAAACGAGTGGGCTTTCGTCCGAATTCGAAACCATATCCGCATATGTAATGAGTACAGCATCTCGTTGGCTCAAACCCTTGGGCTTTCGGACACCCTCGACACCGACTCCATAACGTCCGATCATCAAATACAAACGCTCCAACAAATGATCAGCGTTTTCCAATCCGTATAAGATGACTAGTCTTCTCCGAATTGCCTTCAGTTTGGCACTTGAAATACGGGTAATTAGGGATGATGAATAATGTGAGCTCATTTTCGAAATTAGTAACCGGTCAAGCTGGCGATGAAGGCACGTAAGATTCCTCTTACTACGGAATAAGAATAAAACTGCCGAGCAACTTCATAGTTATGGTCTACGATTTCTCTCCTCAATTCAGGATCACGCAGAATCTGATCCACTCTCCGGGCAATGGAAGGTGTAACGAANCCATCCATGGTGAGCAATCGAAAGCCCTTGGGTTCTATATCCCGAACGAAAATCGAATAACGGTTGATCAGAACGGGTTTTCGAAAATAAATGGCCTCAAGCAGTGCATTACCAAACCCTTCGTAGGTGCTGGGGTAAGTAACGAAATCCGCATGATGATAAAGATCCCAAAGGGTATAGATTTTCCTTCCCTCCGAATCTCTTTGGCGCACTTCGCCCACTCGATGAGCCACCACCCTCATATCCACGCCCTCTTCCTTGGCCAACTGCTCCAACATCCCCAAGTATTCATAACCTTCGTCACCGGCTTCATGCGAGATAACCAATTTGCAACGAGGCTCCTTCAACAAACTCACCAATTTAATCGCCTGTTCAATCCCTTTGCGAGGAACCACACGGGTTGGTTGAAGAATAAAAAAATCGTCTTCAGCAAGTCCAATTTCCTTTCGCACATCCGAGGCATACTCATCTGCAGATGCAGGTGGATTGTCGAAATCAAAGACATTGGGAATTACCAGTGATGAGCATCCTTTGCGGAGAGCCAGTTGTTCCTGAGCTTCCTGATTAATAACTACATCACGCATATTCGAGAGTTTTGGAGGAAAACTCATATCAAGGTACTCGGGAACCGAGTTGACCGAAAAACGCGTCCGTTCCCAAAAGAAATCATGGTGATGAGCAATCGCAGGCATTCGGGTCTCGGACAGAAACTCGGTGACCGCAATACCGAGTGGGAGATGCATCGGAATNGCCAGACAGTTTTGTGGAATNAGAATGTCTATGTCGTATTTATCCACAAAACGATAGAGCGTTCCCTTGAGATAGTTCGCNATAGCCAAAACTCTTTCGGTNACGAAACGGTCCCTCTGATCGGAATTCCAAATCCGCTGGTTAATCCATTGGTTCTCAGGAAAACCAAAATAGGCTTCCGGTACAACATAACTGATGTCGGGGTTGCGATCGCTCTGCCCGCTGTACCAATAACTGACATGCCGGTCCTCCCAAAGAACCTCAGCCCATTTGGCACTCTCTAAGGACACGCCGTCCTGCCCAGCGAATCGAGTCGATATAAATCCGATGTTTTGTGCCATAACTATTTAATTGGAAAGTCGTTCACCATCTCTTTGGGTGATGCAGGAACTGAGCCTCTTTTTCAACCAATAAAAAAAGATTTAAAGATTATCATGGCATGATTGGATAGAATCGCGTAATGCGAAAGAAATGACAATTGATACCACATCCAAGGAATTGGCACTGGAGAGCCTCTTGAAGAAGATTCCCTCCCTGATCGAAAACCTTCGCGAATCGAGAGAAACTTACCTCACCGACGCCGTCCTCATGGGCGAAATTCCCGCTCCCACTTTTGGAGAGGAGGAGAGAATTCGTTTGGTCTTGGACCGCTTTCGGGAAAATGGGTTGGATGACCCCGAGGTCGATGATTTTGGAAACGCATCGGGAATTCTTCCGGGCACGGAGGGTCGATCTTCCATCTTGGTCATGGCCCATGCCGACTCGGTGTTCAACCCCGAAACCCGTCATGTCATAAATGTAGGTTCCGATCATATCACGGGNCCCGGTATCGCGGACAATGCCATCGGTATGGCTGCAGTGGTTGGCTTGCCTAAGTTATTGGACCGGTTGGGTATCAAATTGAAAGATGATCTTCTTCTCCTCACCAATACCAAGAGTTTGGGCCGGGCTAACCTTGAAGGAGCCCGGGGGTTTTTGGAAACCAAACAGCGACCGATTCGTGCGGGAATTTGCGTAGAAGGAGCCGAACAGGGCAGACTCAGTTATTCCGGACTCGGAGCTCTCCGGGGTGAAATTACCCTGAGCCTTCCCCGAAATTATGACTGGAACAGTTTCGGGGCTGCAGGAGCAATCAGTCATATGACTCGCTTTGTCAGCCAAGTAATGGAAATCCCAGTACCCAAGGAACCGAAAACCAAGATGGTCTTCGGAGAAATCCACTCGGGATCCAGTTTCAACACTTCCCCGAGAAAAGGATTTCTTCGATTCGAAGTGACAAGTGAAGGTGACGAGGTGATCGAGGAGATGGAAGGAAAGATCAGGGAACTGTGCGAACAATACTCTCTGGAGACGGATACCCAAGTGGAATTGGAGGTAGTCGCCCAACGCCAGAACTGCGGGATCCCCTTTACTCACCCCTTGGTCAAGACTACCCGGGCAATAATGGCGGAATCCGGAATTACCCCCAAAGTCGACCCAAGCACAGGCGACCTGAATGTGCTTATTAGAGCCGGACATCCCGGNGTTACCCTCGGATTGACTACTGCGGAAAACTTGCGGGAGGATAACGAAACCATTCATCTCGAACCGCTCTATGCAGGAATGGCTCAACTAATCACCCTTCTTCAGGCAATCGACCAAGAACTTTGCGAATCATGACTGACAAAAACCAAGCATGGCTGGATAAGAACACTTTTCACCACGGAGAATTTTGGGACATCCTCAAACTNGTTGAGGAAAAGGAGAAAAAGGGACTTAAAATCTCCCTNTGTATTCCCACCCTCAATGAAGAAAAAACCATCGGCAAGGAAGTGCTGATTTTACGTTCTGAATTGATGGATCGCTATCCACTGATCGATGAGTTTGCAGTGATTGATTCAGGCTCATCTGANAAGACTNTGGAGGTGGCCAGTAATTTCGGAGCCGATGTTTANCTNGCTTCGGACATCCTTCCTGAAGTGGGAGATAAACGCGGAAAAGGCGAAAACCTTTGGAAAGCTATTCATCAACTGAAGGGAGACATAATCTGCTATGTGGATGCGGATATCTCCAATATCCACCCTCGCTTTGTCTACGGTTTGGTCGCTCCGCTCATCCAGAGAGATGAAGTGCATTATGTAAAAGCCTTCTATGACCGACCACTAAACTATTCCTCAGGTCTTCGTTCGAGTGGAGGCGGGAGAGTCACCGAAATCCTAATTCGGCCCCTCTTTTCTCTTTTCTACCCTGAGCTCACAAAAGTCGTACAACCCCTGTCGGGCGAATATGCCGCTCGGCGCGAAGTTTTGGAAATTATTCCCTTTCCAATCGGNTATGGTGTTGAAACATCTCATTTACTGGATCTATATGAAAAGTTTGGTTTGGAAGCGTTCGCTCAAACCGACCTAGACCGCCGGGTTCACAGAAACCAGACAACGAACGCACTCGGTAAGATGAGTTTCGGAATCCTCCAAACCTTTTTCAACCGTCTCCACCTTCAAGGTAAGATCGATCAGATGCCAGATATGGAAACCTTTTACCGCCGCTTCGAAGTGGAAGATGGTTCCTACAGCCAGATCGTTCAAGAAGTAGTTGAGGAGGAACGACCTCCAATGATTGAAATTGAGGGCTATCAGAAAAGACAGCAGAATTCTTAAACTCACCTCTCCGCCATGAAGGTTGCCATCGTCCACTACCATTTGGAACCAGGTGGCGTCACCAAGGTCATAGAAAACACATTATTAGCGTGGGAGAAGAGTGCTTTACCCATCCAAGCAGTCGCACTCAGCGGACGTCCTTACCAAGGCAAGGTAATTNCCCAAACCCAAGTCGTCGAAGGATTAGACTACGCCACCCCCAAGGNAAGCATCGCNCCCGATATTCTTGCCCAACGCCTGAAGGATGCNGCCAAGGAATCCCTTGGNTCCTCGCCCGACCTTTGGCATATCCATAACCATTCTCTTGGAAAAAACCCTGCCCTCACCGCAGCAGTCAGGCTTTTGGCAGAGCAAGGTGAGTACCTCCTTTTGCATCCTCATGATTTTGCGGAAGACGGAAGACCGCAAAACTTTCTCTCGCTGAGTGAGGTTTATGGCCACTCCTATCCCACATCCGAACGCATCCGCTATGCGGTTCTTAACCACCGGGATAAGTCCTTCCTCCAAAAGCTTACCCAAAACTCCGAGAGTGAGGTTCACTTACTGGCGAACGCTATCCCCTTCGAAGAAGCACCACGCCCGTCCGCTCCAACTAATTCCACACTCCCTGAAAACCTTTATCTCTATCCGGTTCGGGCAGTACGTAGAAAAAACCTTGGGGAACTGGCTCTTCTTTCCGCCGCTTATCCTGAGAAGCATTTTGCCAATAGCCTTGGACCGACCAATCCTGCGTTTCTTGATGAATTCGAAAGTTGGAAAAGCTTTTGCCTAGAGCTTGGTCTTGCGGTCACTTACGGTCTAGGAGAATCCGTCTCGTGTAGTTTTCCTGAAATGATCGAGCATTCGGAAGCCATTGTCTCCACCAGCGTTGCCGAAGGGTTTGGCCTCGGTTTTCTCGAACCATGGACCTTCGACAAGGGCTTGTGCGGAAGAAATATTCCCGAAATCACAAAGGATTTCTCAGAGTTGGGCATTGAACTTGATCACCTTTACGAACGAGTCGAGACCGACTTAGCGTTGCTTGCTGATCCAACTTCCCTTTCCATGGTTCTCGAAGGAACACTAAAAGGGTTCTATCACGATTACGGTAGGGAAATGCCCGAGAATGCGACGAGGCTTGCTTACCATTCAATGGTTCGTCACGAACGGGTCGATTTTGGAAGACTTCACGAACCAATGCAAAAGGAAATTTTAAGGAACATGGTCTCCTCTCCCAGCGATTTGGCAGACCTTCGTGACCAACTTAACCTGGTTCCTCCCGCTCAGGAATTAGTGGCAAAGAACAAAGATTCGGTGAACAAAAACTTTGGCCTCGAAGCCTACGGTCAACGACTTTGGAAAATGTACTGCGATACCCTATCCGGTCAGAATGAAAAAATCACCTTCGCGGACGGAGAACAGTTGCTCGAATGTTTTTTGTGCCCAACGAGGCTAAACCTGCTCCGAACAAAATAGTTTCAGGCTCAGCGAAGCTTTTCAGCTCTTGCGTTTGGTTTCGTAGAGACGCTTTTCCTTGACCTTGTTAGCTTCCTTACCAATTCGATCCCTCAGGTAATACATGCGTGCCCTCATAGTGATACTTTCGCGATCAACTTCAACCTTATCAATCAATGGTGAGTGAACGGGAAAGACCCGCTCTACGCCAACTCCAGATGCAATTCTACGTACTGTAAAAGTTTCATGAATTCCTGAACCCTTTCTTGCAATGACGATACCAGCAAAAATCTGGATTCGTTCTTTTCCGCCTTCTCGAACCTTTACATGAACCTTCACCCCGTCTCCAACCTTGAAATGGTCGCGTTTTTCTTGCAAATACTCACTTGTGATTTCTTCTAGTAGTTGATTGTTCATCGTATAGTCCTTGTTAGTTCTGTTTAAGGTTCAATAAATCGGGTCGGAGGGCTTCAGTTTTGGTTCGCCTTTGCTCCTCTCTCCACTTGGAAATTTGCTGATGATTACCGGATAGCAAAACCTCCGGAACTTTCATCCCACGATAATCCGCTGGACGTGTGTACTGGGGATAAGCCAACAAATTGTTTTCGAAACTCTCGTCTTCCAAAGATTCCTCATCACCAAGCACCCCAGAAACTTGCCTGGCTACTGCATCGATCAACACGGTTGCAGGTAAGGCTCCATTGGTAAGAACATAATCACCTACGCTAATCTCACGGTCGACCCGATGTTCACGGACCCGTTGGTCGATGCCTTCGTAATGCCCACTGATCAAAAGGAGATGCTGAGATGCTGAAAGTTCTTTAGCTAAAGGAGTGGTCAAAGGTTCTCCATCCGGAGCCATGTAGACCACTGTGGTGGAATCATCTGCAATTTCCTCAATAGCATCGAACAAGGGTTCCGGTTTGAGCACCATTCCTGAGCCTCCACCGAAGGGACGGTCATCAGCCTCTCGGTGCTTTCCCTTAGCCCATCGGCGCAAGTCAATAGAGTTGATTTCCAAAAGTCCCCGATCGATCGCTTTCCCGAGTATGCTTTCCTCCGTAAACCCCTCAATCGTTTTGGGAAAGAGAGACAGTACGTCGAAACGCAAAGCTGGGTTTTTCATGCGTATCATCGGTTCTCAAAAAATACATAGCGAAGGGTTCGAGAGAAAATTACGAATCCTTTTTCTCTTCGTCTTCAGCGGAGTCGTCGCCACCCTTTTCCGCAGCCTTGGGCTCTGCGGCAGTAGGCTCCTCTTCCTTCTTAGCTTCTTCCTCCACAGGCTTTGCTTCTTCGGCGGGTGCTTCCTCCACTTTTGCTTCTTCCGCGGGTTTTTCTTCTGCCTTGGGCTCTGCGGCAGCAGGCTCCTCTTCCTTCTTAGCTTCTTCCTCCGCAGGCTTTGCTTCTTCGGCGGGTGCTTCCTTCGCTTTTGCTTCNTCNGCGGGTTTTTCTNCTGCCTCAGCTTTNTCGTCCCCNGCACCCTCTTCCATAGAAGGAGCGGTTTTTGANNTACTCTTACGCTGTAGTTTGGCTTTGGAAATCTTTTCGGCTCGATCCAACCACTCTTCGGGAGACATTCGTCCCTGACGGATCAGACTCTTAGCCGTATCTGTGGGTTGAGCCCCTATCCCGAGCCAATGATCAATACGATCGATCTTCAGTTTCAATTCTTCATCGCGTTTGTGAGCCTGGGGATTGTAGGTTCCCAAGACCTCGATGAACCGTCCGTCACGGCGGGCCTGAGAAGGCGCGACCACCATGCGGTAAAAAGGAGCATGTCGGGCTCCGTGTCTTTGCAAGCGAATCTTGATCATTTCTGAGTACTAGGGCAGTTAGATGGAATTTGAAGAAAAGCGATTAGCAAACCGAAAATACGCCAATCTGTCAACGGCAAACGGGTATTTCACTGCCATAGTTTTCACGCTCAATCATTGGATTTCATGCCTGTAAACAAATTACCAAACACGCCGGAACTAAAGGTTGCATGAAAGAATATTCTGCTAGGTTTTCTGCCTGAAATATAAGTCGGATTACGGAAAGTAACCTTTCCTAATCCTTACATACATGTCTGGTCACATGCCCGGTAGGCCATCTGAATGTCTACTATAAACTTGAAAAAATCAAACAGATGTTTAAAATACTTATTCCGTGACTCGTCAGAAATCCCCTGCTTCCCATCGTTCCGAAAAAACCCGCATTCGTCTCCTTAAGTCGACCGAATCGATTTTTGCGAGTCTTGGTTTC
>NHCT01000002.1 GCA_002167605.1 Verrucomicrobia bacterium TMED40 | reverse complement strand
TTTCGGTTTGGGTCTTTTTCGAGATTCCGCATGTTCCTCAGGAGTCATCCATGGGCCCGGTTCGAAGGTGATGTCTGCTAAGGTGGGCAATTTGATCCGGTTCGTGCGGTCTCCGTAATCATCGAGTTTTTCGTTCAATTCCTGTTCGGTCACTTCATAGGTGGGAACTCCTTCTTTAGGGATTACAAGACCGGCCGACCAAACGATTGCGTTCAGAACAAGTTGCCGGTATCCGTCCAGTGCCCAGTTCCGATGATGGTGACCTCCCGTGAAACCAACTCCTCTTCCGCCATCGGGTCGTACAATTCCCCAAAGCAGGGACTGGCTTTTGCCTTTTGCCAGAAACCCGTCCCGGTTCCATACATTGTTGACCCTTAGGAGATTTTTTTCATCAGGAGTCGCGGTGCCCAGAGGCAGGGCTTTAGGATGGTAATGTATGTTGAAATAGAATTCATCCACAGCATCAATGGGGCCGACTCCGCGAGCAGTTTCGTGTCCTTGCATTGGCTTGATCTTGGCCCGCCAGAATGGATTTACGGAGATACCGTTCTTGAAGAATCCTCCAATCCAGGGGAGGTAATATTGCTCGCCCTGCTCGACGCTTGGATGTACCGCATAGTGCATGAAAACAACCCCGACCTTATTTTTTCGAACCAACTCGTCCATTTTGTCCCAACCATTGCCCACAACCTTTGTGCCGTCTGCATAGATCACTATGGCCTTCGCGTCATCCAAGATTTTCTCGTCTTCCGGCCAACCGGGATGAATGATGGCGTTTACCTTAACTTCAGATTGTGCGTTGAGATGCTTGGCAAGCAGGTGCGAACCGGCTTGAAACTCATGGTCTCCNGAAGCATGGCTTCTGGCTCCATAAAGAAAAACGATCTTTGAACTTTTACCTGGAGAGGCAAAGGTTAGTAGTAGGCTGATGTATCCAAATAAGGAAAATATAATATATTTATTCATAATTCTAAAATTTGTGGCTGCCTCCAACTTAGTTTTGATTTTCTCTTGGTAAAGTTCATTCGAAGTTGTTTTTAGGAATAGTTTTTATTACTCAAAGGAGGATGAGACTCGAAGTTATCTTTCTGTTTGTTTCCTTCACCCTGTCTCTCGCGAGAGATAAACCAAACGTAATCTTCATTCTTGCGGATGATCTTGGTTTCAAGGAACTGGGNAGTTATGGTCAGAAAAAAATTCGCACTCCTCACCTGGATAAGCTCGCTGAAGATGGCATGCGGTTCACCCGAAATTATTCCGGAAATGCGGTTTGCGCTCCCTCACGATGCGTTCTGATGACGGGCAAGCACCCAGGTCATGCTTTCGTCCGAAACAACGGTGAACTTAAACCNGAGGGGCAGTTGCCGATTCCTCTAAAAGAACTTACGATGGCTGAAGTCTTTAAGAGGGAGGGGTATGTCACCGGAGCCTTCGGCAAGTGGGGCTTGGGAGGTCCGGGCACGGAGGGAGATCCAATGAATCAGGGCTTTGATCGTTTTTATGGCTATAATTGCCAAAGGCATGCCCATAGTTACTATCCCGATTATTTGTGGAGTGACCGCGACCGGGTGCCTCTTGCTAATAATCCACCGGTTCCGGGCCATGCTTCTTTGCCTAAAGGTTCCGATCCTGCAGATCCTGATAGTTATGAAGTGTTTAAGGGCAAGGATTACGCATCAGACAGGATCAATGAGCAGGCTTTAGCGTTTATCACTAATAATAAGGATAAACCCTTCTTTTTATACTACCCCACCCTTATCCCTCATGTCGCCCTTCATGTTCCTGATGAGGAGTTAAAACCGTATCTCAAATTAAAGTGGAATGATCCTCCCTTTACGCGCTCGCAGGGATATGGATACACTCCACATTTTACTCCCCGTGCGGCCTATGCGGCAATGATTACCCGGATGGATCGATATGTAGGAAATGTGGTTAACCTGATTGAGAAACTAAACTTGTCCAATGATACAATTGTAATTTTCTCCTCTGACAATGGAACCACCCACCTTAAACTTGAAGTGGACTATGATTTTTTTGACAGTGTTGGGAATTTACGCGGTCTAAAAGGGTCTCTTTATGAGGGCGGAATCAGGGTTCCGCTTATCGTAAAGTGGCCCAACAAAATCAAAGCCGCCGAAGTATCGAACCAAATGACCGGTTTTGAGGACTGGATGGTTACTTTGCATGATTTGATTGGAGCCCAAGCTCCTATCACGCATAAGCATGACGGACATAACCTTGGTCCGTATTTAAGAAATGAATCCAAGCCAAACCGCCCGCATCTTTATCGTGAGTTTTCCGGATATGGGGGACAGCAAGCGGTTTGGATGGGAAAATGGAAAGGCATTCGCCAAAAAATGATTCGCAAAGGGAAAACCCATGATCCACTGAAAATCGAGCTCTACGATCTATCGATTGATCAGTCCGAATCCCAGGACCTGGCCGATAAGCACCCAGGCATTGTTCAGCGAATCAAAAAAATTATGGAGGAGGAGCATGTGGCCTCACANGAATTTCCGATTCCAGTAATTGACTAGAGTGCGGTGGAACCCATAACCCAATCTACTAAGATTTGAGGTCGGAAAAGAGTTTCGAGGGTTGAATGCCCTAAAGAAAAAAATAATTTCCCGCAGATCAATTGGACTTTACGGGAGACTTAAGATTTCTGATTCTCATTCTTTCATGAAATCATTATCTCTCCTTTTCCTCCTATTTATTTGTCATGTGGTTCAATCGGCAGAACGCCCGAACATAGTCTTTATTTTCGCAGATGACTGGGGGTGGGGCGATCTCGGTTGTCATGGCCATCCCTACCTCGAAACACCCAATATTGATCGGTTGGCCAANGAGGGTACAGACTTTCACCGTTTTACGGTGGCCAGCGGAGTGTGTTCGCCGAGCCGGACTGCGGTAATGACTGGCCATTTCCCGGCTCGATATAGCATAGACGGGCACTTCGCCTGGGTCCCGAGTAACCAAAAGAGAAATATGCCGGATTGGCTTGATCCCCAGGCACCCCTGCTTTCACGTTTTCTTAGGGAGGCCGGATACTCGACCGCTCATTACGGCAAATGGCATTTGGCCAACGATATGATTCCGGATGCTCCTTTTTTAACTGCTTACGGTTACGATGACTATGGTGCATTCAATTGTTCCGGACCGCAGATGTATGTCCATGACGATGTCAAAAGTGCCATACCCTTCATCGAACAAAGTAAAGCGAAGGGAAAGCCTTTCTTCGTAAATCTCTGGATTCATGAGCCGCACACTCCTTTTCATGTCGATCCGAAGCTACAAAAACGGTTTGCCGAACTTGGTGAGAAGGACGCAATTTATGCTGCAACTCTCTTTCACGCTGATTTGAGAATCGGCCAATTGCTGGATGCGTTGGATCGCTTGGAACTAACCAGGAACACGCTTGTGATCTTCAGTTCGGATAATGGTCCGGCTCGTGGGGCCCCGGATGCCGCGTTAACGCTCGGCTACGATTCAGCGACCGGTTTAGGTTATGGGATCGGTGCGGCCAAAGGCATAACCGCGGGACGTAGAGCCTACAAGGGAGCCTTGCTTGAGGGGGGCATCGGAGTTCCTTTTATCGCGAGATGGCCGGGGAAAGTTCCTGCGGGAAAGGTTGACGCAACATCCATACTATCAGCGGTTGATTTGCTCCCCACCTTTTGCGACCTTGCTGGAGTTAAGCTTCCTGCTTCCTATAAGCCGGACGGTCTGAGCCAAGTCAAAGCCTTGAAAGGAAAAGGNGATTCCCTAAGGAAGAAGCCTCTTTTTTGGAGAATCGGAGCACCCTGGCCAGCCCGCGATTCTAAGCCAGATCATTGGGTTTCTTATGCCGTGGTCGATCAGCAATGGAAACTTTGCCTGAATAAGGACCGTGATTTTTCCGAACTTTTCGATCTTACGAAGGATCCTCTTGAAACCAAAGATTTGTCCAAGTCCAACCCCAATGCCGTCAAGCGGCTGAGCAGTTTATTGGAGACTTGGCTCAAAACCTTGCCCGCGAAGCCTACCGGGAAGGTGTTTTCCAACTTACGAAACCAATAAAGGTTATTCTTTGGATTCTCCGATCCGATAAAGACCCTTTTCCGAACGCAGGAGAAAGGAATGCTGATAAGGGGTGATGGAAGCCATGTGAGCAGTTCCATCGATCTGGTTTTCCGCAATTACCTTAAGTTCTTTTCCCGGTTTTATCACAATTGTCTTACCTTCCCGATCAGAGAAGTAAAGCAGACCATTGGCAAATGTTGGCGAAGAACTGAATTCCCCGCCGATCCGCTCTCTCCAATGCAATTCGCCGGTCCTTGCATCCACGCAGGTGAGAATACCTCCATCATTCATGACATAGAGTTGTTTTCCTACCAAGAGAGGGGATGGCATTTTTGGGGCCCCCTTGGTCATTTTCCAAACGAGCTCAGGGGTATCCAAGCCTTCGTATCGATAGGCATGAATTTCAGCCTTCATAAAGCAAGTTGAAAGGTAGAACATATCATGGCCCGCGATGGGTCGCGAGACATTGGAAAAACCAAGAATTCCGTATTTGAGCTTCCACAGCTCCTCACCGGTTCTTGGATTGTATCCGTAGACCCAATCGGCACCACATGAAACGAGCACGGGNTTCTGGTTCATNGTATGGATGATGGGTGTGGAATAGGACTTCTGGAATTGAGGGTTTTCCCGCATTTCTCCCGACCTTTTGGTTTGCCAAGCGATTTCGCCAGTATCCTTGAACAGGGCGACCACACTTTGTCGATCGCTCCCGTCCAAATGAAAGATCATCAGGTTTTCCCAAAGAATGGGTGAACTGCCAGGACCATTCTCATGCATCACCCATAGTTCGGGTTGATTGTTTTTCCAGAGCAACTTTCCGCTTTGTGCGTCCAAGCAGGCATTTCCGTATGCCCCGAAATGTAAATAAACCCGACCGTCTTCAATCAGCGGAGAGGGAGACGCGTAACTATTCAGGTTGTGAACCCATTGGGGCTGTTTTTTACGGATGATCTCTAGGTTTAGAAGAATCTCACCTGATTGCGGATCGATTCGTAAAGCTCTCAAACTGACTTCGGACAGAACATTGACGGTGGCCAACCCGCCGTTGTCCTTTAGCCTTTCTTCTCTTTCTTCGGCGGATGCAGGTGTTTCCATCGCCGTGGTTATCCAAATCAAACCATTTTCATGAACAGCGGATGAATGTCCCCGTCCGGGTAAGCTTGCCTTCCAAAGGATGTTTTTCCCCAGTGCCCAGTGCTTCGGGAAATTCCCCGGATGAGCATGGCCAGAGGCATCCGCTCCCCGCCATTGAGGCCATGCTTGTGGTTGGGCTTGGACCAGGTTGGTGAGCAACGCAAGTCCGGTGATTGAGCTTAGGCACAAAAGATTCATGGCAACCTCTTCACCATGAGGTTGCGGAAGAGCACCGTACTTCCGGGATCATGCCCTTGCAGGGCAAACGTCCCTTCGTTCAAAATCCTTTCAAAACTCTCGCCCTTTTGCCAATCTGCGGGCTGTGTCCAGTCGACGATCGTCTTTTCGTTGACTTTCGTGATCACCCGCTTGCCTTCCACCTTGATATACAGGTCAAACCATTCGTCATCGTTNGCGGGTGCGTCAAGGCAATCCATGACGCCATANAGACTGGCGGTTTTTTTGGGATCGTGATAAGTGTTATTCACTTGGCATTCNAAACCTACCTTGGGCCAGCCCTCGTCTTGAAAGCTCGTGTGAAAGTAAACCCCCGCATTGGAATGGGGGAGAGTGAGAACCTGCACCTTAAACTCAAAGTTCCTGAAGGGTTCCTCGGCTTGGTAGAAAAGGTGACACCTGCCCGGGGCATTGGCCACGATGCAACCGTCCTTCACCCAAAAGGAGTCCTGGTTTTCGTTGGCTTTCCATCCTTTGAGGGTTTTGCCATCGAACATCGATACCCACCCATTTTTCGTTTGGTGATCCTTTAGGTAATGCTCGGCAAGCAGATCGCGNCCGAAATCACCATTGAAATCGCGCCATACTGCATGTACATGGTTTACGCTATTTTGGGTGTTGGCATATTCGAATAGAAAGTCAGGTGTCTGAATNCGGTAATAATGAGGTTCGCCTGCCTGCACGCTCCCCGCCCAGACGAAAAAGGTTTGCTCAGGATGGAGTAGGGGCTTTCTTCTCGAAANTTGATCGATGATTTCGGAACGATGCTTGGAGGAGTAGGCAAAAATCACTTCCTCCAGCCATCCCCTTTGCCTNGGATTCATTTTGGTAATGGGTAATCCTTGCGGTGGAAAGAAGGATTTTCGGTCTACAAGGTTGTCCTGTCCGGAAAGAATTTCACGGGGTGGTTTTTCCGAAAGAATGGCCATTTTCCTTTGAGGNGAGTTGAAGGAACGAACCAACTTCCGGGCTTTTTCTTCTTCTGCGGTGAGTACTTTCATCCCTGCGTGCTTACCTTCGCTGACCTTAGCGGGACTGGCTCCGAAGAAACTTGGGGTTACGGAAAAGATTCTTCCGTTGAGGAAGCTGAAATTAAGAGATAGGTGATGCCCCTCAAACCTCCAGGCCCAGGTTCCTGCCTTGTCGGGTTCTCCAAAGATTGCGACATGATAAAGCTCGATNTCGCGTATNGCTCGACCTTCCTTTNCGAAGAGAATTTGCTCGAGCAACATGACTTCCGATGCTTCNAGCAGNCCTCTATGACTGAGTGCCGATCCTAACAATCCATGAGCCAAAATCTTTTGCGAGGCCGACATTTCCTTGAGGGACANGCCCTGTCTTCCGTTTGGTTGCACAAAGCTNCCGGGAAAGAAGTGCCAATTTTCGCGTTCTTCGGAATCGAAGGAGAAAAAGGCTTTTTTCTTTTCCTTCCCATCAAGAGATTCGAGGAACCGATTGGCTGCAGAGGCCATGTCTGTGGCCGGGTCGTGGGCGTGAATGCCTCTTGCTAAAAAGAGGGCGGCGAAGATAACGGTGAATATGCTTTTCATAATCTGTAAGAAAATGAAACTTGTTATCTTGTCGGGTGACGTCCAACCAAAACCCGAAAAATCAGAAAGAAAGGCAAGTAAGGCCTATCTTGCGCAAAGGGTTGGATTGAAACCAGAAATTTGTTACCTCTGATGGATTGATGAAAAAACGAGTTTCGCAGAATACCCCCTGCTTAGTCGCCGGATCTATCTTTTCCGGAGGTGGNTTGGGAGATGTCGGCGTCGNGTGGGGAGCGGGAATTCCGGTTTTNGCGGCTTGCGAAATCGTGCCGTCCCGAGCCGCCTTGTTGCGAGCTAATTTTCCCGGCACCAAGGTGTTTGAGGGAGATATCTGGGATCTGCATGAAGAATATGTAGCTTTTTTTCGAAAACAGTTGGGAGGCAAGCCTCCTTGGCTCATCACCTTATCCCCACCCTGCCAAGGCATGTCTTCCAATGGGGCNGGGAGAATTTCTTCTTCCATTCGGTCGGGTCTGCGCCCACAGGAAGACGAAAGGAACCGGTTGATCTTACCCGGAATCAAAGTTTTGGAAAAACTAACACCGGATTGGTTTATCCTCGAAAATGTTCGTCGTATGGAAAATACGGTGATCAGAAACGAAAATGGAAAACCGGAAAATATTCTTCATGGTCTCGGACGCCGTTTGCATCCCCTGGGCTATACCCTTCGATCATCGATTCTTGATTTTCGAGATTATGGGGTACCCCATCACCGAGAGCGTTTAATCACCATCGGTTGTAGAATTCCATCCCTTACCGCAAAGCATGCTCCGGTGCGGAACATCTATGCGAAAGAACCCAGCGTTTTTCATCCAGTCCCCACTCATGGAGGCGTCGGGCAACCTCCTCAGGTTTCCTTGCGTCAGGCAATCGGTCACTTGAGCACTCTGGATGCCCAAACCCGGCTTTTTGACCGTTCGGATCCCTATCATTGCGTCCCTAAGTGGAACCAAAGACAATATGATTGGATGAAAGCCACTCCCGAAGGGCAGACGGCCTTTGATAATTTCAAATGCCTTGATTGCGGGAAACGCATGAAAGATCCGGACCAGGTGACTTGCAGTTGTGGATCACCCCTTCCACGCCCGCAAATCGGATATGGGGCAGATGCTCGATTGGTACGAGGTTTTCGATCGTCATACCGTAGGATGCGGTGGGATCAACCCGGAAGCACTCTAACCATGAACAGCGGGGTGATTTCAAGCGATCTCAAGGGACACCCAGATCAGCATCGAGTCCTTTCCCTTCGTGAAATTATGATTCTTGCCACTCTGGATCGACCCGATTGGCCTAAAACCTATGAATTTGAGGGGGTCAGGTACGGAAGGATGGGGCAGGAGGAGACTTTTTCGAAGAAGCTGATTCGGGAAGTGGTAGGGGAATCCATTCCACCTTTGGCCATGAAACGGATCGTAGAGCGTTTGATGGAATTGGATGACAGGCTTTAACGAAAGGACTGAATCAAACCCCGGAGAGCTTGTTGCCCTCCGTGAAAGTCGGCCATATTCTTTTTCAAGTTTTGTATTCCTTTGATCCCTTCATCCCGACTTACCATTCCACCTTGATTGCGGTCAAAAAAAAGGAAAAGTTTGGGCTTGGGGAACTCGTCGGGGGAGAGGTGGTTGCTCAGGTCACGATCTATTTTCTGGAAAAGACCGTTCCTTGAAGAGCAATGGAATTTCAATCCCGTTTTTTGGGCTAAAAAAAAGCGGCCCGTTCTCGGTAACCGAGAACGGGCCTAAAGCCAAGAAAGCCTACCCCAAAACTTCCTTGGTTAGATAGATTTAGAAATATGCCATGTGTGGGGTCAACTGATTTGCCAGAAAACCTCGGCTTAGTGGNAGAAGAATGCCCTAAACCCCTGTGTCAAAGAAAGAACCGAAAGCATAGAAATAGCGAAAAGTTATTCACTGACAGCCAAATTCATTGTGAGCAATGAGTCTGATACCCAAGGGATTGCTTAATACTCTCGTTTTTTGATACCAGGTTGAGGAATCGGGTAGGTTCCCTCTGCGCTGGCCAAAAGAGGAGACTCAGATTCGAAGCTGAGGTTTTCCACTCCGGGTCCGAAAACATGATCGGAGTTGAGCATTTGGTCATAGGTGACTTCGGTGCCAATATGAGCGGCCATTCTGCCCATGGAAGTAACCACACTGGCCTGAACTCCGCGTTCCACTTCGTTGTGCGGTTTGTCGTTTTTGATGGCATCCATCAGAGCTTCCCATTCTTCCTGATAAGGACTGTTTTCTCGAGCCGGTCGAGACCCCCCTTTTTGTCCAAACATCCAACCGAGCTCGCTTTCCGGTCCCTGGCCTTTGTGAATCCTGGCTTGCGAACGATGCCCGCCGGGACCCGAGATAAGGGCATACCCTTTGGTTCCATGGGCATGGCTGGAAAATTCCTGATGACAGCCAGCTATGTTACGACCATGGAAATAGAATTTAGTTTCGTCGGGAAAGGTGTACTCCACCGTGTAGTTATCTAAATTTTGGTCAATTTTGTCTCCCCGGTAATGCCTTCCTCCCTGGGCTTGGCATTTGACCGGCCACATCCCTTTCATCCAGCAACACTCGTCGATGTTATGGATGAAGAAATCACTGAAAGATCCACCACTCAGCCACAGAAAGCTATGGAAACGGCTGATTTGGAACATCAATTCATTTTCCCCGGCTGGCTTTTTATCGGAAAAGCAGGAGGCAATCGGACTTTGCATGCGGTAGGCTCGGAGGTTGAGGATTTCACCCAATTCTCCGTCTTCGATTCGGGCTTTGAGCTCTTGTCTTGCTTGGCTGTGCCTGCACATCAGTCCAACTCCGACCTTAAGGTTTATCTTTTTGGCCTCCTCATTAAGTTCCAGCATCTTTCTTGAAGCGAATCCATCCGGAGTAATGGGTTTTTCCATNAACACATTNAGACCCCGANGAATGGCATATTCATAATGCACCCACCGAAAGGCACAGGGAGAGGTAAAAATAACCACATCTCCCGGGTCGAGGACGTCCATGGCCTTTTGATAACCGTCAAAACCTATGAAACGCCGGTCTTCCGGCACATCCACTTGCTCCTTATGTTTATTTACCAGTCCGTTGTAGCTCTGGTCCATTTTACTTTGAAAGACATCAGCCATGGCAACCAACTTGGTTGGGCCGTTTGATTGAGAGACGGAAAGGGCATTGCTGGCGGCACCGGTACCTCTACCTCCGCAACCGACCAGGGCGAGCTTGGTAAGGTCGGAACTTTGACCATGGACGGAGGGAAGGGCCAGACCGGCAAGTGCCCCACCAGTGGCAACTTTGCCGGAGTGAGAGAAGAACTGTCTCCGTGAAATTTCGGAGTAGGAGGGAGTGATTTCTTGGGTCATTTTATTATGGATTGGATCAAGCGGCCTTGGTTGGCTGCATTGGACGTGATGAAAAAAGAAAGCCTAAAGGCAAAAAAATCTTCAAGGTCAACTTAGGAATCCCTTTGGAGAAAGATTACTGTCTGTCGAGGCAATATAATTGACCGAGTGAACGAGTGTAGAGCTTGCCGGATATGGGGGANAGGGTGGAACGAAAGATTTCCTCCTGGTTTTGAGAAAGTTGGTTTCTTGAGACTATGTTCAAAGANTTACGATGGGGTTCAATGACGAAAGTGGTTCCGCTTTCGTTTTGAATGAAATAATGAGTTTTTGAAACCAGAGGAGATCCAGAGAAAGCTCCTTCCAATCGGTCAATCCATAAAGTCTTCCCTGAAGCTGCATCATAACAGGTAATAACGCCTCCCATGCTGGTGACCATCACCATGCCATCAAGCATCGCTGGCGAAGGAAGATCTCTTCCACCATTTCGCTTAGCATTCCATATGAGTTTAGATTTCCGGCCCTGCTCAAAGGAAGGTTTCACTGCATAGAGGTCTCCTGGTTTTCCATTCACGACATAGAGCAAGCCGTCTCCATAGAATGGAATCGGAGAACCGCGACCATTGAACCCCTTGCTGAACCATAGTTCGGAACCGGTGGATAGGTCGTATCCGCGTACCCCATATTCCCCATTGAGAACCAATTGGCTCTTGCCTTCGGCTTGTATGGGTACGGGCGTACTCCAGCCTCCNCGGGGTTTCTCGACCCTCGGCGTGTCCCAAATGATTTCCCCCGTTTCCAAGTTCACTGCGATCAACCGGGAGGGGCCCATCGAATCGCAGTTGTGGTAAACAATCCCATTGAGGATGATCGGAGAAGCAGCGACTCCCCAACTACCNGGGAAATCCCCAAGGTCCAGGGACCAGAGAGCCTTACCTTCCATGTCAAAGCAGTGCAAGCCGGCNGGNCCGAAAAAAGCGACGACTCTCTTTCCGTCGGTTGTCGGAGTGGGGGTTCCCCAGCCGTTCATCCGGTGGACGCTTTCCGCACTTCTCGATCGTATGGTTTGCTGCCAGAGAAGCGTCCCGTTGTCCTTGTCGAAGCATAAGAGATGCCTTCGGGCTCCCTCAGTATCTCCCGAAGTGACAAAAATCTTGGAGCCTGCTCCAACCACAGAGGATTGACCGGTTCCTGGTAATTGAGTTTTCCAGACGATCGAACTCGCGTCCCATTGCAATGGGATTTTTTGTGCGGTCAGTCCCATTCCGCTCGGACCTCGAAAGGTGAACCAGTCCTCCGCGTTTACCGAGGTACATAAGAAGAGAAAGACTAAGAAACTATGGATTTGCATGCACCATTGAACAAAAACTCTCAGGTCAGGCAAAGCAGATTCTCAGGTAATTATAGATTTTGGCTCGCACACTTACTCTGAAAGAGGATTTTCCAGCAACCGCTGAGGGTGCATTAGTCCAAGTCTTTCAAGAACCGGTAGACCGCATCTCGGCAATCTTCCACCTCTTTGAGTGGAACCCATTCGTCTTTCGAATGAGCTTGGGCGATGTTGCCCGGTCCGTAAACCAATGCGGGAGTCCCTCCCATGGCTATAGGAGAGGCATCGGTGAAATAAGGAACACCGTGGCTTTTCCTTCTTTTCGCTGCCTTGAGAAAGGATTGAGCCAAAGGTAAGTTGGGGTCGGTTTCCAGAGCCGGACAAGAAGCGTCCCGGGCACTCGAGTACTTGGGGGCAAGTCCTTTCGCTGCCAGTATTTCCACTAATTCTTTTTTTACCGAAGCAGGGGTTTCACTGGGAAGGGTCCGTCGGTCCAAATCAATTTCGCAATGGTTGGGTATGACATTTGGCTGAGTGCCCCCTTTGATTCTTCCAATGCTAAGGGATGGTGAACCTAGGAGCGGATGACTTTTTTGGGCGAGGATCTTTGAATAATCACTATACAGGCATTGAAGAACTGCGGTCATCGCTTCAATCGCATTTTTGCCATTTTCAGGAGTGGATCCATGTGCGGCTTTTCCCTGAGTGCTAAGCCTAATCCAAAGGTTGCCTTTATGGGCAGAAACAACCTGGAGCNTGGTGGGTTCTCCAGCAATTGCGAGATCTCCCTTCGGNCCTTTTTGAGCNAGCATTCGCGAGCCTGCCTGCCCAAACTCTTCGTCCACCAGCCCAACGAATACAATCTCCGTATTCTTCGGTCTCGGCCCATTTTGGGCGATCTGGGCAAAGGCACTGAAAAACGAGGCCACTGATCCCTTGGTGTCACATGCTCCCCGCCCATGAAGGTTCCCGTTTTTGATTGTAGCTTTGAAGTCCTTCTCNTCGGCGGGAACCACATCAAGGTGGGGAGTCAATAGAACCCTTTGCCGAACTTTACCGGTTGGCCGCAAGTGGAGGAGAAGGTTACTTCGGCCGGGAAGAACCCGCATCTTACGAGCCGATATTCCCAGTTTTTTGGCTTCTTCAGCGAGAAAATCGGCAACTCTTGCCTCCCCGGTCAGGTCTTCCCTGTCTGGCAGGAGCCTTGGGTTTATGCTCGGTATCTCGACGAGCTCGCATAGCAGACGATGGATAGAGGAAAGCCGAGGCATACTCATTAGACTTTAGCTTATCTGCAAAACGGCAAGCCCCAACGATGTCATAGGTAATGGGTTTTNGGAAAGGGAGTCCGGTGGCTCCCAAGTAAAAAAAGAGGAACGGGTTCCTGGGATTTTACAGTTCTCTCAGGGTGAGTTTCCTGAAATCGATCTTCATATCACGGTTCCCGTGCAATTGAATGCCAATGGGCCCTTTTTCCTTCGCCGAACCAGATTCGTAATTCATCACTTCCTGACCCTGTAGCCAGGTCGTGTATTTAGGGCCAACCGCCCGTATCCGCATTCGATTCCAATCTTTTTCCTTCAGGAGTTGGGAGACCTTCTTTGCTTCAACTGGATACCCTTTTCCGGGAATATAGGGCGAGCAAGTCATGTCTCTTTTGAGGGAACCGGAAATACCAATTTGTATCTGATCCGAATTTCTAAGATGAATGCCCGAATCAATGATCCCGTCGACAAATCGGAATTCAAGATCCAGCTCGAAGTCCGCATAATCTCTTTTGGTCCAAAGAACCGACCCTTTTTTCTTAGGCCCGCTTCGCACGGCAAGGGTTCCGCCTTCCGCTTTGTACCAACCCACTTCCTTGTTGCCGGAAGGGATTTGCCAACCCTCCAAATTATTTCCATTGAATAGGTTTTTCGATTGTCCGCTTTGGTTGGGTGAGGAGACACGGTTGAATCGGTGAACCCTGCCTGTGGTGCTCCATTCGGCAACAAAAATATCCCCTTTGGTGTTGCAAGTAATGCCATGGGGTGCGGTTACGATGCCTTCCCTCCATTTTGATGGAGGGGTCCGGTTGGTGCCGATCTCATCCTTTCGGTCATTTGCTCCGATTTGGGCAAAAATCTCGCCTTTTTTGTCGAGAATCGTGACCCGCCCGCGTAGTTCGCCCACCACGGCCCAATCACTGTGAATGTGTACACAAGCGGGTAGCAAAAGGCCATCTTCCACAACCCCAATGAAGTCACCGGAAAGACTCATATGAACCACGCGATTGTTGGCCCGGTCCATACCAATGATTCGGGCGGGTTCAAAGCGATGATCCAGAACGAGCTTATGTAGGGTTTTAAACCCATAGGGAGCGTTTTTGCCCCCGAAGGAATTCAGGTATTTTCCATTCTTGTTAAATCGGTGAATGTGGTCGGACGAGTAGCCGTCGGTTACGAAGATATCACCATTTTTCGCCACATCCGCACCAGTCAGGCGAACGAAAGGTTTCCCGTCCTTCCCCTTGCGTTTGAAGTCGTCGGGTATGGAGGATNCGGGAATTTTCAGAACCGTTTTACCCTTGAGGGTCATTTTCAGGATTTCTCCTCCTCCCACGCGGACTCCATAAATGAATTCCTTTGTGCCTTCGGTTCGAATAACAAAACCATGAAGATCGCTNGGAGCNTTAGGGATGTTTCGCTTCCANGCTCCATCATCACCATACACCTGAAGGCCNGCCTTGGCATCGCCTACACTAACAAACAGATCACCGTTCGAGCTTGCCGCTATGTCTCCGTGCATATTCCCGAGCTTTTCCTTGCCCGAAGCTAATACGAGCCAATTGGGCTGCGTCTCCCAGGAGTCCTTTGCGGATCCGGGTAAGGCGTTCAGAAAAAAGGCGAGGAGGAGGATTGGTTTATTCATAGGTGAGGATTATTCGAATCGATAGAGGGAGTCTTTNGTTCTTACAAGAATAGAGTCACCCACGACTGCAGGAGATGCCATGCAGCCATTGGGAAGTCGATTATGGGCAAGAATGTTGAGGCCANTCTTTTCAGCCTTGAAAACGATGCAATCTCCGGCACTGGAAAAACTGTAGATTCGTCCGCTTGCGTGAATCGGGGAGGAGGCGCATTGGCCTTTGATTTTTAATCGTTCGGCCCAGATCACTTCTCCGGTATGTGGGTTGGAACAGGATGCGATTCCTTCATCCGAAACCATGAAAAGAAAATCCCCGATCAGTAAGGGAGATGATTTTTTTGGAACCACCTTTCTGCGTGACCAGGTTACATGAGTATCATCGACATCGCCGTTTCCTCCAGGCCGGATTGCTGACATCGAACCCATACCACTGAATACAAAGACATGACCGTGGCGATAAATCGGGCGGGAGGATGCGTTCATGCCGCCGGTTCTCGCCGTCCAAAGAAGTTTACCGGTTGCCGGGTCGAAAGCTTCCGTAGCTACAGCGGCGGGGCTGATCAACTCAAGTCGGCCTTCGTGGTTAATTACGCTTGGGGTGCAATAAGCTTTTTTGTTGTCTCCGTTGTTGGTCCGGAAATCAAAGGCCCGTTTGGTTTCCCAAAGAGTCCTGCCAGTCTTTTGGTCCAGGCAAACAACAAACTGTTTGTCATAGCCGTCAAAATGGACGATTAGGGTGTTATTGTAAGGAATTGGGGAAGCCGCCGCGCCGCGCCAATGATCGCACTTGAAGTCCCTTCGNTCCCAGAGTTTTTCGCCGCTCTTTGCGTCCAGTGCTGCAGTCCCGTGAGCACCAAAGTGAAGGAAAACGGTGCCGTTCGCAATCACTGGGGTAGGCGTCGCAAAACTGTTCATNGGATGACAGAACTGAGGATTGGGATTCTCGAATACTAGGATTTTTTGAAGTTCATGACCCGTCNTCCAGTCGAATTGATGAGCCCAAAGACGCTTTCCCTCTTCCTTTGCATTGGTTGCCCAAATTAAACCNNCACTAACAACTGGAGAAGACCAGGCTTTACCTTCGAACGGAACACTCCAAACCAAATTGTCCTTTTCGGAGAAGGAAATCGGTAGATCTGCGTCGTTGGCGTCACCGTCCCCGTTTGGACCGCGAAACTGATTCCATTGTGTTGGCTTAGCCAAGACAGAAGCTAGCACCGGAAGAAAGAGAAGAATAAATAACCAGGAAGGGCGGAAGGCTTTCATTACCCAAAAGTAGGGATCAATGGATCGTTTAGGCAATAAAAGAAGAATCTAATTGGAAAAAATCTTGTTGGGTTAGTTAATTTGCAAGGAGAATATATATTGACTTAGCTAATTAAAAAAATAGCTTAGCTGTATGCATTCGATTCACTTTGCAAAAACGAATTTGTCCAAATTGCTTCAATTAGCTGAGGACGGGAAGCAGATCGTAATTGCGAGAGGGAAAAAACCAATTGTGCGTCTTGTTCCCTGTTCCCAATTACCCAATGAAAAGAGACCAGATGTTGGCACTGTGACCTCCAAACCACTGAAAGTCATAGAGAAGCGTGAAGTTGCTGGACGGGTGGGGGATACGGTTGTTTATTTTTAATGAAAGTATTAGTGGATACCTTTCCTTTCATTTGGCTCGTTTCCGAACCTACGAAACTAAGTCGACAAGCCAAAGAAACTTTAGCCGATCAATCCAATGATTTTTTTCTAAGTGATGCATCCGTTCTTGAATTATCATTAAAATACAATGACGGATCTCTTGAAATGCCTTCTAATCCACGCCGGTGGATCAAGGAGCAAGTTAAATTATGGAACTTCAAATCCATTGGTATCACTCGCGATACCTGTTTCAAATTATCGGAAATGCCTAATTATCATGATGATGCGATCGACCGTATGTTAGTCGCTACAGCATTGGATGAGGAAATGGTTTTACTTTCCAATAATCAGGAAATTCAAAAATACCCGATCTCGTTCATATGGTAGCAAGTACTTACCTGTCTTGCTTGAACCAATTTAGGTACAATTTTGAATTTCTGCGGTAATTCTCTCTCGAACTCTTGTTTCCGGTTGAACTCATCTGATCCTGGGTCATTAGTTCTCGAAATCCACTGATTTAGTTGATCACGATGATTTTTTAAAACTTCCTCATGC
>NHCT01000001.1 GCA_002167605.1 Verrucomicrobia bacterium TMED40 | reverse complement strand
GGACCGCTTGAGTATCCGTAGCGATCTTCGTATTCAACTGGGTACTCATAAGCCCACAAGGTACGACCGTCCTGAGCATTTCTCGCTTCAATCACCTCCATGCCTTTTGTACGATGAAAGAGAACTAATGTATTTCCAGAGATTGCAGGGGAAGCATAACCTTCTCCTTTCGGGGTTTCCCACAAAACGGTTGGTCCGTCCGCTTCCCACGATTTTGCGATATTGCGCTCCGGAGACTTTGCGTTGTCATTCGGCCCATTAAATCTCGGCCAACCTTCAAGGCTTAGATCATTACCTTTGCTGGTCTCAGATCTGAGACTGGTCGCTGATAGCAGGAACTCGAGGGAGAACAATATGAAGATTAATCTATGCACGAAGGAAGTATTCTTTGATCTTCCTCATTCTATCAACCCGAAACAAACATTAAGTGTCTGCTTTTCTTTTCTTGAATCAAAACATTCTCGCCCCAAGGTGTTTTTAAGTTAGTTTAAAATTCGTTACTCGTGAAAGAAGTCATCAAGTCCATACCTTCGGCCTTTAATCAAAGGAGCAAAAGAAAGAACCTTTCCCGTTTCTTGCGTTTCGCCTTGGTTTTGGGCTGCTTCGTTTTTATCTACATGAATATTTACCGTTCCCTTATGGGAGCGGAGAGAGGCGAAGTAATCACTTGGGTCGAATCCTTCTACTGGGTCCTTACTACCATGTCCACCCTCGGTTACGGGGATTTTACCTTTGATGGGCCTGTGGGTCAGGTATTTTCCATGGGTGTTCTGCTAACCGGCCTCTTTTATCTCTTTATGATGCTTCCATTCGTCTTCATGGAGTTCCTCTATAAGCCGTTCATGGAGTACCAAACCGGGGCTCGTGTCCCAAGGCGATTCGAAGCGACTGAGCAAAAGCATGTAATTATCACCCATTACGATTCGATTAGCCACGCCCTGATGGATAAATTAACCCAGTTTGGGTACCCTTTTGTGCTCGTGGTGGAGTCAATGAAGGAAGCCTTAAGACTGCACGACATGAATGTGCCGGTTATGCTCGGTAATTTGGATGAAGCCGAAACCTTTGAGCATGCCGGAATTATGGATGCGGAAATGGTTGTAGCCACGGATGACGACATCAGAAATGTAAACATCGCCTTTCGGGCAAGGGATGCATCGCCGAACTTAACCATCGTGGGAACTTGCAACCGCGAAACATCCGAGGACATTCTTTCTTTGGCCGGTGCTAATCATGTAATACGAACGGCCAAGCAAATGGGGAGTTTTTTGGCTCGCAGAATAAGTTGTACGGATAACAACACTCACTTGATTGGGCGNTTTGATNAGGTANTGATCGCTGAAGCCACAATNCATGGNACGCCNTTGGTTGGAAAAGAACTGAAGGATGNGAATTTACGTGAAGAGTATGGGGTGAATGTGGTAGGGATGTGGGAACGCGGGCACTTTGAGTTGCCTGAACCCGATGCCATGCTCAATAATCACACCGTCCTTTTGATGGCTGGTATGGAGGCCAACTTCAAAAAATATGACAAAGCCTTCAGTGGTTTTACTCACAACAATGCACCGGTTATTATTATAGGTGCTGGCCGTGTCGGCAGGGAAACAGCAAAGACTTTATCTGAAATGAATATCCCGTATCGCGTGATCGAGTCCGATGACCGCAAGGTTGCNNTGGTGCAANANTCCATACACGGCGACGCTTCTGACAAAGCGGTTTTGGATCGGGCNGGAATTAANAAGGCACCCGCTGTGGTGATTACCAGTCACAATGATGAGAGTAACATTTATTTNACGATTTACTGCCGGAAACTAAGGCCTGANATTCAGGTCATTACCCGGGCTTTNCTTCATCGCAANGTCGAACCCCTGCATCGGGCCGGNGCGGACTTCGTGATGTCCCAAGACCACATGGGNGCTAATACGATTTTCAATCTCCTGAACCGTGCTGAAATCCTNATGGTAACNGAAGGCTTGGATGTTTTTAGCCAGAAAACTCCNAAATCCTTGGTCGGAGTGAAATTAANTGACTGCAAAATTCGTGAAAAGACCGGTTGCAGTATTGTTGCGATTAAAGGAGATGCCGGAACCGTTATAACGCCCTCGCCGGAACATCAGTTTTCAGAAGAAGGTGAGATTATCCTGATTGGAGACGAGGCGGCGGAAAAGGCTTTTGAAGCGAAGTTCTGCCCTTCCTGATCGTTCGGGGTTGACCCCTTGCCCTGCGATGTGGATGTGAAAAGTTCCACCCCCCTATTCCGACTTGATTTGAGCCGAGGGTTTTTCCTCGGCATACTGGATTCAAGCTTTGGCGTATTCGTTCTTCTTATTTGCATTCGGCATTTCGAGGCGCCCGATTATTGCAAGGGGCTAATTGCAGCTGGTGGTTCCGTTGGTCTTCTCGCTACAAGTTTACTGGTAGGCATGTGGAGTAATTCCAGTTGCTCAGAGCCCATTAAGTGCTCCATTTATATGTTCCTAAGCGGTCTATTCATTTTCCTGTCATCATGGGTTAGTGGCGTGATGGCGTTTACGGTCTTCATGCTCTTGGCCCAAATTTTTCTTTCTCAAGTACCTAGTTTGATGATCGGGGTCTATTCGTCTTTGTATATGAAGGAGGATCGGGGCTTTCGGGTTTCCTGTAACTTGGTCATGAGTACAATCGGAGGAATCGCGACATCGTTTTTATTTGGGCATTTTTTGGATGAGGAACAAAGTGGCTATCGACTGATTTTATGGTCCATGTCGTTTTCCGCCTTTTTTTGTGCCATCATTCATTTTTTCATGCCTTCCGTTTACCGTAAGAGGGAAAAACTAAGTTTGATGAATAACCTTGGGAATGTGTTTCGTATTCCCCGAGAAGATTCTCTGTTCGGAAGAATACTGATTGCATGGATGATCCTTGGGTTTGGTGCTATCATGACCTTCCCTCTTCGGGTCGAATATCTAGCCGAAGAAGGAGGACTGAATTTGTCCAACGCGGAGATTGCCTTAATCGGCGTTGGTATTTTTTTCCTCTTTAAAATAATTGGTAGCTTATTTTGGGGGAAGCTTTTCGATCGCATGCATTTTATGAGATATCGAATCAACATAAATCTATTTATGTTGGTTGCGATCTTGGTTTACTTCAATGCCCCGGGCTTTCTTGGGGTTGCAATCGGGGCTGCCCTGGCGGGTGTTGCCACAGGTGGTGCAAATCTTGCCTGGAGTCTTTGGGTCACGAAAATTGCTCCACCCGGTCGAGTGTCTGAATACATGGGGGTCCATATGTCCTTCACGGGCATTCGAGGGGCAACTGCTCCATTTATGGGCTATGCCTTAGTGGAACCACTGGGCTTCTCCGGAGTCTCCTTTCTTTCAGCTGGCTGTATTCTTTTGGCAACCATTCTTTTTGCCACCACCCTCAAAGATACTCGGTTTTCAGATTCAAGCGAAGGTTGTTGAATATTTTTCGCTCCTATTCTAATTTCAAATTCAATCGAATTGAAAAGCAAATCTACCAAAATCTGTTTCAAGTTATGAAAATTATTAGTCAAGCCACCCTTTTCTTCTTGTGCTTATCTTCGCCCCTACACAGTAAGTCTCGACTGGGTGAGTATTTCCTTGGATTTGGTGCATTCCGTGCCGGTGGCGGAGATGTTGTTGAAGTCAAAGGCGATAGCTTGAATTTATCAGCCAACAGTCCAGCAAGCGACTTCGCTGATTTCGCACTTTCCTTCAACTACGGCAATTTGGAAGACAATGCGACCGAGCACTCCTTGTGGAGTTTGAATTTGAATTATGTCATGCATTTTAATGACATTCATACCTCTGCAGCCATGTTCAACCCCTACGCAGCTATCGGCTTAGGTTACATGAATGATGCCAGCGGCATGATCTTGGGTGATGACGGAATGACTTGGGCACTTCAACTCGGTTCCGAGGTGGCCTTTACTGAGTCTCTATCCATGAATTTTGGAAGTAGTTTCTTTGGGTTATGGAAAGATTTAGCACAAACTGAATTTAGTGCTGGTCTAGGAGTCACATGGTGGATTAATGAAACGCACGGCATGGCAATTGACTACGATTACACCTTTGGAGATAAGATCGATTACCTTTCCTTGAGTTATCTTTATTCTTGGCGTTAATTAATCAAATTTAAGGGGAACTTGCTGTGGTGGGCATGGACATATTTGACAATAACCCTGATCGTGCGGGGCGTAATTCTCTCAAGTGGGGGAAATATGCAGGTAAGGACATTCTGCCCTTATGGGTTGCCGACATGGATTTTCGTTCTCCTCCCGAAGTGATTCGGGTGGCTACCGAAGCAGCGGAATTTGGGAATTACGGATATGGGAACTGCCCGGATACTCTAGTCGAGTGCGTATGTGAGCGCTCCAAGTCCCTTTATGGTTGGGACCTTGAAAAGCACTGGCTGGTATGGTTGCCAGGTATGGTTTGTGCCCTGAATGTCTGCTGTCGAGCTTTTGAGGACTCGAGTCAAGCCATTACTCAAGTCCCGATTTATCCGCCTTTTCTCTCGGCTCCAAGCAACTTCGGTCTTTCGTGCACACAAGTTCCTATGACTCTCGCGAGTGATCGATACACCATCGATTTCGATGCTTTGAATGAATTGGATACCTCGCCGAATGACCTCTTTATGCTCTGCCACCCCCACAATCCGGTAGGCACTGCTTATCGCCAGGCTGAGCTTCAAGCTCTAGCCAAATGGATTCTTGACCGGGAACTCGTGCTTTGTTCCGATGAGATTCATTGTGATCTTTTACTAGAACCAAACTCAAGGCATCAGCCAATGGCTTCCTTGGGACCGGAAATCGAAGGCAGAACCATCACACTCATGGCACCCAGTAAGACCTTTAATCTTCCGGGTTTTGGTTGTTCTTTTGCCATTATTTCGAATGGGGAACTAAGGAGGAAGTTCAAGCGGGCGATGGCAGGCATTGTCCCGGATCCCCCTGCCATGAGTTTTCCTCTCACGGAATCCGCGTTCCGCAGCGGAGAAAAATGGCGGCTTCAATTGTTGGACTATCTTCGCGGTAATCGCGAGCTAGCCTTATCGAGGCTCAGAGAGATCAATGGCTTGATTCCCTATTCACCGGAGGCGACCTACCTTCTTTGGATGGACGCTCGAAAACTCCCGGTACCCAATCCGCATCAGTTTTTCGAGGAACACGGAGTGGGTCTTTCCGATGGTCGAGATTTCGGCTCCCCAGGTTTTCTTCGAATGAATTTGGGTTGCGCAAGATCCCTCCTCGAGGAAGCGTTGGGAAGGATGAACAAAGCCTGCCAATCCTTGACATGAAAAAAAAGGATTCGGGCCAAAGTGATCGTTCTTTGAAAGAGGTTCGTCAAGAAATTGCAGAGCATGACGAGCTTTACTACAAGCTTTCTCAACCCAAGATTTCCGACCAGCAATATGATAAGCTCAAGCGTGAATTAGAGTCTCTTGAGGCGGAGGCGGATCCATTGGGTCTCTTTTCGACGGATGGGGGAGAAACCGAAGTACCCTCAAGCGATCAAGGCCCAGTTGTAGGAGACGATCGCCTGGATGAATTCAAGAGTCATCGTCATTTGACTCCAATGTTGAGCTTGGACAATACCTATGATGAGGGTGAGTTTCTTGAGTTCGATGCGAGATTAAGAAGGATTTTCGAGGTTGATTCCTTACCCTATGTTGTGGAGCCTAAGATTGATGGTGTGGCGGTTTCTCTAACTTATGAAAACGGGATTCTTCGATCTGCAGTGACTCGGGGGAATGGAGTGGAGGGCGATATTATTACCCAAAACATCCAGCACATAGATGCACTTCCCCGGGCAATTAAATCCCCCGGATTGCCCAAAGTTATTGAGATTCGGGGAGAGATCTACATGAGTCATTTAGAGTTCCTCAGGATAAACGAAGCTCGTGATAAATCTGCCTTACCCCTCTATGCGAATCCACGCAATTTAGCTTCCGGGACGGTCAAGCTTCTTGATCCCAAAGAGGCAATGGAGCGAAAACTGGAGGTTGTGCTTTATGGATTGGGAGGCTGTTTGCCACAAGATCATTTTAAATCCCTCTCCTCCTTTCATCGGTCCCTGGGCGAGTGGGGCATGCCCGTGGTAGAGTTTTTTAAATGCGTTGATTCAGCAAAAGATGCGTGGTCTGCGATCCTCGAGCTTGATGATTTAAGGCATGATTATGTTTATCCAACCGATGGTGCAGTTGTTAAGTTGGATTCATTCTCGATGCAGGAAGATGCCGGGCATACTGCGAAATCCCCTCGTTGGGCCATTGCCTACAAATTCGAGTCTGAGAGGCAGGAAACTTTGCTTGAGGATATCATTGTTCAGGTGGGGCGAACCGGGGCAATCACTCCCGTCGCCTGCTTGCGTCCAGTACAACTTGCTGGCACGATTGTCTCGCGAGCGAGTCTCCATAATTCTGATGAAATTGCCCGAAAGGATATTAGAGTCGGAGATTCTGTGATTGTTGAAAAAGCAGGCGAAATTATCCCTCAAGTCCTTGAGGTCGTCCTTGCGAAGCGAAGTGATGCTTCAGAAGCCTATGTGTTTCCCAGGAAATGCCCCAAGTGCGACCAGGACCTGATCCGGTTAGAATCAGAAACCGCTTGGCGTTGCCCGAACTACTCCTGCTTAGAACAAATTAAAGGCAGGTTGGAGTATTTTGCTTCGCGTGGGTGCATGGATATAGAAAACTTAGGAGAGGCGGTGATTGATCAGTTGGTTGAACTTGGTTTGGCTCGTAGCATTCCCGATCTATACCACTTGCGTTTCGATCAAGTGCTGGGATTGGAGGGGTTTGCTGAAAAATCCGCTCAAAATTTAATTGATGCTTTGAGTGACAGTAAGGATCGAGAATTCTGGAGGGTCTTATGTGGGTTGGGTATTAAGCATGTTGGGAGTTCAGCATCCAAGGATCTGGCTTCCAAATTCGGTGGCCTTCCTGCATTGATGGATGCGTCGGTCGAAGAGCTTTTGGCGATTGACGGAGTGGGCGCAATTATGGCTCAAAGCATAAAGGACTTCTTCTCTCATTCAGAGAATCTTGAGGCGACCAAGCAGCTTATTGATTTAGGCTTACGTTGCGAACAAGCGATCCAAGCTTCGCAATCATCGATTTTCGAGGGCAAAACCTTTGTTCTCACAGGAACCCTTGAATCAATGAACCGTGAACAGGCCACCCTTAAGATTGAAAGCCACGGCGGGCGAGTTTCAGGAAGCGTGAGTAAAAAAACAGATTTCCTTCTGGCTGGTATAGGTGGTGGTTCCAAGTTGCAAAAAGCAGAACGACTAGGCGTCGATGTCTTGACCGAGGCCAGTTTCCTTAAATTAATCGATGAGAACTGAGCCTAAACAAACTCTATCTTTGTGTGAATTGCGTTGAGGATCTTGCGTTAGTCCGTATCCTATCACATTGAGATAATTTAAACCGTGCCAAATCAAACAAAGACAGCCTTCGATCCCGTAGAGGATGCACTTGGTGAGATTGCCAAGGGAAACATGGTAATTGTAACGGATGACGAATCCCGCGAAAATGAAGGCGATTTGGTTATGGCGGCTTCCAAGGCTACTCCTCAATCAATCAATCACATGATTCTGCATGCGAGAGGCCTGATTTGCGTCCCTTTGCTCAGTAACCAGCTATCCCGCCTTGGTATTTCAAGTATGGTGCCGCACAACCGGGAAGCTCAAAAAACTGATTTTACTGTGTCGGTTGACGCAGCAGAGGGAATCTCCACGGGTATCAGTGCCTACGACCGTGCCACTACCATTAATATTCTTGCTAATCCGGATTCGTCTCCTGATTCACTCGTCCAACCCGGGCATGTTTTTCCCCTCCGAGCAAGGCCAGGAGGTGTTTTGGAGCGGGCTGGTCATACCGAGGCTGCGGTGGATTTGGCTTCACTTGCTGGCTTGCACCCGAGTGGTGTCATTTGCGAAATCCTCAAGAAGGATGGGAGTATGGCCAGGCTGACCGACCTGAATCGTTTAAAGAAAAAATGGGGATTAAAACTCATCTCCATCGCTTCACTCATTGAGTTCCGTCATAAACGAGAAAAACTGATTGAACAAATTTCGGAATCTGATTTTCCTTGCCCATCTGGAAACTTTAAATTGCGAGTTTTTCGCAGTATTCTTGATGGACGCATCCATCATGCGTTAACCTTGGGTAAATTTTCAACCCGCACCCCTACCCTTGTTCGGGTTCAAACTGCAGACACATTGAGGGATGCTTTGGGTTTTGAGGAAACTTCCGGGAGTTCTGGCACCATCAAGAAATCCCTCGACCTAATCGCCAGGCAAAAGAAGGGGGCACTTTTGTATATGGAGCCCCGCAGGCCCGATTTTGACAGGTGGAGTAAAGTCAAGGATCCTCGATCTAAAGATACCGAACCCCCAAAGATGGACTTTCGTGACTATGGGATCGGGGCTCAAATCTTAGTTGCACTTGGCATTAAGAAACTCAAATTAATCTCTAGAGACCAAAGGAAAGTTGTAGGGCTCGAGGGCTACGGTTTAGAGATCACCGATCGTATGCTTCTGTCCAAGGATTGAAATGAGCGAAGATACCCCGGCATTCACGGCAATTGATCCTGCAGGTTTTGAGTTTGGTATTGTCACTGCATCTTACAATAAAACTCTGTGCGATGCCTTGCAGTCTCGAGTTTGTGAGGTTTTGAATTTCACGGGTGTACCAAAGGAAGTCATCATGGAGAGGGTTCCTGGGGCTCATGAGCTTCCAGCAGCATTAAAACTCATGCTGGAAGGCCGTACCTTTCACTGTCTTATTGCATTGGGTGTGGTGATCAAGGGCAGCACCTCTCACCATCACTTGGTGGCGGAGTCCGCCGGTCATGCAATCCAGTCACTTGTAATTGATCGTGGTGTGCCCATTATAAATGGAATAGTCGTAACCGATGACTTGAGGTCTGCCGAAGAGCGAATCACCGGAAGCCTCGATCGGGGCAAGGAATTCGCTCAATCGGCTTTGCATATGGCACAACTTTACGAAAAATGGACGAAGATTTAATCACAAACCCGAACTGGAGTCAGCGGCGGCAAAACCGTGCCACTGCTTTCCGATTTCTTTTTCAATGGGAGCTTAATCCAACCGATCGTCTCCACGAGGATTTAGCTGAATTCATCGACCGCCTAGAGCATGATGAGGATTATTACACTTACTCCTTTGAGCTGGTGGATGGGGTTCTTGATAAGATTAAAATCCTCGACTCCATCATCCAGGAAATCGTGACAAACTGGGATTTTAGTAGAATCGCTAAAGCGGATCTGGCACTCTTACGACTCGCTTTGTATGAGATTAAGTACCGGTTGGATGTTCCGCCCGTGGTAATCATTGACGAGGCCTTGGAGATTGGTAAGGAATTCTCCTCCGAGAACTCAAAGAAGTTCCTTAACGGCGTTTTGGATAAGGCTTTGGAGCAGATCGATAGACCTGCTCGCAAACCTGCAGTCTGAACAATATCAGGCTTGCCCGATTCCGAAGGCTCGGAACCCAATTTCCTCGAGCTCTCGAAGGTTGAGGAGGTTTCGACCATCAAAGATATAAGCCGGCTTTTCCATGGATTGATATATTTTTTGAAAATCAAGATCCTTGAACTCTTCCCATTCGGTAAGCAAAGCAATGGCATTTGACTCAAGGCATGCTTCTTCGATTGAATCGCAAAAAGTGAGCGTACCCCAGTGATCACCATCCTCCATTTGGAGGGATTCCCGGATAGCTCCTTCACTCACCTGCGGATCATAAAGCCGAATCGAAGCCTTTTCTTCAAGGAGGCGTTTACAAACTGCAATTGCAGGGGATTCCCTCAGGTCATTGGTATCCTTTTTGAAAGCGTAACCAAGCACCGCAATCTTTTTACCCGATACGGTGTTGAACATTTGATTGAGAATCCTTTGTACGAACCGTTCTTTCTGGAAGTCGTTCATAATGATGACCTGATCCCAGTAATGGGCGACCTCGGGAAGACCAAAATGCCTGCATAAATAGGAAAGGTTGAGAATGTCCTTCTGGAAGCAAGAACCTCCAAAACCCACTGAACTCTTCAGGAACTTTGGGCCAATCCTTGAGTCACTACCGATGGCTCGGGCCACTTCATCGACATTGGCTCCGGTTGCCTCGCACAGGGCAGAGATTGCATTGATACTCGATATTCTTTGGGCGAGAAAGGCATTGGCGGTCAGTTTAGATAACTCAGATGACCACAAGTTGGTGGTGATAATTTTCTCACGATCCACCCAAGTTGCGTATAAGTTGACAATCTTTTGAACCGCATCCTGACCTTCCTTCGTACTTTCTCCTCCAATTAGGACCCGATCCGGGTTTTCGAGGTCAGCCATAGCGGTACCTTCGGCGAGAAATTCCGGGTTGGAAATAATCTGATAGGTGAATTCATTCCCGGAAGCATTGAGGATTTCCTTGACCATCTGAGCAGTTCTTACGGGCACGGTCGATTTCTCAACCACGACCTTATTGCCGCCGCCCACTTCAGCGATCATCCGGGCACAGGATTCCACATACCTGAGGTCAGCGGCTTGGCCGGCACCTGAGCCATATTGTTTGGTCGGTGTATTGACGCTGATGAAGATAACTTCAGCATCCCGCACATTTTTCTTAACTTCGCTACTGAAAAACAGGTTTTTACCTCTGGATGATTGAACGATTTCGAGCAGGCCCGGTTCGTACACCGGGAGTTTATCCGAATTCCAATCCGCAATCCGACTTTCATTTAAGTCGACTACTGTGACTGTGGCATCTGAGCATTTATTCGCTATCATAGCCATAGTGGGACCACCGACATAGCCGGCTCCTATACAACAAATTTTCATTCAAAGACCTAAGCAAAATATTTAGTTTCTTGCGATTGCATAATTATCAATGAAGAATCAATGCTTTAGAATATGGATGAATTCATGAATATTCCGTGGGCTCGTTTCGCCTTTCTTTTTTTCTGCATTTACTTGGTTTTCTGCGGACTTGCCTGGGTATTTGCCGATCGTATGCTTTTCCCGGTCCCCCGCCCTGCCTCATATGGGACCGATTTTTCGAACCTCGTTCTTGAACTTGAAAATGGAGAGAAAGTGCACTGCCTTCATCTGAAGTCCCCAAACCCTAGTCTGAGTATTATTTACAGTCATGGGAATGGGGAAGACATCGGTATGCTCAAAGATCTTCTACTTTCATGGAAGGAGCCAGGTTGGGAAATCATCGCGTTCGATTACCCAGGTTACGGACTTAGCGAAGGCAAACCAAGTGAAACCGGCTGTCATGAAGGCATTTCCGCAGTGTATGAACATCTGGTGGAAACTCTAAACAGGGATTCTACCCGAGTAATTGCCTGGGGACGTTCTCTTGGTACCGGGCCAACCACTCATTTGGCTGCGACCAAGCCTGTGGGCGGAATAATTTTAGAATCTCCTTTTCTCTCGGCGTTCCGTTCCATTACTCAGATTCCTTTTTTCCCATGGGACCGTTTCCCCAACTATAAGCATGTTCAGGAAATCAAGTGCCCTTCTCTTGTCGTGCATGGGTACTATGACGAAGTCATTCCTTATCGTCAGGGAGTTAGCATTTTCAAGGCCCTTCCCGAACCTAAGGAATTCTTGAAGATTGAAGAGGGGGAGCACAACAATCTTCTAGAAACTGGGGGGAAGCTCTACCAGTCCTCTATTCGTAATTTTCTTAAAGCCCGTGTTGAGGGTTGATTTCCTTCCTGCTCCCAATTAGCTTATAGGTGTGGTTGCGGGCGCTCGCAGGTAATAAAGATGGGAAAATGTTAGGACTAAACAAAAGTGAAGGTCGCGTATTTCGTTATGCGTTCGTGGGGCATCTCGTCTTAGCTTGCTCCCTATTTGTTTTCGGACTTTTTCCGAGTTGCGAGAAGGATCCTGAAGTGGTTCATGTTTTCGAGCTTTCCGCTGCATCCCCTTCTCCGCAACCAGCTCCAATTGTTCCTATGGTCGAAGCTACACCGCCTCCGGCTAAAAAACTGGCCCCCATTCCAACACCCACCCAACCCCCACCTGAACCGGTGACTCAACCTCCTCCGCCCAAGCCTGTGGTGCAACCCCCTCCCCCAAAGCCCAAGCCTACGCCAAGGCCGAAACCGACTCCACCTTCGAAGCCTAAAACCATCTCCTTTGATCAATTTAGGAAGCAAAACAAAATCACCCAACCCAAATTAGTTAAGCCAAAGCCTGTGGTTCAGGCACCGAGGGTTTCTATTAACACAAGTAATTTCAAACTTCCGCCGATCAAACTATCCCAGGCGGATTCCTCATCTTCTTCGGTTTCTCCTAGTGAGATGAACCGTTATTTGGCTCGCATAAAGTTGAAGCTCGAAGGTGTATGGAGAGCCATGTTGACCGAAGCGAACCTCGTTTCCGGGGGGGAAGTTCGGCTTGGTTTTCGGATTTCTTCATCCGGAAGCTTGGTTTCTCCCAAAATATCGCGTTCTTCGGGAAACCCTTCCTTGGATCGCCTGGTCCTCGAGGTGGCACGACAGGCCGGAAATTTCGGGCCACCTCCCGGAGGTCAATTGAGTTCGGCACTTGAAATTCCCTTCCGGGTAAACTAAGCAAAGATTGCTCATGAAATTCAATTGGAAACGCCCTCTTGCTCCCACCTTATGTGTTCTAGGAGTGGTGCTTTGCCTCTCTCGCGATCCGGTCATCGGAGTCGGAGTATTCCTAGTCGCCTTTGCTTTGATTCTCGGTTTTTCGGGAAGAACTTCCTGAATCGCTGTCCTGTTTGCTTGCCGCTTCATTCATACTGCAGGAAATAAAGTGCCCCTGGGCGGAGAAAGGCCTTCTTCTTTTTGAAGGCTGAATATACTGCCCTTTGCTCTTCAAGTGAGTGGAGAATTCATTATCTCTCAGAAATGCTTCCATCGATTCCATGATCTTGGCTTCTTCGGTTGGGTCTTCGACTGGAAAAGCAACTTCGATTCTTCTGAAAAAATTTCTCGGCATCCAATCCGGGCTCCCCAGGAAAGTTCTTTTTCCAACAGGAGCGTTCCGGAAATGAAACACTCGACTGTGTTCCAGAAACCTACCCAGCAAGCTGATTACCCGGATATTTTCACTCAATCCCCTGACTCCTGGAATGAGCCCGCAGATACCACGTACAATCAAGTCAATTCGTACCCCTGCCTGAGAGGCAAGGTAGAGTTCATTAATGGACTGAGGGTCCACCAAGCTGTTGACTTTAATCAAGATTCTTCCTTCTTTCCCTGACTTGGCGGCCTTGCTTTCCTCCCTGATCATTCGGATCACCTCATCGTGTAGCGTGTAAGGGGCGACGAGAATCTTCCTGAAACTGGGTTTGCGGGTGTATCCGGTCAAAGTGTTAAAGAGATTGGCCAGGTCCGCGGTATAGGCTGCCTTGGCGGTGAATAAACTGTAGTCCGTATAACTCTTTGCGGTACTCGGGTTATAGTTGCCGGTGCCTAAATGGGCATAGCGCCTTAACTTGTTTTTCTCCCTCCGCACCACGAGACAGCATTTGCAATGAGTCTTAAGACCGGACAACCCATAAACCACATGAACCCCGACCTCCTCCATCCTCCGGGACCATAAAACATTCGCTTCCTCATCAAAGCGGGCCTTGAGCTCAACGAGAGCAGTTACTTGCTTACCGTTTCGGGCTGCATCCATCAGGGCTTGAATGATGGGTGAATCTCCACTAGTCCGATAAATGGTGAGTTTGATTGCAAAAACCTCCGGATCTTCGGCTGCTGCTTTCAGGAAGTCTACGATAGGAGTAAAGGAGTCGTAGGGGTGATGGAGAAGAAAGTCCTTTTTAGCGATTTGCTTGAAAAGGTTTTTTCTTTCCGCAAGAAGTTGTGGAGTATGTGCTTCGAATGCAGGGAATTTTAAATCCGGCCGATCCACCATGTCATGCAACTTCATAAGCCTGAACAAATTGATCGGTCCGTTGATCCTAACAACGTCTTGTTCCTCCAGACCTATAGCTGAAAGGAGATGGTTGAGGATTCCCTCATCTACATCCTCGTCAATTTCCAGTCGGACCGCAGCTCCTTTTCTCCGGTTGTGGAGCTCTTCCTCGATCGATGAAAGAAGGTTCTCCACTTCTTCTTCATCCACATAAAGGTGACTGTTTCGGGTGATCCGAAAAGCCCATACTCCGACCGCATCATGGCCCGGGAATAAATCTGATACGAAATGTTTCACTACATCACTGAGAAACACAAAAGTTTCACCCTTGCCTCGGTTGCCCTCAACTTGCACCAAGCGAGGAAGGATTCTCGGCACTGGGACAATGGCCATCAATGGTGGAGCTTTCTTTTTCCTGCGGTTTCTTAGGGCAACGAAAAGGTTTAAGGATTTGTTTAGAATCAGCGGAAACGGGTGGGTCGGATCAATCGCAAGGGGCGTGAGAACCGGATACACTTCCCTTCGGAAGTAGGCGCGAACCCACAGGAACTCTTCCTTGGTCAACTTGTCGATCTGCTTGAAGCGAATTGAATTCTTGGTCAACTCGGGCAAGAGGTGATTTCTCCAGCAGTCATATTCCCTTTGGGACATAAGGTGAGCCCGCTCTCTTACCTCATTAAGGAGATTTTGCGGCAGCGTGCCGTCCAAGCTGCGTCGAGTGATTCCGGCATCGACCTTTTGCATCAGTCCAGCCACGCGGATTTCGTAGAACTGGTCGAGATTTGAACTCACGAAAGAAAGAAAACGGGTTCTTTCAAGTAAAGGATATTTTTCGGAAAAGGCCTGATCAAGGACCCGTTCATTGAATGCGAGCCAGCTTAACTCCCGATTGAAGTACCGAGGTTCGGCAGGCTTGAAGGGAGTTGCGTTTTCGCTTTTACGAATCATCGGAACAGCAATCATAGATCAGGCTTGTTTTTAGACAATTCCAAAAGACAGGTTCTTGACCGGAGGGATGAATTGAAGTAAATTGAGCCTGTTCTTTGAAACTTTGATGGGGGTGTTCCGGATTCGACTGCAATGTGGAAAGTCCGGTCGCGTGCCGAGGATGACGCTTGGCCTCGTAAAAAATGCTTCAAACCATTACATGGCAAATCCAATGTAGTACCCTTCGAGCCTCAGCTCGAAGCACTTGCAGCTTAACTCTGCAACGTCGACAGTCCACTGACACCTGCTGGGTGGTCGGGGCGTTAAAAAGCAGGTAAAACCTCGGAGCGTTTGGTTGTCTATCGGAGGCTAAACGGCTGAAGACAGCATCGGCTTGAAAGGTGTTCCTTCCTTAACCAAGCTTAAATCATTAAGAGAACTATGCATGTAGACGCCGGATCGGAAAGATTGCGGGACGCGGGTTCGATTCCCGCCACCTCCACCAAAGTTTCAAAAATTTGCATAGCTATTTCAGATAAGGTTCTGCTCTAACCTAAAGATTAACTTTTCTTATACATACTACTGCAAAAACAAAACGGAATCTGCTTGAAAGAACTTGGGTTCGATTTAGTTTTTACTTTGCTGTCTATGAATACATACGCCGAATACATCATTGAAATTGAGGAACGAAAGGCTCAGGGTTTGAGTCCCAAACCTATTGACGGCAGCGAGTTGACCGCTGAGATCATCTCGCAGATTAAGGACCCCGGTAACGAGCACCGGATCCAATCGTTGGATTTTTTCATCTTCAACACCTTACCGGGCACCACAGCCGCAGCCGGTGAGAAAGCCAAGTTCCTCAAAGAGATCATACTTGGCGAATCCACGCTTGAGGAAATCAATCCGGCCTTTGCCTTCGAAATGCTTTCCCACATGAAGGGAGGACCTTCCGTTGAGGTGCTTCTCGATCTGGCGTTGGGCGAAGACGCAACCATCGCAGGGGAAGCTTCGGAGGTCCTGAAGACTCAGGTTTTCCTCTATGAAGCGGATACGGATCGACTGGAGAAAGCCTACAAGGAGGGCAATGGCTTTGCCCGGGAAATCCTCGAAAGTTATGCCCAAGGTGAGTTTTTCACGAAACTGCCTGAAGTGGAGGAGGAAATTGAAGTCGTGACTTACGTAGCGGCAGTGGGAGACATTTCCACGGACTTGCTTTCGCCCGGCAATCAGGCTCACTCCCGTTCCGATCGCGAATTGCATGGAAAATGCCTAATCTCCGAAGAAGCTCAGGCTGAGATTCAGGAGTTGAAGAAAAACCATCCCGGCAAGCGGGTCATGCTGATTGCGGAAAAGGGAACCATGGGGGTTGGTTCCTCCCGTATGTCCGGAGTCAATAATGTCGCCCTGTGGACCGGCAAACCGGGAAGTCCTTATGTCCCCTTTGTCAATATTGCCCCAATCGTCGGGGGAACCAATGGGATTTCTCCGATTTTCCTGACCACGGTCGGCGTTACCGGAGGGATCGGCATCGACTTGAGAAATTGGGTGAAGAAACGGGATGCCGAAGGAAATACCATCAAAGACGAGAACGGCGATGACGTGCTTGAACAAGTTTATTCGGTGGATACGGGAACGATCCTTACCATCAACACCAAGGAAAAAAAGCTCTATGACGGAGACCGCGAGTTAGTGGACATTTCTTCCGCTCTGACTCCCCAGAAAGTCGAATTCATTCGTGCACAGGGCTCTTATTCAGTGGTTTTCGGAAAAAAACTCCAAAGTTTCGCATCCGCTGCCCTCGGCATCGAGTCAAATTCCGTTTTCGCCACCGCCCGGGAGATTTCCCATGAGGGACAGGGTCTCACCGCGGTGGAAAAGATTTTCAATAAAAATGCCGTGGGCATTAAGGAGGGGACCGTCCTGCATGCAGGTTCCGACGTCCGGGTAAAGGTAAACATTGTAGGTTCCCAAGATACCACCGGTTTGATGACCTCTCAGGAATTAGAGGCTATGGCTGCCACCATCATTTCACCCACGGTGGATGGAGCTTACCAGTCCGGTTGTCACACCGCTTCGGTCTGGGACAAAAAAGCCCAGGAAAATATTCCCAAGTTGATGAATTTCATGCACAACTTCGGATTGATCACCGGGCGTGACCCTAAGGGTAAATATCACGCGATGACGGATGTGATCCACAAGGTGCTTAATGATTTAACAGTTGATGAGTGGGCCATTATCATTGGCGGTGACTCCCATACCCGCATGTCTAAGGGTGTAGCTTTCGGGGCGGACTCCGGCACAGTTGCTCTCGCTCTGGCCACGGGCGAAGTATCTATGCCTATACCTGAGTCCGTTAAGGTTACCTTTAAGGGCGACTTAAAAGATCACATGGACTTTAGGGATGTCGTTCATGCCACCCAGTCACAAATGCTCGATGAATTTGGCGACAATGTCTTTCAAGGTAGGATTATCGAGGTTCATATAGGGACTTTACCAGCGGACCAGGCCTTCACCTTCACAGACTGGACTGCGGAAATGAAGGCAAAGGCTTCGATTTGCATTTCCCAGGACGCCACCCTGGTCGAATCACTGGAGATCGCCAAAAGCCGGATCCAGGTGATGATCGACAAGGGGATGGACAACGAAAAACAGGTTCTTCAGGGCTTGATCGATCAGGCAGACAAAAGAATTGCGGAAATTAGTTCGGGCGAGAAGCCTGCATTAACCCCGGATGCTCATGCCAAATATTACCGGGAATTTGTGGTGGATTTAAATAAAGTGGTCGAACCCATGATTGCGGATCCGGATGTTAACAATGAGGATGTTTCCAAGAGATATACCCATGACACCATCCGCCCCGTTTCCTTCTACGAGGGCGTGAAGAAGGTCGATCTTGGGTTCGTCGGTTCCTGCATGGTGCACAAGGGGGACCTGAAGATTGTTTCCCACATGCTTCGGAATTTGGAAAAGGAACAGGGTAAGGTCGAATTTCAGGCACCTCTGGTCGTAGCTGCTCCCACCTACAACATTATTGACGAACTCAAAGAAGAGGGTGATTGGAATATGCTACAAAAGTATTCCGGATTTGAATTCAATGACGATTCTCCAAAGAACGCGGCTCGAACCGAGTATGAGAATATGATGTACCTTGAGCGTCCAGGTTGTAACCTCTGCATGGGTAATCAGGAAAAGGCCGAAAAGGGAGATACCGTAATGGCTACATCCACCCGGCTTTTCCAGGGACGCGTAGTGGAGGATTCAGAGCGAAAAAGAGGAGAATCTCTTCTGGCTTCCACTCCCGTGGTCGTGCTCTCTGCTATTTTGGGAAGGATTCCCACCATGGAAGAATACGAATCGGCCGTGAAGGGCATCAATCTGACCAAATTTGCTCCGCCCTTGGAGGCCATGAGCAACTAGGTTCTCTTTGTATGTGATTCTAGCCTTGGGGAATCGTTGGAATTCTCCCCGATGCTACCCTCCCCTTCGCGACAACAAGGGAAGCATTTACGAAGGCGGTCACAGGGAGCCCTTTCTGGTTCGTTGGCCGGGTAAAATTAAACCGGGTTCGAGAAGTGAGCAAATCGTATCCATCACCGACGTCTTCGCCACCTGCGCCGAAATCATCGGGCGGTCCCTGCCTAAGGACGCTGCCGAGGATAGCGTCAGCTTTCTCAATTGTCTGCTCGGCAAGCAAGTCGGTCCATTCCGGGTGGCGAGCGTTCAGCAAAGTGGAAAAAAATCCTTCGCTCTGCGAAAGGGAAAATGGAAACTGATTGATCATGGGGACGGCAGGCATGAGCTTTTTGATCTGGAGGCCGATTTGGGCGAGACTCTTGACTTGCATGGCAAGCAACCCGAAGTGGCCCGGGAATTGACTGGGTTGTTGCAAAGCTATCTCGACCGGGGGCGTTCCACTCCCGGTCCCGCCCTACCGCTCAGCCACAAAGTCTTCCTCGGTGAGGTTCGTTACATGAAGAAATAAATACAGCAGGCTATGAACCGGGGTGTTGTAATTACTTGCAATTCCAATAACTTCAAATTGCTAACCTCAACTTTGATCGGTCAAAAATTGATCAAGTTTTGTAAGGTATGCATAAAAGAGCATGAACGCGAAAGCACAAACAGCAGCAGAGAGAGTTCCTTGGACGGAATGGAACCAGTTGTAAAAACCATGGATTGTAGATGAAACAAGGAGTCCAACCAAGAATAAGGCAATCACCCTGCTTTTTGAAATAACTGCTATTGCAATAAAGTAAGAAAATATTCCAGTGTAAATGGCGTGAAGAAATACCAATGACAAAGCCCTAAGCATAACATTCACTTGAGCGGCAAGGGCACCAACAACGACTCCTGCCTCACCAGACTGATACCCCATGGCTAGAGATTTGTAGGCGAGGCGGTCCGCGTAACTCAGATTTTCGAATGCGGCAAAACCTAACCCAGAGAAAATCCCAATCATAATGGCATGCTTTGGGTCAGCATCCCCCTTTTTTCTGTAGAAATAAAAAAGCACTGGAAGAATCTTGCAAAGCTCTTCGGTGACACCTGTGTGAAAGATAGAACCCGCAAGTCGGACCATTACATGATCGTGAGAAGTAAGTTGATTGTAAAAGTCGGGAAGTATCTTGTAAAACTGAAGCAGCAACTGGATACCAAGGATTCCTGTAGAAAATAGGGAAAGTATTAAAAGTCTCCATGGCGGATTCGACTTCACAACAAATTGCCTAAAAACTACTCCCCAAAGAAAGGCAAAGAAAAGGGCAAAGCCAACCAACTGGTAATTAATGTTTTTTAGGGTTACAATAAATAGGGGAAGAACTGCTAAGATTGAGACGCTCCAAAAAATGAAATCCTTGGACATTTGCTTTACATTAATGGCGTTGATGGGAATAACTTCTTCCTTGAAATTGATTTCGGACAAATCTTTTAAAACTTTCTTGCCGACCCCTTTGTTGTCGTTCTCATTCGCAACTAAAGTTGGTGGAATAGGTGGTGGCAATAAGAGTTCATCAATATTTCCAAGACTTTTCCACTCGGAGAACCCTTCTTTCCAGACCATGGTCGACTCATCTAAGGAACCCTTTTTGAGGAGAACCATCAATTCCTGTTGTGAGCAAGGACCCTCCCTCTGGTCGTGATTCATCCAGTACCATATACTCATCAGACATTCATTAAATTATTTAGATTCTAATCTTTCAATCAAAATTATTAGGCTATGATTTAGTTGAAGTTTTTGGGATGTTATTTTGTCCAATGCTATCGAGTCTGACGTTTTTAAATAGCTGCCAGCTAACACTTATGTTTGAGTAGAATTTTCTTGGGGATGTGACATTTCTCCATTGGGTGTTTGGTCAGGCGATCCTGATGCTCCTCGGCACTTCTGACATAGAAAAGCAAAGGTAAAACCTCAACTACGATGCGGTTGGAATCTTCGCGGGCGTCGATGAACTCTCTGACTTCTGTCAGGTGGCTTGGGTTCTTGCTGTACACGCCCGTGCGGTATTTCAATCCGATATCTGGACCCTGTCGGTTCAAGCTGTAAGGATCAATGATTTCAAAAAAGTAGCTCATTAGTTCCGGGATGCTCAATTCCGTTGAGGAAAACCGAGTGCGTACGCATTCGGCATAACCGTCATATTCGGCATTCAAATTACACTCCCTGCCGTTCGCCCTACCCGCTTCCGTAAAGGTAACACCGGGCAAATGACGGACGAATTCCTGAACTCCCCAAAGGCACCCCCCCGCCAAGTAGATCTCATTTAGGTGCGGATTTTCTTTATTCATAGTATCGGTTTATGAAGAACATTGATAATGAAATAGGTATCTTTATTGCCCAAGCTTAATCTCTTTAGTACACAAATAAAGATAACGAGGATTCAGTAAACCAAGTCAAATTCGTTCGTTTTGCAAGTGGCTACCATTCTCAAAAGGTTCAGGTAATTGTTAATTATTTGAAAAAGTCTTATTAACGATTGAATCTTCTTCGATATTTTGTTTTTTATCATTCATGCGTGCCCACACTTGCCTCTACACTATTTCCCTAATGTCCTTTCTGCTTATTACCGCTTACGGGCAGAATGATGGAAATCAATCCACAGAAGCAGTTACTGACACCTTACCAACCCTTTCCGTATTCGCTCAGGAAACCGCGAACCAACGTCCCGTCACCACCTACGAGTCCCCCATCTCCAATTTGGATTTTGATCCCCGCGTGGACATGCAGTCGCGAAATATGGTCGAAGCCCAGGGGGATCTCAATGTGCGAGGAGGAATTTTTGAGGAAACAGGCATTCAGCTTGGGAGTGCGACGATCCTCGACCCGCAGACTGGTCACTACTCGACTGAGCTGCCAATTGCACCAGAGATGCTTGGAGAACCCGATGTTCTTACCGGAGCAATCAATGCCTTAAGGGGGTTTAACACGACTGTAGGCACTGTTTCTTATTCTTGGAGTGAGATTACCAAAGGGGGAAGCATTACTGCTGGAGGCGGCGATCACAATTTGAATTTCCAAAGAATTCATAATGCCTGGGTTGGTCGTTATGAAGATTCGAAAGACTGGTCATGGGGTGCCGAAATCGAAAGCTCTCGTTCCGAAAGCGATGGCACCATANCNTTTGGAGATCATNCATTAGACCGAACATCCGGNAGAATTCAACTGCTTGGCCCNGATTCCCANACTGATTTGGTTTTTGGCTATCAGGATAAATTTTTTGGACTTCCTGGCATGTACACGGGAAATGAGGCGGCGAACCGGGAGACCGAAGACATTCAGACACGCCTGATCGTGCTCAATCATCATCTGGAGTATGACTCGGAAAGCTTTTGGGAAGCGAGTGTCTTTCACCGCCGTCTTTCGGATCACTTCATTCTCCGAAGAAATAACCCTTCGGTTTATCAGGCTTTTCAGGAAACTGAAGTTAACGGAGTCGCTGTCTCAGGATTTCATGCGTTAAATGCGGAATTAGGATTCAATTATTCAGGCCAACTTACTTCTGATCAAATCGAGACGACTAGCACCGTTCCTTTTAACAAAAGGGACTACTATAAATTTTCTTTGGTGCCTCAGTACAAAGATTTTTTGAAAGACTCAGAGATTATAACGCTCAAAGCGGGAGTATCATTTGATGATTCGAATAGGGATTCTTCAAAAATTTCCCCAATCGCAGAAATTCGTTGGAAGCGGTCAAATAGAGTTGTTGGTTCAGAGGATCTTTATTTTTCATACGCTGAGACTACTCAAGTCTTAGGTTACACTGCTTTGGCCCAAGCGCTAGGTTTTACCGGAGATCCTAATCTTCGACGCGGTTCATCCAAGAACCTTGAACTTGGCTATGAAACCTCGAATTCCAAATGGAAATTTTCGGGTGCCATTTTCAAACGTTGGGATGATGACCTGGTGGATTGGGTGTACGACGCTGCAAACACCAGGTCGGCTAAGCACGTTGATATCGAAACCTACGGTTTTGAACTTATTGCCTCTAAAAGCTGGCAGAATTTCCAAACTATTGGCAGTTACACCTTTCTCCAAAAGGATGAAAACTACGGAGACCCCAACATTACGAGAAGCATCTATGCTTTGAATTTCCCAGAGCATCGAGTTACTTTGGGTTTGATTTGGAACCCAATTTCAGCGATCGAAGTGCGCTTGGATAATGAGTGGAGGAAGCAAAGAAAAACTCAGGACAGGGATCAAGGGCCACACAAATTGCTTCTAAGCCATATCGCAGCAAGTTATTATCCCGCTCAAATCGAAGATTTGGAACTGTTCATTGCTTATGACAAGCCTTGGGATGAGGATTTTCAGGATATTCCGGGTACGCCGGGTCGGGGAGATCAGTTCTCGCTTGGCGGAACCTACAGTTGGTAAGAACATTTTTGGCAAACCTTTGGGCGTGGTGAGGTCATGATCTATCTCACTCTGGTATCCTTGATCTGGGCTTTTTCCTTCGGTTTGATCGGAAGTGCCTTGTCCGGAGTTGATGCCTTCCTTGTCTCTACTCTTCGTCTTGGATGCGCCTCCCTGATCTTCCTTCCCTTTCTTAGACTCAGGAAGATCGGTAGATCCGATACTCAAATCCTTTTTTTCTGTGGCTTTGTTCAGTTTGGACTGATGTACGCCTGCTACATGCAAGCCTTTCATTTTCTACCCTCTCATCTTGTAGCTATCTTCTCCATCTTGACTCCTTTGTATGTAGTCTTCATTCATGACCTACGGGAAAGGTCGTTTTCGAAACGATACCTATTTGCCGGGTTACTTTCCGTGCTCGGGGCTGCAATCATTAAAGCCAAGGAATTACCCTCGGGAGATTTTTGGGCCGGGTTTGCCTTGATGCAGTGTGCTGGAATTTCTTTTGCCTACGGGCAGGTCCGATATAGGGATTGGAAAATCCGTAACAAGCAGATTCAGGACCGAGAGGTCTTTGCGTTACTTGCCTTAGGTGGTTGCGCCTGTGCTGGAGCGGCAACTTTTTTTCTGGGCGAAAGAGACTCTTTCGAGATTAATGTATCCGAGTGGCAGTCGATTCTGTACCTTGGTTGCGTAGCTTCAGGTTTGGGTTTCTTTCTTTGGAACAAAGGAGCATCGATGACAAATGCGGGAACTTTGGCCGCCTTCAATAATGCGGTCGTCCCACTAGCCGTGCTTTGTTCCCTTTTCGGGTTTGGCGAAATTGAAGAAATTGAAAGAAGTCAATTGATTCGACTGCTTTTTGGGGGGGCGACGATCGTATTATCTGTTTGGCTCACTTCCTCTCAAAAAGTTTCTCTGAAGTGAGTAAACAAAAAGGGCCCGGAACGCTAGGTTCCGAGCCCTAAAAGGATGGGACGGCGCTCGCCACACGCTCGTTCCCGGATGCCAACATTAGGCGCTAGATCGGCTGTTGACTCCCCGACGCCATTCGCAAGGGTATGCCTGCGTTTCGGCCTCATGACAGGGCCGTCGNTTCAATTTTTGGACTGAAACGAATTATTGAAAGATGACTTCTAAGCAACGAAGCTTCTCATTCGAGAAAATTCGCCACTGGGCTTCGCATCGGTTACCATGTGGATGCTTCGCACCTGTGAGTTCCGGAAAACCGGCAAGCCGATTTTCTTTTCCTCATGACGGGTCTCGCCATTCTTTCTCAGGTCGTTGTGGGGTAACACAAATCGAGGTGTAAGCCTCAATTCCTTGTAACATATGTCTTACAACATTTGTTCACACATTTCCTTGAGTTTAGCTTTCGAAAAAACCTTAGGCACTCATTACCTGCACCTACTCATGGAAACGCTTGCTGAATTGTCGCGGAAACGACCATGTCTTTCGACGCCGCTTGAATCTGCGGGCCTGACCGACCTGCCTACTCATAACTGCCATCACCTTGGTCATATTGGCGACGGATCCACTTGTACTTTTCGCGTATTCTCAGGCACGAACCTGATTTGCACAAGAGGTGACTTTTGCCTCACTTGGCTTCCGNGGAAACTTTTGCGAGGAGCGGAATTCTTCAGCGGAATTCGACCATTCACGCCCCCCGAAGGAGACGATTATCAATGCTACTTTCCTTTTTCGCGAACGAATCATTTCAGTAGCAGTACTGTCAAAGAACATTACTACATTCGCTGTGATCTTATGATAAGTCAAGAAATAATTTACCTAAATCNTTNTNTATCAATANTATGTGNATANTATGTGAATAACTTGTGNNGAACNTTNAGGCNATCNGCAAAGAAGNCNTNNNGGATGCATNTGAAAAATGNANGCACTCGNCNAGATTCGCTCGGNCATTCGGAAATGGGAGTAATTCGAGGTACTCCAATGTCAATAAGAATTGGTGCGAGAAAAAAATTACAAAAAATTTATNTTTTTTTGAAAAAAATGGAGAAATTTCGGCGTNTTAGGATTATTCTTGTCGAAGATGCAATTTCGCCGAAAGTCGATGCGACGAATTGCCCGAGCTACGGTCTTCCAAAACTTCGATGAGTTTGCCTGTCATTTCCTTAACGGGAACTTCAATGGTGGAAATCGGGTGCTTGAGGTATTCGATCGAATCAATCCTGTCGAAACCGAGGACCTCAATATCCTGGGGAACTCGCACTCCCAAACGATTCAATGAAACGGCCACTCCTTGGGCAATGCCATCGGAAAAGGTCACGACGTGGTCGAAGGAGTCCCGTCGAATCGAAGGAAGCAGTTCTTCCGCGAGCTTTTCTCCAAGCTGAAAGGGATTGTCGTCCAGATTGCCGCTTTGAGGGTTGGGGTAAGTTTCAACTTGATCCAAGCGTGAGTAAAGGTCGTGAATCTCGGTGCCCGGCTTGAAGAGTCCGGATATCTTTTCGTCTATGAGGATGCCTTTGGAGCCTTTCTTGAGGAGATGATTGAGGAACGGCAAGTACGCTTGNATCCTGGAAAAACCGATGAGTTGGCTGCATCCATTAAGGAATTGATTTTCCACATCCTCGTTATGTACCTCGAAAGGGAAGTTATAAATAAAGTTGGGCACGACACGAAGAAGGCGGTGGAGTGATTTGTCCTTTAAGTCCTCCTCGCCAAAGTTTTCCAGCATCGGACTTAGGAAAATGATGATACTCTCGACCCGATGCCCCATCATTTCGCGAATCGCCTCGGTCAAGCCACCTGCTGAACTGACATGCATCTCGACGGACTTTTTTGATTGCAGGAAATAATGATTGAGCTTTTCGAGGGCGACAAGTGTATGAGAGTAGAGGGGCCCATGGCAGAGTAGTCCAACCGTGTTCCGGTTTACTTTCCTCAAGGAAATAGCGGTGCGGTCTGGAACGAAACCGAGTTCATCCATTTCTTTGGTGATGCGATCATAGGTGGCCTGTGAAATTCTCTTTTGTTTCCAGTTTTCGTTAATGATTGCGGAAACCACCTGTCTCGAAGTNCCTGTCTTTTCAGCAAGTTCTGCAGTTGAGTAATACTTGGCCTTCATCATCTCACCGTGCGAAGGGATGCATCAAACCCCGCAAAAACTCGAGAATCCGCCATCGACTGCTAACACGGTGCCAGTAACAAAAGAAGAGGAGTCAGAGACCAGGTAATGAATGGCTCCGTAGATCTCTTCCTGTTTGCCGAACCTGCGAAAAGGAGTCTTATTGATCACTTGTTGTCCCCGCTCGGTGAATGAACCGTCCTGATTCGTCAATAGAGCCTTATTTTGCTTGGAGATAAAGAAACCGGGCGCGACCGCATTCACTCGTACCTGATCGCCGTATTTGGTGGCCATTTCGGTCGCCATCCATCGAGTAAAGTTATCGATTGCGGCTTTCGCATTGGAGTAACCGAGCACCCGGGTGAGTGCTTGCGTTGAGGACATGGAGGAAAAATTGATTACGCAACCAGACTTTTGCTCCTTAAATGCTTGCGCGAAAGCAAGAGTGGGGATGACCGTACCTTTGAGGTTCAAGTCCATGACCTTCGTGTAATCATCGAGATCCAGATCGAAAATCTCTTTATCCGGACCAATGGTTGCACCGGGCATATTCCCCCCTGCCCCATTGATTAAAGCGTCAATTTGGCCAAAACGGTTGAGCACATCCTCGTATCCTTTTTTTAGGCCGTTTTCGTCAAGAACATCACAGGTTAGGCCCATGCAATCATCTGAAATCTCCCTGGCATCCTGGATTGCCCTGTCCACACGTTCCTGATTCCTGCCAAGATAAATGACTTTCGCACCATTTCTTTGAAGGTATTTTGCGGCCCCGCCGGCGAGGATTCCGGTTGCACCGGTTACCACGATTACTTTCCCGCTAATATCAAACAATTGATTCATAATCTTTTTCCTGGTTTTACCGTACGACGCGGGCTCCACCTCCGCTGATTATCTTTTCGACTTCGGCGAGGCTTGCCATGGAGGTATCCCCGGGGGTGGTCATAGCAAGTGCGCCATGAGCAGCACCATAATTGACCGCAACATCTCCTTCGTGCCCCATTAGGAATCCGTAGATGAGTCCGGAGGCAAAGCTGTCCCCTCCGCCCACCCGGTCAAGGATCTCGAGTTCTGGGCGATGGGTCGCTTCATGAAACTGACCATTCTGCCAGCAGATTGCCCCCCAGTCATTAACCGTTGCGGTGCGTACACTTCTGAGCGTTGTCGCAGTTGCCTTGAAATTGGGAAACTCGTCGACCACGCGTTCAATCATTTTCTTAAACTTGTCGACTTCGATGTTGGAGATATTTTCATCCACTCCTTCGACTTCAAAACCCAGGCACGCGGTGAAATCCTCTTCGTTTCCGATCATTACATCGACATTTCGAGCAATTGCACGGTTCACCTCTTGGGCTTTTTCGATCCCTCCAATTGATTTCCACAGAGACGGTCGGTAATTTAAGTCGTAGGAAACGATGGTTCCATGTTTTTGGGCGGACTGAACCGCTTCGGTAGTAAGCTCAGCGGTCGACTCGGACAGGGCAGCATAAATCCCTCCGGTATGAAACCAGCGAACTCCCTGGTTGCCGAACAGGTCATCCCAGTCAATATCTCCAGGTTTAAGTTGGGATGCGGCGGTTAATCCCCGGTCCGGTACTCCGACCGCTCCGCGGATCCCGAATCCCCTTTCAGTGAAATTAAGTCCATTGCGAACCTCTCGCCCAAGTCCATCGTAAGGTATCCATTGAATGAGGGAAACATCCACTCCGCCCTGCATGATGAAATCCTCAATCAAGCGACCGATTTCATTATCGGCGAAAGCAGTGACCACCGATGTTTGCAAGCCGAAGCATCGACGAAGCCCTCGTGCGACATTGTACTCACCTCCTCCTTCCCATGCTTTGAATGCACGGGATGTTCTGATTCTTCCCTCCCCGGGGTCGAGGCGCAGCATGATTTCCCCAAGGGAAACCAAGTCAAATTTACATTCACTCTGTGGTCGTATGGATAGGCTCATAATAAATTGGGCGTTAGGTAAAGTGGATCAGTTTTCACCCTCAGCAAAATCGCTGATTTCCCAAGGTTCCCCTCCGCATTCTTNTGCAATGTGATTGAATTCGAGAATTTCCTTTTCCGAAAAAAGTAATCCGTTTGCCTTTTCAGTAAGTTGGGCGAACTCCGCCTCAAATTGGCCAGGGATTATGCATGTTTCATTTCCTTCGCGAAGGATGTCTTCGAGAACGACCTTGATATTTTCGGTTTGGTTACGACCGAAAGCAAAATTCCCAGAACTGAGTGCCTCCGGATGTATAACCTGAAAGTAAAAATTGGGCGTGTGCTTGTCACCGTCATCCAGGTGATTACTCCTTAAGGTAGGCTTGGATGCTCCGATGAATGCCGCTATCAATTCATTGATCAGCGAAAGGCCGTACCCTTTGTGGGCACCAAATGGCTTTAGTGCTGCCACTTCATTCGGGTCGAGGGTTTCATTACCCTCAGAGTCGACCGCGGCCCCAGGGGGGAGGCTTTTACCTTCTCTCTTGAGTTGCTGAACACGGCCCATGGCGATGACCGAAGTCGCCCAATCGATGACTACTGGAAATCCGATTGAATCAGAGGTAGGGAATCCCCAGGAATGAGGATTTGTTCCGAGGGTGGGTTCACTCCCCATGAAGGGGACAACTTCGGTTATGGATGCGGTGCAGTTGGTGTAGGCGATATATCCCCGTTTGGCGGCATCCATGACATATCCACCTCCCCATAAATAATGAAATGCATGATCAACGGAAACTTGACCAATACCAAATTGATCGGCCAACTCGATGCATCGTTCCATCGCTTCGTAGGCGGTGGCTTGCCCTAACTTGTATTGACAGTCCCAAACTTCTGAAGCAGCGAAACGCGAGTCTTTTCTTATGATTTGAGCGGAGGGCTTGCATCCTCCAGCTTTAGAGCCGAAAAGGTCGTCCAAATGAAGGGCTTTCAAGGCGTTGTGTGTACGGATGCCGTGGGTGGTGGCATAGGCGGAGAATTTAGCTGCTGCGTCGCATTCTTCTTTATCAAAACCGCGTTGTGCATAGGCCTTTCGCACCAGGTCGTCGTGCAAGTCCCTTGGGACGATGAAAAAAGTGTCTTGCTGGGTATTCATGGTTTGATGTTTTTTAAATATGAGCGGTTAAGGGAGCATCGTTGGCTTGAGCCAATGGAGCCTCACCTTGAAGTGCGAGAACCAGGTTCTTGGCCGCCATAGTTGCCTGTCTTTCGACAGACTCAAAGGTTCGAGATCCAATATGGGGGGTAATGACTGTGTTAGGAGCACGAAGCATGGGGTGGTCGGAAGGAGGAGGTTCAATATCAAGGACATCGGAACCGTATCCTCCAATTTTACCCGAATGGAGGGCATCAATCAAATCCTGCGTATGAATAATTTCTCCGCGAGCACAATTCAGGATGACAACCCCATCCTTCATCTTCGAAATTCGATCCTTGTTTATGAGTGCGCGTGTTTCATCCGACAAATTCACATGCAAGCTTACGATGTCCCCTGTATTAAGGGCTTCATCGATGCTTTGCGCTCGTTCGACTTTATGACTTCGAGCAAAATCATCGTCCCAGTAGAGGTCAAAGCCTATGACCTTCATTCCGAAGGCATTGGCTCGTATCGCCACTTCCTTCCCAATCCTGCCCAGACCGATAATTGAAAGGGTCTTACCCATGATTTCATTTCCGGTAATCCGGACCCATTCTCCATTTGCCACATGATTCGCTTCTTTGATAAGCTTCCGAAAAAGGGCGAGCATCAGGGCGAAGGTATGCTCGGCAACGGTCGTATGATTGACCCCAGGGCAGAAAGTGAGCGGNATACCCTTTGCGGTTAGGTATTCAACATCTATCTTATCAAGCCCAATTCCATACTTCGATACCACTTTCAATTGGGGGAGTCCATGGTCGATAACTTTTGAAGTGATTTCATCGTCGCCACACAAGAACGCATCCACCTCGCCCACTAACTCAAGCATTCGTTTTTCCGGAAGAGGTCCTCTTTCACGAATGATCTCAAAACCAGCATCCTCGAGGATTTGGTGGTGTGCCCCGGGTGTATCCTGAAAGGAGGTTGTGGTAAGAAGTATTTTCATGAAAATAAAATAATTACCTTAAGGCTTTACAGGTGTTAAGCCAAACGTCAAATTAGTTTTCAAAATTGGGTAAAAATACTTAAGAATATATAAATGAAATGTAAAACCGGATACGCCTTCCTCGTTCGATCTGAGCGTATAATCGAAAGCGAATTATGACCAAGGTAAGACACAGGGTTGGAATTATTGGTGCTGGAGTGATTGCTGATTTTCACGCACAAGCCTTGCAGGCAATCGAGGGTGTGGAATTGGTCGCTGCTTTTGCCCGGAATTCGGGAAAAGCAAAGAACTTCGCTCAAAAGTATGGATGCACAGGTTATTCCGACCTCGATCAATTTCTTGGGCATCAGGGAATGAATGTGGTCACGGTAGGATCTGTGAGTGGTGTTCACCTTGAGCATGTTCGAGCAGCGGCTCGAGCAGGTAAGCATGTCATTTGCGAAAAGCCACTTGAGGTCACAACGGATCGGGTGGACGAAATGATTCGGTTATGTGAAGAAGAGGGGGTTATACTCTCTGGCATCTTCCCGAGGCGTTTCAATGACTCCACTTCCATTTTTAAGGAAGCGATCACTTCGGGTCGACTCGGTAAAGTGGTTTTATGTGATACCACCATCAAATGGTGGCGTACACAGGAATATTATGACAGTGGTGCCTGGAGGGGAACCTGGGAATTGGATGGTGGCGGAGCCTTGATGAATCAATCCATCCATACGGTAGACCTTATGCTNCACCTAATGGGTAAAGTGAAAACNCTGTGGGCTTCCGGCGGATTGGAGGCTCATGATGGTATCGAGGTGGAGGATGTGGCGGTAGCTATGCTTGAATTTGAATCCGGAGCCCGGGGAGTCATTCAGGCTTCGACCGCCTGTTACTCGAACACCGGGCTACCCGCATCCATTCACATTTGTGGAGACCAAGGGTCGATCATGATGGTGGATGACAAATTCAGCTTNTGGGATCTCAAGNCTTCCATTCCCGAGGATGAATCCATTCTTGCCAAACACGGACTTATGAAAGAATCGGCTGGGGCTGGGGCTGCTGACCCCAAGGCTATTGATTTTCAGTGGCACCAAAGAAACTTTGAGGATGCCCTCCTATCAATCGAGAAAGGAGTTAGACCTTCGGTAGATGGAGCCGAAGGGCGCAAGGCAGTTGAATTGATCACTGCAATCTATCAATCAATACGCGAAGGTGGTTCCAGGATCACTTTGTAATTATACTAACAAAATCGAATATGTACTTAACCGGAATAGCTGACGAGGCCTCACAAGATATCGAGGAGCAGATTAATGTTACCAAGGAATTAGGTTGGAATGCCATCGAGTCCAGATTTGTAAACGGTAAGAACCTTCATGATCTTGACGAAGAGTCTTTTGACCGTGTCTGCGAGGCAATAGACGGGTCGGGTGTTCATATTAATGCTCTCGGTTCGGCAATCGGGAATTGGGGCAAGGATGTACGGGACGATTTTTCGATCACCGAAGGAGAAATTGAACGGGCCATTCCCCGAATGAAACGCTTGGGTGCCAAGTTCATCCGTATTATGAGTTATAAAGTGCTTGAGCAGGACGACCAAATGGTGGAAGAGCGTATTCGTCGCCTCCGGTTGATCGTCGAAGCTTTCGTGTCCGAGGACTTGGTTCCTGTTCATGAAAACTGCATGAATTATGGAGGCATGAGTTGGCGTCACACTTTGGAGTTAGTCGAAGCCGTCCCAGGAATGAAACTAGTTTTTGACACCGCAAACCCTGTTTTTAACCGGGATCGATCCATGGCTGGAGAACCTTGGCAGGATCCACTTGAGTTTTACCAAAAGGTGCGCGAGCACATCGCGTACATTCATATCAAGGATTGCCTTAGCCCTAGTCCCGAGAATGGGGGTAAGGAAACTTATGTTTACCCGGGTGATGGTCATGGTCGGGTTCACGAAATTCTCAAGGAACTAAAAGATAGCGGATACGATGGCGGGATTTCAATCGAACCTCATTTAGCTGCAGTTTTTCACGATGCCGACTCGTCCAACCAAACTTCAGAAGACCCAAAGGCAATATATCTTAAGTACGGACGCAGACTAATGGATATGCTAAATTCGATCAATTACGAGTTTGTGCCTTTCGCATCCTAAGAAAACCTCTTGGTGGAGGTGGCGAAAACTACAAGCCAAGCAGTTCGTCCATCAGTTTGGCAGTCTTTTCAACCCCGCCATCATTTCCTTCACGGGTTGCCCAACCCTTGAATTCGATATTTTCTAATTCATGACGGACTTTTTTCCAGTCCACATCCCCCTGTCCTAGGGGACAAAATCCATTTTTCGAACCCCAGTCTTTTACATCGAGCTTCAGTGTTCTTTTCCCCAATATTCGGATCCATTCATGACTTGGCCCGTACTTCTGCATATTTCCAATGTCATAATATGCCTGAACCCAGGGACTGTTAATTGCATCAATATAATCCCTGAACTGCTCAGGCTTGTTACAAAACCCATTCCAGACGGTTTCAATGAGAATATGAATGCGAAGTTCTTGAGCCAGAGGTAGCAACTTCCGGATTTGCTCGATAGAGCGATCCCATACATGCTGATGGTTTTCCTTATCTCCNCGGACTGCCCCCGGCACAAGAAGGACTGAAGTNCCCCCTACTCCCTTGGANTNTCTCATTGCTTGAGCNAGACCCTCCCTGCTTGNCTTTCGANNCTCGGGATTTGGATCGGAGAGGCGAACCTTCCAGTGCTTNTTATAGACCACTCCGTGCATGGGTAATTCGACTTTTGAGCATGCCTGTTTCATTTCCTCAACTAGCAGACCTGGAGCGGAACCTTCGATTCCATCAAATCCAAGATCCTTGAGTTCCTGCATTCTCTTTTCGTTGGGNTTCGATCCAAATTTAACCGCCTTTTGGATCAATCCCCTAAAAGACTTATTTTGCCCGCCCCCAAAATTTGTCAGGGCAAATGTTCCAGTTGTGGTTAGTAAAAACTTTCTTCGATTCATGGAGNAATCATCATTTATTTGACCGAGCTAAGTCCATATTTTTTTCTTAATCGTAAGGAGTTNTTCTCGTAAAAAGTCTGCGAACAAGACATATCTTTCTAGCGTCCTCTCTCAATCCCAAGTATAAGCAAAACACATTTATGACCTACAAAAGTAAAACAACCATCTTATCCTTAATGCTCTATTTGTGCACCTTTTCGAATGGACAGCCCAAAGAGTTTATGGATCTGTTTAAGGAAAATGATTTTTCACAATGGACCAAAGTGAAAGGCCAGCCCGTCGGTAACGGGTGGGAGATTAGCAAGGGAGTGGTTCACCGAAAAAGCTTGAATGGCGACATAGTCACAAAGCAAAAGTTTAGAGACTTTGAATTACTCTTCGAATGGAAAATTTCCGAAGCAGGTAACAGCGGAATCAAATACCGGACCCGTGGAAGTCTTGGTCTGGAGTACCAGGTTTTAGATGATGAGAAGCACCGTGATAATAAAAATCCGACCCACCGGGCNGGCTCGCTTTACGAATTAGTGGCTGCACCTGACTCAAAACCATTAAAGACAGTAGGTGAGTGGAATAAAGGTCGCATCATCGCAAAAGGGAACCAAATCGAACACTGGTTGAACGGAGTGAAAGTGGTGCAGATTACTTGGGGCTCCGAGGTGTGGAAAAAACAATTCCAAAAAAGTAAGTATCGAAAGAATTCGGGTTTCGGGTCGTGGGAAGGGCCGATTCTTTTGCAGGATCACAATGATCCGGTTTGGTATCGAAATCTTAAGGTCAGGAAATTGTGATTCAAGAGCCCTGGACTTTTCAGTCCTGTGCGAAAAACTCAAACTTTGTGAACTGTCGATTGGCTCCTACGCGAAATGTCAGTTTCCCATCCTTCACGATCAAACCCTTCTTTTCCTGAGTAGAAAGGTTGCGGTCGGCTCCATTGGTTGGGTCAATGTCCTTAGTCACGGATCGAACCGAGTATGACATTCCTTCATTCAAACCTTCTCCACGAAAATCGACCGTAGAATATTGGTTGTTATAATACTTCCCATCCTGAATCGTAGAAGGAATGGACACCTCCAAGCTGCCTCTGCCTGCGGCTCCGCTTGCATAGACCAAAACCGTGAATGATTTATTCGTCCGATTGTAGGAAGAAATTTTAAATTGTTCGCTTCCGGTAAGTCCATTGCCGCTTGCCGTGATATCATTCCCTCGCTCCCCTGCAATTGCATGCCGGATCACCTCGCTAGAACCTCCTGCAATTTGGGAATACCATCGCCAAATGTAGTAATGGAGATGGTTTGGGTCGCTTGGATTGATATAGTCTTTTTCCGTAAAACGAAGCCCGTCTTCTTTTACCTCAAATGGTTTTAATCTTTCCTCGGGTCCATGTATACCCAGCTTCCTGGTGATTATGTCAGGGCCTCCATCTATTGATGAAATTACCCACTCGGGTTTTTGTTTTTTGATTTGACCAGAATAATCCACCCTCTTGGTCAGACCCATGGACCATCGGCTCGAATTGTCGCACCAGGGAAGATTCAATGTGTTTAATCCTCTTTCCAGTACCTTACCGTAGATCGTAATGGTTTTTTCAAACGCATCCTGTTCATCTTTCTTCCCGTCTGCATTGACATCGTGGTTGTTACTGGATCCATCCCAGACGATCCATGATTCGGAGGACATAATCTTTTTTTCCCTGTAGTTGGCTGCATCCAATTTTTTTCGGGCCAGGTCATATTGGGTCCAGCAGTTTGGGATCAAGGCTCCATCCATCATTCCGTAGCCATTCGAATGGTCGGATATGTTTAAATTAAGTGCGTCGATTTGATTCATCAGTTCTTTATCTGCAATTAACTGGTTGTAGTAATCGTCAACCGCTATGGCACCAGTCTCTTTTAGTCCCTCCCTTGCACCACATGGCTGGCAAGGAGATGTTCCTGAGGTGGAAATGATTACATGAGTCTTCGGCTGATCATCGTAAACTTTGCGGATTGCCCGTGCTCCGTTGGTGAAAATCTCTTTTTTTATGAAGTCCATATTGGCTTCGTTCATCATCCCTTGAAGATTAACTTCGTGATAGAGTTGATAAGCTCCCACTCGACCCTTGAAGTGCTTTGCCATTCGGGTGACAAACTTAGGGTACTCCCCTGCCCTTGGCTTCCACCCCCCTGCTTGCCCGCTTTCGGATGCCCATGCTGGACAATGCCACATAACGAGTTCTGCGTGTATTCCGCGTTCAAGGCATAAATTTACGGCATGATCAATCGCCTTCAGGTAACCGGACATATGTTTTCCGTAGTCCGTACTCTTCTCGTGTGGCTCAGCTGCATTCCAACTGACCCAAAACTGAGCGTAACTACTGTGNTCTTTGATTAAGGGTCGGTTCGCGTCATTGACTTCACATTTCTCCAAGCCGAATGGTTGCCAGCGAACGCCGACATGCATGTGATCGGTAGTCCAAGCATAGGGAACCTTGGAANTGNCGTTTGCGCATAACCCAAGAAAAAGAAAACTAAGTGCGTGCGGGAGTTTATTCATGTGAGGAGGATTAAGGATTCCGAAAGGGAAGGAAGCGGGCAAGTAAGACCTAAGGTGCAAGGATTCTGTTTACTTCCGATTTAGGCAAGTGGTTACCGACCAGTGGTTGGGATTGATCGCTTTGGGATTGTTGCCAAGTTGCAAAGATTGATCCGTCCGAAAGAGAAAGAGCGGACACATAACGACTGCAGCCAGTTCCATGCGGAGAAATGAAAAGAGGGAAATCGACGGATAGCTTCTTCATTATGGGGAATTCACTGTCCCAACCCCATGCCAACCCTCCGATCTCCTCACAGGAGTATCCTCTGGGGCGTTTGGCCGCTTTTTGATTTTGCTCTAATGGGCGTAGGCATTCAGCTCCATCGTAGAAGTAAAGTGACAAGTCTGGTAATTCCGAAAATGCTCCAATTTTCGGTATGGGAAATCGCTCGGTAATGCGGGAGCAGGCAACATCCCAGCTGTTTCCTCGTGGAAGAATGTTTTCCGAGACTATTGAAAAGTTTTCCTCCGGGGAACTTTGGGTCAGCAGACCACTGTTGGAACTGGACCATGAAAAGGGATGGTTGCAGTAGATGATATGAGTGGTTTTTGAATCTAAGCGAAATGCCAGTGGATCCTTTATGTGTAGGGTTCCTGGGTTTTGTGTGCTAGCCACAGTAGTTATGCTTCCTGCATTCGGTTCGCTAAAGGAGCCACTCAAGGAAACATGATCAATGGACCAAACTCCGGTTCCAGGTTTTTGGAAATGAATCAACTGCTTTGGGTAGGGTATGTTTTTCTCGGTTGATACATAAAGGTCATATTCATTGGATGACCGAAGACTGGGAAGCAGGGAAACCCCTTCGATTGAAACGACCTCATGGTCAAAGGAGAGTTGGTCCTTTCTAAGAGAAAAAACTTTTTCAAAAGAGGAGGATGGTTCTGGGCCCCTAAAAATCGCACATTCCAAGCCTCTCTCTCCGGCTCCAGTGCCCGTTCTCGCATCCCCTTCATTACGAAATCTTCCACTGATTAAAATTTCGCCATCTTGGTCGAGTATTAGGTTTCCTCCACCAAACCAATAACCAGAGGAGTTGCCTAATGGAGGTACTATTATGCGGGCAGCATGTTGATCCATTATGCGTGTACCCAATTCTTTCAATTGGTTGAGCTTCTGCGAAGACAAAGTCTTCATCTTAACATGCCGGCAGCCAAAGTTTCGTTTGAAAAGGGATCGACTAAAATAAAACTGCCGGTATTTCGGTTTCTCCGGTAACTGTCATAAAAGATAGGTGAGGAGGTTCGAAGTGAAATCCTNCCTATGTCATTCATCCCGAATTCCGTATCGTCTTCCTTTTTTCTCAGTGTATTGACATCAACCTTGTATCGAATATCCGAAACGAGNGCTTGTACCTCCTGGGTGGTATGCCTGAACAGGCATTTGGTTCCACTTCTCAATTTCTTGGTACTGGAGAACCAACAGATTCGAGCTTCTAAGTCTTGAGANGATGCGGGTTGGTTGTTGGGTTTTACAAGCATGTCNCCTCTGCTAACATCGATTTCGTCTTCCAGGAGAATCGTTACTGATTGTGGATAAAAGGCTTCGTTGATTTCCTGATCCGCAAGGAGAATCTTTTTAATTTTGGTGGAGAAACCAGATGGAAGGANNACNACCTCATCTCCGGTCTTGAAGACGCCCCCTGCGACTCGNCCTGCGAACCCNCGNAAATCATGGTGTTTGTCCGAATGAGGGCGNATGACCCATTGGACAGGAAAGCGTGCGTCAATATGATTGGCATCCGAACCGACATAAATATTTTCCAAATGGTAAAGCAAGGGGGGACCTTTGTACCAAGCCATGTTTTCCGAACGGTCCACGACATTGTCGCCTTTCAGGGCACTAATGGGAATGAAGGTCAGTTCGGTTAGATTTTCCAGTCGACTGGAAAATTCCATAAACTGCTGCAATACCTTGCCATACACTTCTTCGTCGTAGCCAACCAAGTCCATTTTATTGATGCAAACCGCAACATGCTTAATTCCGAGTAAATCGGCGATGAATGCATGCCTTCTTGTTTGTTCGACCACACCATTTCTCGCATCGATCAAGATGAGGGCAAGGTTTGCCGTCGAAGCTCCCGTAACCATATTTCGGGTGTATTGAATATGACCCGGTGTATCTGCGATAATGAATTTCCTCCGAGGGGTTGCAAAGTACCTGTAGGCTACATCAATGGTGATACCCTGTTCGCGTTCCGCCCTTAAGCCATCCGTCAGTAAAGCCAAATTGATATTTTCGTCGCCCCGTTGCTTACTTGTTTTTTCGATTGCCTCAAGTTGATCCTCAAAAATTGCTTTGGTGTCATGGAAAAGCCTGCCTATCAGGGTACTCTTTCCATCATCAACACTACCTGCGGTTGAAAACCGCAGAAGGTCCATATTAAGATAGTTCTTGGTTTCTTCTGTCATTTTGAAAAATTTTGCAGTTTAGAAATATCCTTGTTTCTTGCGGTCTTCCATGGCTGCCTCGGATCTCCTGTCATCAGTTCTGGAACCTCGCTCGGTGATGCGAGATGCAGCTACTTCCGCGATTACCTCGTCAAGGTTGCATGCCGACGAGCGTACAGCTCCCGTACAAGTCGCATCTCCAATGGTTCTGAAGCGAACGAGCTCCTTGGTCACGGATTCATCCTCCCTGGGACTTGCAAATTCAGTGACAGCAAGAAGAGATCCGTTTCTTCCAAACACCTCTCGTTCATGAGCAAAGTAAAGGCTGGGGAGAGTGATATTCTCTAATTTGCAATATTGCCAGACATCCATTTCAGTCCAATTACTCAGAGGGAATACACGGAAGTTTTCTCCAGGAGCCTTACGCCCATTGAAAAGATTCCAAAGTTCGGGTCTTTGGTTTTTCGGGTCCCACTGACCAAATGCGTCTCGGTGGGAAAAGAACCTCTCTTTAGCTCGGGCCTTTTCCTCATCTCTACGACCACCCCCCAGGCATGCGTCCAGGGATTCCTGTTCTATGGCCTCCAGGAGAGTTACGGACTGCAAGGCATTCCTGCTTGGGTTCGTGCCTGTTTCCTCTATCGCAGTGCCCCGATCTATCGAATCCTGCACCCGAGCTAAGATGAGTTGGGCATTCACGCTACTAATGTATTGATCGCGGAAATCTATGGTTTCCGAAAAATTGTGTCCCGTGTCTACATGTAAAAAGGGGAAAGGTACTTTTGCGGGGCAGAAGGCTTTGATTGCCAAATGTGCCATCACGATCGAGTCCTTGCCGCCTGAAAANAGTAAAGCAGGACGCTCAAACTGGGAAGCAGTCTCTCGAAGTACGAAAATAGCTTCAGATTCGAGCTGCTTGAGGTGGGTTAGGTTGTAATTTTGCATGGCTTACTGAAAATGAAAAATTATGTGAGATTAATCACTTGAAGAACCTTGGATTCAAGTTGTGCGGTAGACTGGTCCGCCGTCTGACGCTCCGTATCTAGAGTCAACCAAGGGTCGGAAGGTTCGTCGAAGGTNGAAGTCTTCCCGGTAAAAGATTCAATTTCATCCTTTTCTGCTTTGGCGTACAAGCCTTTCACATCGCGAGTCTTACATGTATTAAAGGAGGCCTTGACGAAAATTTCGTGGTAGTCGGGTGGACCAATTATCTTTGCTGCATTTTCCCTATGCCTAGCAAGCGGAGTAATTAATGATACGATGACAACTAACCCATTTTGGACTAAGAGTTTGGCGATCTCTGCTGTTCTACGAATATTTTCCATTCGGTCCTCGTCGGAGAAGCCAAGGCCCTGGTTTACACCTGCCCTGAGGTTATCCCCGTCCAAGACTATAGAATGGATCCCGCGGGTGTTTAGGGAAAGCTCAAGGGAACTGGCAATCGTGCTTTTACCCGACCCCGAAAGTCCGCAAAACCAAAAGACTCCGGCACGGAAGCCCAAGTTTTTTTCTTTGGTTGCACGGTCGATTAATCGATCGGAAATGGGATGAATGTTTCCAGCGGGCATTGAATAATTTCGATGAGATGTTTTTGTTAGCACGGGAGAAAAGAAAAAGCGAGAACGCGTTTGCGTTCTCGCTTGTTGGGGTGGAGAAAACTGGGGGCAGTTTTCTCCATGGGGTAAATATTACACTACTGGTCCGGTGAGGCACCCGCAAGGTTTAAAGAGATCTCGATGTCATTTGCGACTTTCTCCAAATTTTGCCCTTTTTGGATGTTATAGTCGTCTCGCTTAACAATAAACTTGGCCCTAATAACGAGGAGATCTCCAGGAACTCGATTCCTCTTGATGAGCATGTCCTTAAGGTAAGTCAATTTAACGGGAACTTGTATGTGAGTAGTGATATTGCGTATGGTCATTTTGCCTTCGGCCAAGGCTAACAGATCCATTCCCTTTTTTTTGATATCGGTAAGTTTTGACAGATTAAACCTTATGCTTGGGTATTTGACTACATTCATCCATTCCTTGCCGTGCATATGTTCCTTTAACACATTGTTGCCCACATGGAGGCTTGAGGCATCAAGTATGATTTGACCAGATGTTTGTTCAGGTTTGGCAGGATCAAAGGAGACCACCCCACTAATTCCATCAGCGGAACCATTAATGGATTCCAGTGGTGCGTCCATCTGGAAAATGATGCTGTTCACCCCCTTGGGGTCCTTGAAGTCGAAGGGTTTAGCAGTACAAAGGAACGCTGAACCAAGCAGGAGAATAATCGTTAAGGTGAATTTTAATGGCATAATCATTTACGGGTTGAAAGATTCATTTACTCTGCCTTCTCCTTAAAAGCAAACAGGATATGAGGGAAGTCGAAAAGAAGAGTCCGATGGTAGGCGTTTCGACCCCAGAGACAAAGCCTTTCTTCCAGGTAACCTTTTGCTGAGTGCCTAGTTCGGGCATTCCCTCAATTACGGGAACCTCAACAATCAACTGGGTGCTCGTTCTCCAAAATCCCAATCGCATGCCATCGGAGTACCACAGCATTAAGCAGGCAAGGAGTGCGGTAAGTGCGATGCCGCAAATGAGATATTCGGACCTTTTCAAGCTCGAGGATGGGCTTTTTCGTGTGTTTGTTTAAGTCGGGCTACGGATACATGCGTGTAAACCTGTGTGGATGACAGACTGGAGTGGCCAAGTAATTCCTGAACAGCCCGCAAGTCAGCACCTTGGTCCAACAGGTGGGTGGCAAACGAGTGTCGAAGCTTATGGGGTGTAAGGTCGCCTGGCAATGCAGCGGAATGAAGGCGTTTCTTGAGCATGGACTGAACACTGCGCACGGATAGTCTGCCTCCGCCTCGATTAATAACAACGGGGCTCGCAAAGGATCCATCCTTCGCATGCATATCTCTAAATGCGGTGATCGCGTTGAGGGCAGATTGACCAATCGGGCAAATTCTTTCTTTCCCACCCTTCCCTCGAACCCGAACCGTGGCATCCTGAAAGCCAACCGCTCCATAATTAAGCCCGACTAGTTCACTGACTCGTAAGCCGCCTCCATAAAGGAGAAGAATAATCATTTGATCTCTCCGTTGGAGAAAGGAATTAGCAGGGGAATCTTGGACGGTTGAATCAGTTTGGGCAATTAAGGCAAGTGCCTGCTTTTCAGTAAGGAAAAGCGGGAGTTTCTTGTCTAGTTTTGGCAAAGTCAGGTTTTGAAAGGGATTAGTTTGGATCAGTTGCCTGGAAAGAAGGAATTTGAAGAAAGTCCTTAATCCGGAGAAATGATTGCGAATGGTCGTTCGAGCTAGGGTTTGCTGAATCTCTATCAGGTATCCTCTTGCATGGGTTGGGTTGATCGATTCGGCTTGAAAATCATTCGGTTCATCGCGTGAAAGCCAGAGTCCGAAGGCTTCGATTGCCTGAAGATAATTCCTGTGAGTGTTCGGAGATAAACGGCGTTCCTCAAGTAAGTGCTGGGAAAACAATGCTGCCTCGAACTGTAATGGCTGAATCTTTTTTTCTTCAGTTACTTGATCCGCGTCCATGTCTCTACTGCCATATCAAACAGTGCCAGGAAAAATACGGTGACGAATACAATCAAAGCCAAGCTCAAGTAAAATCCGAAGCTTGCTTCTGCTCTTTTGGGAGTCTCCTTCCTGTAAGCGTTTGAAGTATTATCATAGGGAGAAATCGGCACGACATTTCGTGCTCTCTCCTCTCTGCTTGTAAGTCTTTTGCTTTCCGGCACAACTTTACTATGGGGGGTTTTCCCTAGTATTGCAAGTCAAGCCATGGGTAATGAATGCTTTCAGTTCAATAAAAATGGCTTCATTTGCGCTTCGCATTCTTCGTACGCATCCTCGAGGACATAGTGCCCCGCTTTTTGCATTTCATGAACTTCCATATGGGGCCACTTCTTCTTCCATGCATCGAGGAATCTTGGACTGAAGCAAAAATCACGCATTCCCCAGCAAGTCATGATTGGGGTCGAACGGAAGCAATCGAGTTTGCTTGATGTATCCTGAAGAAGTTGGAGCGATGGATGATCCTCTTCATAGGGGATGTCCTTCACAAAGCGCCAAACTGCAACTCGGTCTTGCCAGCTTTGGTATGGGTGAAGGAAGCCTTGCTTGGCTTCCTTGCTCAAACCCTTGGTGGTCGCCATCCATGTTGCAGGCCATGCAAATCCATTAAAACCACGAACAAAAATTTGGCCTANCACTGGGNTTCTGCATAATAAGATCCTCTTGGGTACATCGCTAGACGGAAANGCTGCAGTATTAAGAAGGGCAATTTTCTTAACCTGATCCGGGCGATCCCTGAATGCGGTAAGCCCGATTGCCCCACCCCAGTCATGAACTAAGAGGGTGACTCTCTTAACCTCCAAGTGCTCCATCAGATCGATTAAGTTTTTGGAGTGCGTATTCAGGTCATAGGGGAAATCCCTAAAATTAGGTTTTTCAGAGAATCCGCATCCAATGTGATCGGGGACGATGCAACGCTTTGCAGAACTCAACGACCTTATGATCCGACGATAGAAAAAGGACCAAGTCGGATTTCCATGAAGCATAAGGACGGGCGCGTCGTCGTCTCTTGGCCCTTCATCCAAATAGTGCATTTGGAATCCAGATCTAGTCTGAAAGGTGTGACCCGAAAAGTCGTATTCAGAATTCATAAAACTCAGCGGGCTCAATCGTTAAGGGAGAGGAAAAGGCTGGAGAGACCACTCCCTATACCAAGTAGGACAGTTTTGGAACTAAGTGAGGAAGGATCGCTTTCGCAAGCCAGAGCGTAACTAATGGGCAACGATACGGAACCGCAATTACCTAAGTGCTCGAAAGTGGAGTAGTTTTTTTCAGGGTTTAAGCCGAGAGAATCCAGAACTGCTTGGGTGTGAGCTTTTCCGACCTGATGGGTGACGATAAGGTCGGGGTCGATCGACTCTCGGCCCGAGGCACTAGTGAACTTCTCCCATGCTTTTTTCGCGACACTGATTCCTGCGTGAAGAAGTTCCTCCGAGTCGGTTTGCATGAAAAGACCATCCCCGGCAGCATCACCCTCGCATAACTGATTGTAGGAAGTATCAGTCTGAACCGCATAATAACCAAGGCTTGGTGATGATTCGGGGATTAAGTCCTTACGGGCAATCGACCAAGCGACCGCGGCAGCTCCAATCGTAAGGTTTGCAAAGTAGGGCTTTATTGACCTTCGGTCATGCTCCTCGGAGTTGAGTCGTCTGATGGTTTCATCAACTAGAGGTTTACCGTTCTCTCCGGCGGTTATGATCGCGCGCTTAATTTGGCCGGACTCAATCATGGAGGAAGCCAGGATAATCGAATTCAGGAAGCCTAGGCAAGCATTGGAAACATCAAGGATTTGGGTGGATTCACCCAAGCCCATAGCCCGATGAACATAGGAAGCTGTTGCGGGTTCAAGTCGGTCGCGACAGACCGCGGAATGAATCAATAAATCCACATCACTTCGATTGATGCCCTGCTTTAACAGTTTGACGCCTGCTTCGGCAGAGGCAGAAGAAGGTAAGTGGTCGCTCGGCCAAAATCTTCTTTCCTTAATCCCGGTCATCAACTCCAGCCTTCCGACTTGTAAATTCAGTTTTTCGTAGAGAGGCGACAATTCACCCTCCAGTTCGGTTGAAGATGTAACTTCACCCGGCAATGCATAAGACATTGCCTCGATGCCAACCTTAGAAAATCTCATTTCAACTTCATCGAGGCTTCGACGATTTCGTTGTCGAAGTAATTGAAGCCCATGCCTGCATCGATCACTATTCCCTGCCCGTTAATCCCAGATGATCGAGGGCTGAGGAGAAAGGCTGCAAGGTTAGCAACCTCTTGAGTGGTGAGGGACTGCTTTCGATAGGTTAGTTTTTCCGCATAGAGATAATTCACTAGATACCCGGGGATACCGGCGGATGCTGAGGTCTTTAACGGTCCCGCATTGACTGAGTTAAAGCGAACCATAGAGTCACTGGAGAATGATTTCGCCAGATACCGAACACTTGCTTCAAGGGAAGCCTTAATAGGGGCCATGTAGCCGTAATTCTCGGCAGTCACTTCGGTGGAAGAAATACCAATCGTCACAACTGAGGCGTCATCTGCGAGGATTTCTTTGCAAGAGTTTGCTAGCTCGACAAGGGAAAATGAGGATATTTGCGTAGCCTGGAGAAAGTCAGTTCGGTTCGTTTGGTGAAAGGGCTTGAGACCCTCTGAGTAATTGGCGAAAGCAATGGAATGGAGGATTCCGTGAATAGGTTCGTCGAGTTGGGTTGCAATTGANTCACCCAAACTCCCNATTTGTTTCTCATTTTCTACATCGCAAACGAAAACATCCCTCTGCCCTAGCAGTTTTAAAAGCTCCTCTTTACGTTTTTCGCTTCGAACCGAATAAAGGACTTTTGCTCCCTCTTCTTCAAGAGTCTGTGCAACCGCCCAAGCTACGCTTTTCCTGTTGGCGAACCCAGCGACAAGAAAGGCTTTTCCCTTTAAGTCAAGAAAGCTCACGGGCGATCATTTTTAACTAAGGCGAGAGCAAAAGAGACCGTCATTGCGACCTTCCCCTTGTTTCTGATCTCCCCTCTTAGATTAAAGAACTGGCCAATTTTCTCTCCCAGGAAAACGGAAATCTCGAGTTCATCATCTGGCTTGACCATCCTTTTGAAACGAGCGTCTCTTATGCGGGAAAGAACTGGGGTCACAGATTCATCAGTGAGTGCGTCCTCCTCTTTCATGTGTTCAGAAAGAAAAATTGCTCCAGTTTGAAAAACTGCTTCGCTTAAAAGAACGCCCGGCATGATTGGGTTTCCAGGATAATGTCCCTCGAAGAAAGGCATATCAGGACTAACCTTTAATTTTGTTTTTGCTGAGCTATCAGTGATCTCGATAATTTCATCAATAAAAAGAAAAGGTGGTCGGTGAGGAATTCTGCTGTGTATGGACTCCATATCTTCAATAAAAGGAATTGCGGGGTGTTTGAACAGGCAAAAGGGATTACCTGTGGATAAGCTTTCGATATGCAAGAAGAAGATTTCTTCTTATCGTCCAAGCTTTTCCTTCAGGAATCGATCCACTTTATTGGCGGTTATGACGCCATAATTGATTGTCCCCAACCAACCGGACATAATGATGCCGACCGACCCGGCGTGGAAAAGACCTGGGGCGTGATCCGGCAGGGAGGTGGATACCTCGAGGCCTTCGAATTTAGTGCCAAAGGTTGCACCCTTGGCATGATGGGTATAGTGCTCGATAGTTTTGGGCGTTGCCGCTTCAAGGTGGTCAATTTTTTCTCGTATTCCCGGAATTATTTTCTCCAATGCAGACACGCTTTCATCGCAGAGTCTATCCTTTGCCTTTTCATATTCACTATCGGTTAATTCTCCCCAGTCCTGCCACTTGGCGTTGATAGAGGCAACGATGCTATACCTTGGATCTTTTCGATGGGGCCTCGTATCCGGGTAGTAGATCGAAAAAGTTCTACTCGTGGTATTGAAGTCTGTCAATTCGTCGGAGGAAAACTTGGGTGCTTCGGAAGTGAAAATTAAATCTCCAACCGATTCAGGGATAGTCGCACCCTTCTTGAGTCCAATGTAAACTTGGCAAGAGGTGCTGTTCAGTCGGACCTTCTTGGCAAGATTGGAGAATTGGGTTGGCAGTTTGGAGGTGCCCAATAGTTTTTCGATAGTATTTTTGAGGTTGGCGTTGGATAAGACTGCACCGCAACGGATATGCTTTCCATTAACGACAACCCCAGATACATGGTGGCTGCCATTCTTCTCTTCGGTAATAAGCTTTTGCACCAAGCATTGGCGCTTGAGAACCGCACCATTATTACGAAGTTCGGATACCATTTTTCTAATCAGGGAATCAGTCCCATCCTTGAAAGTGTAAATTCCTTTACGCATGAAGTTGGTGAAAACAATTCCGTAGGCAAAAGCGGGATCCATGAAGGAGGAGCCATTTGCATAAGCAATCGGCTCAAGCAAGAGACGCTTTACATCGTCTCTCCCGGGAAAGAACTCCTCAAATAGGTCGGCGATGGTTCTTTTGTCATTGGCGAAGTAGTCCATCTTCTTGAGATGATCGTAGAAGAGTTCGACCCGATCCTTGGCAATCTTAAATGTTTCCTGTAGGATATGCGTAAAATCTATCCGGTCAAAGGTTGTGCGAAGATCATACTGAGGATTAACGAACCTGATTCCCTTGAGTTGAACAATGGAGTCGGCAATTTCCTTAGTCCAGTACCTGCGGCATGACTTGATCATTCCAACCGGAAAACCGTGAAGAGAGATGTCGAAAATGTGCCCCCCTTTTCTCTTAAACCAAGTTGCTAAACCACCAAACTGATAGTGATGTTCCAGCAAGAGGACCGAGTGCCCCATCTTGGCGAGGCAGTTGGCACCAGTGAGTCCCCCTAGTCCACTGCCAATCACTACTACATCGTAGTAATCTTCGGTATCTTTTAAGAAGTTGTTGGGCATCTGAAACTTTTTATCCACCAAGTCATTGAAGGACAAGTGGGAATTTATTCTAAGAATCCTCTTGAATGGAAGGGGTCGTGTGTTTTGCGAAAAATTCTTCCCCACTTTGACTTGGAGGATCATTAGGTGAACGTATGTTCTTAATACCCATCGGTCTGAGTGAGCGGAGTTGCTCGGAGGAAAAGCCATCAGTCGACAGAGCAAGAGTCTCTAGTGGCATCTTCAGCAAAGGAGCCAGGGATTTGAGTTGAATCCCAATCATATTCAATTCTCTAATTGGGCAATTGCTTATGGCTTCAACACTAGTTACAGGAGATCCAGGGAGCACCAAGCGAGACAAAGGAAGCCCTGAAACGGGGGCCAGGTCATGGACCTGGGTTGCCCGCATTTCCAGGAACTTCAGCTTACTTCCGGAGATTGGTTCCAGGTCCGAAACTTGAGTTGCTGAGATAACTAGGTCCTCAATAGGTAAGCCTTTGAGAGGTCTCAGGCACGAGACTCTTGTTCTGAAAAGATTAAGTTTTTTGAGAAACTTTTGACCGCACAAAGGTTCAAGATTAGCGATTTTAGTTTCTTCCATATTCAAAAACTCAAGCTCATTTCCATGGAAAAAACCAAGAGTACTAAGGTCAGATTTAGCTAGAGACAGATACCTAAGCGAGTGATGATTCATCGCTTCAGGATTAGTGACGCGACATCCTTCCGCAGATAATTTGATGAGATCAAATTGCGTTAGAGTCGAGCAGTCGAGTTGACTGCCCCGCGGTGCCGTAAATCCGATCAGATTGAATCCTGATAGCTCCTTGTAATTTAATTCCTTGAGGGCAGAGAAGTCGAGTTCCAGGATGGGTAGGTGGGCGATCTCCTTCAGTGGTGGGTGGTTGTCATTCAATATGGAAACCTTGACGCCTCCGGGGATTAATCGAGTTTTGTTAGAGAAGCCCAGTTGAAGCAATTCGCGCGAACAACCCGTTTCGATCTCAGAGAAGAAACTGATTTTCTTGGATCTTTTTTCCCTAAAGGCATTTCTATATCGGGAGAACATCTCGGAAACTTTTTAGGCGTTAATGATCATAAGGCATGGAGAAGAATTCTGTTTGATGCATTCATTTAAAATTGCAACTCTCTAAAAATGTCCATTTGGGTTCATGTCGCAGGCTGGGTAATGGTTGCACTAAATACATTGTGTCTCCTAAGACTGGGGATTCTCCCGATGGTTTTCTTTGCAAGAAACTACAAACTTTATGGGAAAATCTTTTGGGTTTCCCTTTTCGTGATGTCCGTTTTTTTGATGAGTGAAATCATGCTCATTCGTATGCTAGTCAATCTAGAGGTACGATAAGGTGAACTAAGAATATCCAGGATTATGGACTGGGGATATTCCAAAGAGTGTAGTATGCAGAATCATGAAGAAGAGATAGTTCCTCTTTCCTCGAAAGAACTCCGCCGCTCTTTAATTCGTGGATGTGCCCTCGTTGGAGACCCTTAATTTTCAGGCGAACTGTTTTTCCACTTTTTCCCATTTTTGCAGAAAGAATTTCTGGAATCGTTTCATCGACTTTAGGACTGCCGTATTTTCCTTGGAAAATGTAGGTGTAAGTCTTGAGTTCATAGGAATCGAGGCTTTCGACTGAATGCCTGTCCACTTTTTTTGTAAATTCCAATTCGAAACCATCGGGTTTTGCCCGCATTTCCAAAATCTCAAATGGAGTTTTTCCATTCCAGGTTACTCGGTCCAAGGCAAACCTCTTCCCTCCCCTTGCACCCCAACCTCGATCTGTTCCTCCTGATACTAGGCTACCATCAGATGCTTGAATAAGAGGAACATTCCCAGAACCAAATCCCTTAAGGAAAGGAAAGCACGCACCCTGGTAGTAGCCATCAATTTTTTCCAGAAAACAGCGGTTGACCACACTGTGGGTTTGGTCCGAAACGAAAAGTTGCTCTTCGAATGGGCCAAACTTACCTTGTGACATATCGGGAGCAATGCCGCTTGCTGAATTACCCACAACTCCGTGAGGAAGCAGGATTGCCGGAGGTCGGTAGTTCGGCAAGCGATCCATTTCCTCATGAAATCGACTGCCGTCAATGGGTTCTCCGTGTTTTTCACCAAGTGCATCCTGCACCTCATCCAACTCAAACCAATCGAAGCCTCCCGGGTGCCCCTGGAAGCTTCCCGCAGTCAAGTGCTTCAGGGAACTGGTTCCATTCCATGGGCCTTGGTTGTCGCAGTAGAACGCTTCCCCTTTGGCGTTTAATCCAATACCTCCTGGAGAGCGGATTCCACTTGCGGTCGGAATCATGGTGCCATCCTTGGAAACCCGCACGCACCAACCCCTGTATGGCACATTACTTCTAAAGGAGCCAGTTAGGCACAGCACGACCCACATGTTGCCTTGAGGGTCAAACCTCGAGCCGAATGCGTACTCGTGATAATCGCCTGAAACACCCCAGCCATCACTGACCGTATCAAAAACATCTGCACGTCCATCCCCATCACTGTCCTTTATTCTAGTAACTTCTGGTCTCTGAGTTGCATAAAGCCATCCGTCGGCGTAGGCCAATCCGAGAACTTCGTGTAACCCCCTTGCCCAAAGCGAGAAGGTTTCGTTTCCCTTTACTTCATCGAAAAGGTTCGAAACCATGAAGATGTCTCCTCTTCGAGTGGAAACTGCAACTTGACCACTTGGCATTTGCTCAATCCCTCCCGCCTCCAACACGATATTTTCAGGGATCTCGATGGACTCTATTTGATAGTAGTCCTCTTGGATCGGTTCTGCAATTGCATGGGAAAGAAAGGATGTAATTAAAATACAAGAAAGGAATAGAGATAAAGAATGTGGCGATGTTGTCATCTTTAACTGTAAGTTGGGTTAATAAAGAGGTTTTATGCGAATATTCCTGAAGGAGACAGGATCTTTGTGTCCAGCGAAACCAAAATGCCCTGATTCCAGAGAAAGCCCAGGATGTGCTTTTCCGTTCATCGGATTACTAGCCTTGGAAAGATCTGCGTCCAAGATCATTTCCTCGTTCAGAAAAACTGTGACCCAACTACCCCGAACAATGACCTCTTGATCATTCCATTCTCCGACTTGCTTAAGGAAGCCTCTTTTGGCAGGGGCTAATCCATAAGCGGAGCCATGGTGCTGCCGAGGGTCAAGTTTTGCATATTTTGGGTGAGTGCTATCAAGGACTTGAAGTTCGCACATCCCATCATACGCAGCATTACCCTTTGCAGGATAACGAATCGCAAGCCCATTGTTACCACCAGGCGGAAGCTTAAACTCGAGTTTAACGGAAAAGTCCTTAAATGTTCGATCGGAATAAAGCGTGCCCCCCTTACCAGCCCTGCATCTTATTGAACCTTCGATAACCTCGTAATTATCAGTAGCACCCTGCCAACCTTGCAGACTGCTACCATCAAAAAGGTGGACATAGCCGACCTCGTCATCTACCTCGCAACAACTCGGCTTTAATTCTTTGATGAAAATATTCCGCCAACGAATCTCGCCACCATGAGTCTGCAACTGAATAGGCCCACGAAAGGGAATGGGTTTCCTTTCTTCGAGAGGGGTCTTGCGATCCCAGTAATTGGTAAGAGGAGCCTGATCCACAACCAATTCTTCATTGAGAATAACAGTTACCTCATTTCCTCGCATCGTAATGTGGAACTTATTCCATTCTCCCAGTGGTTTATCCGCATGAGTCAGTGGGTCTCGACCAGGAGCACCCGGAGGGCCGTTATTCCATAAACCACCCGATCCCTTGTTGGCCCCAAGTTTCCATTTCCCGCCCTCCTCTGTTGTATCCCAGATCTGGACCTGCGGGACCCCTCGAAGGTAAATTCCACTGTCTGCTCCTGCGACCGTCCTGTATTCGAGCATAAGCTCAAAGTCCGCATAATTTTTGAGTGTGGAAAGAAAAAGGCCCTTGCCGTCATTGACAAGCTCACCGCTTTCAACGGTCCAGTGGTTCATAATATCGATAATGCTCGCCTTCCATTTCGCCTTAAACTGATCTTGCGATAAGGTCATCCAATTGTCGGGGTTTTCAGTTTTTAACCCCCACCAGCCCTCAAGATCAACCCCATTGAACAAGGGCTTAAAGCCAGCGGGTGCTTGTGAGAAAAGCGGGAGGCAGATAAGGAACTTTACAAATAGCGAAATGGCTTTGGTTTTCATAAAAAGATGAGAGTTTTAGGAATAAAGATTTGTCTTAATTGTGGTTTGGGCAAGGTCAAAACAGAGACCGGGTAAATAAAGCTCAGGCAAGGAGAATATAGTTTTTACCCAGTGCATAGCCTCTGGAGTCCAGGAAGTCGGAGATCTTTGCTCTAGCACCTCGAGCCCCTGCCAGACCAACAATAAACTCTTCACTCGGTCCACTTAGATTATGAATACTTTTGATGGGTGAATTTCCTACTGACCTTCCTATCTTTTTCTCATCCACCTCGTAAAAGCAATCAAAGGAAATACTTTGCTTGGAGAGAAAGCTCGCTTGCCTCCGAGCTACCTTCCCTGCACCCCAAGCGGTGAGAGGAAGGGATTGGTCAATCGACATACTAGCCCATAGGGCAAAATACTTGGCTTTGATCGACTGAAAGGATTGCTTCGAATATTCTTTGGCAATTCTCGATAATCGATCAGGCCGATCTCTCCATTCAAGCAAGGTCTTGTTGATTTTTTCCATCCTTGCCCCTTGGTTGAGCCACCTCAACCAAAGTTCGTAATCCTCGGGGAAATCCCCCGTTTTATATCGACCGTAACGAAGGATACTGGACTTTCTGAACATAACCGAAGGATGAGCGAACGGGCTGTCGATGAATTGGTTGTCTGAGATTTCCTTGTGACTGAGAAGAGTGTTAGTCCAATCGACATATAATCCGTACCCCGTAGACTCTGCTCCAGGTATATCAGTAAAATGAGAAATTTTCGTAGAAACCAAATCGACTTGAGGGTTTCGCTGCAGAAACTCTGATTGTTCCTGTATGCGAGTCGGTCGCATCAGGTCATCCGAATCCATCCTGGCGAGAATACCCGAGGATGCTGAATCAATACCGTAATTAATAGCATCCGCTATCCCCTTCCCGGGAGAATGCATATGCTTGATTCGGGAATNCTCTCTACCGTAAGCTCTGATAATTTCTGCAGAATTGTCTAAAGAGTGATCATTGACGGCCAGAACCTCCCAGTTTGCGTTCGTTTGTTCAAGGATTGAGTCCAGACACTCGCAAAGTGTTTCCCCCGCATTACGAAAAGGTAGGATGATTGAGACTTGTGGGTTCAAGCAGCGACAATCATTTGTTCAGCTCAAGCGAGGTTTGCCGAATCGCTTCGTAGACTCCAATCCCAACGGAGACGGCAAGATTCAAAGACCTTAGGCCATGCTTTGCCTTGGGTATGCATGCTTTTCTATCTTTCGCCCAATGATGAACAAAATCGGGGGCTCCGCTTCCCTCGTTTCCAAACAACAGTCCATCCCCATCCCGGAACCTGATTTCCCAAAGTGATTTCTTGGCATGAGTGGTAAAGAGATGGATACAGCTGGGTCTACCGGGGTAATCGACGAACGATCCCCAGTCCCTGTGCTCCACAATGTCGAGTGACCTCCAGTAGTCCATTCCTGCACGCCTAAGGTTTTTATCCGTTATTTCAAAGCCAAGGGGATGAATAAGATGCAACCTACAACCCGCAAACGCACATAACCTCCCTATATTCCCAGTGTTTTGCGGGATCTCAGGTNGAAGGAGGATTACCTCAATCATCGCTTGATCGCATTCTTCAAGGCTTGATCAGCCTCCCTTTGGGCCACCCGCTTCTTGAGGTCCTGCCTTTTGTCGCGATGATTCTTCCCCACACCAACTGCCAGTTCACACTTGATAAGGGAACCCTTGAAATAGAGTTTTGTGGGGACAATTGTTTTACCTGCAGCTTCCACATCATTTTTGAGACGATTCAATTCTCTGCGCTTCAGGAGAAGTTTCCTTGGTTGCTGAGGTAAGTGATTTTCTTCACCCCCATATTCATATTCAGCAATATGTGCATTGCAGAGGAACAACTCTTCTCTGATAATTTTGGCGTATGATTCTGAGATCTGAGCCTTACCCGCACGGATTGACTTTACTTCTGTCCCGGAAAGCACAATGCCAGCTTCATATTTTTCGCCTAATGCAAATTTGTGCCTTGCTTTGGAATTGGTCAAGACAGGCAATGAATCTTTTTTTTTGCCTGGTGATGCCATTTCAGCTTGTAATGTTCGCCAATAATATCTGCGAACACATGGGAGGTATAAACCTCAAAAGAGCTTAGGATTCTTCGGATTCATCCCATTCCTGAAATGAGATTTTCCCCTCGATGATTTCCCTGAGAGCTATATCTTCGGGCTCAAGTTTCTCCAATGACTCAACCAATGGCTTATTGCCATGCTTTAGTTGCTTGGACCTCCTTGACACTACATTGATAAGTGTATTGGGGTCGCTTATGATAACTTGGGCTTCTTTTAGGTATTCGTCTCTCACAGATTGAATGGATTTGAAGGTCGCAAATAAATAGGAAAGCCAACAATATGAAATGCTGATAGCATTGCAATGAATTTCGATATCAGATGAAAGCGGACTTATACATAGGATTTACGACTTGCGAAACAGAACAGGATGCAATCTCCTTAATTGATAAATTACTTGAGAAATCACTAATTGCTTGCGGGCAAATTGATGGTCCCATTCTATCCAAGTATTCATGGGGCGGGGAAATCAAATCCGAAAAAGAATGGCGGATAATCTTGAAATTCAAGATTTCAGCAAAAAGCGAGGTACTTAACATCATATTGATCCAACATAAATACGAAAATCCGGAGTGGCTATGTCTCCCTGCTGAATCAACCAAAGAATATGCTGCTTGGGTGAACCAAACAACCCAAGAAGGTTAAATCCTTATTCGGACGGTTTCGTCTTAATCAAGGAAACTACTCGATCGCCTTCTTTCCATTGGCCGCGACTGCGCAGAAGTTCCACACGCTCAAAGCGCTTAAGGACGTTTCTATTCTTGGTGAGGCCACCAGGTGGCTTGAAACTAGGATGCCTGCTCATAAGATCTATAAAACATATGGGTTAGCGTTATTCAACCTTGAAATTTCAGGCACACTTATTTTAAGCAGGTGCGCCTGCTGGTTCGGATCCAGCCAATCCAGGACTTTCTTCCTCCGGTTCTTTGGAAGGTTCTGCTTGATCTGCTTCCTTTTCCTTTGGGGAAAGTGGGGCGGACTTTATGATGGGTGAAATGATTTTCCCCTTATCCAAGATTTCATGAATGTGCTTACCTTCTATGGTTTCATGCTCAAGCAATGCTTCGGCAGATGCATGAAGTGCAGAAATATTATCTTCAAGAATCTGTTTCGCGCGTTGAAACTGATCGTCTATAACTTCCTTGATCGCTAAGTCAATCTTTTGGGCGGTCTCTTCACTGTAGTTTTGAGCGCGAGAAAGTTCTTTACCAAGAAAAACTTGGTCCTGCTTGTCGCCGAAGGAAATCATCCCTAGATCACTCATCCCCCAGTCGCAAACCATGCTACGGGCAATATTTGTAGCCATGCGAATATCTCCTGCAGCTCCACTTGTAACATCACCAATTTCAATTTCTTCCGCAGCTCTGCCTCCCATTGCACAGCAAATCTGGTTAAGAACACGGCGCTTACTGTGGTTGAGGATATCTTTCTTAGGGGTAAACATCGTGCTACCGAGGCTTTGCCCTCTGGGTATGATGGTGACTTTGTGAATGGGGAGTAACCCATCGTCTACGACAGCCTGAATAATAGCATGACCAGCTTCGTGATAAGCGATGATCTTGCGATCTTCATCATCCATGACCCTTCTTCGTTCACGGCCAAAAGAAATTTTTTCACGGGCATCATCAAGGTCAATGCGTTCCACGACCTTCTTTCTCCTTCTCGCCGCTATCAAAGCACCTTCATTTAATAAATTGGCTAAATCTGCCCCGGAAAACCCAGCTGAAGCGCGGGCTAAAGAATTAAGATCTACATCTTCGCACAATTTAATTTTCTTGGCGTGGACCTTAAGGATTGCCTCCCTGCCTTCGAGGTCGGGAAGGTCAATGACCACTTGACGGTCAAAGCGACCAGGGCGAAGCAAGGCATTGTCTAGAACATCTGGTCTATTTGTTGCCGCGATGATGATGACCCCTTCATGTCCATCAAATCCGTCCATTTCAACAAGAAGAGAATTCAGGGTTTGCTCCCTTTCATCATTACCTCCACCGAGTCCGGCACCCCGTTGGCGACCCACGGCATCGATTTCATCTATGAAAATTAAGCAAGGAGCNCTCTTTCTACCCTGCTCGAACATATCACGTACTCGTGCCGCTCCTACCCCGACGAACATTTCAACAAAATCAGAACCGCTGATACTGAAGAATGGAACATCAGCCTCTCCGGCTACTGCTTTTGCCAGCAAAGTCTTGCCGGTGCCCGGAGGACCTACCATCAGAACACCTTTGGGGATTTTACCTCCGATTTTCCGAAATCTTTTAGGATCTTTCAGGAAGTCAACAATTTCCGCAACCTCTTCTTTGGCTTCGTCGCAACCAGCAACATCCGCAAAAACAATTTTCTCATTCTCCCGGGTGAGGAGCTTTGCTTTGCTTTTACCAAAGTTCAGTGCTCCTTTCCCTGCCATCCGTAATTGCCGGACAAAAAGAAAATAGAGCAACCCGATAATTAGCATGAATGGAAGTAGGCTAAATAACAGATCGGTCCAGAGGGTGCTCGAGGGTTCCTCGACGAGTTTCTTACCGTTGCCAGAGAGCAGAGACCGCAGTTCTTTATACTCAGATTCGGTCACCCTACCCTTTACCACAAAAGGAAGCGAAGGTGGGGTGCTTTCGTCAAACTCGTGGTCAGGGTTGCGGACAGCCCCCCTAATGACATACCACTCTTCACCGCCTTTCGGGTCGCTCTGAATGGAGGCTTTGCCAATTAGGTCGTCTTGTGCTGCCGAAATCAGGTCGTCCACTGAGGAGAGAATCGGGTTTTGCTTTATTTCGCCGGAATTCGCCATGACTAGTGCAATCACGAGGGCAATTGCTGCTAACCAAATTAAAAGACCTTTTGAATGAAAGCTCTTTGGTTGATTATCTGGGTCGTTATTTTTCGAGTTATCCACAGCAATACATCATGTAGCGGCGGACCGGTAAGTCAAACGGATTACCCTACAGCTTGAGTCATCAAGCTTGACTCGTTCTGAAGGAGCGAAACCCGGTATCCATAAAATCCCCCCATCTTTATTCGCGATAATCGGAGTACTATCCTTGCGGAATTGGCTCCATTTTCGATCAATCATCCAATCCTTGACTTTCTTCTGCCCTCCCGATCCAAGTGGTTGAAATAAATCTCCCGGCTCTCTTCTACGAATGAATATGTTCCCGTCTGGAATTTTGCGATGATCTATCCAGGCTTCCACTCCGTGGTCAACCTTCCCGTTGCAAATGCTTTCGATTTTCGACCTCGAGGCTTGGAGGCATTCGGCTTTCAATATTTGCTTGCCTGGCAAGATGATTCTCCCCGCAAAAGGAAGTACATGAATAGACCACATCGGCGGAGAAGTCTTCTCGTCTGACAGCACTTCCATTCTTTTTTCATTTATAAAAAGGCTTAAGCCTGTCGAGAGGTTGATTTTGAGTTGAGCTCCTTCCTGCACTTTATCTAAAACTTGATCCATAATTTTATCCGAAGGAGCAACCCCCTTGCGTTTTAGCCAGCGAAATGTGATTTTACGGCAGATGGCCCGAGGCAGGTCCTTCAGGTGGAAAAGCTCTAGGGCTTCTTTTGATGAGAACTTTTGCTCGATCTCGTCAGCCCATTGCTCAAGGGCATCGTTCACCTCTTCAAGTTGATCCCTACTCCGAGCAACACCCCTCAAGGCATCTCGGTCAGAATCAGCCTTCCAACTGGGAACCGTATTTTTCCTGAGTCTGTTACGCAGGTATAAGGAGCTTGCATTTGTTTTGTCGACTACAAATGGAATCCCATACTTAACTAGGTTTTCCCTAATGTATTCGCTTGAAACCGTAATGAATGGCCTAAGAAATAGGCACTTTGCATTTCGCTGCACACTGACGGGCCTTGGTGCACTAAGACCTTCTGGTCCAGCTCCGCGGGCCATTCTCCAAAGTATGGTTTCGGCGACATCATCCAGGTTATGCCCCTGAATTAAATATTTGACTGAGTGCTCGCGCATAGCTGACAGGAAAAAATCGACCCGCCTGCGATGGAGAGACCCTTCGTCCTCCTTTAATTCAGCGGAGCACTTTGTGCTTACAACTTCGAGACCTAGCTGGGTTGCCATTCCATCCACAAATTCTTCATCAAAGTCTGAGTCAGAACCTCTTAATGCATGGTTCATGTGGAAAACCTTAATATTGGATCCTAAAATCGCATAACTAAGAAGAAGAGCAAATGTAGAATCCGCCCCTCCTGAGCAAGCTACGGCAAAGGAGCCTTCTCTTGAGGGGGTGACAAAGAATTGATGCGTGGACCTATGCCATCGAGCCAGAGGAGTCGTAGAAAGCAATTCGTGAACTAGCTCACTAAGGTTTCCAGGGATATCTCTTTGATTACTCACCCACAGAGGGTTGCCTAAGACCCTATGGTTTCTTTGGGGTACCATTTCCGAAGACACATCGGAATCTCGACAAGTCCGTCTTCCCTGAGGTTGTTCTCTAAAATTGCAGCGAGAACACGTGGTATGGCCAAAGCAGAGCCATTTAACGTGTGCACGGGGTGAGGTTTCCCATCTTCGTTTCTGAACCTGATATTTGCCCGTCTCGCCTGGAAGTCGGTGAAATTGCTGCAACTTGAGACTTCCAACCACCTTTTCTGCCCTGCGGCCCAAACCTCCAAGTCGTACTGCTTGGAATGAGGGAAACCTATGTCGCCTGAACAGATGGACAAAACTCGATAAGGAAGCTCAAGTTTTTGTAGCAGGCTTTCTGCATCAGTTCGCAAAGCCTCCAGTTCAATAAAGCTTTGATCGGGGTGCGTCCACTTGACTAACTCAACCTTGTCAAACTGATGAAGGCGATTGAGACCCCGCACATCCTTACCCCAACTACCCGCTTCACGCCGAAAGCAAGGTGTGTATGCACATCGCTTAACAGGTAGTTTCTCTCGATCCAAAATTTCGTCTCTAAAGAAGTTGGTTACGGGAACCTCTGCTGTAGGAATTAAGTAGATGCCCTCATTCTGATCCAGATACATCTGCCCCTCTTTGTCGGGGAGTTGCCCTGTGGCGGTTGCACTGGCGGCATTCACCACAATCGGGGAATGAATCTCTTCGTAGCCATTTATAACAGCTTCCTCTAGGAAAAAATTTATCAAAGCCCTGACTAACCGCGACATATCACCCAGGTAGAATGGGAAACCAGCACCAGTGACTTTTACCCCGCGCGGAAAATCAACCAATTGATCAAACCATGGTATGTCATAGTGAGGCACTGAGCACACAAAGTTGCCCTCGACCTCCCCCCAAGTGGAAATAGTTTGGTTATCCTCCTCCCCTTTTCCGTCCGGCACGGATTCGTGAGGGATGTTTGGTATCGTCATGAAAGCTTCCTGAAACTCAGCATCGGCTTCCCTAGCTAAGGTTTCTAACTCTTTGACCTTCCCGGCAAAT